>NZ_PQCB01000033.1:972782-1049155 GCF_002964745.1 Pseudoalteromonas sp. T1lg24 | reverse complement strand
TAGCGCAGTACTGCAGGCTAAAAATCTAAAAGAAGAATGTGTAGATTTCATTGAATATCCTTATTCCTGAGGAATCACAAACAATCAATGGTTATGACCTGCATGCAATTCCTTTTACATGTTTAAAGGTACTTTTGCTGCGCCAACATATTGCACAACGCATTAAAACTGTACCAAAATTGGCGTCAGACTAAAACCCCAAATAACAACAATATCAACGAATATCTCAATAAAAACAACTACTCTAGCGGTTTAGACAGTTAACTAAGTGGATTACAACGCTTATAAAAACGGCGCAGCGATTTCATTTTTAAAAGTTGAAAGTTTGAAGCGGTTTTATGTAAATCAATTTAAACTTTTTATCGAGTTTTTTCAAAAGGCAACCATTTCCCAACAAACCATTATAGTGGTTTGGAAGGTATTCTTTTTTAGGGTAAAAAATTGGGCTTTCAGTTAATTTAGCAAGTAATTTGCGCGCATTCCCTCCGTTGGCACGCCACTCCTTTTCGGGACGCTGGCAACAGTATTTTCGAAAAGATGCGTTTGTTTTATCTCTTAACAATTTAATAATGCCGCACTGTGAATAGTTCAACTTTTTCTTTTTGTAACAAATAAATAACAGCACCTTGCATATCAAAACACAAACAGTTATTGATAAAAAAAGGAGTAATAAAACATGAAGTCTTTAAAAATCTCATTCGCCCTTGTCGCAATTGCTAGTCTGGCATCTATTTATACTTATATTCGTTATCTTGACCACTACACATCTCCCTATTTAGATGTAGTGATTAACTCTCACGTTTTGGGCGAGAGTAGAAAAATTTTTATCCGCTTACCCGATGAATACAATGCGCAAAAAAGTTATCCCTTATTATTAAAACCGATGGTAATTTTAATTTAGACAGATGGGCTGAAACAGTTACCAAGCATGATGACGCTATCGTTGTGGCAATACCAAATCAATTTTGGACAGATACACGAAATCGCGACTTAGTTCCGCCATTTGCGAGAAAAGACGTCAATATTAACGCGCGCCCAACTAATCAAACAGCAAAAGAGCTGTTTGGCCGCGCAGATAGGTTTTTAGCCTTTATTGCAACCGAGTTGCTGCCCTACATAGAAAGTCATTACAAAATTATCAGACGACCGTTCACTCAGCGGTTATTCCGCAGGCGGCAGTTTTGTGTTGTACACCATGATCACTCAACCCTCGCTATTTAACGCCTATTTCGTGTTTAGCCCAGCAGCGTGGTACGACGATTCAGTGGTTGTAAAAGAATTTAAAAAGAACCTATTTAAACTTGAGGGTGCACCAAAGTTTTTTTATTTAAGTTTAGGGGCAAAAGAACCGTCTATTATTACAGGCTCTTTTAAAGGACTGTTAGCAGCGCTCGATGAAAATGCACCTAACAACTTGGTTTGGGCTCATCAATTTACGGAAGGTGCTGATCATGGTAGCAACCCCTACATGTCTATACCCACAGCCGTAACTGAATATTCAGCTTTTAAACAAAGGCTTTAACTACGACCTTAAACAAGGCCTGCTCAATGGGGAAAGTCTGCTCTTGCCCATTGGCTTAAAGTGACAATAACTCAATTAGAATAAAGTGGGTTGCTGTGATTTTTAGCTCTTTAACCCCATAACCCTAACCAAAACATAGGAAAACACCCAAACTAAACCAAATTAGAATGGGTGTTTTTGTAATTTCCTAATGGGTAAACCGTTGATGATTTTTTAGTGTATTGATTTAAAAATAAATATGCTTGGCTTGATAGTCGATTACCAATTTTCCGCCTTTGAAATCTGCAAGGCCTATTAGTATTACAGGCTTATTTTCATAGCCGAGTTTTATAAATACTGGCATGTCAGAAACCGTTGTTTTAGCGCTAGTTACGGTATGTTCTCCAATATTAAAACTAACCTCACCTAACTTTTGTTTTTGTATTGCCTTGCCATGAAGGCCCTTAAGATCTTCTTTGTCTTTTTTCTCAACGTCAAGCTTTGCCAATAGGTGAGAGTTAATAATATTTATAGGTGCACCTGTATCTAACACCGCATCAACATTATGGCCATTAAACTCAACGTTAAACTTAATAAATTCTTCATCAAGCCAAAACGCTTGCGATTTTAAACCATGCGTAACTTGCTCTGAACAGGTTTGTGCGTAAAAAGTCACTTCACTTTTAACAAAGTCTAAAACGGTGCAGTGTTTTTCTAAAAATCCATACCCTAAAATACCCGGCACTTTACCTTGTGCGGTTTTAAGCACGGTTAAATCTTGTGTGATGTAAGGTAAATCCATCACCGCAGTATGGCCAACACGGGTTTTATTTACATTCGCTTGCGTGAGAGTCATTTTGCTTGTTGCACTGGTCACTTCTTCTTTTTCAAGTGCGCTTTCTGGCAATGCCAACTCATTTAATAGGGTATTTGATATAACGCCTGAAGTAGCTGCGGTATCCAAAACCATAGGTACTGTGTCGGCGTTATTTAACTGAGCATCCACCATAACATGGCCATATTGTGTGAACTGCATTGGCATTGTAACCGGTTTAGTGTTCTCTTGATTTGCATGAGTTGAGAAACTCATAATACCCACAACTACTGTACTTAAAATTGCTTTCATAAATCACCTGCTTTGTTCTTCTTTGTTTTGTTAGGTGTACTTTAAAAAGCAATTGTTAAGCAATTATCAAGATTTTTTAAAAAGCCTTAATGAAAACTTTGCGCCTTTATTTGGTTCACTTACTACCGTCAATGTTGCACTTAAGAGCTCCGCAAGTTGCTTACAAATAGGCAACCCGAGGCCTAAGCTATTGGTATCGTTACGCGACGTTTGTACTCTGTAAAAGCGCTCAAAGATATTGTCTAGTTGAGTTTGCGACATGCCCTCACCATGGTCCTCTACGGCAACATCAACATACGTGTCACAAGCGTGTAGACTTACTTTAATAAACCGACCAGCTGAGCCGTATTTAAACGCATTATCAAGTAGGTTTACCAATATTTGCCTCAGTCTTTTAGCATCGGTGACTAACTTAGTGTTTGGTGCTAAATCCGATGTAAACACAATGCCAAGCGAACTTGCCTGATGCTGATACTTAGCCATTAAATCAGTAATAAGCTGTGTAATATCAACTTCTTCAAATTGTAAGGTCAGCTGATTTGATTCGGTCAGCGATAACAGGCTTAAGTCATCAATTAACTGACTCAGTGATTCAACCTCTTTACCAAGTACGCTTAGCTGCTCAGGCTCCATCGGTAATATCCCGTCTTCCATTGCTTCAACCCGTGAACGAATGGCGTTGAGCGGTGTACGTAGTTCATGAGAAAGGTCTGAATTCATTTGTCGATATTGCTGATGCAACCCTTGCAACCACGCAGCAAGGCGGTTGAAACTGGCTAGGATTTCACCTACCTCATCGTGTTTGGTTACTTCAATACGGGTGTCTAAATTGCCATTTTCAATATCTTTAAAACTGTGTTTAAGGTATTTTAGCGGCTTTAAAAAGTACCATGCTCCCAACCAAGATAAGAGCGCAGCAAGCAAAGATAAACCAAGCAAACTCAGCATAAATTCATCGGCCAAGCGCGACATCAACAAAGACTGTTGGTGCTTTCGCTCCAGCGTGTTTTTGGGTAACCAAAACAATGCATATTCACCCGTTTGGTCATGCAGTAGTAACTGTTCTTGGCTGAATTGAATTAATAATGGAGACTGCTTAAGCGGCGTTATTTTAAACTGATGACCGCGCTCCACAGCAATATAGGTAATCTGTAAATCGGTCGCACTTTCTGATGGCAAAATAACGCGCGCATTTTGCACCAAAATAAATAACTGCTCAGTAAAGATGTGAGATAGCGCGGTATGTTGTTGCTGAACAGGCAAGTTAGATGGCAACGAAGTAATCTGCGCTTCCACTTCATCATCATCCAGTAACTCGGTGGTCATTTGTACAACACTTTTTTGGTTAAACTCGACAAATGCATTACTTGCTGTGTATACACTTAACAAGTAATAAATTCCCAATAATACAAAAGTGCAACTAGCAACTAAGAGCGTAAATTTGGTACGTAATTTCATTGTGTTTTAGCCGCGACAAACTGATAACCTTGACCATAGTGTGTGGCAATATAGGTTGGATCTTTTTTACTATCACCCAATTTTTTACGTAAGTTGGCTAAATGGGTATCGACTGCTCTATCGGTGATATCGCTACGCCCTTGCCATACGAGATCAATCAGTTGTTCGCGCGAGATAATACGCTTTGCATGAGTGACTAAACTAACCAAAATGGCAAACTCAACAGCGGTAAGTTTTAAATGATCGCCAGCCAGTTTTACCAATTTGGCATCGACATCAATTTCTAACTGGCCGAACAACCATACTTGGTGCGCTCCTGCATGCTTATAACTGCGTTTAAGCAACGCTTGAACACGCGATACCACTTCTCTTGGGCTGTAGGGTTTACACACATAATCATCAGCGCCTAAGTCAAAGCCGTGAATGCGGTCGCTTTCAGTTACCTTTGCCGTCACCATAATGCTGGGAATGTCTTTTTTCGCCGCATTTTTTAATAAAGAGAAGCCATCTCCTCCTGGCATCATAACGTCGAAAATAGCTAACTGAAACGCCAAATTATCTAGCGCCCGCTGAGCATCGACTGCATTATCAAAGTGACTAACTCGGTAACCTTGCTTTTCAAGATAAAGGGTTAAAATTTGTGCACTGGCGACATCATCTTCAACGTATAAAATATTAATAGCACTACTCATTGCATTCCTATGCAGATCACATATCACTTCAAAAGCAACAAACTACAACAGCCAAGTAACTATTGCAAAATCAACACGCATCAAACCTGCATTTAATGGGATGTTCTTCATTCAAAATTATAAAAAGCATTTTCTATTACAATTAGTTACAACATTTAGGATACAACGCAATGATTGAGCAATATAATGCCGAAAATTACTCAACCTATTAATTAGTAAGGATCATTATGAAAAAGGTAGTATTACTTGTTTCATCGCTAGCATTAGCAGGATTAAGCTCATCAGCGCTAGCGAATGGCATTTATTTAGGCGCAGCGTATAACAACCAAAAACTTTCCCCAAATGAGGCTGATGCCGGTTCTTTCAGTGTTAAAACTGTTGACCTAGTTGCTGGTTATCAAGTAAACCAGTACTTCTCTGTTGAAGCTAGCGTTGTTGTTTCTTCAAACGATGATTTGTTTGAAGCAAAAGATGCCTACTATTTCACACAAGAGTATGTGGACATCGACAGCCAATGGTCACTAAAAGCCAAAGGCACTTACCCTATCAGCGATGCATTTAGCGTATTTGCTTATGCTTCGTATCTGGACACAGAAATTAAAGGCGAATTTGTAGAATTCCGGTTAGACGAAAATGGTGCAACAACGGGCATACCGTCTCGAGGTTCGTTTGCATTTTCAGATTCTGGCGTGGGTTTTGGTTTAGGTGCACAGTATAACTTTAATGAAAACTGGGCAGTTTATGCAGATTACAGCTTACATCCTGATTTCGAAATCAAAGTTGATGAAAGTAGCGCTAAAATTGATCACGATTCATTTTCATTCGGCGTGACTTACAAGTTCTAATCTTTAAAAAGAGCGGATAACCCGCTCTTTTTAAATTATTGCAATATCTTTGTTATTAGCTGTTTGTAACATGCTTATTGATACTTGTGAGTTGTCTATGAGATAGCACTGACTCTATTTAGGTATGCTACTACAAACCTACTCTAAGCCTATTATCCCTGCGTGAATACGTTAGGCGCAATGAATAAACGTGTTTTATTTATTACTTCAAGCGCGGATCATCATGGTGAGTCTAGTTTACCAACAGGCGTTAGTTTTTCTGAGTTAGTTGAAGCTTATGAAGTGTTTATTAATGCGGGTTATCAGGTTGATGTTGTCAGTACACAAGGTGGTAAATTACCTCTTGCTTATATCAACACATCAAACGAAAAGCACAAAAAGTTTGTTTATAACCAAGACTTTATGTATTTATTAGCAAATACGTTAGCACCAGAACAAGTAGATGCGAGCCAATATTTAGCGGTGCATTATGTAGGCGGTGGTAATGCTATGTATCAGGTTGCCGAAAACAAAGCATTGCAAGCAATTGCAATGGCGGTATATGAACAAAACAATGGCATTGTTTCATCGGTGTGCCACGGAACAGCCGGCATTGTTAACCTAAAACTAAGTAATGGCGAATATCTCATTACTGGGCGCAAAGTGAGTGGTTACCCAACCGCTTTTGAAAAAACAGATGCTGCTTATTATCAACAATTTCCATTTGATATTGAAAACACCATAAAACAACGTGGCGGTAAGTTTTCATATAGAGAGCGCAATCAATCTTACATACAAATCGATGGTCGCATTATTACTGGTACGAATTACCAATCATCAAAAGCGGTTGCATTGGCGATGGTAGAAACGATGAATGATATGTAATTTCTAATATCAACATAATAGGCCTAAATTGCTAGGCCCATTGATGAGTAAAAGGGTCACCCACTTGTCAGCCGCTGTAAAATGTGCGATACCATTTTTTTATGGTGTCTTAATCCATGAAGCTTGTGACGCACCAGTAATCAGCTTTTGCAATTCGCTTCCGTCATGATTAATTTTGTATATGTCGGAAAATTGATTTGGCACCTCAGACGTAAATATAATTTCTTTACCATCTGAAGACCAAGATGGGTTCCAATCGTCAACATTGTTATAGGTCAGTCGCGTTTGGCTTGTACCATCTATGTTCATGATATAAATTTCTCTATTACCATCTCTATTAGACATAAACACAATCTTTTGTTCATTAGGTGAAATATCTGGATACCAATTTTCGGCGTCATTATTGGTTAACTGGATCAAGTTAGAGCCGTCGACGTTAGCGATGTAAATAGCGCTAGTTGTATCCTGAGTAAAAAATAATATTCTATTATTAGATATGAATTTAGGCCCTACACCTCGAAGCAATTTTATTTGTTGTGTTTTCGAACCATCCGCAGCAGCAATCCAAATTTCATTTTGCCACTCACCTTGTCCATTTTTGTATTCTCGAGCAAAAGTAATATTTTGACTATCAGCAGACCAAGATGGAGCGCTATCCCAAACGTTTGGCGTATTTGTAATTCGGCGAATGTCTGAGCCATCAAGATTAACGATATGGATAGACCAAGTTTTGTTATTATCGTATTTGCCATAAAAAGCCATTTTTGTTCCATCTGGAGAAACCGAAGGGTAGCCTTCTACTTTGATAAAATTGGTCACTTGCTTAGCGTAGTTACCATCTGCATCGGCAAAATGAATGTGACGTTCGTCATTGACTTTGTATGAGAAAGCGATGGAATAAGTTGGTTCTTGCGAAGGAGTGTTTAGTTGACACCCTGATAACAAGGCAATCGATGTTACCAGTACACTTCCTAAAATCGCTATCCGTTTCATGTAATCATCCTTAAGCTAAGGCCTAGTTTTTATGCTAAATATCAATACGATAAACTTAATGATGAATAAACCATAAGAAATAAATGTAACATAATGCTTAAAAGTTAATTCCACTCATAAATCAATAGAAAAATTTTGAATTAATCTCGTTTCAACCAGACTGATTTATTGTTTTCTTGGAACCGCCATGATTTCTCATCCTTAAGAAGTGTTACTTACCCTAAACATAGAAAAACCCCCAAACTAAATCGAATTAGAGTGGGTGTCTTTGTTATTCTTTTTTATGATAGAAAGGAGTATCAACCAGACTGATTTGCTGTTTTCTTGGAACCGCCATGACTTCTCATCCTTAAGAAGTGGTACTTACCCTAAACATAGTAAACACCCAAACTAAATCAAATAAAATGGGTGTCGTTGTTATCCCTAAACTCGAACTTTTTAATAACTATTTAAACCTTTTTGGCAAAAAGGCGCGTCATAAGGAGATATTAATAAAATATCTAGCTTTTCATTTGTTTAGATTTGAGGCTCCACTTCATTGTTTGGTGCAGTTTTCTTCAACACCATTTGATAAACCGTGGAATTGCGTCTTGTTATTTGCCAATAAAAGGCAATACGCAACCAAAAGCTTTGTGTCATTTTCGATGTTATAAATTGTCGATATTTTGAGTTTAAACAACATTTAGATTGTAGTTATTATAAATTCTTAAGGGAGTAAAATTATGAGGCGTTGTTGGTTACCAATATTTATTGGTTTAGGCCTTTTGCTTAGTGGTTGTAAAAACAATGAAAGTTTACAGTCAGTACTTACACAACAAATTGCGAGCAACACAGAATCATACGGCATTAATGCTTCCTCAGTAGTTGTTGTAAAAAATGGTAAGCAACTTTATAAAAGCCATCACGGAGTAATGGCGGTTAATAGTACAGAGAAGGTTTCTGACACAAGTATTTTTCCGATTTACTCAGTGGCTAAACTGTTTGCGAGCACCCTAACTATGCAATTAGCAGAACAAGGTAAATTGCAACTATCAGACCCAATTTCACAGCACCTAGATGGCTTACCTAGTGCATGGCAACATATTACAATTTCACAGTTACTCAATCATGCCTCAGGGTTACCAGAGTTTTATGATGTAAAAGACGGAAAGTTTATTGGCCCTGCAACCTTGCAAGAGGTAATTGATGAAATCAAAAATAAACCTTTGATGTTTGAGCCTAATACACAAACACAATACAACCAAACAGGCTACTTACTTGTCCGTATGCTGATTGAGAAAATGTACCAGCAAAGTTATGAGCAAAGTGTCAAAGACAAAATATGATCACCGCTAGGGCTTAAAAATACGTTTCTAGACTTAAACAATGTGCCTAAAGCGCGCTTGGTAGCAGCCTATCGACCTAATAGCGGTAAAACATTAAAAACCAGTGAGTTCTTTTTTCCACTATATGGAAGCAGTGCGGGTAGTATTTATTCCTCAGCTGAAGATTTGAGCCTGTTTATCACTGCGTTAGCACAAGGTAAGCTTGTATCGCAGGACAAACTGTTAGCTTTTTGGCAGCCCCATCAACTTCACGATGATGAGAGCTATTTTGCTTCTGGTTGGGTAATTGATAACGCTGGTAACTGGCAACATGTGGGTCACGATGGCGGCGCTTCTTTACGGGCAAGGTTACTTTATCAAAATAACTTAGATGAGTTTTTTGTCGTGGTTTATTTAACTAACGGCAACAAAAGCGGTGTTTGGTCTTCAACGTTAACTAATTCGGTTCAGCAGCACATACTACCTGATTATTACTCTCGTATAGCGACTTGGTTTTACTAAGCTATGAGGAACTCAAAAAGGCAAGGCACGTAGGAAGTCTTTTTCAATGGGGTCAGAGTCGTTGATTTTAATTTCTAATGGGGTTAAAGATTGATTATAACCCCGTTGATTTCACTATTATTTCTTTTTGTTATCTCGGATTTAAAAATAAAACTAACAAACTGACATCTATTTAAGCGATGGAAGACTTCTTGTCATAGCACTTTATAAAAAACTCAATTTCTAAGTTTATAAGCCAGCTTCGATAATAAGCTCAACGCTGGCTTTTTTATAATTGAGAAGCGGCCTTCGTAACGTCGAGCTAAATATTTGTCATTGCTTGGCTGTATATTTTAAGCAGCATGGTTTTTGGCAATATGCGGTTGAAAAATACGTAAAATTTATTGTTTAAAAACGGCACCTCACGGTATTTACCTTTAAATAATGCTTTTAAGCCAAGTTTCGCTACTTTTTCTGGGCTTACACGATATTTTGATGAGAAAGTGCCTCCCCCTCTACTCGACACGTCATCACCATTAAAACTAAAGAAACCCGTATCAGTTCTACCTGGTGACAAGCAGGTAATACTCACCCCCTTGTTTTTCATTTCAATCGCTAACGACTCACTAAAACTAGCAACGTAGGCTTTACTTGCTGCATAGGCAGCCATGTATGGCTGGGGTTGGTAAGCTGCCGTAGAGGCAACATTCAGGATATAGCCGAGGCCTTGCTTTTCCATTCGTTTTGCGAAGAACTCGCTTAAATGGGTGAGAGCCGAAATGTTAACAGAAATCACAGCGTGTACTTGCTTAGGCGGTAATTCACAGTGCGCCCCATGTAAGCCGAAACCCGCATTATTTATAGCAATATCAATAGTATTCTCATATTGCGATAGCCGTTTTATTAGTTCATTGTGGGCATTGGTTTGGGACAAGTCTAAGCATACATTTGAAACTACACCTGCAATTTCATCTTGTAATCTAGCTAACTTTTCTTCATTTCTACCATGGAGTATTAAAGAGTACCCCTGCGTAGATAATTCTTTCGCAAAGGCCAAACCTATGCCTGATGTTGCGCCTGTAATAAATGCTGTTTTCATGTTTGTGACCTGTTAATTGACTGAGGCCTTCATCCTAAACTCTCCCGTATAGGGGAGAGTCAACAGCATATGTAAAATATTTTTATTTAGTAAAGTCAGGCACTGGTAAGTCACTCACTAAGCATTGGTTGTATTTCATAACTTGTGCTTCCAGCAACGCCATATCTGACAGCGTTTGATTAAGTATTTCAATTTACTCAACAACATTAGTACGCTTTTTATCTAGCGCTTGCCTTAATTGAGTGATAGGTACTAACCCTTGCTGAGTTTTGGATTGAGCGATGTCTTTTAGTTCATCCAATGTAAAACCAAGCTTTTTAGCGAGTTTTATCATCTCTAACACCGGAATATAGCTTTCGTCATAGACTCGATATTTACCTTCTCTCTGCGCAGGCTTAATTAAACCAATTTCTTCATAGTATCTTATTGCCTTAATACTTATTCCGACTTTTTTAGATAGCTTTCCAATAAACATAAAGCCTGACTCCATCAATTTTTTAAAAGTAATTTAACACAGCAAACTTACTAAAACACTGATTGGATCAGTACAAAGTTTATATGGGAATCAATAAATTAAATAAAAAGCGAAGGGGTCAAATCTTGCATTGTGCAACAGCTCGGCTAACTGCCCCCAACAATTACCACACTGGTTGCTTTTAAACTTTTAATCTCGATTATAAACTCACCTGTAGCCCCATACATATTGTGTACGCCACCTCCTTTAACGTATTATTCATGTTTTTATCAAATCAAATATACCATATTAAATTTAAAAGGATTTTTTGTGAACAAAACACTCTCTCGCAAGCTAGTTGCATTTGCTCTCTCTTCATTTCTCATAGGTTGTGGCGGTGGCTCCGATAGTAAAAAAGATTCAACTCCTGCTGTCGTAAACGATGCTCCAACTATCTCAGCGTTTTCTCCTGTCGAAGTATACGAACGACAAACGGTTACAGTTACACCTGATGCAAGTGATAATGACGGTAGTATCACGCAGTATTTGTGGCAGCAAACTTCAGGCACAGACATTGTTCAATTTGCTGCAAATGAATCAGAATTACGTTTTGTTGCACCCGATTTACAACAAGATGAAATAGTTACATTTGAGTTAACTGTTACTGACAATGATTCAGCAACGGCTAAACAGATAGTTGAAATTACACTAAAAGCGTATCAAAACATTGAAGACCATCTTATTGATAACGCAGGCTTAAACATGTGTATCTCTCAATACGAGAACGCGGACTTAGGCATAGAATCTTTAGAGTGTATAAGCGAATCAATCGAAAGTTTAAAGGGCATTGAACTATTTACGCGATTGGAGAAAATAAACATACAAAGCAACAAGCTAAGTAATGTCAGCTGGTTAACTGAATTAAATAACATAAAGGATTTGCAGCTCACACATGCGACAATTGATAATATTAGTAAAGACATAAAAAAAATTAGCTCGTTACAATCACTGTCTCTAAATAGTGCTCCATATACCTATAGCAAGATAGATGCAGACGATATTGCGCAGCTGACTTCACTCACTTCGTTAAGTTTAAATAATTTCGAAATAACTAACTTGGATGAATTTCATAGATTAGCCAACATTGAAAGCCTTTCACTTACCGATCTAAACTTAACTTCTCTTAGTTTCTTAGTGGACTGGACTAAACTAACTAGCCTGAATGTTTCACATAATTTAAGACTCTCTGACTTAAGCGCACTTATAAACCAAACTCAATTACTTAAGCTAGATGTGTCTGAAACCGCATTGTCTGATTTTAATCCGATTTCCAAACTTGTAAATTTAAAGCACTTAACACTAAACAGAGCCAATTCAGGCGTACTTGATATCAAAACGCTAGAACCTCTAAAACAGCTAGAAACGCTTGAAATCAATAATCTAAGAATTGAGTCGTTAAATAGTTTAGAAGCTTTAACCCAATTGACCTACCTTAGTGTAGCTTCTTCTAATTTAAGCAACATATCGTTCTTGTCCAAGTTAACTGAAATAAAAGAGTTAGACATAAGTGGTAACGCCCGCCTATCTGATATTAGCCATTTAATTCACTTATCAAAACTCCAAGTTTTAAGGGCTAGCAATAACCAAAACTTAGACGATTTATCACCTTTAGCCGAAGTAACGAGTTTAAAAGAGCTAGAACTAAGCAACTTGTATTATTCGTATGGTAGAGGAATAATTGATATATCACCTTTGAAGAATTTATCATCTTTGGAAAGATTAGACTTAAATAGTAATAGGTTAGAAAATATAGACACGTTGTCATACCTAACAAATTTAAAAGAGCTTAATGTATCCTCAGCACAGCTCGATACTTTATTTAATTTTAGTCAACTTCAATCCATTGAAAAGCTTGATGCTAGTGCAAGTGGTTTAACATCAATTGACGAGCTAAACACGGTTGTTAGCCCTTATTTAGAAGAGATAAACCTGACAGGTAACGCTATTGCTGACATTAGCGGAATTAAAAATTTAGTAACGCTAAAAAGGTTAGATTTATCAGCCAACGATGTTGAAGACATTAGCCCTATTTCAGAATTGACTGAACTCGAAGTTTTGTCTTTATCTGAAAATCCAATTAAAAATATTGACGCTTTAGATAACCTCACAAACCTAAAAACTTTATCACTACGTGGGCTCACTGAAGTTACAAACATTGATAGCTTATTTAAATTAACAGCATTAAAAACTTTAGAACTTCATGATTCTTATAATATTTTATGTGAGGATATTGCGCGCTTAAAGCTTGAACTTAAAGAAACTAATATTTTAAGTTATAACAACTGTTTATCTAGCCCCGCCGATTTGAATTTAATTGAGGATGTAAACTTATTACATTGTATAACTGTAGGAAAGACAATCGTTGATATTAACGACATTACTTATTTGACTTGTTACGATAACGATATAAGCTCACTGAAAGGCTTAGAGCAATTTGTTAACATAACTGAGCTCAACTTAACTAAAAATAAAGTAACAAACATAAGTCCCTTATCAAGCCTAACATCATTAGAACACCTGAATCTAAATGACAATCAGGGCATAACAGACTTATCTCCTCTAGCTGACCTAACCAATATTTTCGCATTAAGGCTCGCAAATACCGGAGTCTCAGACATTACTCCACTATCAGGATTAACGGCTATGAAAATGCTTTTCCTATCGCAAAATAACATACTTGATGCATCTCCTCTTATTCCATTAAATAGACTAGGAGCATTGTATCTCAGCGGCAATAACTCTTTAGATTGCTCTACATTAAAAGAAGTTAAAGAACTTGATTCACTTTATCATCTAACTATTCCAGAACATTGTCAGTAACTACTACTAACAAAACGAAAGGAACATCTTCTAGTCAGCACCTGTTAACTATGCTAACAGGTGCTGACCGGAGGCTGTTATTGCTGTATCGGAAGGAGTACCTAGGACACCCACTTTAATTATTGCTCAGTTGACCGAGCAACTAGAAACACTCCTGCAAATGACGCTTCGATTTCATTATCAAAAATTGAAAGCTTGCAGCGTGTTAATATTAATAAATATGGATTTCATGTAAAAATCTTATCGAGAGATAATATCCCTCCCCATAAACCTTTACCTTTTTGGTGAGCATTTTTGTTTACGATGTTGATTGAATTTCGCGATTAATTAAGCAAGTAGTTTGCTAGCATTCGCCACATTCGGTCGTCGTTTCTTTTCTAAGTGCTCGCAGTAATCAATTAAATGTTCTGGTTTGCCGACTGCACCATGAAACGCTTTAGTAAATTGAGTAGTGAGTTTTAGCCAATTTTCAGGGGTGATTGATAAACGGGTTAATAACTGAGGTGTGTCGCTTTGGATTACACCGCGTTTGTCCTCTCGAAGAATACGTCCCGTTAGCTCAACAAGTTCTAAGTAACTTTTTAGTTCAAACGGCAATCCCTTTGGCATGTGCTTTCTTGGATTGCCAATAAATTTCATAAGTGGTTTTGGTTGTTTGCCTGTTAACGCTGCTTTTATTCTTTGCTGAATGCTAGTGTATTCTGAACCCTCTGGTGTGTTTGCAATCTTTGCTCGTATTGGGTTTAGGTCAACGTATGCCATACAGGCAGCAAGTGCGGCTTCATCTAGTAATGCTTGTGATTTAAAACGCCCTTCCCAGAAGCGGCCAGTACAGTTATCTTCAAAATTAGCTTTACGCGCAATATCTTCATTAAGCACTCGCATAAACCAGCTAATATCCATTAGCCGATTGCGGAAAACTTGAGTCATTTCATCAAGTGTAAATTGTTCAGATGGGTTTAGCTGCTCACCAGTTAAGTATTTTTGTGTAAGCAAATTACCCTTAAACAATTTATGCCAGCGAATAATGATGGCTTTCTGCTTTAACCGTTTTGCTTTTTTCTCATCGACACACAATACAATGTGAGTGTGATTGCTCATTACTGCATAAGCACAAACATCAATACAAAACACCTTGGTCAACTCAAATAACTTATCTTCAACCCAAGCTCTTCGGTGCTCAAACGACTGCCCTGTGACTTTATCTTCGCCACATAAAAAAGCTCGCCTTACGCAACGCGAAATACAATGATAGAAAGGAGTATCAACCAAACTGATTTGTTGTTTTCTTGGAACCGCCATGACTTCTCATCCTTAAGAAGTGGTACTTACCCTAAACATAGAAAAACACCCAAACTAAATCAAATTAGAGTGGGTGTCTTTGTTATTTCTACTCGTTGATAGTTTCGATTAAAACGTTGTGTATAAACACCATTTAGCTGTCTCATACCTTTAGACAAATTAGCATCGGGTGTTTCAATCAATAAGTGGTAGTGATTCGTCATCAAGCAATAAGCATGAATTACCCAATTGTATCGGTCACAAACATCGCTAAGTACTTCAATGAAAGTGGAAAAATCTGATTCATTCCGAAAGATAGGCTTTCGCTCATTGCCACGAGAAGTAACGTGGTAGAGCGCACCTGCAAACTCCAATCTAAGTGGTCGACTCATCCTTAAGCCCCAACAAACAAAAAGGTTAGCTAAAGTATAGCTAACCTTTTAAAAAAATAACCGAACCGTTTTATTAGCGATGCACAATGCAAGACCTGACCCCAATGGTTATTTGCTTGGTTATTTGCTTAAATCAAATTAGAGTGGGTGTCTTTGTTATTTTTTCTAGTGATAGTCGGTTAAGCGAAGCGTATTGAGGAATAAAGTGAGTTTAGTTTGAAAACACCCAAACTAAATCAAATTAGAGTGGGTGTCTTTGTTATTCAATTTCCTGCAAAAAGGCACGCCTTACGCAACGCGAAATACAATGATAGAAAGGAGTATCAACCAGACTGATTTGCTGTTTTCTTGGAACCGCCATGACTTCTCATCCTTAAGAAGTGTTACCTACCCTAAACATAGAAAAACACCCAAACTAAATCAAATTAGAGTGGGTGTCTTTGTTATTTGCTTCTTGATTTATAAAAGAAATAAAGTGCTGATATGACAAAAGGTAAAACCAAGTGATAGTCGGTTAAGCGAAGCGTATTGAGGAATAAAAAGTGAGTTTAGTTTTAAAACACCCAAACTAAATCAAATTAGAGTGGGTGTTTTTGTAAATCTCTAGACGGGTCAAGAAAAGTGAAAGCTTGACCCAGTTTTGTAGTGACGAAAGTTACTAAGCTACTATTTAACTTTACTAGCTTGAGGTTTTTTAGGTGGTACATAATAAATTTTATCTTTCATATCTATATCCTTTTAATTTGAACTATCTGCGAAAGGTAATATGTTCTCTTCGTCTGTCTCATCAGCCTCATCTTCATGAGAGCTTGAAAAGCCTGCTTCCTTAGCAAGCTCTATTAACTTTGCATATAAATCTTCTGAAATCAAGTTTATTATAGGCATTTCACGGTTTAAAATATTACTAAATTCTACTTTATCAAAGCTATGGGCACACTTGAGGATAACATCTTCTTCTTCCAAGATAATTGCTAGTCCAAAACTCAGCCAGTTGTCATTCTTTTCAAGGGATGTTTTTAGATAACTTTCCAGTAAATTTTTGGTTGCAGTTTCAATTTCTTTATCTTCCATTCTGTAACTTAAAGCGAGGTTTAAGTTTAGGAAAATCTCTGAACGCTCATGAGTAAAGTTTTTACCCAGAGTCATTTTTATCAATCGTCTTGACTCGTCAAAATGACCTTGAGATAGCAAATCTACACATGTACTAATCAAGGTTGATAGTTCATTGGTTGTTAGTTTATTGATACTTTTAAAGTTACTCAAAACGGATTCAAACTCACCAAAGTTATTTAGTTTCGACATTGATTTTATAGCTATGCAAATTGTGTCAATTCTAATCTTTGATTTTAAAGCTTCTAAGGAAAACGTTAATGCCTCATCAAATGCGTCTTCTCTAAATGTTGCTGCTGCAAGCAATGCTTTAGGTGTTGAAATTGCTAATAAGTCATCATATTCATTTTTTACAATATGCGTGTCTGAAGTAAGTTGTTTAACTACATCTAATAATTGCTCCCTTGAAGCGCCATCCTCTACACTGGATAAAGTATCTTTAATCCTATTAATTAAATCCAAAGCTGAATGGATATGTTGAATATGATCTGATAACTGATTGATATCGTCTTGAATAATTGGATTATGTTCACCGTCTTCATTAAAGTTGCTTACAAAGTTATCTAGCCTTTTAGCCAAGGCATCGTATGGATTAGCTACTTCGTCTTGTAATTTCAAATTCAATGAGTGGTTTATATCTGCAAAAAACTCATCAAAACCTTCAATCTCAACTATATGAAAACGGTCAAAACGAGTGAGGTTGATGACTCCTGGAGATAAAGGAGAGTCTTTCCGAACACACCAGTAAATACCATGTGGAAAATTAGAATCATTATGAAGAAGAGTGTTTAAAGTATCCATAATAGATCTATCATTCCCCGCATAACCAACAACAATCATTCCAAATTCAGAAGCATACTGTTTGAATTTCGAGCGCATATTATTCTCTAGGGACTCTAACTCACGAACTGTATTCTTTATATCATCGAACAAAAAATCTCCATGAAGTTTTACAATTTTAGGCCTTATAGATGTTAACCTGACACTTTTTATACTTGAATCATGTGCTGAAACTATAGGACGTAGGTCTTTAGAGAACATGTAACAAGCTTCGTTTAAAAGGTCATCGAAGTTTGTTGTAAATACTGTATTGAAACATTGCTCTTTTAGTAAATTTACCAAATAAATATAGCCCCAAGATGGAGAAGCGTCTTCAATGCAGCTTTCTATAAACTCTCTTCTTTGACTAGGTTGATCATAAAGGGTTTCAAAAAGCTCTGAGTACTCACTATTTTCTCCATACCAATGGCGTTGCTCCAAATCTTCAACCCCATGCATATCGATATATTCTTCTCTCCACTTTTCAATCAGCTTGCCAGCAGGTAATACACCACTTGTAACACTAGCACCTGCTCCCAGAAATAAAGTAAAGTTTGGGTGATGGTTTGATGTCGTTTTAAGAATATTTATCAAATGTTTTTGAGGTTTGCGCGGAATTTGTTCCATCATAGCTTCCATATTTTTTTATCTTTTCAATCCTACCCCAATTCCACCCACAAAAAAAGCAGCCATTAGGCTGCTTTTTATTACATTCTATAACTAAGTCAAAGACTTACTCATCGCGATACGTATCAACCGCAGGGCAAGAACAGATCAAGTTACGGTCACCGAACACGTCATCAATACGTGTTACTGTTGGCCAGAACTTGTCTTTTGCTACTGCTGGTACTGGGAATGCAGCGTAGAAACGGTCGTATGCGCGATCCCACTCGTTACCTAGTACGTCGGCTTGTGTGTGCGGTGCAAATACAAGCGGGTTGTTTTCGATTGTCCACTCGCCAGAAGCAATTTTGTTAACTTCTGCTTTAATCGATACCATTGCTTCAATAAAGCGATCAATTTCCATTTTGCTTTCTGATTCAGTTGGCTCAATCATTAACGTGCCCGCTACCGGGAACGACATTGTTGGTGAATGGAAGCCATAATCTTGTAAGCGTTTAGCGATATCCATTTCGGTAATACCGGTTTGCTCTTTGATTGGGCGTAAGTCAACAATACACTCGTGCGCAACGCGGTTGTTTTGGCCGCGGTACAAGATTGGGTAGTGCTCGCTTAACTTTTCAGTTAGGTAGTTAGCACTTACAATTGCTGTTTCAGTTGCTTGCTTAAGGCCTTCCGAACCCATCATTGCAATGTATGCCCATGAAATAGGTAGAATTGCTGCTGAGCCGTAAGGTGCTGCCGATACTGCGCCGTTGCCTTCAGTTGTACCCGGTACGTTAATAACGCTGTGGTTAGGCATAAATGGTGCAAGGTGCGATTTAACACCGATTGGACCAACACCTGGGCCACCGCCACCGTGTGGAATACAGAATGTTTTGTGTAGGTTAAGGTGCGACACGTCAGAACCGATAAAGCCAGGGCTAGTTACGCCAACCTGTGCGTTCATGTTCGCGCCGTCCATGTAAACTTGGCCGCCGTGCTGGTGAACGATGTCACAAATCTCTTTAATTGTATCTTCAAATACACCGTGGGTAGACGGGTACGTGATCATGATACAAGATAGGTTTTCTGAAACTTCTTCTGCTTTTGCTTTAAGGTCAGCAACGTCAACGTTACCTTGCTTATCACACTCAACAACCACAACTTTCATGCTTGCCATTTGTGCAGATGCAGGGTTAGTACCGTGCGCAGAGCTTGGAATTAAGCACACATTACGGTGACCTTCGCCACGTGATTCGTGGTATTTACGAATCGCGATAAGGCCTGCGTATTCACCTTGTGCACCTGAGTTAGGCTGAAGTGATACGGCATCGTAACCTGTAATGTTTACTAACCAGTCGTGTAACTCGTTAATCATTACTTGGTAACCTTCTGCTTGGTCTAGCGGGCAGAATGGGTGAAGGTTTGCAAACTCAGGCCAAGTGATTGGGATCATCTCAGCTGTCGCGTTTAGTTTCATAGTACATGAACCAAGCGAGATCATTGAGTGGTTAAGCGCTAAGTCTTTGTTTTCTAGGCGCTTGATATAACGCAGCATTTCAGTTTCGCTGTGGTAGCTGTTGAAATTAGGGTGCGTTAAGAATTCGTCGTCACGTACTAGGCTAGCTGGAATACCTGTGATGTTGTCAGCTGTTACTTGTGCATCAAGTGCTGCAACGTCAAGGCCGTGGCCTGCGCCAAGGATGATATCGAATAATTCAGCTACGTCTTCACGTGTTGTAGTTTCGTTAACTGAAATTGAGAATTCACCGTCGTGGTTTTTAGCAAAGTTAATCTCTGCTGCTTCTGCACGTGCAACAACTTCATCTTTGTTGCTCGTTACTGTGATGGTGTCAAACCAAGTATCGTGCTTAAGCGTAACGCCTTTTGCTTTTAAGCCTGTTGCTAAAATGCTTGCGAAACGGTTAATGCGTGATGCGATTGTGCGTAAGCCTTCTGCACCGTGGTAAACCGCGTAGAACGCAGCCATGTTTGCAAGTAACACCTGTGCAGTACAGATGTTTGAGTTCGCTTTTTCGCGGCGGATGTGCTGCTCACGAGTTTGCATTGCCATACGTAGTGCATCGTTACCTAAACGGTCTTTAGAAACACCAATAATACGGCCAGGCAGTGAACGCTTGTACTTATCGCGTGTTGCGAAGAATGCCGCGTGAGGACCACCGTAACCCATAGGTACACCAAAACGCTGTGCAGAACCTAATACTACGTCAGCACCTAGTTTACCTGGTGCTTTAAGCAGTACTAGTGACATGATGTCTGCTGCCACACAGGCAATTGCTTTTTTGTCTTGTACGTCAGCGATTAGGCCTTGTACGTCAACAACTTCACCCGTTGTGCTTGGGTATTGGAAAAGCGCACCAAAGATTTCGTGGTTTACTGCATCTGCTGCAGGGCCAACAACTACTTCAAAACCAAACTGTTCTGCACGTGTTGCTACAACGTCGATTGTTTGCGCGTGTACGTCTTCTGCAATAAAGAAGATGTTTGCTTTTTTCGCTTTCGATACGCGCTTTGCAAGTGCCATTGCTTCTGCAGCAGCAGTTGCTTCGTCAAGTAGTGACGCAGATGCAAGGTCAAGACCTGTTAAATCCATTGAAAGCGTTTGGAAGTTAAGCAGTGATTCTAAACGACCTTGTGCGATTTCTGGCTGGTATGGCGTGTACGCTGTGTACCAACCTGGGTTTTCTAACACGTTACGTAAAATTACGTTAGGTGTGTGCGTTGGGTGGTAGCCCTGACCAATATAAGATTTAAAAATCTTATTTTTGCTTGCTACTGATTTTAAGTAGCTAAGCGTTTCAACTTCAGTGCGGCTTTCACCAATGCTAAGACCTTGCTCTAAACGAATACTTGCAGGCACGGTTTCGTTCATAAGCTCTTCAACACTTGATACGCCCAGCTCAGCTAGCATTGCTGACATCTGGTTTGCGTCCGGACCGATATGGCGGCGGATAAAATCTTGCTTTTGCTCAAGTTGTTCAAGCGATTTTACGTTTGACATGTGTCTAACTTCCTATGGCATTTACATACACGACTAGCTAACAATACTGTGTGCTCAGTAAGGTTAGACAACCGCTCAAACAAACCTTTATAAACGGTATGAATGATTGGTTTTACTAATCAAAAATTTAATAAATATTTAAAATTTTTATCTTTAAATAAAAGATTTAAATATTTACTGAGTGTAAAAACATGAAAAGCTCCAAAATTGGAGCTTTTCACTGTAATTCTTTGTACGAAGAATTAGTCTTCGTCGATCGAATTTTCGTAACCTTCTGCGTCTAGTAGGTTATCAAGTTCTGACTCGTCAGACGCTTTGATTTTGAATAACCAACCGTCGCCGTATGGGTCAGAGTTAACTGTTTCTGGAGAATCTTCTAGTTCTTCGTTGATTTCAACGATAGTACCTGAGATTGGTGCGTAAATATCAGACGCTGCTTTTACAGATTCTGCAACTGCACAGTCTTCACCTGCATCTACTTCGTCGTCTACGTCTGGTAGGTCAACGAAAACCATATCACCTAATAGCTCTTGTGCGTGCTCAGAGATACCTACAGAGTAAACACCATTACCTTCAGCGCGAACCCATTCGTGTGAAGATGCATATTTTAAATCGGCAGGGATATTGCTCATTCTTATAAATCCTTCGGTTGTTAAAAGGGGTATTACGACACCCCATATCGATTTAGATTACTGATTTACCATTGCGTACAAAGCAAGGTTTTACAACTTTTACGTCAACGTGCTTTTTACGCATTTCAACTTGTGCAGTGTCGCCAGTTGAGCGTGGCACACGCGCAAGGGCAATACTGTGACCTAGTGTAGGTGAGAATGTACCAGAAGTAATCACACCTTCGCCACCGTCAACAATTACTTTAAGACCAGCGCGTAGTACGCCTTTTTCTTCAAGCACTAAACCAACTAGTTTGTCTGTACTTTTCTCTTCGCGCTGCTTAGCAACCACGTCACGACCAATAAAGTCACGATCTTCAGGTTCCCAAGCCAGTGTCCAAGCCATGTTCGCTGCAAGTGGTGATACCGTTTCGTCCATGTCTTGGCCGTATAGGTTCATACCTGCTTCCAAACGTAGCGTGTCACGTGCACCAAGGCCTGCTGGGCGTACACCTGCGTCTAAAAGTGCTTGCCATAACGCTTCTGCACCGTCGTTATGAACTACGATTTCATAACCGTCTTCACCAGTATAGCCAGTTGTTGCGATAAATAAATCACCCGCTTGCACACCAAAGAATGGTTTCATACCTTCAACGGCAGCTTGTTGATTTTCGTCAAGAATTGTTGCCGTTTTTGCTTTTGCATTCGGGCCTTGTACGGCAATCATTGCATACTCTGGGCGCTCAGTAACTTCTACTTTATAGTCAGCTGCAACTGCACCAATGTGTGCTAAATCTTTTTCACGTGTTGCTGAGTTAACCACTAGGCGGTACTCAGTCTCAGTGAAGAAATAAATGATAAGGTCGTCAATTACACCGCCTTCGGCGTTAAGCATACCTGTGTATAACGCTTTACCAGCAACTTGTAGTTTTTCTACATCGTTTGCTACTAGTTTACGTAAGAAAGGTTTTGCATCTTCGCCTTTAACGTCAACGATTGTCATGTGTGACACGTCGAACATACCTGCGTCTTGACGAACAGCGTGGTGCTCTTCGATTTGTGAACCATAGTTGATTGGCATTTCCCAGCCGTGGAAATCAACCATTTTTGCACCCGCTTCAAGATGCTTGGCGTGTAATACAGTTTTTGAAGTCATAATATTCCTACACTTTCAAATCTACCCGCACAAGGTGCGGCGTGGCTTCAACAGGACAATTGTCCGGTTGAGGGAATAACATGGGCGGCGATTATACCGAAACAATATGGCTTTCGCACCCAGAAAAGTTATAAGTTTTACGCATTATGTAATTAATTTATTTCAATAATTTTTATTTATTAAATTGATTACAACGCTAAATATAAAATAGCGGTCAATCTAACCGCCATTAAGTTTGTTAAGCCTTTGCTTAAACTAGTAATTCTGTTTGTTCGCTAAAGCCTAGTGCATTAAATCGACTTTGCCATTTAACCAGTTCGTCGCTTTTTGCGACTAGCTCGTAGCCCTTGTGGCTTTCTAAATGGGTTGCCGTTAAAAACACATTACCCGCTTGGCGCGCGTATCGCTGTTGCTCACCGGTTAAAATAATACCTGCGGTTAATGAAAATTCACTTAACAGAGTTTTAAACGCATTATCTCCGCGTATTGCTAATATGCGTAAGTCATTACGGGTGATCACATCAATATCGTGCGACTCTTCCCCTTCACTTAACGCAGCAACTAAAGCCGGTGCAATATCGTTATCAACAAAAATACGAAACGCCAGTTCAGTAAAGTAGTAAAGCTCAAGCGCAATCTCATTGCCATTTACTTTTGCTGTGCAACGAAGCCCCATTCCCGGCACAGTTAAATGGCGTACATCACTGGAAATAAGTGTTTGTAAATACGGTAACGCAGCGCTGCCCGTCACATCAATAATGGTGCGGTCGTTCATTTGCGCAAATTCGTTTGCGCCCGTGTATGCATTTTGATGGCTACCAAATAGCTGAGGCACTTGTATTGTCATGCCCAATCTCCAGTGAAAATTAACAATCAAAATTATGTTAGGCCACCTTGCAACAATCAAATTGTATTTTTTTATAAATTGATAAATAATACTAATCATTAAACAAAAATAAATTTCAAAATGTAATGTGTGGAGTGCTTTATGAAAAATATCCCAACCGATAGCTTGCGCACCTTGATCACAGTGGTTGAGGTTGGCGGTTTTGCCAAAGCCGGTGAATTGCTTGGTTTATCGCAACCTGCAGTAAGTTTGCAGATTAAGCGTTTAGAAGAGTTATTAGGTAATAAGCTGTTTAAAAAGCAAGGCCAGCGCCAAGTACTTAACCAGCACGGGGAGATTTTACTGCCGCTAGCAAAGCAACTGCTTCAAGTAAACGACACTATTTTGCAAACCTTTAGCTCTGAAGTATTAGCAGGGAAAGTGCGTTTAGGTATTCCAAGCGAATTTGCAGCAACGGTATTGCCTGCAATTATTGGCGATTTTGTAAGCCTCTACCCTGATGTTGCCTTAGAGGTAAAGTCAGAGCTCAGCAAAAAGCTACGCCATAGCGATAACCGCGAACAATACGATTTAATATTGGCACTACTGGAAGGCCCTGAGCAGTCTAAGTACCCTATTTTTATGGATGATGAGTTAGTTTGGGTAGGTGATGTAAATAACATTAATACCGAAGTGGTTAACCTGATTGCCGCTGAAGAAGGCTGTATTTATCGCCGCCGCGCCATTGAAGCACTGGAAAAAGCAGGATTAAAATGGCGTATTGTGTATACCAATGCCGACCTTGCTGGCATTAGCGCTGCCCTTAAAGAAAACCTAGGCATTACGGTACTTGCCAAACACACGGTACCAAACGACTTAAACTGGGCCAAATCCACCAGCCAACTGCCTGAACTTGGCGAAGTAGGCATTAGCCTAATCAAACAAAGCGAAGAGTCGCACGCAGTTGATAAACTCGCTGAGTTTATTCAGTTGCGATTAAAGTAACGGCTAGTTACTTTAATCGAATAAGTACTCACCTTATAAAAAGTAAAAGTAATGCTGATGTACGGCATTACTTTTGTATATGCACTTTTAATAACCACTATTAAATAAACACTGTTGCCAACGCTAATGTTGCCCTTCTTTACCAAACTTTAAAATAAAACGACTGGTTTTACCTCGAATGCCTTTCGCGAATACCGATTGTTCCAAATCATCGCTTGGGTTTTGCAAATAAAAGGCTTCTTCTTTTAAAACAAATCCCAGTGATTGCAGCTGATATTTCACTATATTTGCGTCAATTCTGTGTAAGTTATTGGCCGCTTCATAACCCGAACCCGCCTTGGCATGATGATCAATAATGATCAGCACGCCTTCTGGTTTAAGTAAGTTTTTTATATGGCTAAAGGCCTCTCGATAATCCACAATCTTATCGCGCATAATTTGCCGTTCACCATTGCGATTTCGATGAGTGAAAAATAAGTCGTGATAGTTAATGCCCATAAACGCAATATCAATGCTTGACGAAGGCAGCGGAATCTCTTTTATTGCGACTTGGTCAAAGCGCATCATATTTTTTAGCGTTTGGCGCTTAGAGCGCGCCAACATCTCTTTTTTGCCAAAGCGCCAAGTAAGCGTATCGTTATGGGCATAGACTTTACCTTGTTCGCCCACAGCTCGGGCGAAAAGTTCGCTGTACCAACCGCCACCAGCGTAAATATCAAGTATGCTCTGCCCGCTGGCAACGCCTGCAAAACGCATTATTTGGGCTGGCTTTCTATTTGCATCGTGCTGTTTATCAACATCTGAGCGATTAGGCTCAGTTAACAATGTTTGTAATCGAGTGAGTGAGAGCGGTTCATAAGCAATACATGAAAAGCTCACACAAACCATCATCAGCATAGGGTATTTAACGTGCATCTTTTATCCTTAAAATTTTTTGGTTCACACTCTTTAAGCATTTGAACGGCTTGTAGCTAATGGTGATAATTCAGCATTCTCTGTTTTTGATAAATGTGGGTTCGCATACCCTCTTCCGAGCAAAAAACCAAAAAATGCCCAAAGTGATGCGATACACGCCCCCACCAATGAAACTGCAAATAGTCCAAGTCCTAAGCCATCTGTTAACCCCGCGAATAACATGCCACTTAGGGCATCGCCGCCGCGATAAACGGCTACATCAATTACCGGTTTTGCTTTAAAGCGTTCATCTACCGTTACTTGAGTAAACAGCATTTCTCTTGCAGGACGGGTAAGTGAGTAGTTACCTGCACGGCGCACAATTTGAATCAGCAAAATCACCATCACACTTGGCGCAAATGCCAAAATCAATAAACCAGCCATTAACAAAAGTGGCACTAGCGCCAAAGACAAGCCTAGCCCCGCTTTTTTAACCAAACGCCCAGAGACAAAAAATGCCATAACAAAGGTCAGCACATTCACAAACCAATCAATGCTTGCCAATATTTGTGTGCGCTCTGCCCGCGGAAAAGGTGCCAGTAATTGCTTTTGTTCAAAGTAAATAAATGAGCCGATAAATACATAGAGCAAAATAAATGCGGCAATGCCTAACAGTTTTGGATTTGAAACGAGTGATTTAAACCCGCTTGCCCAGCCTTGCGCCAATGATGATGTTGATGCATCAAAGCTATGCTGCGTATTGAGAAGTTGCGTATGCTTTAAACGGTAAATATATAAGGTCAGAGGCACCACCAGCATTAAAGCCGATGCGGCGATTAACATAAGCTGCCCTTCATCCAATACACTGCCAAAAAGTGACGGAATAGACGGGCCAATAATCGCCCCAGCACTCGCGCCAGCTGCGATTATGGGAAATAAACGTGTACTTTGTTTTTGATTAAAGGTGTCGGACATAAAACTCCAAAACACCGAAATATGAAATAAGCTAAATGCGCTCACCCACACATAAAAGGCCTTTTCAATCAAAACAGCGGAGGAAAACAGCGGCATTAACAAATAAAACGCGATAAAACTGCCCGCAAATAAGCTATAAACGGTTGGCACTATGTACTTAAACTTAAGCTTATCAATCGCAAAGCCATAAACCGAAACAATCACTAAGCTAATAACAAACTGCATATTCCATAAAAAACTCACCTCGCTGTCGCTCCAATCGCTGGCAAGGGCGTCTCGCACTGGACGCAGCACAAAATACGCTGCCATTAAAATAAACGCCATAATAAATGCCGCAAGTGTGGCGGTTTGCTCGTTCGATTTAACCTGCGATAAGGTGTTTAATAAACCTGAAATACTCAATTTACGTGTTTGGCTGGTCATCCTATCACTCCTTACACGCTACTGATTTGCTTTGTCGATTTCGTGCGACAGCCACTCCAACATCTGTTTTTTATCGAACGTAAACGCATGTGAGGCATTGAGCTCTGCTACTTTTTTGAGCGTGTTTTTAATTGGCAACATAGCCTCTTGCTCGTTGGGCACCACTAGGTAGCGCAAATGGGGCGTTTCATCGAATAGGGCTTTCACAACCGCATTGGCAACATCATCGGGCGCTTTAAAACGGCTACGATCAGGGTTAGTAAATTTGGCAAAACGTTTATATTCATCCTGATAGCGAGAATTGGCAAAATGATGCCCTTGTTTTTCCAAGCGACGTTTCAGGTTTTTCATAATATTGGAATTGTAATTTCCAGGCGCTATAACACTGACTTTCACACCAAACTTACGCATTTCTGATGACAACGCTTCACTAAACGCTTCGATGGCGTGTTTTGTCATGCTGTAAGGGCCAAACATGGTGCTCGACATCAACCCTGAAATAGAACCGATATTGGCAATGCGCCCTTTGTTTTCGATAATTAATGGCGCAAATGCCTTGGTGATTCGATATGGCCCCATTACATTTACGTTGTCTTGAAAATGAATGTCGCGCTCGGGGATTTCAATTAATGGGCCAAACACCGCAACCCCTGCATTATTAACAAGGCCATGAAGCTGCTTGCCCGACGCTTTAACTGTGTTTACTGCTGCATCGATATCTGACTGAATAGTTACATCTAGCCGTATTGCTTGCACATTTGTAAATTGGTTCAATACATCTATGTCTTTTTGCTTTCGTGCGCCAGCAAATACAAAGTGTCCTTGGCTTGCTAACGTTTCAGTAATTGTTCGGCCAATGCCTGAACTTGCGCCAGTAACCAAAATGGCTTTTTGGTTTTGCATGGCTGCAGCTTTTGCATGTGATGCCTCAAGGGCGGCTTGTCTGTCATCAGCAAACGCGATGTGTGTGGTTAAAATAAAAAGGGTGATGAATAAACGCATAATAATGTCCTGCTATTAAAAGTAAGACTCAGTGTTATGGGTTTTCTAGTGCGTATTTATTTACTCGACTAACCACTTACGATCAGCGATTAAATTGGTGATATAGGCGTTTTGATAAAAAGCGATAGAAAAGCTGTTTTCGTCGACAGTAACGATGCGTTTGTCTACACACTAGCCCTTTGATTTAGTATTGAGATATAGTGAAAGCGATACCCCATAAGATTCAGAGCTGCCAAACTAAGATGTTGAATAAGTTAAATAAAGCAAGCAACTCCATAACAACGAATAACAGCACACGTATTTGGCTATTAGCGTTTTGGATATTGGTGTTTTTACTGAATATGGGGCCGCACTGGGAAAACTACGCATCATTTAAAGAAATAATAGAGACCATTGGCAGTATTGTGTTTGCGCAAGCTGTAGTTGCATTTGTAAGCTTAAAGTTTTTAGTGCCTAAGTTACTTGATAAAGACAAAACGCCTCTTTTTATCGTCGCGTTATTAGGTGTACTTTTAATTGGTGCTTACTGGGTGATTGTAGTTCGTTATTTTTATATTGAACCGAGTTACCCAGAGACCTATCAAAATTTGCTGTATGTTACGCAGGACCAAGGTATTCAGTATCGTTTATTTAGCTTTTGGGCATTGAAATACATTATTTTTTCGAAAATGCCGCAACTGTTTTTCCCAACTGCGGTATTAATGGCAAGGCAGTTTTACAAAAAGCAAAGTTATATTTTGGAATTAAAAGAGCAGAAAAACTTAGCCGAATTAGCCGCTTTAAAAAACCAGCTAAACCCGCATTTTATTTTTAATACGCTTAACAATTTGTATTTATTGGCACTGAAAAAATCCGACCAAACACCGCTGGTAATTGAAAAGCTGGCTGATATTTTAGATTACGTGGTATATCGCTGTAACGAGCGCTATGTATCGCTTAATAGTGAAATTACACTTATTCAAAACTACCTTGATTTAGAGTGCATTCGTAAGTCAGACACGCTCAAGGTGAGCTTTTCTAGCAAGATAAATCATCCCCATACCATCGCGCCTTTGCTGTTATTAAACTTGGTAGAAAACGCCTGTAAACACAGCACCAATAATGAGCTTAATATCGCGTTTGTCGACATAGTGTTAACCTCAAATCGTGATGCAATCACCTTTGAGGTTAAGAACTCAATACCTGAGCACAGTGAAACCAGTAACGATTCGCCCAGTGTGGGCTTAACCAATATGACCAAGCAACTTGAAATGCTCTACCCTAACGCATTTTCACTGACCATTGATCAAACAAAAGATTGTTATTTGGCTACCCTCACACTTAACATGGAAACAAAGTAAGTATGGCAAAGCAAACTCAACAACAACGCTATCGCTGCATCATTGTCGATGATGAAGCGCTTGGCCGCGAACTGATTGAAATGCACTTATCGCAGTTTGCTGAATTTGAACTCGTTGCCAGCTGCAGCAGCGCCATTGAAGCGCATCAACTCTTGCAAAACCAAAGCGTGGATTTATTGTTTTTAGACATTGAAATGCCGGTGTTAAAAGGCACTGATTTTTATCAAAATCTGGCGCATAGACCCTATGTGATTTTTACTACCGCGTATCGCGACTATGCCATTGAAGGGTTTGAGCTAGATGCTGTGGATTACCTATTAAAACCCATTGTATTTTCACGCTTTTTTAAAGCCATAGAAAAGTTTAAGCAGCGCATAACTAACACACATCACACTGAACCAAATATGCCTACGCAACAAACGCCAAATGCAATGTTTGTGCGTGAAAACCGTAAGCAAGTTCGCATTGTGTTTGAAAACGTTTTGTATATAGAAGGGTTAAAAGATTATATAAAAATCTTCCTGTGTGATGGCAGTCATATTATCAAAAGCAGTATGAGCGCGTTTGAAAGCCAATTGCCCGAAAACTTTGCCCGTGTGCACCGCTCGTTTATTGTGAATGTAGACCAAATCAGCGCTTATGCACATCAGTATTTAGAGCTGAGTGAGATTGAAATTCCAATTGGCGAGCAATACCGAGAAAAATTACACAATAAGCTTGCATAAAAAGTGCGCGGCTACTTTTATCAAGTAACAACACACTTTTATTTAAGGCAATCCGCTTTTAAAGGTAATTAATTTAGACTGAATTGTTTGCCTCGCTAAGCTTTACAGCTCCGCATGCGGGCCAAACACTTCGTAGTGAATACGCTCAGCCGCTACCCCCATATCCAATAATTGCTTTTTCACGAATCGCATAAAGGCAACAGGCCCACACAGATAAAAATTACCTAGGCTAAATGGTAAGTTCACATTATCTAAGTTCATTAAACCGCTAAAGCTATTAGCTGAATTATCCGTCTGCGGCTCCTGCGATTCATACCAAGTGTACGTTTGCCAGTTATTTAACGTAGCAAGCTCATTGGTACGCTGTTTAAATGAGTGCTGTTTATTTGTGCTGCAGGCATGCAGATAAAATACATCTTCGTTGTAATTTACTGCCGATAAATACTCAAACATTGACTGCATTGGCGTAACACCCACCCCTGCTGAAATAAGTACGACCGGTGATTGCTTGTCTTGAAAGAAGAAATCACCAGCTGGGGCAAACACATTAAGGGTATCGCCACAGTTAATTTCATCATGTAAGTAGTTTGAAACAAGGCCGTCTGGTTCGCCTTTTTCGCGTTTTACCGAAATACGGTAGCTTTGCCCATTAGGCTTGTTTGATAATGAATATTGACGAATTTCGGTAAAGTCGTAATTACTTGGTGAGACTGAAATACCTAAATATTGCCCTGGCACATAACCAATCACATCATTGCCGTCTTGTGGCGTAAGCACAAAGCTTGTAACCAATTCAGATTCTTTGATTTTTTCACTTACTACAAATGGGCGGCTATCGCGCCAACCACCTTGGCTTTTTGCGCGGTTTTCATAAAGTTCTCCTTCGCGTTGAATAAACACAGACGCTAAAAAGTCATATGCGGCAGTCCATGCTTCTTCGACTTCAGCTGTAAATAGTTCACCCGTTAATTCCCGTAGGGTTTCGGTTAGGTGATGACCTACTATTTGGTACATTTCGGGTTGAATATTAAAGCTTGTGTGTTTATGAGCAATGCGCTCAACCGCACTTTTTAGTGCGCCCACATTATCAATATGCTGCGCATACGCCGCGATAGCTTCAAATAAAGCAGCCTTTTGCCTGCCCGACGCTTGATTGCTCATATTAAAGATATGTTTAAGTTCAGGCTGATGAAAAAACAACCTTTCATAAAAGTGAGCTGTTAGCGCAGGCCCTGTCTCAGAAAGTAATGGCACTAAACTTTTAATAATATCAATATGACGTTGTTGTAACATGTAATACCTCGTGTGTTGCAACGTGTTGTTAGAAATAAGAAATAAAAAATTAGGAATTAACGAAAACTATCTTGGCGAGGGGCGATTAATATTGGGAAATACACCCAAACAAAAATTGCAAACGCGATAATCCAGCCAACCGCACTCACTTGCCATGCCAAATGGGCAAGCCCGATTGCAGGTAGTAATGCGCGTGTAACGGCTACAAGAAAAAGCAGTAAAAAAGCTTTACCCATAATCACTTTGGGTATTAATACTCGCCCTGTATGGCCAAGCGAAACGCGACTCATCATAGATAAAATCATCAGTCCCATGGCGCCTACAGTGATCACATGAAGCCCAGAACTAAAAGGAATAAGCGGCGTAAAATAGCTCGTACCAAGTAAAATAAGGCCAAGACCAAGTGCGCCGTACGCTAAATGTAATGACCATAAAAGAGAGATACCGAGCGTTTTATTACTTTGCCAAAAACCCAGCTTTGCAAGGTGCAAGCAGCCTGCAGCAATCATTAAATACGCAGGCGATAACGGCAGGGAAATATAAAAATGGCTAAAAAATACTAAAGTGCCGAGTAAGGAAACAACCAATAACAGCGTATCAAGCAAAGACGGATGCGACACTTCTTTAAGCTTGGCACCGTTACGGGTGAAAAATGGAATAACACGCCCACCCACAATACCCATTAAAATGCCAAACATCAGCACCATAGTACGGCCAATATGCAGTGCCTGTGCGGTATCTATAGTGAGTTCACTTACCAGTAGCACCATTTCAAGTAGCGCCATCACCGTAAATAAAGGGATAAATAAGTAGTTACGACGATTTTTGGCAAGCAAAACTATGTATGCATACACAGCGATAATGCATATCCACCAAATACTTTGCAGCACGGTAGCTAAAATGACACTTGCCGTTGAATTAACAAAAAACAGCGCGCGTATAATGAGCCAAAGGCCAACCAAAGCAATCAAGGGTGCCCCCTGTATACTTGGCCTGCCAGTCCATGTTTGCACCGCGGTTAATACAAACCCTGTTGCAATGGTGGCACCAAAGCCAAATAACATTTCGTGTAAATGCCACACAGTTGGGGTTAAGCCTGTTGGATTTAACTGCCACCACGCATTTAAAAAGCCAAGCCACATTATCATGGCTAAGATTGATGCGATTGCCCCTAAAATAAAGCTTGAGCGAAATGCCAATTGAAAAAAGGCATGTTCTGAGAATGTGCCAACAGCCTCGTTATCTTGCGCGTGCGGTTCTTGAATATTTAACATCTAACCACCTACACGCGAAGGCCTAAGCCATGTTGCCCAATGCAGCGTACAACATAACCAATCTTAAATAATGCAGGAAACACCATAGTGCCAATATGGGCGGCGATTTGCTGAGGCATTGAAAAATACTCAGCAAATGGGTAACTGATTAGCAAACAACTAATAAACAAACTAACAGGAACTAACATTAACCAATTACCCACTTGCTTAGTAAAACCAAACACGTTTTTATTTGGTCGCGTTAGCGCACGCTCGTGATTGATAAAAGCAGTCTCATTAACAACTTGCTGCATAATTAAGCCTTAATTTCATTTAAATTCCGCTTGATATAGCAGCAACAATGCCAAAATTAATTTATTAATATTAATCAGATAGTTAATTAAAATAAGTGCTTTTAAACACCAACAAACAAGTCAATTTGACACACTGCAAAAATAAGTCATAATGACACAAATGTGTTTGTGGGTGGTTTTGTATGGCAATTAACTCTTTTACCTTAGTGGAATTTGCAAAAGCGCAAGTGACCAGTCTCGATAATCAAGACAGATTTGAACAACTGTTACAAACCCTTGCGACGGTAATTGAGTGCGAGGCCATTGCACTGTTGGCTATGCGTGGCGAGGTATTAAAGCCACTGGCGATTAAAGGGCTTACACCCGACACACTCGGCAGGCGTTTTGTTATTAGCGAGCACCCACGTTTTGCTGCAATTTGTGAAGCAAAAGGGCCTGTGCGTTTTGCATCATCCAGCCCCTTACCCGACCCATATGATGGGCTAGTTGCTGATCACCCCGGTGATTTACCTATTCACGCTTGTATGGGTTTACCACTTTATTTTGCCGAACGTTTAATTGGCATTTTGACCTTTGACTCATTAAAGCCGAACGCCTTTGACGATTTAGGCCAAGACAAGCTTGATGCCTTAGCAGCCATCGCTGCAGCCACCTTAAAAATTGCACTCACACTCGATGAATTAGAACAGCGTAATTCACGCTCGCATTTACTAATGGCGGAGCTTAGTCAAGAAGCCATCGCCCGTGATGGCAACGAATTAATTGGCGACAGCCAAGCCATGGTAAAGCTTAAACAAGAGGTTAATTTGGTCGCTGCATCGCCTTTTAGCGTGCTTATTCAAGGTGAAACAGGCGTAGGTAAAGACTTATTGCACGGCGCTTACACTTACAATCAAGCCGCGCCGATAAACCTTTGGTGTATGTAAACTGCGCCGCTCTGCCTGAAAACTTGATTGAAAGCGAATTATTTGGCCATGTGAAAGGCGCCTTTACCGGTGCCGATAAAAATCGCGCAGGTAAATTTGTGTTAGCCGATGGCGGCACTCTATTTTTAGATGAAGTGGGCGAACTGCCACTCGCAGCGCAAAGTAAACTACTACGCGCACTGCAATCCAATGAAATACAACCTGTTGGCCAAGATGATATTCATTATGTTGATGTGCGGGTTATCGCCGCAACCAACCGAGATTTGGCAGACGAAGTAACTAACGGCAACTTTCGCGCCGATTTATTTCACCGATTAAGCGTTTACCCCGTTAACATTCCACCACTGCGCGCTCGTAATGGTGATATCGCCCTATTGGCAGGCTATTTTGTTGAGCAATCGCGCCGCAAACTTGGCTTGCAACAGCTTAAAATAGCCAAAGACGTTCTACCCTATTTAAATGCCTATCACTGGCCGGGCAATGTGCGCGAACTAGAACATGTGATCAGTCGCGCAGCACTTAAAGCATCGGTAAATGCCCAATCTCCCATTGTAATAATTAACCCGATTGATTGCGGTGAATTAGTCAGAGAACTGACAATTGAGGTGGCGAATAACGAAAAGCAAAAGGCAAACTCAATTCAAACGCAACAATTCTTGCTAAAACCCGATGAAAGTTTAAAACAAGCCACAGAGCGTTTTCAAAGTGAAATGATACGAAATACCTTGTCTAACCATAATGGTAATTGGTCAGCCGCCGCACGAGAACTTAACACCGACCGCGCTAATTTAACCCGCCTTGCAAAGCGGTTAGGTATTAGTGTGACAAAACAGATTATCTGAGGTTATTTCAGGTATGTTTCTTTTTAACAAAAAAGAATATTGAAGATAAAACAATACTCACAGCAAATACTATAGAGCCGACTATTGGGAAAAATAAAATGATCATCAAGCCCTCTTTTTGTGGGCCATACATAATTACCCTATAACTAAGATATAAAAGCCCCGAAATAGTGGCCGCTGAAACTGCAAAAAAAGCGCATTTACTAACGAAGTCGAATATATTTTTTTTATTAAAACATAAAGCAAAAACACCACTAACTAATGAACACCCTACCATCATTAATGGCAATAAAATTGCGTATTCTAAAACGTTATCAAGTGTCGCTCTTTCGTTAAATCGATAATTTTCATAATCGATAAAAGTCAAATCTTTACTTAGTGATAACCACGATAAGAACAGCTGCAGTATTAGTAATAAAAATATCCGTTTTTTTTGTTTCATAATTGCACTTAAAATCTGAACTTTAAATATATTTGCTTTTTAATAATTGGTGTCAAATGCACTTTAGATTAGTGTTTTATAATTAGCGATAAAACTCGCTAGCTGCAACTATTATCTAGCGCCAATCCACTTTCATCCAGTATGTCAGAGCGTAAATAAAAAGCTAAATGGCGGCTAAAAACATGAGTAACAGTTTCACTAAATAATTATGCGATCTATCGAGCCGGTTCAGTTATCTAACATATTTAACTATTTATTCCGCTTTATACGCTTTTAAAAAGCGGGCGACGGCTTTGTCTACGTGCTCTCGCACTTCGTCTTCGCTAATTTCCTCACTTGGCAGTAATACGGTTTTGATATGTAAACGTCCTTTAACCATTTCGATTAATAACTTTGCGGCAAATTCGGCGTCGTCTACATCAAGCATATTTTGCTGGTGCAAATGGGTTAAATATTTCGCCAGCGGAATACTGCCTCGTAACGGACCAAAGTGATAAATCAATTCACCTACTTCCGGCAGCTTGGGCACAATATTGGTCACTAAGCGGAACAATTTCACCATAGTCTCTGATAAAAAGCCTTGAGCGAAACCATAACACACCTGACTAAGCGCTTGTTGCGGCGGCAAGTCGTAATCGATATTAAGCAAAGTGCCCACTTGCACTTCGGCTTTTTCACGAATAACAGCAAGCAGTAGCTTTTCTTTATTACCAAACTCACTGTAAATATTGCGCCTTGAGCCGCCCGATTCGCTAATAATCATGTCAAGCGAGGTATTGTCGTAACCATGTTCTAAAAATAGCGTTTGTGCTACCGCGAGGATTTTTTTACCGCGCTCTGATAACGGTTTTGCATTTAAAATTTGTTCTAAACTCAAGACTGTACCTATTAATTGTAAAAACATGGTTGACTTTGGTACTACATGGTACCAAAATATTTGGTACTGCATAGTACCAAATTAATTTACTCAATTTGTGCTTATAAAATTAGCACCTTTTACAGGAACCGTTATGCGTTTACTTTACGTTGTTGCGTGTATTATCACGCTTGTTGGCTGTTCAAAAGAAATCGAACACTCTGAACCTCCTATCCGCCCAATCGCATGGACAGCGGTAAAAACCTCAAACTTTGAACAAGTGCGCACGCTTTCGGGCATTGTTGCCCCCGTTGAAAATGCCAACTTAAGCTTTGAAGTAAACGGTAAAGTTGAAAAGGTGTTTGTAAAATTAGGTGATACAGTGAGTAAAGGCCAACCTCTTGCCAAGCTTAACCAACTCACATTTCAGCTAAGTTTTGAATCTGCGTCAGCGCAGGTAAAACAAGCCGAAGCGACGCTTCAAGAAGCGCAAAATGAATATGAGCGTTACAAAACACTGAGCGAACAAGGTTTAGTATCAAAATCAGGTTTTGATAATTCAAAATCAGCGTTTGAATCTGCCAAAAGTGCTGTGGATGTTACCAATGCTCAGCTCAATATTGCGCGCAAAAACGTGCAAGACAGTGAGTTACTGGCACCTTACGATGGTGTTATCACCAAGCGTTTAATTGAACCCTCGCAGCAAGTTGCCGCTGGCCAATCCGTATTTGAAATTGAAGGCCAACACGGCTTTGAAGTACGTGTAATGGTGCCTGAGAGCATAATCCATGACTTAAACAGTGATATGACCTTAAAAGTAACCTACCCTGTAATGCCACAACTTTCTATGAAAGGGCATATTTCAGAAAAAGGCACACGCGCAGAATCTGCTAATGCGTTCCCTGTTACAGTAATTTTAGATGAAGAAAACTCTGTGTTGCGCGCCGGTATGACCGCCGAAGTGGAATTCGTTTATCAAGGCGTTGGCCGCACTGGTTATACCGGCCCAAGTATTCGTATTCCAGTAAGTGCCCTTGGCGCCGACATCAAGCAAAAGGCATTTGTCTTTGTGTTTGACCCTAACACGCAACTATTGGAAAAGCGCTTTGTGCAAACCGAAAACGTTATTAATAACCAAGTGATTATCTCAAACGGGTTAAAAGATGACGAAATCATTGCTACAGCAGGTATTGCGTTTTTGCGCGATGGGCAAAAAGTATCGCTGCTTGATAATGCCGTGCAGCGTTTTAACTAAGGAGCGGGAAAATGAATATCACCGCTTTGGCGTTTAATTATAAAAAACCCGTATTACTTGTGGTGGCGCTATTAATGCTAAACGGCATTTTTGCCTACTTCACCCTGCCAGCACAGGAAGATCCTACTATAACTATTCGTGAAGCCATTGTTAGCACACAATTTCCGGGCATGGCGCCTGACCGTGTTGAGCAATTGATCACGCGAAAATTAGAAGAAGAAATTCGCAAAATTCCGGAAGTAAAAGAGATTAAGTCGTCATCTTCTACTGGACTTTCGACTATTCACGTAAAAATTTATGACCGATACTTTAACCTCGACAATATCTGGCAAGACTTACGCAACAAGGTGAATAATGCGCAAGGTAAACTGCCACAAGGCACGTTACCATCGTATGTAAATGATGAGTTTGGTGATGTATCAGTGATCACCCTTGCGCTTACTGCCGATGGCTTTGATATGGCCGAAATGTACGATATTGCGCAGCATATTCGTGACACCCTTTACGGTGTTGAAGGCACTAAAAAAATTGAGATTTTAGGCGCCAAATCCGAGCGTATTTACCTTGAAGCGTCAAACGCCAAATTGGCACAGCTTGGCATTTCGCCACTGGCGCTTATCAGCGAGCTGCAAAAGCAAAATATAGTGCAATCAGGTGGTCGAGTTGATACTGGAAGCCGCAGTTTTATTATTGAGCCAACGGGTAATTTTAATAGTATTCCAGACATTGAAAATACCTATATTACCATTCCCGGAACCGAGGATTTTATCGCCCTTAAAGACATTGTCACGATTAAAAAAGGCTTTATCGACCCACCTGATAAACTGGCGTATTTTAATGGTAAACCAGCCATTTTCTTCGCTAATGCGATGCTGCCTGAATACAACATCTTAGAATTTGCACCGCGCTTTAAAGCCAAAATTGCGGAAATTGAACACACATTACCCATTGGTTATCAACTCGATATTGCTACCTATCAGGCCGACCAAGTTGAAAAAACCGTGAAAGGCGTATCAATTAATGTACTGCAAACACTGGCGATAGTGCTTGTGGTGGTAATTCTTTTCTTAGGGCTGCGCACCGGCTTAATTGTGGGTGCTATTGTTCCACTCGTTATGCTAGTAACCCTTGCCATTATGCAATACAGCGGCATTAAGCTTGAGCGCATGAGCTTGGCGACTCTTATCATTTCGCTTGGTTTATTGGTGGATAACGGCATTGTTATTGCCGAAGATTTTAAACGCCGTTTAGAACAAGGCATCGATCGCTACAATGCCATGGTGCAAGGCTGTAAAGAGTTGGCAATTCCACTACTTAGTTCGTCAGCCACTACCATTTTATTCTTTTTACCACTGATGCTGGCAGAGCATGTTGCGGGCGAATACACCCGTTCAATTTCATTGGTGATTTTAATTACCTTGCTAAGCAGTTGGGTATTAGCGCTGACAGTAACGCCAATTTTAAGTTACTACTTTATTAAAGTGCCAAAAAAAACCAGCAGCGATAGCAATGAGTTTGGCAAACTAACCAGCTACTATGGGAAATATGAGCAGTTTTTGCATTGGGTGTTAAAACACAAAGCCCTGTTTATGGCGGCGATGTTTGTGCTATTTATTGGTGCTGGCGCATCAATGAAATTTGTTGCTAAACAGTTTTTTCCAAATTCAGATCGTACCCAAGTACTCGTCAACATTGATTTACCTCGCGGGACGTCATCACGCGAAACTAATCGCCAAATGCAAGAGATTTTCACTTGGTTTAATAACAAAGAGCAGTTTGACTATATTGAAAGCTTCTCAGGCTATGTTGGTTTTAGCGGCCCGCGTTTTGTACTCTCGCTTAACCCGGAAGATCCAGCTGAAAATAAAGGCTTTATTGTACTTAATGTAACGCCAGAAACAGATATAGCAACGCGGGTATTAGAACTTGATACGCAAATTGAAGCACGCTTTCCTAATGTGTCAGCACGTGTGCGCAAAATGTTCTTAGGGCCGTCGGATTCGTCTATTTTAAAAGTGCAGGTAAAAGGCCCAGATAAAGAAGTCATTTACCAAAAAGCACAAGAAGTTATGGCTGTTTTAAATGCCGCGCCAAACTCATTGAACGTGCGTACCGATTGGGAAAATTTGATTACTAAAATCTCGGTTAAAGTAGACCAGCACCGTGCAAAACGTGCTGGGCTTACCTCAAGCGAAATCGCACAAGCTCTAGAAAGCTACTTTAGCGGCGGTGTAATTACTAACTTCCGCGATCAGGATGAAATTATTCCAATTGTGCTGCGCGCCGGTGAAAACGAGCGAAATAGCCTAGATAGATTGCGTACGTTAAATATTTATTCTGAAAAGTCTGGCCGTGCCGTACCGCTTTTTCAAGTTGCTGACTTTGAGCCGATTAATCAGTTTTCGATTATTCATCATGAAGATATGTTCCGCACCATTAGCATTGAAGCGCGCAACACTAAGCTTTCTGCGGAAGATTTTAAAGCCCTTGTCGATGAGCAAATTCAGCTGCTTAAACACGACTTACCAGTTAATCACACCATTGAATACGACGGTGTAATTAAAGAGTCAAAGGCAGGGCAAAAAGCGCTTAGCGCCAATATGCCGATGGTACTTGGCTTTATTATTATTTTATTGGTCGCGCAGTTTAATTCATTTAGAAAAGCCATGGTGATTTCACTTACTATTCCGCTTTCATTTATTGGTGCGGTGATAGGTTTATTATTAATGCAAGCGCCCTTTGGCTTTATGGTAACACTTGGCCTTTACAGCCTTGCGGGTATTATTATCAATAACGCCATTGTATTAATCGATCGCATTGCAATTGAACAAGCTGAAGGTAAAAGCGAGTATCAAGCCATTATTGATGCATGCTTAACGCGACTTCGCCCAATTGCGATGACCACCATCACTACCATGATGGGATTACTGCCACTTATTATTGGTAAAGATCCGCTGTTTTACGGTATGGCCTGTGTAATTGCCTTTGGTTTAGGCGTAGGCACGGTTTTAACCTTAGGCGTGGTACCCGCGCTTTATGCTGGGTTCTACCGCGTTAAAAAGTAGGACTAACGCATATAAAAAAGCACAAGGGTTTGCTTAGCGCGAACCTTGTGCTTTGCTGCTAGAGATATCAGCGTATGCGCTAATTCTATGAGGATTCAGAAAAAGGACACGGAGGAAGTTGATAAATTACTTCCGACACGACCTGCGCCATAAGGAGTTGCTCGTCAGCGCGCACACCATTTACTGGCGTTAAAATCACCGAATCGACTCGCTGTCCGGTGATCACTTCAGCAAACACTAACGCCGTTAAATATTTACCCAATGGCGCAGCGTGATTGCCATCACTGGCATGCAGCCTAAGGTTAGGCATTAACTGCAAAACACTATCCCAAACAAGGCCGACTGGCGCAAGGCAGCTCGCCTGTTTCGCAACAATATTTGAATGCAAAGTATAAACATATTGCGCTTCTGTTGTATCGCCACGCTGCGGGTGCTCAGGAAATAATATCGGCATCACATTAAGCTCCTTTGCATTGGCTATCCATTTTTCTGCCGCCGTCGTTGAATACGTTGTCGTACGTGATTGCGAATATTTTTGCCCTTGCAAAATAAGGTGCGTCCAGTTGCCGTTTTCTAGCGCTTGAGTTGCAATGCTACTTCGAATGCTATCATCTAAAAAACCACTACCAATAGTCTCAGATACAGCCTGCTTTTGGGGTGTTAACTGAGTAATCACCTTATTAATCTCAGCGCCTAGCCCTGCAACATGGCTATTGCCCGTTATTGCAACACGGTACGAATTAGCACTTTGATTGTTAGGAACTTCACCGTTGTATTTAGGCTTAAGTTGCCAGTTTATATCATCAATTGTTTTACTAATGTCATTGAGTGTTTTTGCTGAATCTGAACATGCAACCAATGCACATGAAAACATTAACCCAAATAATGCACGCATGTTAGTTCTCCAATGCCATACTTGATTGGTAGATTTCGAAAAGCGCATCTGATAAATAATCTGATTCATGAGCAACCCCATCCAATTTTGAAAGCACTACTGGCGATACACAGCCTTGCCAAGACAAGGTTAACGTACCAGCACTCGTTGCAGTCACAGCGGGATCAGCAGCTTGTAAAAACTGATCTTCGCAGCCATTTATTTTTAGCCAGTGTGTAAGTGTCGCATCTACACTGGCAATTTTTCCGTACTCTCGGCCGCTCATTGGTACATCTTTATCGCTCGGACTATGCAAGTGATGAATAGCGACAGGGGTTTGTGTGCTGCAAGCGTTAAAATCACCTCTAAATTGCCCAGCTAGTGCTACCACACCGCTTAGTTTTTCAGGAATGTGACACGCTAAGGTGTAAGCCATAAAACCACCAGCAGAATAACCGAAGATACGTGCTTTATCGCCTTCAACTGTATAATTGGCATGGGCGTAATCAATTAAATTGGCGATGTAATTGCTATCATCACCGATGTTAGCATCTGTATTGCTATCCCACTGCCATGCGCTGCCATTGCCATTTGGACTAATTACTAAGTACCCTTTTTCTTCAAGCATATTTGCATCAAAAATACCGGCTACTTTTGCCATATATCCCGGCGCGCCATGTAAGGTAATAATTAGCCCTTTGTACTCTTTGTTGATATCGCCAAAAATTAAATTCTGGCGGCCATCGACACCAACACATGCTGCACCATCTGGAATCGTTTGTGCAGCACATAAGCTAGGACCATTTGTGTTATTTTCACTAACAGGTGTTGTTGTTTTACTACTGCCACCACAACCCGAAATTAAGCAACTTGCTAGCACTGCGATTTTTGTAATTTTTCTCATTATTTTATCTCAATCTGAAGTTCAAAGACCGCCTTAAAATTATGTAAAAGCTGTTATTGTTGCTTAATTAAGTTATGATAATTTGATAATGAAATTATAATAACTATTAAAATCATAATGATAGAAGGTTCATTTAGCTTCGATGCTATTCAAGTTAATACGCAAACAAATACCCTAACCATCAATGGAAAGGTGACTGAATGCGAGCCGAAGTTATTTGAGTTACTGATTTTTTTCTGCCGTAATAGCCAACGAGCCTTATCGCGCGACGAACTGATTGAACATGTTTGGCAAGGCCGAGTGGTGAGTGATGCGGCTGTAAATCGCGCAATTAGTCAGCTCAGAAAATTAATTGAGCCTGAACCCACAAAACCGATTTATATTGTAACGGTAAGCAAAGTGGGATATCGCTTTGCAGTCACACCCAGTGCATTAACTTCAACTTCACCAGACAATGAAGTTAAGCAGCACCCGACTACACGCAAAAATAAGTGGCTAATTGGCTTAATAGCGATGATCGTGCTTATCATTTTGTCGATGATTACTTTTTTTAGTAAAACTAATCACCAGCTCAAATTAACGAATCGTCACGTGCTGACAGAACAATTAGGCATGACGTTTAACCCTTATTTTGACGAGACTTCACAAACACTTTACGCCCTGCATAAAAGCAATAACGCTGCAATCAGTAAGGTAGTAAAGCTAGAACAAAACGGAAGCTTAACGCCCCTTGTAAACGATAATTTCTATTACACCGATGTAATCGCTAACGGCGATTTTCTATATTTGGCAAGGCTTTCTAATTTAACTGACCGGCAATGCAACATTGTTGAATTTAATTTAAGTACGCGGCAGATAACTCAATTACTTTCGTGTGGTACCAGCGTTGTAACCAATATGGCGCTCGATAGCAATAATCGTTTAGTTTATGCCTATCGAGAAAGTGCCTCAGCACCTTATAAATTAATGGCGTTTAATATTCGTACCGCTCGCCAGCAACAATTGAGCTTTCCCGACAATAGCGGAAACAGTTTGGGGCACCGCATATTTGCTATCAGCAACAATCAACTTGCTTACATAAATTACCATGCAGATAAACCCGATAGTTTAGTGATTAAAACGCTAAATGATTCTAAGTCACTCTTTGAAGTACCCTTAATTGATCACGTGCAATCCTTAAGCTGGTTTAATGATATTCTGCTTATTTCTGCAAAAGATGGGCTATATCAGTTTAATCGCGAGCAAAACACACTAACCCAGCTAGATTACTCTGATACCTTTAACCGAATTTTTGCAAGTAAAGACGTGCTGTTTGCCGAGCACTACGCCGTAATCTCAAACCTTTATCACATTACCGATAATCAAGCGCCTCAAGCCATTACCAAACGCCAAGCCAGCATTTTACAATTTGCACCATCCCCTACTAACGACCAACTCGTTTACGTTGAAGCACTCAACGGTAAGTTGAGCATAAAACTGGCTGACAAACACACCAGCAAAACACTTAGTTTTGACAATACCATTGAGTATGTCGGTAATATCGCATGGTCATTTGACGCAACTGCGCTTGTTGCCAATATTAACGAACAAATTTATCGCTACGATATGACAAAATCACAATGGCAAAAGATAAATCACACATTTGATACTATTCACTTTGTTGGTTTTAATGCTGACAACCAACTGTTTGTGAGTGCTGAGCAAAATCAAGAGTGGAATATATGGCAACTCGATTCGGCATCAAGCCAAGCCAAACAAATTACCTTTAAAGGCGGCTACAGTTTCTACTTTGCTGAAAATACCCTTTATTACAGCAAGTTTAGTCAAGATGGCTTATTCGCACTTTCTCTTTTAACAAATGAAGAAAGGGTGTTAGTTAAAGATTTTGCACTATTACAGTGGCGCGATTGGCAGTATGTGAACAACAGCATTGTTTATCGCACTAGCCTTGGTTATAAACGCCTAAATTTAGCGTCAAAGCAAACGACTAGCATCAACTCATTGGCAAAATATGGTCGTAATTTATGTCGTCAGTCTAACGTCAATCAGCAGTTTTTTTGCACATTACTGGATAACCAAATCAGCCAAATTTGGCAGATTGATATAAGCGAAAGCAAGCACTAAAAAAGGCAACCAGATGGTTGCCTTACGCCATTTGAGAATGGGCTTGGTATGGATAACCTCACCTCGGGATCATATAGTGTTAGTTAACTTCTCTCCCCAAGTTTAGGTTAAATATGGGTTTAGGTTAGTTACATGCACCTTCATCTTGCCATACATCCCAAGGGCCTGAGTTTTGTTCTGGATTTGCACCTTGGGTCCACCATTTAGCTGAGTACAAACGACCATTGTAAGATGCTTGCTCTCCAGTTAGAAACACTGTGCCGGCACTCCATGCAACCACACCGTTACAACCTGCGCCAGTATCACTGCTTACAACTACTGATTGGCTTTTTGAGTGACTTAACCCTTCACTATCAGCAACCGTTAAACTTACGGTATAACTGCCCGCTTGCGCATAACTATGGCTCGGGTTGGTAGCGTTACTAGTTGTGCCGTCACCAAAGTCCCATGTATAACTTACAACGCCTTTATCGTCTGTAGCGGTTTGGCTAAACGCTACCGTTAATCCAGTTGCACTAAACGTAAAGTTTGAAACAGGCGCTTGATTTGCGTTGCCATCGCCACTGCATTTGCCTGTGTTTTTCCAAACATTAGTATATACATCTGGCTGCGCCCCTGTTGACCACCAAGTTGCTTCGTATTGATTGCTTTGATAAGCCACTTTATCGCCCACTTTATACGCTTTTGACGCCGACCAATTCGCTAGTCCGTTACATCCACCGCTTGAACCATCACTGATTGTGACGATGCTTGATTTACGATTAGTTTGACCTTTAGTATCGGTAACCGTGAGGCTTACGGTGTAATCGCCAAACGTGCTGTAAGTATGACTAGGATTTTGGCTGCTGCTAGTCGCGCCGTCACCAAACTCCCATGCGTAACTGGTTATGCCTTTGTCATCAGTTGAGCTGTCACTAAATTGTGCAGTGTTACCAGAAACTTGTACCGCAAAATTAGCGACAGGCTTTGCATCTCCTGTACCGCCGCCACAACTGCTACTTGCTAAATAATCATACGCCGCTTTGGCTTGTACAATACCATGGCCAAAAGAGGTATCGCGTCCTGCTGCACCTTTATCTTTTGCCGTTGTATTTAACGCGTCGCGAATTTGCTGGTTAGAACAGTTTGGAAAGTGGCTCCATACTAATGCTGCCACACCTGATACATGTGGCGTAGCCATTGATGTACCGCTAATGCTTTTGTAGCCACTGTTGATCCATGTTGAATTCACACTCACACCTGGCGCAGCAATTTCTACTTGGCTGTTATATTGTGAGAACGATGCTTTACTTTCACCGCTATTCACCGCAGCAACCGATACCACTGCATCGTACGATGCAGGATAACTCATCGAACTATTTCCGTCGTTACCTGCTGCTGCAATATGCAACATACCTTGCGCATAACTGTTTGCAAAAGCTTGGCGCTCAGCACTTGATTGACCCGAACCACCTAAACTCATACTGGTCACATTGGCGCCCGCTTGCTGACATTGCTCAATCGCACGAATTAAATCAGAACCATAAGCCCAGCGTCCTTGGTCGTTAAACACTTTAACAATATGAAGGCCTAACTGATTAGAAGGATTTACCCCAACGACGCCTTGCCCATTTCCGCCAATTGCCGCAATAGTGCCCGCAACATGCGTACCATGGCCGTTACCATCGTTATACCAGTTACCAGTATCATTACTGCCATAACCATCATTACCTGTGATGCCGTTTGATGGTAAGTCTGGATGACCCAGTTGATAACCAGTATCCATAATACACACTTTGCGATTACCTGTGAGGTTGTCACTTAGCTGATCCGCCTGCACCATACCAATACCGTAAGGTGTGCTTTCTGCAAGTAAATAGCGTTTTGGATCAACCTCGACCGATTGCACATCACTGCGATTCAATAATTGCTCTCGCTCAGCTTGAGTTAATTTAAGTGCTACCGAATTAGTGCTAGGTAATACATGAATTGCCTGAGACGTAACACTGCTAGCTAATGATTGCAGTTTATTAAGCTTAAAAGCCTGTTGTTGCTGTGCATCTGCTGTAACCGGTAAACCCATTTTCAGTGAATCAGATTTAAGGGTAACGATAAATCGCTCTGAACTATCGGTATCAAGTGACACTTTATCCGCCGCAAGTGCTGTGCCTGCGAAGGTACTGCAAAGTAATAAAGCCTGTGTTGTTTTATTAAATTTTGCTTTCATAACGTTTGCCTTTTGTTGTTGTGAAGTCATGCAAATAGTTAACAAACCATTTACAACACTCAAAAAAGCAGAAAAAAGACAGCGTTGTCAATTTTAATTATTAATGTAAACAAATGAAAATAAATACAAAAGCTGGCACGTAAAACTGACTTTACAAGGTGAGACAGGGTTTATTTGTACCGATTAAAGGGTTTAAACCGAAGAGCAAAAACTCTACTCACTTTAAATGTAAATTTATTGTTACTTTGGATATAGCAAAATCATCTTTCAAACACTTTTTAGGTACAAAAATAATCTATTAATAATCAAGTGAACGTACAGTTTAAGTTATCAACGATTGATCAAAACACGTATTTTGCCGTTCGCAATTTAAATTCGCCGTTATTCATTTTTCAGCAATACAAAATAACTGACCGACTAGTATGACCCCATCAACAGGAAGCATACAGAGGTCGCCATGACATATTCAGATTATCAAACAGTTCAACCCCGTATTGAATACGCCGGTTTTTTTAGACGCTTTGCCGCACTTATTTTAGATGGATTACTTTTTTCACTGGTAATTGCCGCATTCGCTTTTACCTTCTTCGATGATTATTTGCCATGGACGCCACTAAACTTCTTCGACTTTAAAGAGTTTATGAATCACGAAGTACTGCCTTTTATACTTACCGTAATGTTTTGGGTATATAAAGCAGCAACCCCAGGAAAAATGGCAGTAGACAGCAAAGTAGTTGATGCCGAAACGGGCGCGAAACCAACCGTAGTGCAAAGCATTATTCGTTATGTTGGTTACTATGTTTCGGCGTTACCGCTTGGTTTAGGCTTTATTTGGGCAGCCATTGATGAGAAGAACCGAGCATGGCATGACTTACTTGCCGGTACTGTGGTTATAAAACACGCCTAGTAGAATGATTTAAATAAAGTTAAACATAAAAAGACTTCCTAATCTTGGCCCGCGTTAAGCGGGCTTTTTTATATGCTGCTGTAAAAAGCGAATAAATAAATCGAGCTTAGAAGGCAGCGCCCGATTATGACCATAAAGCGCCCAAATCCCTTCTTCTTTATCGCGATAACTCGGTAATACTTCAACCAAATCGCCCCGCGCTAATGCGTCGCCAACGTAATAATCAGGCAGTTGAGCAAGCCCTAAGCCACTTATTGCAGCATCTAATAAACTCACGCCTGAGTTACACTTTAATCGCCCGTTTACGCGAATATTACGCCCCTTTCCTTGTTGTAAAAACCGCCAATATTGATTGCTGCCAACCAAGCATTGATGCATAGCAAGCTCAGATAAAGTATGTGGCTCGCCATGGGTTGCAATATAATCAGGGCTTGCACAAACAAACATTTGTCGTGTTGCAAGCTTTTTTGCAATAAGGTTTGAATCGTTTAAGTGACCTAAACGAATAGCAACATCGATACTGCTATCGATTAAATCGAGTTTTTGGTTGGTTAACACTAAGTCGACTTCAATTTGCCCATGCAACGCTAAAAATTCATTCACCAGCGGCGCAATATAGCGCTCACCAAAGGTAACCGGAGCAGTAACGCGAATTTGCCCACTAATACCGTGCTGAATATTACTCACATTAAGCTCTGCCAGCGCTAAGCCTTCCACCAGCGGCTTACAGTCATAATAATATTGCTGCCCCATTTCGGTGAGTGACACCTTGCGCGTTGTCCGTTGCAATAGTTTAACGCCTAGGCGTTGCTCTAGTGCTTTAACTTTGCGGCTCACATTAACCACAGAGCTGCCTAGTTTATCTGCTGCCGCGGTGAAACTTTGTGTTTCTGCCACCGCAACAAATTCACTTACCCCAGTCCAATCCATTCTTTTTTAATCTCTTCGCTATTCTGATTACATTATTACATATATGAAATAATAATTTTCAATTTAGGGTGATTATCTTTTAATAAGAAATAAATAAACTAGTTACCAACAAAGTAGCAAATGAACTAGCCTTTATAGCTCACACTAGTCAGGCAGTTTTAATCACATATGGGAAACATATTATGGCGTTAGATCTTAAACCAGGCCAAACATCAATAAAATCAAAAGCTGCGGTAGCTTGGGCAGCAGGCGAACCATTAAAAATGGAAGAAGTGGATGTGCAATTGCCAAAAAAAGGTGAAGTACTTATTCGCATCATTGCAACGGGTGTTTGTCACACTGATGCATTTACACTTTCAGGTGATGATCCTGAAGGTATCTTCCCATCAATTTTAGGCCATGAAGGTGGTGGTATTGTTGAAATGGTTGGCGAAGGCGTAACAAGCGTTTCAGTAGGCGATCATGTAATCCCCCTTTACACCGCTGAATGTGGCGAATGTAAGTTCTGTAAATCGGGTAAAACAAACCTCTGCCAAGCAGTACGTGAAACACAAGGTAAAGGCTTAATGCCAGACGGTACGACTCGTTTTTCACTTAATGGCGAGCCAATTTACCACTACATGGGTTGCTCAACTTTCTCTGAGTTCACAGTACTGCCAGAGATTTCTCTTGCAAAAGTAAACAAAGAAGCGCCACTAGAAGAAGTGTGTTTACTAGGCTGCGGTGTAACGACCGGTATGGGTGCAGTGCTTAATACTGCAAAAGTTGAAAAAGGCGATACCGTGGCGATTTTTGGTCTAGGCGGTATTGGTTTATCGGCAATTATTGGTGCTCGCATGGCTGGTGCAAGTCGCATTATTGGTATCGATATCAATGAATCAAAGTTTGATTTAGCAAAGCAACTTGGTGCTACCGATGTGATCAACCCACAAAACTTTGATAAGCCAATTCAAGAAGTAATTGTTGAAATGACTGACGGCGGTGTTGACTACTCTTTTGAGTGTATCGGCAATGTAAACGTAATGCGCCAAGCACTTGAATGCTGTCACAAAGGTTGGGGTGAATCAGTGATTATTGGTGTTGCCGGTGCAGGACAAGAAATTTCTACGCGTCCATTCCAACTTGTTACAGGTCGCGTATGGCGTGGCTCTGCATTTGGTGGCGTGAAAGGTCGTTCAGAATTACCTGGCATTGTTGAGCAGTACCTTGCTGGTGACTTTGGCCTACAAGAGTTTATTACGCATACCATGTCACTTAATGAGATTAACGAGGCGTTTGAGCTAATGCACAAAGGCGAAAGCATTCGCTCTGTAGTGCATATGGATAAGTAGCTTAAACTCACCGCAATTTTAGTTAAAGCGCCTGACAAATGTTAGGCGCTTTTAAAAGGAAACAACATGTCATTAGAAGTGATAAGTAAAGCCAAAGTCTGTGGCGGTTGGCATAAACAATACAGCCACAAATCTATCAGCTTAAATTGCGACATGCGATTTGCCCTATTTTTACCGCCAAATGCATCAGCAGAAAGCCCCGTTCCCGTTCTTTATTGGTTATCTGGTTTAACCTGTACAGATGAAAACTTTATGCAAAAGGCGGGTGCATTTAAAAAAGCTGCTGAACTTGGCATTGCAATTGTTGCTCCCGACACCAGCCCCCGAGGTGACGATGTTGCCGACGATGAAGGCTACGATCTAGGTAAAGGCGCTGGGTTTTATCTCAATGCGACACAAACGCCGTGGGCAAGTCATTACAAAATGTATGACTATATTGTGAAAGAGCTACCCGCGTTAGTGGAACAGCACTTTCCGGTGACTCAAACAAAATCGATTTCAGGCCACAGCATGGGTGGACATGGCGCATTAACTATTGGCCTTAAAAACCAAGAACAGTACCGCTCTATCTCAGCGTTTAGTCCCATTACAAACCCAATGAATTGCCCTTGGGGACAAAAAGCGTTTACACAATATTTAGGCTCGAATAAAGAGTCTTGGCGCGAGTACGACGCATCTGAACTATTGGCAAGTGCTCAATCAAGATTACCTATACTGGTTGATCAAGGTGATGCTGATAACTTTTTGCAAGAGCAACTAAAGCCTGAAAACCTAATTGCTGCTGCGAAGCAAAGCGATAGTGAAATAGAACTTCGTATGCAAGCAGGATACGATCACAGTTACTTTTTTATTCAAAGCTTTATTGACGAACATATTGCGTTTCACAGCAAATATCTAAAGGCGTAGATATTTTGTTTAAAACGTAATGACTAGGGTCTGTTGATCTTTGCTGTTCTATTTTTGTTCTTTTTGAGCGTACTTTTATCGCGGCGCTCGATGTGTGGCCTAGTAATCTAAGCGAATATCGAGCAACAATGAGAAAAGTGCGCTCAAAAGAACCATTCGGCAGCGCTTGATTGGCTTTTCTACTGTGTTATCGGCTGGCTCACATAGAATAACTATGCAATGCAGCCTTTGCCTTGTATAAAACCCAATCAAACTGCTGCAAAAACGAACTTGAAAGGTCAACAGACCCTAAAAAGTGCAAGCTAACTTGCACTTTTTAATTGCGTACGCAGTGAAATCTTTTTGAGCCAACACCCCAGCGCTGGGAAAAACATCACCAGAACCAACACACCGTCAGTAATGATAATGGTTGCCGAATATAGCATGGCAATCCAATCGACACTGCCTTGTTCAACTACCATGTAATATCCATTTACCAAGAAATGAGCTGCGCCGTTATAGAGCAATATCATCACCATAACATCGACAGCATCCAAAAAAGGGTTGGCTTGTTTGCACATGCGCTGCACCACTAACATCACTAAAATGGCGGTTAAACTATCGAGTAACGTATAGCTTACCGCAATGGCACGAAAACTATCGCCTTCATCAAAATATCGATAAAAGTCATTTACACCGGCCATTAACAAGTCAGTTGATGAATATGACAATGCAACAATAGCAAATGCAAAACACACAAATTTAGGCACTTGCTGTTTAAGGTATTTTAAATAGGTTAAGCCCGCAGCAAGTAACATTAACCAAGAATACAGGGCCGCAATTTGGCTGCCAAACGCAACATTATTTTCGCCAACACCGAATATAGACCAATACCAATCAACAAATGATTCGTACACAGCTACTGCTCTTTAGGTTTTTGACTTTTGTTGTATTTTACGCGAGTGGTAAACAATACAAACGCAATATACCAACTGAAAAACGCCAGAATAAACACCACCAACAAGGCCGGACTAACCGTATCTATCATAATATAAACAACTACTTTATTGCGTTAAGAGAAATGAAAGTGGCGATATTGTATCACTTGCGAATGACGTTTAACAAAAGCGAGCGGCAAATATTGAGCGCGGTGGTTGAGCATCAATCGTTTGAAAATCGAATCTGTATATGCTCAAGTCAGAGGCGATAAGTAGATTTAAAATTATAGTGTAAAGGCCCAAAACTCAGTTTCAATACGTCAAACTGAGCTTTAGTTGGCGGTTTCTAACTACTTGCATACCCGCCACAACTTATTATGTGTGAGGTTTGCACATTCGGTTGCTGCGAAGATGTAACACTATTAGTTAGTGACAATACATTGATTTTCCCAGCTTGCGGTGAATCATCTAATGCAAGCAATGCTATTTTAACCATTTTCATAATAACTATTTCACGGTTAAAACTTAATTTTCAACACGATTATATTTGTCTGAAAGTCTTATAATATCGTCTTCACTTAAATAATCACCTGTTTGAACCTCTATCAGCTCTAAATCTACATCAGTTGAATTCTCAAGACGATGTGTCGCACCAATTGGAATGTAAATTGATTCATTTTCTGAAACCAAACGTTCAATTCCATTAATTTTAGTTTTAGCTACTCCCTTAACAACGATCCAATGTTCCGCTCGGAATTGATGTTTTTGCAATGAAAGCTGACCTCCTGGCTTTACTGTCACACGTTTAACCAAAAAGTTGTCACCCACATCTACTGTATCGTACTTGCCCCAAGGCCGATAGACTTCTCGGTGTGAACTATGCTCCAGTCTATTCTCCTGAAATAGTCTAGCAACAATCTGTTTAACATCTTGAGCTTGCTCTCTACTAGATACCAATAGCGCATCTTTTGTATCAACAATAACCAAATCTTCAACGCCCAGAGTTGCGACAAGTTTATTTTCCGCAATAATTAGTGAATCTCGCGTTTTTTCGGCAACCACATCCCCCTTAATAACATTACCTTGCTTACATTTTTTGCTTTCATTCCAAAGCGTATTATAACTGCCTATATCCGACCAAGAACACGATAATGGCACTACAGCAGCACATTTTGTTTTTTCCATCACAGCGTAATCAATAGATTGACTCGGCAACATCGAAAAAGCATCAGTCTTTACTCTTATAAAATCTAGATCACTTATCGTATTCTGAGCAGCATTTTTACAACCAGTATAAATACAAGGATGGAACTTATTCAGCTCTTCAAGGTATAAACTAGCCCTAAATAAAAATATGCCCGTGTTAAACATATATCTGCCTGAGTCAACATATGTTTGCGCCACTTCGATATTCGGTTTTTCGATAAAATTGCTGATTACAAATCCATGTGATTGTTCAATACTATTTCCTGGTTCAATATACCCATAACCAGTCTCTGGTGTCGTCGCTGGTACTCCCAATGAGACTAAGTAATCTTTTTTTGCTACATTTAATGCATGGTTTACCGCAGTATTAAATACGTCTTTATCATCAAGACTATGGTCAGCTGATAACACTAATAAGTAAGGGTCTTTGTGGCTTTTTAAAGCATGAAAAGCAGCCAAAGCTATTGCTGGCGCAGTGCTTTTGCTTTCTGGCTCTAACAGTATTTGGGCATTTTCAATAGCCAAGTGTCTAACCTGTTCAGCCACTAAAAATCGATGGGATTGATTACATATTATAAGCGGCGCAGCATACTCTTTTGATAATACTCGATCTAGCGTATTTTCTAACAAGCTGAATTCGTTAGTTAAATTTAAAAACTGTTTAGGGTAATCAGCCCGAGAAAGTGGCCACAGACGAGTACCTGAACCACCAGCAATAATGACCGGTATAATCATGTTAACTATTACGATGAAAAGACAATAAAGGGAGAGATTCTAGCAGCTCTCAGGGTAAAGAGTCACCTTCAAATCAGTAAAAACACTTTAAATAGGCTAACTACTTGCATACCCGCCACAACTTATTATGTGTGGGGTTTGCACATTCGGTTGCTGCGAAGATGTAACACGATTAGTTAGTAACAATACATTGATTTTTCCAGCTTGCGGTGAATCATCTAACGAGTAGCAATAACCATTTTCAATAGCGAGCATCTCATCAAGCGCAAACAAAAATGGCAGTTTTTCTGGAGTTGAATAATCAATAAAGTGGCGTTGACAAGAATATTGCCACGCACGCTGTAAGCTTGCATCAACGTCTTGGCTATTTGTCGATGCCGATATAGGTGTGTGATGTAAAAATCGACCGAATGCTTTTTTACAGAATGTTTTATACTCTCGCGTGTGTAATATGAACGCATGCCACGCAAGATCAACCGCTTTTGATGGCATTGCAACTGGCTGCCCTTTTGCCATATGACAAATCAAAAAATACTCGCGTAAATTCGCTAATACTAGTTCACATTGCTCATCAGAAAGCAAACTGTACTTTGCACGCAATGTTTGCTTAATTGCGCTTGGAAATTCAACATGCTCAATATATTTTTGCTGACTACTTTTAGAACCAATCGCAAAATATAAGGTACTGATAATACTAAGCAACATACAAATAATAATAAATGCAGACATAATGCCTCAAACTGCTTTTTTAAAACTACGAAAGATATAGTACTTATATTATTAACCTAATTTACATAAAAAGTAACAACTATTTTACTTTTAATTGTAAAGAGCTAATTACAATTGAATTTATTGTTAATATTCAATAAGTTAAAATATTACAAAGTGGTATTTTTGAAGCGTTCACACTTATACAGCGCGGAATGCGCTATTTGTGTCGCTGTATGTGAAATGTGTTTAGCGTAGTGTAACAATCACGTAAGCGGTATCGCTAGGCGATCATAGATGGCAATAAACTTAGTGTGGTTTAGGGCTATCACAGTGCCAACAAAAATCAAATGCTGCCCCGTTTAGCTCGGTACAGTGAGTACATTGCCAATCAGGTTGTGTACTCTCTAACGTGATCTGCGCCACTATCTCTTTCGCTTGCTTCACTTGAAACTTTGACGCTACCCAAACCTCGGGCCAAGTCTCAAAACAAGGAATTTCGCCACGCCCACCCGCTGCATACTGATTTTTAATTTGCGTTTTAATACCGGCATTTTGCAATGCAGTACTTACATTAACCACTAAGGTCAAATTTTCATGGGTGTATACAAGTGTCATTTAATTTCCTTTTGCATTGGCACACAACGCAGCACTGCACCGGTTGGCGATTCATAGTTGCGTGGCGTATCAGCAATAAAACCATAGGCACTGTAAGCATTTACCGCATTTAGTGTGGCGTCAAGAAATAGCGTTGTTAAACCGTGCGCTTTTGCTTTTTGCTCTAAAAAAGTCAACATAGCGCGCGCTAATCCCAAACCAAAATGCGACGGCAAAACAAAAATGCCATCGATTTGTCCTGTCGTAAGGTCTACTTTACCAGTGCCAACAATTTCGTTGCCCATTTCTGACACATAAAATGAATTTACAATCATGTCGGTGATCACTTTATCGGCGCTAACGCCGGTCCACAAATCAAGTTGTGTGCTATCATACGCATCTTTACAGCCAGCCAAAATTGCTTGTTTTCGTACATTAAGCACCGCTGTAACATCTTGATGTTCGGCTTTTCTAATTATGACTGTCTGTTGCAATTTAACGATTCCTTTATCCATTTAAGAAAGTGAAATGACCTACGAGCAAGCATTAAATCAACTCATTACTTACGGCAGCGATATTAATAATGCATATCGTGTACTTGCTCAACAAACACAGCAACAAATCTTGCCGCTAAAAGTTTATAAACAACATCTAAAACATGCACTTAATTTATATATCTCAGCGCAAATTGATGACGATGATTTAACACTGTGGGCTACCGTACTAATCAATCAAACAGCAATCGATACCAATGAAATCGACGACTTTCTTTTTGCGCTAACTAACGATGACATGATGGGTGGAATTTCACCTGCGTCAATCAAAAAAATGTATTCACTTATAAAGTGAACACCACAAACTTGATTTACATTATATTGTTTTAACAAAAAAGCAGATAAACTACGGATTATTCATAACTTACAAAGTGTTCTTATGCGAAGCAAGGGACAAATTAAAAGCGAATTAATCACAATTCCAATACTACTGGTTGCCATCGTTTTGGTAATTGCCGGACACTTTATTATGAAACCCATTTTTTACGATAAAGCGTGGGCAGAATACAGTCTTGCAGCACTGCCGTTTTTAATGTTTGCATTGGTTATTTTAGCGTTTAAATTAGCACTAAAAAACGACCAAAAAGAAAGCGATAGCGAACAACCTTAAATGTCAGTACAACTGCCATCATTTACTACAGCGAGCATTCCCAGTGCGCCGCGCGCTATCGCAAAAGGCAGCTCGTTAGCCGACCTACTAAATGATAACGCCATTTGCTTTCTGGCGCGCAATATCGAACTAGTCTATGACAAATTTAATAGCACGCAGTTTGTTGAAGCCTGTCGTTTAGCACCGAGTGATTTGGCATTAATGGCAAAAGGCCAATTTATCGCAGCCACATTGCATCAATACCTTCCCGCACATTACCAAACTGCGATTGATATTTTATTACGTACCTTGATTGATGCTGACGAAAACTCAGAAGAATTCGGACTGGCGGGCTTTTATTACTTACCTTTTAGCTTTTACATCGCAAACTACGGCTTAGATGCAAAATACAATGATGGAAGCGACCCGTTCGATGTATCAATGCAAGCGCAATATCAGCTTACTCAACGTTTTAGCGCTGAGTTTTGCATTCGGCCTTTTTTAATAACGCAACAAGCGCGTACCCTTGAAACCCTGAATGAATGGCAATTTGATAGCAACCGACATATTCGCCGTTTAGTGTCAGAAGGTACTCGGCCAAAACTACCTTGGGGAAAACGATTACCTGCGATTATTAGCGATCCAACGCCCATTTTACCCTTCTTGTGCCATTTAAAAGACGACGCCAGCTTGTACGTTAGGCGCAGCGTAGCCAATAGTTTAGGAGATATTGCCAAAGACCATCCGGAGCTGGTTTTCGATCTGCTTGATTCTTGGGTAGGTTCAGCTAACACTGAGCTCAAATGGCTTATTCGTCATGCTGTTCGCTATTATGCCAAAAAAGACCATGCTCGCGCACTGACACTAAGAATTGCCGCTAAATAACACGCACCTTTGCTCATTAGCTATATTAATTGGTTCAAATAAGTTCTTTTCGTTGGTGACAACTCGCTAAACTCCTTTATAGTGATGAGCTTAATGCCAGAGTTAGAGGTTTTACAATGGATCAGATTACGTCGCTGCTTAACACTATAAATTCAGAATGTCGAAGCTTGTTTGGTCAAGGCCAAGTTGCAAATTACATTCCTGAACTTGCCAAAATTAAGCCTCAGCAATTTGCTATGGCGGTGCTCACTGTCGATGGTGAAATCTACACTACTGGTGATGCCAAAACACGCTTTAGCATTCAGTCTATTTCAAAAGTATTAACCCTTTCGCTCGCGCTACAACGTTATGGCGAATCACTGTGGCAGCGTGTTGGAAAAGAGCCATCTGGCACCGCGTTTAACTCGCTAATTCAGCTTGAGATGGAAAACGGCGTACCGCGCAATCCATTTATCAATGCAGGAGCGCTTGCTGTTTGTGACGCACTGCAATCACGAGTAAGTGCCCCACTGCATCATTATTTAGAAACGGTGCGTCAGCTTTCAGGCAATAGCAAAATTAACTTTAATAAATCGGTTTCAAAATCAGAGTTTAAGCATCGCTTTCGTAATGCGGCAATGGCAAACTTAATGAAGTCATTTAATAACTTTGATAACGATGTAGACGCTGTGCTTAGTAATTACTGTAAATACTGCGCCATCGAAATGAACGTAGTAGAACTGGCTAAAACCTTTAGCTTTTTAGCCAATAAAGGGGTTTCACAAACCACAAAAGAGACCTTTATTTCACGTAAGCAAAATTCACAAATGAACTCTTTAATGTTTACTAGTGGTTTGTATGATGCTGCGGGAGATTTCGCTTATCGTATTGGTATGCCAGGTAAATCAGGTGTCGGTGGTGCGATTTTAGCCGTAGTGCCTGAGCGCTACACTGTGGTTGTTTGGTCACCTGAATTAAACCAATATGGTAACTCGGTAGCCGGCTTACATGCCCTAGAACTATTTGCGAAAGAAATGGAAATACAGCTTTTCTAAGCGATTAACGCTCTTTTGGCTGGCTCAAATACTCTAACGGCTGGCCTTTTGTCTCGGGTAAAAAGCGCATAATGAGTAGCAGTGCAAACAGAGCAAACACACCATAAATTAAAAATGTGGTTGCCGCCCCTAAGGTTGCCAGCTCCCACGGGAAAACCAGCTGCACTAAAAAGCTCACAAACCCATTAATGAGTGCCAACAGCGAAATACCGATACTGCGCAATTCGCTCGGAAATACCTCAGAAAAGAACACCCACATCACAGGACCTAACGACATCGCAAACGATGCTACAAAGGCCGTTATACCAAAAAGCACAAGACCTGCATTGATGTCAGTCGCGCGCATTAACAATTCACTGCCCACTTGCCTATATTGCTGCTCACCAATCGCTTCGATAACTGCATTTTTAAACGCAATGTCAGATGTATAGATTTTAGATAAAAGAGGTGACAAATTTGAGAGTTTTAGGTTTTGGTGAGTTGTCACTAACGCAACGACATCTTTATCATTAATTTGATACGTTGCCTGTTTAAAACCATAACTGCAAATAAACATACTGACACATACTCCCACCAAACCAACGGTTAGTAATGGCTTTCGCCCAAATTGGTCAATGGTGATCAGCGCAACAAGGGTAAATAGCACATTAATCGCACCGATCCAGCTTGCTTGTAAAAACGCGGCATCGGTGCCGATACCACTTTGCTCAAAAATCACCGGCGCATAAAAAAAGATAACGTTTATGCCTGATATCTGCTGTGCAATCGCTAGGGTAATTCCCATTAACAAAGCCAGTCGCACCTTACTTGTGAAAAGCCCTTTTAAACGGGTAAAAAACGCGCTTTGTTGGTGTTCAATTACGCTAATTTCTTGTAGCTGCGCATCCACTTCCATTTTAGAAAATAACCGATTAAGTACCGCTTTTGCATCGGCTTGATGATTTTTAAGCACTAACCAACGCGGGCTTTTTGGCAGCAAAAATAATGCGAAAAACCACACTGTCGCTGGCACTAATTCTAATGCTAACATCCAGCGCCAAGTTTCAGCCTGCGTACCAAAAAGCGTTAACGTGTTACCTTCTGAATGACCCAGTTGCAGTAAAAAGTAATTTGAAAAATACGACACCGATAAACCAATTACAATATTCAATTGGTTGATAGACACTAACCTACCGCGCGATTTCGCCAAACTAATCTCAGCGATATACATGGGCGTGATAAGCAGAGAACAAAACGCTAAACCACCAATAAAACGCGCCAGTACTAAGCTTTCAAAATCACTGGCGATTGCAGAAAAATATGCGGAAACAATATATAACAAGGCCACCGCAATTAAGGTATTCCGGCGGCCAAAATGGTCACTTAAAAACGCGGCAAAAAAACTGGCAATAATCGCACCTAATGTGGGCGCACTCACCACTAACCCTTGTTGCCATTCATCGAGAGAAAATTGCTCTGAAATAAAGCCAATTGCACCGGAGATAACCGAGGCATCAAAACCAAATACAAACCCACCAAACGACGCAATAAGCGCAAACTTGGCTGAGGGAGAGATCCGATTAGCCAGCACGCACAGCTCCAAGCGAGTCGCGAACCACTAATTCAGGCTTAAACAAACGTGTGATTTCTGTATTAATTTTTTGCTGATAAATATTACTAAGTACCCAATTCGCTGCCATTTCACCCATTTTTGCAATCGGGTTGTCTACTGTGGTCAGTTTTGGATATAAATAACGGGCAAATAACACATTGTCGAAGCCAATAATCGATAAGTCTTCAGGAATACTTAGCCCATTTTCACGGGCAGCCGTCATTGCGCCAGACGCCATTTCATCATTTGCACAAACCAGTGCGGTAAACGAATCATTGGCCGAGCGCAGCACGTTAAACCCTTCTTGCCCTTCCGATTCGTGATAACCACCTTCAAAACATAAGTCACTATCAAATGAGATATTAGCCTCTTTTAGTGCTTGTTTATGGCCAGCTAAACGTTGCTGTGCATCTTCTTTAAAATGAGGACCGCTGATGTAGGCGATTTCAGTATGCCCTTGTTCAATTGCCGCTTTGGTCGCTAAGTAACCACCTAATTGGTTATCAAGTACAATGCAACGCTCTTGCAAAGATTCGATATCGCGGTTGATCAAAATGATCTCGATATTATTATCGAGTAACGATTTTAAATAGTCTTCAGATACTGCCTCGGCGTTTAAAATTAAAGCGTCACAACGACGGCTAATCAAAAACTCAATAGCTTGTTTTTCTTTTTCAGCTTCACTGTGACCTGCGGTGATCACCACATGTTTTCCGGCATCACGCAACATAGATTCAATTGAGCTCATCATGTCGCCAAAAAATGAACCATGCAGCTCTGACACCAATAATCCTACACTATTGGTGCGATTAGAGGCGAGTGACTGTGCAATCGCATTAGGTTTATAGCCAAGCGCGTCCATTGCTTTGTGCACTTTTTCTTTTGTGCGCTCGCTCACTCGGGCGTTACCGTTAATCACTCGTGAAACGGTCGCTAATGATACGCCAGCGGCTTTTGATACTTCGTAAATAGTTGCCATAAAAAAGAAAACTGTGTCTACATTCAATAAATTTAATGGTTATTAGTTTGAATTTCTAGCGTTTATTAGTGCTTTGTACGCAAGTGCGCTTTGCTTTAATGTGCGTTTTTGCGTTTTATAATCAACATGCACTATGCCAAAGCGCTTAGTATACCCTTCTGACCACTCAAAGTTATCTAATAAACTCCACACAAAATAGCCTTTTATTGGCACCCCATGCTGAATTGCTTGTTCAACCGCCAATAAATGTTCGTCAATGTAATCAATACGTGCCAAGTCATTCACTTCACCATCCAAAATGTCATCATCAAACGCCGCGCCATTCTCAGTGATATAAATATTTGGTAATTCAAAGCGTTTATTTAAGTCAGTCAGTAAATCAAAAAAAGCACTTGGTACAACTTCCCAGCCCATTGCTGTTTTTGCGTATTCATTTGTATTTACTTCTTTAAACAGCACATTGTTTCCCGCCTGGTACACCTTGCGGGTGTAGTAGTTAATACCTATAAAATCGAGCGGTCGAGCAATAATTGCCATATCGCCTTCGGCAATTTCTGGTTTTACATCATCTGGCAATAAGTCAGCAATATCTGGATATCGCCCTTCAAGTAGCGGCGTTAAATACCACAAGTTTAAATACTCATCGGCGTGACGACAGGCAAGTGCATCTTGGTCTGAATTGGTTAATGGGTAACACGGCGAGAAATTAAGCACAATGCCGTTTTCAGTACTTGGGCTTAAACGGTTTAATACTTCCATCGCTAAGCCATGTGCTAACAGTAAATTGTGCGCAGCAATTTTACCGGCCTTTTGGCTGGTATGCCCAGGCGCATGAATGCCTAGTTCATAGCCTAAATACGCTGAACAAAAAGGTTCGTTTAAGGTTGCAAAAGAATCAACATACGGTGAAATGTAAGGGGTGATTGTTTCTACATAATTGGCAAATTCGTAAGCAGTTTGACGATTTAACCAACCCCCTTGGCTATCAAGGTAATCTGGTAAATCCCAGTGATAAAAGGTAACAAAAATCTTAATACCGTGTGCTTTTAACGCTTGAAACAAGTTGATATAAAACTTAACACCCTCAAGATTTACCGTACCGTCTTCCAACATAACGCGACACCATGACAATGATAAGCGATATGCATCGACACCAATATCGTCCATTATTGCAACATCCTGTTGCCAGTGCGCAATATGTTCGCAACTTACATCACCATTACTGCTATCTGCAATCACGCCATCTTTTTCGCAAAAGGAATCCCAGTTTGCCTTTAATCGAGTATTTCGAGCACCTTCAATTTGATACGACGATGTTGCCACACCAAAAATGAAATCTGGCTGCATCATATTACTCGTTGTGGCTAAGCGAAAATGCTTCATGGTATTTAACACCTTGTTTTATGGCTATTTTACTTGTTAGCACTTACCTAAAAGCGAATCAAAACCTGATTTATATTTGATATTTTAAATGCTTTCTGCAATTATCAAACTATAAATGTAAGCGCTTACATGATTTAAATGTAAGCGCTTACAACAAAAAAATCAACTGGAGATCATCGTGAGCTCACCCAATCCAATAAATCAGACTATGCAAGTCGAGGCTAGCAACACCTCAAACACTCAGTTTGCACTCGTTGCTTTAACTAGCCTCTTCTTTATGTGGGGCTTTATTACTTGTCTTAATGACATTTTAATTCCCTACCTAAAAGAAGCTTTTACCCTTAATTACACTCAAGCAATGCTTATTCAATTTTGCTTTTTTAGTGCTTATTTTATTATCTCGCTACCTGCCGGTAAGTTAGTCGGGAAAATCGGTTATCAAAAAGGCATTGTGACCGGGTTAGCCATTGCCTGTGTAGGCTGTTTGTTGTTTTACCCTGTGGCAACCTCAGGCATCTATGCGCTTTTCTTAATGGCCTTATTTGTATTAGCCAGTGGTATTACGATTTTGCAGGTCTCTGCAAACCCCTATGTCAGTGCGTTAGGTGACCCTAAAACAGCGCCTTCTCGTTTAACCTTAACGCAGGCATTTAATTCATTAGGTACCACAGTAGCGCCATTATTTGGGGCTGCACTTTTCTTCTCTGCTGATAGCGCTAATCAAAGTCATGATGGTACCGCTGTACAGTTACCTTATTTAATTTTAGCTGCGTCATTATTGGTATTAGCGCTTATCTTTTTAGTATTAAAGTTACCTAAAATCGCAAATCAAGAAACCCCTCAAGTTACTCAAGGCTCTGCGTGGCAACACAAGCATTTAGTGCTCGGTGCTATCGGTATTTTTGTTTATGTAGGCGCAGAAGTAGCGATTGGCAGTACCTTAATCAATTACATTTCAAGTGCCAGTGCAACCCAGATGACAGAGGCAACCGCTGCTAAATACATCGCTTATTATTGGGGTGGTGCTATGGTTGGTCGCTTTATTGGTGCTGCCGTAATGCAAAAAATATCTGGTGGTAAAGTGCTGGCCTTTAACGCAGCCCTTGCTATCGTATTGATTGTGGTATCAATGTTAAGTTCTGGCCCAATTGCCATGTGGACCATGCTCGCTGTGGGTTTATGTAACTCAATTATGTTCCCAACTATTTTTAGTCTTGCGATTAACAACTTAAAAGAGCACACCTCACAAGGTTCAGGGATTTTATGTTTAGCCATCGTGGGCGGCGCCATTATTCCTGTGTTCCAAGGTATGGCCGCTGATACGATTGGTCTTACGCTCTCATTTATTATTCCTGCTGTATGTTACGTATTTATCGTATTCTACGGTGTGAAAGGACATGTGCCATCAACTACTCAAGGACAAAACAATGAATAAACAGCTATTTTCGCTCTCAGCACTTTGTTTGGCGTTGAGCGGCTGTATGTCGGGCAATGATAATGCCAAACCAACAAACACTAAAAACGATATTTGGCCAAAAATCACAAGCCCTGTGAAATACGATGCAGCGCTTGAGAGTAAAATTGATGCGCTGCTAGCGCAAATGACGCTAGAGCAAAAAATCGCACAGATGATCCAACCTGAAATCCGCAATATCACCGTTGAAGATATGCGCCGTTATGGTTTTGGCTCTTATCTAAATGGGGGCGGTTCGTTCCCTAATGGCGATAAACACGCTACACCAGAAGACTGGATTAAGCTCGCAGACGATATGTATATGGCCTCAATTGACGACTCACTCGATGGGTCTACGATCCCGACTATGTGGGGCACAGACGCAGTGCACGGCCATAACAATGTAATTGGGGCAACGTTATTTCCACACAATATTGGTTTAGGTGCAGCAAATAACCCAAAGTTGATGGAGCAAATCGCGGCAATCACAGCAAAAGAAGTGATGGTAACCGGTATTGATTGGGTGTTTGCACCAACCGTTGCCGTTGTGCAAGACGACCGCTGGGGCCGTACTTATGAAAGCTACTCTGAAGATCCAGCGCTTGTGAAAAGTTACGCAGCATCAGTGGTAAAAGGCTTACAAGGCGAAGTGGGTAAAGACTTTTTAGGCAATGAACGTGTAATTAGTACCGTAAAACACTTTGTCGGTGATGGTGGCACGGTTGATGGTGACGACCAAGGCGATAACCTATCGTCTGAACAAGACTTACTTGATATTCACGCACAGGGCTATGTTGGCGGTTTAAATGTTGGTGCGCAATCTGTAATGGCATCATTTAACAGCTGGCATGGCAAAAAAGTGCATGGGAATAAATACCTACTCACCAATGTACTCAAAGAAAAAATGGGCTTTGATGGCTTTATAGTGGGCGACTGGAATGGTCATGGGCAAGTGGCAGGTTGTAGCAATGAAAGTTGCGCACAATCAATTAATGCCGGCCTTGATATTTTTATGGTGCCTTCTGATTGGAAAGCATTAATGGCAAATACCATTGCACAAGTAAACGCTGGCAAAATTGCACAATCGCGTGTTGATGACGCCGTGCGCCGTATTTTACGCGTAAAATTCCGCGCGGGTTTATTTGATAAGCCACGCCCAAAAGACAGAGCACTTTCAGGTAAAACAGAGTTAATTGGCCAAAAAGCGCATCGTGACGTAGCTGCACAAGCAGTGCGTGAATCGCTAGTATTGCTGAAAAACAACCAGCAACTCTTACCGTTATCACCTAAACAGCGCATTTTAGTGGCAGGTGATGCAGCCGATAATATTGGCAAACAATCAGGCGGCTGGACAATCACATGGCAAGGAACGAATAACCAAAATAGTGATTTTCCAGGTGGTTCATCAATTCTGGATGGCTTACGCAGCCAAGTAACTGCCGCAGGCGGTATACTCGATTACAGCCTTGATGGCAGTTACTCAGAGAAGCCAGATGTTGCGATTGTGGTATTTGGTGAAGAGCCTTATGCCGAAGGCCATGGTGACCGCGCAACCCTTGAGTATCAAGCTGGGGAAAAACGCGATCTTGCCTTACTTAACAAATTTAAAGCTGCGGATATCCCAGTTGTAGCTGTGTTTATTAGCGGCCGCCCAATGTGGGTTAATGCTGAATTCAATGCCTCAACTGCGTTTGTTGCAGCATGGCTACCTGGCTCAGAAGGTGCGGCGATTGCCGATGTGCTACTTCGTAAAGCAAATAACAGCGTGAATGTTGATTTTAAGGGCAAACTGCCATTTAGCTGGCCTATGAACCCAAATCAGCACATTGATTTTTATAAAACCACCGATGAAAAACCGTTATTTGCCTACGGTTATGGATTAACATCAAAATCAAATACGACTCTACCAAACGACTTACCTGAGCAATTTGAGCGTAAAGCGGGCGATGTAAAGAGTGTGTCTATTCTTGAGGGTGAAGTGAAAAAGCCATGGCAAGCATGGTTGTTCTCAGGCGACCATAGCGAACAAATCACCTCAAGCACTTTGAATCTTGACGGTATTAATTACCGTACCATTGATAAAGTAATTCAAGAAGATGCGCGCAAAATTTCAATCAGTGGCGAGCAACCTGCTGGTCTTCGCTTTGCCAGTAAAAGCCACTTCCGTGAAGACTTAAGCAATTTAGTATCAGATACAGCACAGCTTGTGTTTGATATAAAACTTGATAACCAAAACATTAAAGATGTGTGGCTAACCATGAATTGTGAAGGCACCGCAGATGTACCAGGAAGCTGCCATAGCAAAATGGATATTACTCACTTGCTAAGCGCTAAAGCAGATGGTCAATGGCATAGCCTTTCCGTTGATTTAGCGTGCTTTACTCAGCAAGGCATTAAGTTTAATCAACTAGTTGTACCGTTCGAAATTGGTTCATCGAATGCACTAACGCTATCACTTGCTAACATTAAGATTACACAATCAGAGACACCTGCAATACAAATGTGTCAGTAAGTTAACTGCCCCCACATTAAAGCCCTTTTCAATTGACATGAAAGGGGCTTTATTCACTAATTACATTCACAAAACATTCAATTTCAAATACCGCGCCTTGGTTTTCAACGCGTCGGCTAGTGATTTCGCCATTAAGTAACTGAGTTACTAAGTTATAAACGATGTGCATTCCCAAGCCACTGCCACCTTGATTACGCTTAGTGGTAACAAAAGGTTCAAACATACGCTCTCGCACTTCTTCTGAAACACCTTTACCATCGTCTTGATACAGTACTACAAGCTTGCCGTTATTAAGTGTTATGGAAATCGCAATATTGCCTTTGTTTAGACCTTCAAAACCATGTGTTACCGAATTTTGTATAAGATTAGACATCACTTGATACCATGCGCCGGGATAGGTTTCCACGACTAAACTCTCGGGGCATGCAATCGATACAGTGATATCTTTTCCTTTAGTCAGTGGTGCTAACGATGTACGCAATTGTTCAAGGTATTCACGTACATGTACTTCGCGCATTTGCTCTGAAGACTGATCAACCGCCACTTGTTTAAAGTTAGCGATCAGCGCTTCGGCGCGCTCTAAATTGCGTTGCACCAATTGGTAAACTTCGCGCTGTTTTGCAATTTCGTTTATTAGCGTCGCCTGATTTAGGGTTTTATTGGTCAGTTGTGATTCGATCAGTTCAATGCTTTCTTGATTTGATGATACACCGGTAATGGCAATACCAAGTGGCGTGTTAATCTCATGGGCAACACCAGCCACTAAATTACCCAGCGACGCCATTTTTTCGCTTTCAATTAAGTCTTGCTGCATTTTTTCAAGCTCATCTAAGGTTTGCAGCAATTGCTGGTTATTTTGTTCAAGTTGCACTGTACGCTCTTGCACTTTCTCTTCTAACGACTGATTCAATTTTCAAGGGCGAGCTCATTTTCTTTTAACTTTTGAATGTCTTGAATTCCGCCTGCAATGCGCTCAGCAACACCTGCACTGTTTCTGCTTACGACTTTTCCTCTATCACGTACCCAGCGAAATTTACCTGATTTTTCTTTAACTCGAATGGCTATTTCGTAGCTATCAATTTCACCCGAAATACATCGCTCTAACTTATCTTCCAGTAAAATACAGTCTTTTGGATGCACGTAACGATATAACTCATCTAACAGCACGGCATCTGTTAACTCACCAAAATCAAGTTGGCTATTCACACTAAAACGGTGAATGGTATTGTTGGCAATATGCCAATCCCATAAATCATCACCGCTGGCCCAAAGGCTTATTTCAAAACGTTCGTTCAATTGCTTCATTTTGTTGTTATCACTGAGCACTTGGCGATAACGTTTAACCCGTGAATACACAATTAAGGAGCCAATTAACAATGCAAAAAGCAGGTAACTTATTTTCGCAACATTCGATGCCCACCACGGCGGCACGATAGTTAGTTTTAGTTGGTGTGCAGCAGAGGCATTATTAAACCGGTCAACCAAATAGGCTTCTATTGTGTAATCACCCGGCGTGAGATTAATTAAATCAATTTGATTACGTCCTTGTTCGAGTTTGATCCATTTATCGCTTAAGCCAATCACGCGATAGTAGAGATGAGAGAGGCGATCAGACGCTAAACTTGTTGATGAATACGCAAGCGAGAGAATGTTTTGCTTGGCTTTGAGTGTAAGGGATTGCGTCAGCTCTGGTACAGTAGAAAGCTCTTTGGCGTTAATCGGCGTGAGCTCATTTTCAAGTACCTTAATTGAGCTTAATTGCACATTTGGTTTTTTACGGGCGCTTTCAATTGCATTTGGATAAAACTGATTAAAGCCGTTTGCTCCGCCTAGAAATAAGCGACCGTCTTGGGTTTTTAATGCCGCATTAAAATTAAATTCGTTTGATTGAATGCCATCATTGCGTAAATAATTACGAATCGTAAAATCATCACTTTGAATATGGCTTAACCCGCCACTGGTTCCTGCCCAAAAATTGCCATTATTGTCTTTTACAAGTGCCCAAATGGCATTATTGGCAAGACCATGTTTACGCTCAACAATGCGCGCTAACGTCATATCTTGATTTACAATACTCAGGCCCTTATCGGTAGCAGCCCATATGCGGTTTTGCGCATCTTTTTCGATCATAAAAACTAGATCGGAACTTAAGCCATGTGTTTGATTCATCGAAACTAACGTTTTCCCATCAAATTTAAATAACCCCATGCCAATACTGCCGAACCATAAATGTTCCCCATCGGTGTATAGCCCTGTTGCATGCTCAGGCGCATTTTCGTTATTTTTAATAAAATGGCTAAACTGCTTGGTGTTGGGGTTAAACGTGAGCAAACCTTGGCTACGAGAGCTAAAAACGAGCTCGCCTTTAAAACTAATTACGGAGTTAAAGCTTTCGACTTCTTGGTTGTTTATTTTAGGTTTTACTAGCCACGTTTGCCCTGTGGTTAAATCAAACTTGGCCAAGCCCGCACCGCGACTAGTAATCCACACATTGTCGTTAAAAATGGTTAAGTCGGTAATGAAGGTAGTGTTAAACGTTTTAAGCGATGGATAAATACTTTCGGCGGCAAAAAAGCGCTGATTTGAATATAAATAAATGCCCTTAGAAGTACCAATCCACAAGGTACCACTGGCATCAAATTCAAAGCTTCTCACATCATAAAAATCGCTATTGCGCGCGGTGTTCTTAAAATTGTAAACATGACCAAATGCGTTACTTAACTCACGATAGTGATACAAACCTTGAGTTTCGGTACCAAGCCAAATGTCGCCTTCTTGGCTTTTAAATATGGTTAGAATCGTGTTTTCGGCCAACCCCTTTTGGTTACCTTGTTGGCGCTTAAAGTGGTGTAAAATCTCACCTTTGTACGATAACTGAAAAGCGCCTTGGCTTGATGCAATAAGTAAATCATGCTCGAGTAAACTGAGTTGAAATACCTCTGCCATCTGAGAAATAGGTAACGATTTGCACCACATTTGCTGTAACGGTGACGATTGATAAAAACACACCTGCTGTGCATCATCTATTAATACCAAAGCGTTATTTTTTACCGCGATTTGTTCTATGTTGCCTGGCAGTAATAACTCACTTTGCGCTGCACCAACTTGTTTAGTAACAATACCCTTGTTTGTAACTGCAAACCATCGCGATTGCGCTAAATGAATTGCGCTAACATTATATTTTGCAAAAATGTCGTTGCCGGACCGCAACCCTGTTTCAGCTTGATATACATATAACTCACCGTCATCGGTGGTGATCACTAAGCTGTCATGGTTACACGATAGGTTTTTAATACGCTCAACCGAATCATCTTCTTTATTAATGTTTATTCGTTCAAATTCACTGGTTTCAAGGTGATATCGTGACAACCCTGTTTGTGTGCCTACCCATAAATAATTTGTTTGACTACAAAGCGATGTAATAAACCCACCAGCGAGTTCATTGGAAAGTGGTTGTGCGGGAAAAAAGTGCTTAAAACGCTTACCATCAAAGCGGTTTAGCCCCGATTGCGTACCGAGCCAGATATAACCAAATTTGTCTTGCGTGATTGCAGTAACGGAAGCTTGGCTGAGGCCATTGTCAAAATCATATTGCTGCATTACTTGGGCAATATCATCAAATACTACCGTATGTTTTGGCGCAGCGCTTAGTAACGTTGGCAGTAAACTTAATAGCAACAAAGTAACGCCAGCAATGTGTGCGAAAAGGTCTTGTTTTGAAGCGCGTTGCAGGCGCGTAATCACCATTTTTGTCATTAATTAATAATGGTTAGCGTTACAAAATCCGTCAAATTTTGGCCACAAAAAAGCCGCATCGAAATGCGGCTTGCTGACAACAAGGGAGTACTAGTTAAAAGAATAACGCATACCAAAGGTGTAACGTGGACCATATTGGCGAGCAAATAAGAATTGCTCTTCATATCGACCATAACCTTGCTCGGTTTCGTTGTTCAAATTAATACCTTCAAAGAACACTGTGAAATCTTCATTAATATCGTAGTTCACACTCATATCAATTTGACCGAATTCTTTCGCAAATTGCGGTGGCGCATCCGATGAACCTTGTGCTTGGCCAACACCTATTAAGTATGCATCACGCCATGCATAAGTAAGTTTCACCGACAAGCCATGTTTTTCATAAAACGCTTGGAAGTTTGCCGAGTCGCTTAAGCCTGTAAGCGGCGCCTGCTGCACTAGGCTGTTAACATCAAACTCGACATCACCATCAACAAAAGTAGCATTTACGCCTAAACCGAAGCCGGTATCACCAATTAAGTGCTGAACAGCCAATTCAATACCATCAACAGATTTACTGTCGGTATTGGTTGGTTGGCTAATATTCCACACAATTAATGGGTCGCCTGCAGCTGGTTCAATTTTACCCTCTGAATTACCGTGACCATTTGCCAACATTTGCTCAAAAATAGCGGTGCTGGTTGCTTGCTCACCACGGGCTTCAATATCAGCAATCGCCTGTAAATAACGTGGACCATTGTAAATATCGTTTAAGCCGTCGATAGTCGTTTCGGTAATCGTGGTCTGAATAAAGTTATCCACGTCTTTTCTGAAATAGCCGATCGAGGCATAACTGCCTTCGCCGTAGTAATACTCAAGTGATAAATCTAAGTTTGTTGACTCAAACGGTAACAAGTTAGTATTACCTTGCGAACCTGTGCGAGCACCTGGTTTTGGACTACCGCTTAGTAAGCGAACCCCAGCTAAATCACCAAGTGGCGCGCGAGACATCGTTTTACCCCAAGAAAAACGTGTGACTAAGTCATCAGTCAGGTCTACACGTAAATCCATCATAGGTAGCCATACATCGTACCCGCCTGTTTGCTCAAGGAAATTGTCGCTGCCGCCGGCTTCATACTGCATAATCCACTCTGAAGCACTTTCCCAGTTCACTTGGGTTTCAACGCGTTGACGCACATTGCTGGTTACGTCGGTATCTTCATAACGCACGCCAACAATAAGCTGCGCTTCATAGTTTGCAATCTCAAACTGCCAATCACTTTGCAGGTAAAATGCCACGGTTTCTTCGGTAACGGCGCCCTGTGCATCAATACCGTCAAAATACGGGTCAATTGAGTAAACATCGCCGCCCATAATATCTTCGGTTAGATAAGCAAGTTGACGTGCAACCGCTTCATCGAAATCGTAACTGTAGTAATAATGCGGGTTTAAATCACTGCCACCACCAGCAAATTCATCCAATAGATCACTGGTATCATGACGTGTAAACATACTGTCTGGAAAAATTTCAGTAAACGATGGATTAAAGCCTGGGCCACCTCGCAAACCACTCCACGCATTAGAACCACTCATTGTCTGGTCGGTAAATGTACCGCCAAACTTAACCGTGACGAGTGGAATATCAAAGGTTTCATTAAACCATGTAGTGTGCAGTTGTAGCTGCTCTATTTCAGACTTACCTGGCGAGTGAATGAACTGGCTAAAGTTAGAATCTATTTCACTTGGCAGTAATTCGTTTGATCCGTTTCGCCAGTTGATCATTGCATGTGGAATATCGCCAGTGCGGTAGTCATATACTTTATTAACCAGCTGATCTGAACCGAGAATAACTTGACCAGAGCTACCTAACCCTTTGTCTTTACCATTGTCGGTTTCATTGCTTGAATCGTGATAATCAAGCTCCACTTTCCAATCATCATTGATCTCCCACACTAGGTTTAAACCAATTGATTTTGAATCGACTTCTGTGGTGTCTTTACTTGCAGTAAATGAACCATCGTTACCACTGATATCGGCAAAAACAGCGGTACCATTTTGGTCTAACTCATAGCCGTTAATATTGCCGCCAAACTCATTCCAAATGCCCCAACCTGCAATTTCGGTTGCCGTAATGGCATTGGTATAGGTGTAATCCAATGTGGCAACTAAACCATCGATAGGTTCATATTGAAAGGTCACTTGTGCATTGCTACGTTCACGTTCTACATCTGCAATGCTGTAATTCATATCTTTTGGAAAGAAGTGGTTACCAATGCGGTTGCCTTCACTGTCTAACGCTCGCGGATCAACAAACGTCCCCTCTTCAAGTGTTGGTAAATCAACATTAGCTTGCCAGCCTTGGATATTCGCTTCTTGGCGCTGAAAATCACGCTCTTGACGTGAAAACGACACGCCAAAGCCAAACCTATCATCAAAGAAAGTATTACTGTAAATGCCTGAAATTTCCGGTGTTACATCGTCACCGTTTTCATTTGAGCTATCGTAAATCCCCTTTACAGTTGCGGTTAATTGCTGTCCTGGGCGTTGGAATGGTTTAGCGGTAACAATATTTACCGTTGCCCCTAACCCCCCAGTTGGCTTTTCTGCGCGCGCGGTTTTATACACTTCTAACGTGCTAACACCTTCTGCGGCGAGGTTTTCAAGTTTATATGAACGCGAGTTACCCGTGCCCGGCATTTGACGGCCGTTAAGCGTAACCAAGTTAAAGCTCGGTCCGAAACCACGTACGGTAATTTCACTGCCTTCGCCATTTGAGCGGCTAACCGATACGCCGGTAATGCGCTGCAGTGATTCGGCTAAGTTTGTATCTGGGAATTTACCCATTTCTTCAGCGCTGATCGCGTCCATTACACCAAACGCTTCGCGTTTTAGGTCCATTGCACGAATTAAGCTGCCTCGGATCCCTTTAACTTCAATAACTTCAACGCCTTTTTCCGCATTTTCGTTTTGCGCTAATTGCTCTGCGTATATTGGCGTCGCAAGACTTGTACCTAGTAAGCCAGCCACTAACATTGCTACTTGGCTTTTCTTATAGCTTGTTGTTTTCATAATCTTTCTACTTATCTTGATTTGACTTTAGGCAAGCGAAACGCTTGCCACCAATAATCGTTACGGATTTGTAATTACTGCGTTATCAACGCGATAAACCGCACCTTCACCCGTTCCCCACGTTGGGAATATCATGACCACATCAATAGCACTAATATCTAAGCCTCGGCTAAACAGCTCTTGCATCGTAAAGGTATACGTTTGCCACTCGCCTGTGCGCGGTGTTTCACCTTCTAGGCTGGCCGATAGTGGCAATTCAACAGCAGTGGATGCATCACCTGATTCAATTTTGAAAAGCCACTGACTGTCAGGATTAACCGGCATATCAACCACTTTCATTTCAAAACGAACTACACCCGTTTCAAGTAAGTTAGAGGCATCAAAATACACACCATCTTCGGCAAAAAAGCCCATCACCGTTGGCTGTGCACCAATTACATATTGCGCAACCGTGCCGTGTGCATCATCGTCTTGTTCCTCTGTCGGCGTTGAACCACCACAGCAATCCCAAATACGCCAATTTTCAGCAACGGTATTCATAAATAGTGTGAGTTCATCACCCGCAGGTTTTGTTGCTGTTGGATCGTAAATTTTTGCATTATCAACACGGTAAGTTGCACCTTCGCCTGTGCCCCACGCAGGGAAAATCATCACCACGTCAATCGCACTAACATCAAGGCCTTTCGACACTAACGTTTTAATTGGGAATGTGTATGTTTGCCATTGCCCTGTCATTGGCGCCACGCCTTCAATTGCATCAGTAATGGGTAATTCAACTGCACTGGCTGCATTATCAGATTCTAGTTTGATTACCCAAGAAGCGTCTGGGCTTAGCGGTGCATCCACTACTTTCATTTCAAAGCTCAATACACCATTTTCAATAATTATTGATGCATCGAAAGGTTTATCGCCGCCGCCATTTGCTGAGCGGGTAATAAAGCCCATTACTGTTGGACTTGCTCCAATTTTAAATTCAGCGACTAAACCATGGGCATCGTCGTCAAGTTCTTCAGTCGGCGTTGAGCCACCACAACAATCCCACATCGGCCAATCTGGGTTTTCACCATCAGCAAACAGTACTAACTCTGGTGACGTGCTTGGCGCACCGATTTGTACTTCGTCAACAAGGTATTCAGCGCCTTCACCTGTGCCCCATGCTGGGAAAATCATAATTACATCTAGCGCACTAATATCCATTCCCGCCTCAGCCAATACGCTGATTGGGAAAGTGTAGTCTTGCCATTGGCCAACCACTGGGTCGACACCTTCAACACTGGTGTTAAGTGGCACTTCATAGGCGGTGCTTGCACCAACACTTTCAATTTTAAACATCCAAGTTGCATCTGGATTGCTTGGCGCACTAGTCACTTTCATTTTGAAACTAACAGATCCCGTTTCAATCACACCAGAGGCGTCAAACGGTGATGCCTTACCTTCAGCATCGGTAATAAACTCATCGCGCGAGATAAAACCATTTACTGTTGGCTGATTGCCCACCGTAAACTGCATTACGTCACCGCGCTCTTCATCGCTCACAATGCTAGGTGTTGAACCGCCACAACAATCCCACGCAGGCCAGTTAGGGTTAAGTACACCATCAAAGATCATTACATTTGTATTACCACCCACTGGCGGTAATGTCGGTGTTGGGGCGGCACCTTCAACGAGTGCATCATCTAGCTTGTCATAACCTGGGCGCACCGTTTCACACCCTTTACCAGTGTCCGGATTTGCTGCACATTCGTACACACGTACGTAGTCAATTTCAAAGGTGTTGCCGTTTGCAAACGCCGCTTCATCAATACCAAGTTCATTGACATTTTCTGGCCAATCACCACCTACAGCAAAATTTAAAATCATGTAAAACTGCTGGTCGTAAGGCGCACTTGTCCAGAACGTTTTTAGCTCACCGGTTACTTGGTCAAAATATTCCGTAAACCAGCCTTTGTGTGCAAGTCCAACCGCTTCATCTTTACTGTTGTAACGCACTTCAGACTGGCGCTGCGTTGCGTAAAGGTAATTATCAACATACCAGCGAATTTCACCTTCTTGCCATTCAATAGCATAGTCATGGAAATCGTCAGCAGGGTTCATACCATCGGGTAGCAAATAGGCTTTGCCTGAACTTGCATTGTTAGGCCATTCTCGACCGTAATGAAGTGTGCCATGCACATATGCCTCAGCCTGCCCTTCTGCAGTACTGGCTTTTAGGTTAACCGACTCAACAATGTCAATTTCGCCCGAGCGCGGCCAACCACCATAAACTTCATCGGTTGGCATCATCCAAAACGCAGGCCATGCACCTTGCCCAGCAGGGAGTTTCGCACGCATTTCAAAACGGCCATATTTAAAATCGGCTTTGTAGCGCGTATTTAAACGCGCTGAAGTATAAGGTTTTTCACTTCCTTCTGGGGCAGGTTTTGCCACTATGTGCAACATGCCATCCGCAACAAAGGAGTTTTCATCACTGTCGGTGTAACATTGCTTTTCGTTGTTGCCACCACCGGCACAATTTACTTCATGACGCCATTTATTGGCATCAATACTGGTACCGTCAAATTCATCATTCCAAACCATTACCCAATCACTTACCGGCTGACTTGGGTCAACTTTGGTAAGATCTGTATCCGTGTTGGTACTATCACCACAGCCCGTTAAAGCTATTGCCGATAATCCCAACGCATAGGAAGCTATATGTCTCGCTGCGTGTTTCATGATCTTCGCCCCGATAGAGGATTTTATTTTTAATATAGTTAGTTGTCGTACATTCTGTAAAAACAAATGTAAGCGCTTTCATTTTTGATTAAAAATAAAAGCACGGAAATGTAAGCGCTTTCATTTAAATTAAGTCACTGCGTACAAAAGATCAAATTTTTTTACAATTAAGTTAAACAATGCTTCTTTTTTAATGCATTTATTGCATCGTTCTTTTAGCCCAAAACCAGCAGTTTCCGGTCAAAAGTAGAGCAAACGTTATAAAAGATGAATTAAATGGAATTAAAGGAACCTGTAATTTAATGATATTTAGCACAATAAAATACTATTTAATCAATATGTTGTGTTTATAAAATTAATGCAATCGTATGTAATGCTTTTCAGCTTGTTTTATATTGTATACTTTAGCGTTTTAATATTAAAAATTACAAAAAACTGACAACATATTAAAGGAAATAACATTGAGCTCACCTACCCCAATTAATCAAACCGCTCAGGTTGATGTTGGCAACACCTCAAACACTCAGTTTGCGCTCGTTGCTTTAACTAGCCTCTTCTTTATGTGGGGCTTTATTACTTGTCTTAATGACATTTTAATTCCCTATCTAAAAGAAGCTTTTACCCTTAATTACACTCAAGCAATGCTTATTCAATTTTGCTTTTTTAGTGCCTATTTTATTATCTCGCTACCTGCCGGTAAGTTAGTCGGGAAAATCGGTTATCAAAAAGGCATTGTGACCGGGTTAGCCATTGCCTGTGTGGGCTGTTTGTTGTTTTACCCTGTTGCAACCTCAGGCATCTATGCGCTTTTCTTAATGGCCTTATTTGTATTAGCCAGTGGTATCACGATTTTACAAGTATCAGCAAACCCCTATGTCAGTGCGTTAGGTGACCCTAAAACAGCGCCTTCTCGTTTAACCTTAACCCAAGCATTTAACTCATTAGGTACAACAGTAGCGCCATTATTTGGCGCGGCACTTTTCTTCTCTGCTGATAGCGCAAACCAAAGTCATGATGGTACCGCTGTACAGTTACCCTATTTAATTTTAGCGGCATCTTTATTAGTATTAGCGCTTATCTTTTTAGTATTAAAGTTACCTAAAATTACCAATCAAGAAACTCAGCAAGTTACTCAAGGCTCGGCATGGCAACACAAGCATTTAGTGCTTGGTGCTATCGGTATTTTTGTTTATGTGGGCGCAGAAGTGGCGATTGGCAGTACCTTAATCAATTACATTTCAAGTGCCAGTGCAACCCAGATGACAGAGGCAACCGCTGCGAAATACATCGCTTATTATTGGGGCGGTGCTATGGTTGGTCGCTTTATTGGCGCTGCCGTGATGCAAAAAGTATCTGGTGGAAAAGTATTAGCCTTTAATGCG
>NZ_PQCB01000033.1:814632-972772 GCF_002964745.1 Pseudoalteromonas sp. T1lg24 | reverse complement strand
CGCTGTGGGTTTATGTAACTCAATTATGTTCCCAACTATTTTTAGTCTTGCGATTAACAACTTAAAAGAGCACACCTCACAAGGTTCAGGCATTTTATGTTTGGCTATCGTGGGCGGTGCAATTATTCCTGTTTTCCAAGGTATGGCCGCTGATACGATTGGCCTGACGCTCTCTTTTATTATTCCTGCTGTATGTTACGTGTTTATCGTATTCTACGGTATGAAAGGGCATAAAACAGACGCTTAAGCGTTCCAAAATCCAGTACTTTAAAGGCCACATAATGTGGCCTTTTTTACATAGGTCTCGGTTAACACTAAGACTGTTTTATTAATCAATAAGACTCTCTGTCTAAACACCACCAAATTAGTTTTCTAACTTTGCTGTAAATCAGACTTATGGTCTATTTCCAACATTTAGGTATTTTTTCACTAAAAATCAGCCACAAAGAAGAAAGTTCGCTAATGTTGTCTAAACTTTAAGGAATAATTTGTTTCTAAAATGGACAGTATTAATGAAGTTAAACTTTTTAAATAAGCCCCTAATAAAAAACTATCAGGGCTTTACGTTAATCGAAATTATGTTGGTTGTATCGATTATCGGTATTTTAGCAATGATTGCACTGCCCAATTACCAAGGCTATGTAAATGAATCAAAAGCCGCTTCTCTTTTATATCGAGTTCACTCTATAGGCCTTGCCTATCAAGACGTTATTGCTACAGCTCCAGATGCATTAGCCAAACCGGATGAGTTATCCAGTGAGAAATTTGGTGTGCCTCCAGCCTACTTACCAGGCTTAGCGAGTCAGTTCACAGAAGAGTTTAATATTGAATTTTCCGCACAGTTGGTTAATCACTCTGGCTATTTCAAGTATACCGGCCATGAGGCTTTCCCCGTTTTATTTTTAAAGGCAAATGACCAAAATGGAATAAATGTGCTTAATGCGCTAGATCATGTCACTAAGTTACAACACTCTTTTGTTACGCCAAATATAATGATTATTGCATTAGCAACTCCATTTGAAACACACCAAACAAGTGGACAAGCTTTAGTAGCCACAACGAGTCAACCACAGCCCAACCCACTAACAACACAAAAACCACATAACTCTCCTTGTAATACTGGGTTTTATCTTTGGCCACCCGAGCCTGGTCAACAATATGGAACGTGTCATTCATCACCTCCACCAAGTAATGCAAATAACAATGGCGGAAGTAGTAATAACGGCCAAAGTACTTTTTCAGGCCAAACAAACTCAATGACAGCAAATAATGGTAATAGCGCGAGCAACTCAGGAAGCCAATCAAGTTCATCAAGTAGCTCCAACAGCCAAACCAATACTGGCAGTTCTAGCTCATCTAGTAGTGCTAACAGTCAATCAAATACAGGCAGTCAAAGTAATGCGGGTTCTCACTTAAATTGGCCACCTGGTTGGGTAATGCACCCTGATAAACATCAGGGTCAACATCATGGTCATCATTAATAAATTGGAGTGCTAAAAATGGATTCTACAAATAAACGCTGGCAAGAGAATATTGCAGAGGCGATGAATGAAACTCAAAAGAATCAGTCAACGAATAGTCGCACAACAATTATGTTACCAAGCTGGATAACATACGCTGTGTGCATTGTATTCGGATTTTTAATTGCTAAAACAGCTGTTACTGGCGTAAAAACACACCATACAAACTATGACAGGGATTTCCAAACCGGCAGTTCTGTTGCTTTATTAATGGTAGCGGAAGACGTAGAGCACTATAAAACAAACTATGGCAAGCTTCCCGACGAATTACCTAGTCCGATTGCCGCAGTGATCGATGTTTCTTATGAGAAAATTAGCAAAGATCATTTTCGCCTAACTATGCCTCATGGCGATTCAACGATTACATTTGATGCCAAAGACGATAAAATTTACATGGACTAACTATGACTGAAAATAATGAAATACATAGAAGTAATCAAACATTTCAGTGGCTTCATCGTTTTTGCCTTGAGCATATAAAAAATAAAGAACTTAATCTTGATGAGCTCTTTGAAAGCAATTGTGCTCTCAAAGTATGGAAAAATGCAGAATCAATTCTTCAAGTCGATGCGAACACATTAACAAGAATGGTAGCCAAGCATTTTGAGCTGGATGTCGCCGATAGTCCACAAAATATAACTGAAGAGTTGTTGCATTTCGTGCCTCTAAAAGTAGCCAAAGAATATGGTATTTTTCCGCTAAGTTTAACTGATGGTCAACTCATAGTAGCTTCACCCCACCCATTTGATTCAGATATGGAATCAATGGTTGAATTTTTAACAAGTCTTCATGTCACATCTCAATTGGCTCATCCTAGTGTTATTGCAAAGTGGACCGAGTTATTTTATGAAGACAATGCGTTGTCTCAGAACGATATTGTTATCAAATCCAATCAAGCAAATACTTCATTCTCACAGTCAGAACCTATTTCTGAAAACTCAGCCATAGTTAAAATTGTTTCTGAGATGCTATTGGAAGCATTTATTCTAAAAGCGAGCGACATACACATCGAACCTTTTCAGGGAGGTGGCGTAGTTCGTTATCGCATTGATGGTATGTTGCGGGTTATTTCAGAGTTACCATCTCAAGTATTCATTCCGATTATCCAGCGTATTAAAGCAATTGCCCGTCTAAATTTGGCTAAGAAAATGGTTCCTCAAGATGGTAGTGTAAGTTTGGAATTAAAAGGTCAAGATGTTGATTTGCGTGTATCTACATTACCGGTTCGAGGCGGTGAAAAAGTCGTCATTCGCCTTCTGATTAAATCAGCGGTAAATCAACTAGATATGATTGGCCTTCAAGACAAAGAACTCGAAACGTTTAAAAACTTACTTCATAGCAGCGAGGGAATTTTTGTCATAACAGGCCCAACAGGCTCTGGTAAAACCAGCACTCTTTATTCTGCTCTTAAAGAAATAAATGCCCCAGAAAAATGCCTTGTCACCGTTGAAGACCCCGTCGAATACGAGATTGAGGGTATTGCCCAAGTTAATATCAACCCAAGCCAAAATCTTACTTTTTCGAGTGCACTTAGAAGCATTTTAAGGCAGGACCCAGATGTCATTTTAATGGGCGAAGTGCGTGATGAAGAGACAGCAGAAATTACGTTTAGAGCAGCTATAACCGGGCATTTTGTTATGACTACCTTGCATACCAGCGATGCCATCACAACAATCCCAAGGCTGATTGGATTAGGAGTCTCCCGACCTATTCTAGCTGATTCATTAAAAGGTGTAGCGGCGCAGAGACTGGTAAGAAGGCTTTGTTCTTGCTGTAGTAAAGAAAGCAGCGAAAATGAACATGGAAAACGCCTTAAAAGCATTTTTCCAAAACTTAATATTATGGCTCCTGTTGGTTGCGATAAATGTAATCAAACTGGCTATAAAGGCCGTATGCCTTTGTTTGAAATCATCACGATGGACCAAAACTTAGCTGATGCAGTCAGAGCTGGCGAAAGCTCAAGTGCTCTTAGAGAAATAGCATCTAAAAACGGTGCCAGAAGCCTCTACCAAGTTGCTATTGAGGCTATTTCTAATGGGCACACTTCCGCTGAAGAAATTAATAGAGTATTGGGAGAATCCTTTTGGAAAGCATGCAGTGAAAAGCCATAACTGCAATTGCATTTTAAATCACAACAAAAAATTGACGATTTATGGACAGATTTCCTACTGAGTCCACATAAAAATAATTTCATTTAGTCGCTATTAATGGCATACAATATGATTTTAACGTTCTTGTGTGATTTGGTTTAGAAAATGCATACAAAACCTGTATGCATTTAACAAATTTAAAAAATTATCACCATGAACAAACAAGCAAATATAGTGTATGTATTGAGCGGCTACGCAAAGTGCGCAACTTCAAACAATGATAAGTACAAACTTGGTAATAAACACTCTATCGGCCTATTAACAACCGATAAAAATTATCAAAAAAACATCAAAAAGCTTAAAAGCTTTATAAAAGGGCTGGGTTGGGATTCCATCATGTTTTGTACAGTTGAAGAAGTTGAAGATATTAACTCGTTATCAAATAACGTGTTGATTTCGAGCTTTATTCGCGCTCAAGAAAATGGTCAGTCGCTAGTGGTAAACGATCAGGCCATTACAGTGCATTAGCGAAAGGAAATTAGTGTATTTTAGCTGTAGATAGTGATTTAAAGGTCACTATCTATTTGATGTTCTGTTTAAATATGTGCGGTACGCAACTGAGAGCAATAAACATAAAAAAGCAGGTAACAGTAACGCCATAAATTGATAGCGAGAAAAGCATAAAGCGCCTAACACCCCACCAGAGATAAAGCCAAAAATAATAAAAACGAAAAGTTTCACTTTTCGCTTATCAAGCCTGTCTCCCCTAAAGATGGCACCAAGCATAATACCCAAATCAGTAAAAATACCTGTTACATGTGTCGTTCGTATAATAGCGCCGCTGTAGGTTGTTGCGAGCGCATTTTGTAAGCCACACGCGGCTGACGCAAAATAGTAACCATTGTGTGAGCCACTGGTTAAAAACCACGATGAGATAAGTAATAAAATAAATTCAATAAATAGCGCCGTATCGTAGTGCCTTCCTAATTTTAATGTGGAGCCATGTAATAAAAATCCGGCGATAGAAGCCCCAAGTAAAAATGAAAGTAAGATGCCTAAAAACTGAAATGCTTTTTGCAATGAACCACTAAAAATTTCAGTACCAAGCAACGTGGCTGTGCCAGATAAATGAGATATAGATTGATGGTCAAAGCCAAGCACACCCACAGCATTAACAAAGCCCGCTATCAAAGATAAAATTAGAGCGCCGAATTCTACCCATTTAGGTAATTTGGAAATCACAACATTTAATCCCCTGAAAACACACTCGTTTGAAATAAATGATAACTAAAACGTTAAATAGTTATTGTTGTTACTATCAAGATTTATCGATTGTTTTTACTATCAAGATTTATCGATTGTTTTTACTATCAAGATTTATCGATTGTTTTTACTATCAAGATTTATCGATTGTTTTTACTATACATTGACTTGGTATGTTAAATCTTTCACGTCATCGCCAGTCATGCCACGAAATCCCCAACAATGCTTTGGTTGCTCTTTGATAGTGATTTCTATATCTGTTGGTGAAATGCCAAGTGATGATTCAATATTCTGAAAAAGCGCCATTATTAAGGTTTTTATAGTTGCAGGTGTTCTACCTTGCATCATATTGATTTCAATTACAGTGTAAGCATCTGTGCGGCCATCTGGATAATAAAAATTTGATCTATCAAGAGGCACAATACGATGGGCACGTTTACTTTCTGGAAGGCCCAACACGTCAGTCATAGAAGTCTGAATAACTTCAGATAACTGCGCTTTAATTGGGTTTAGCAGCTCGTTAATTCCATAAATTACAACCATTTTTCTTCCTTAAAAATTTAACCATAGATTGCTTAGCTAAAATTCATACTCAATGCCAAAGCGCAAAGTATGGTGTTTACCCGGTTGTGATACTTCAGTTACAAAGCTTGCTTCCCACTTTAATTGCTTTTGCCCATCAAAACGGTAGGTGCCCATAAAGCCTGGGCCAATGGCAGCAAAACGCTCGCCCACATGAAACTCAACGGAGGGTTGAAAGGCACTTAAATAACGGTAACGCACTTTGCCACGCATTGCTATTTCAAGTTCATTTTCGGCCGTATCGCCCCATTCGTACGATAAAATACCATTTAGTGTGGCACTCACTTTGCCAAACTCTTTTTCAACAATCAGGCCGCTAGAAAACTCATAATTGGCTTCGCTATCTTGCTTTTCAATTTCAAAAAATGCGCCCCAGTCTGAGCTGTATTCGCCTTGCTCGGTGAGCATCCAGCGGGTTTCAATTTCATAGCCCGAAACAGTAAAGTTATCATCGCTATCACGCTCGCCAATCACATAAAACTCGATGGATTTATTCTCTGTAAACGCCTGCCCGTAACCTAAACGCTGCGCCAGTAAATTGCCAGCATCGGTGTTACTCGACATTAATCGCCATTCCACTTCGCGTTCGTTCGCCAATACATAAGGGTGGTAAATTTTATCTACCGTCATATTGTCAGCCAAACAGCTGGCACTCACCAATAATAGTAAACAAGCAACTGATTTAGTCATTACTATCCTCACTTGAGCGAAGCGCTAAATTTGATTTAAAAAACGCAATTAACATAATTACCAAAGACACGGTATAGGTGATAACAAAGGCGAAAGTGGGCGATGATTCGTACCCCATAATGGCGCTTAATACGCGGCCATATTCCGATTTATCTGACAGCCAATTTTCAAGCACAAATGCGGTACTACCGGCATCGATTAAATCTACTTGAGATAATAAATCAGACACCTCAGCTAAATGTCCTGCCACAAAGCTGGCAAATAGCAATGCCAATAATACACGGTAGCCTTTGGCCTTTAATTCGTTTAATACAAATAACCAAAGCACCGCAAAACTTAACGTAATGCCGAAGCCTAAAAAGCACGCCAATAAAAACTGCTGTAGCGAACCAACAGAGTTAACACTTACTGTTAAATAGTGGAAAAACCCAGCCAGCTTTAAACTTGTAAGTGATATCACAGCAACTATCACCGAATATTTAATGATGGTGGTTTGCCCACTGATTAGTGAAATAAATAACCCTACCGCAAAAAGCATCAATAAACTTGAGCTCACCACTTCCACCCCAGCTCCATCGAACAGCGAGCTAATGCTTGGTGCACCTTTTAATAGTGCGATTACACAGCACACAATGGCCAGTAATGCTATAAAAAGCGAGCGTAGCGAATAACTGATATGGTTAAACAACACTTTGAGATAACAAAGCAATACACATAAAGGTAAAATGTCGCGCAAAAAGATTATGACCGTATTAATCAGCATTTTTTGGCTCCTTCGCAATCACCTTACCGCGAGCGGTATCTGGGTGAAATTCACCAAAAAACTCGTATTCACCAGGAGACAGTGGGCCAACAAAAATCGTTGCTTTGCGCTTCGCAAAAATGACTTTTTCTCGGTTCATATCAAAACTATCAAACTCTTCGTCAGAGTCATCTAAGTTAGTGATCACCAATTTTATTTTTTTATTAGCAGGAATTTCTAGCAGCTCAGGGTAAAACACATGATCCTTAAGTGTTAAATGAAATACCTCACGCTCGGCAAAAAGTGAAAACGAGCAAAATAACAAACATACAATTAGGCGCTTCACTGCACCTCCTTATGCTCTGTTATTGGTAGGTAAACGTTCACCGACAAACCACCTAACTCCCCGTTTTCAAGTGTCATTTTACCATTTAGCAAATCCACAATATGATTAACAATGGCAAGCCCCAAGCCCGATCCTTTTACCTTAGTTTGCTTAGATTCTTCACGGTAAAATGGCGTTAGTAAATCTTGCATTATGGTGATATCTACTCCGCTGCCAGAATCAGCAACTTCGATGCCCATCATATTTGTTGTCGCAGGGATTTGACGAATTAAAATACGCTGTTTTTTGCCAGCATATTTAATGGCATTGCGTAGCAAATTATCAAACAAGGTTTTCAAAGCAAATTCTTCGCCAATCACCACTGCATGTGACATTTGCAGTTCAATTTCTTGTTGCTGCGAAATAATCTCATCATAACGCGCAGCAATTAATTCTTGTATTAATGATTCAATATCAATGGGTTTAAGTGTTTCATTAAAGTTTTCAGGGGTGTAGCGCGATAGCGCAATAATTTGCTCAACCACTTGTGCTAAACGCTCAACCTGTTGCTTTAAATCGGCTAAATCGTCTTGTGTAATGTCTTTTTGGTTAAGCTGATAACTTAAATTATGTGCGGTGATGGATAACACACTAATTGGCGTACGCAGCTCATGGGCAATATTGGCGGTTAGACGTTTTTCGCGATCAAACGCCAATGCCAAGCGCGCCAACAAATCATTAATTTTGTCCGTCACCGGCAAAAGCTCAGTAACCATGCCTTGGCTTGCCACAGGCGTTAAGTCGGTATGGTCTTTTTTACGAAGGGCATTACCAAGCGCTCTTAACGGCCTGATATTTTTACGCACCAAATAAAACACTATCAAACCAATAATAGGTACCACCATCACCACAGGTGAAATGCTTACCATCAGTAAATTTTCAGAAGCCAATTGGCGTTTGCTCAAAGGCTCTGCCACCAGCACCGAAAAAGGCGCACGTTCAAAACGATATAAACGCCAGCGCTGGCCACCAAAACCTGCTTCAAAAAAACCGCTTGGTAGTTCATTTGCTAAATGTTGCTGGAACGCACGTGGTAAGGTTTTAAAGTCAATTTCTAATTGCTGGCTTTGCCTAACAAGGCCGTGTTGATTGGTGATTTGAAATAAACGATGTGCGCTGCTTGTTAGTGTTTCACTGTTATTAAGTGCCAACGCTATTTCTGCAAATTCTTGTAATTGCGCATCAAACAGCTGCATTAACTGCTTAGAACTGCTGCGATAACTGTGCAGCGCAGCAAAAAAGGTTGCCAGTACCACGCTTGCCAAAATTAAGCTTATCAGCTGGCCTTGCATCGACTTAGCATTATTCTTTGACAAGATAGCCAACACCTCGCACCGTAGCAATAAACTGCGTTGGTAAACGTTTTCGTAAGTTACTAATGTGCACTTCAATGGTGTTAGAGCTAATTTCTTCACCCCAATCGTAGAGTTTTTCTTCCAAGCTTAATTTAGATTGAATGCGGTTGGTGTTTTCCATCAGCGCACGCAGCACCATGTACTCTTTTCGAGATAAATCAACCGCTTGATTATCAACCAACAACTGATTATTTTCAGTATTTAATGTGACGTTGCGAATTTGAATAAGCGCCGCATGGTTAGTGCCTGCACGGCGTTCTAGTACACGAATGCGCGCCATTAATTCGGCAACATCAAAAGGCTTTGCCAAGTAATCATCGGCGCCCTGATCAAGCCCTGTGACTTTACTGTCAATATCGCTGCGCGCCGTTAAAATAAGCACAGGCACCGTGGCATTAATCGCTTTTAGTTGAGATAGCACCAGCAGGCCATCAATATCAGGCAAGCCTAAATCGAGGATCACTAATTGATATTCCGCCCCTTGGAATGACTTGACCGCAAGCTCACCAAGTGCCACCCAGTCCACTGCGTACCCTGCATTTTGCAGCGATGTTTTAAGGCCTCTGGCAAGAGGCCCGTCATCTTCAACTAATAACAATCTCATTTATTATCTTTTTGACAGTTTTTTATTCACTTTAACCAATAGCGCATTTATCTCTTCTTTGCGACCTTCATCCGCCAGAGGGCGTTCACTTCGCGCTGGGGCATTTAATGCTTTTTCGAGAAAAACTTTCGCTTTTGCGTATTCTTTCTCATCATACATAAACTCACCATAAAAGTAATTGGGATCAATACCTTCTGGATTAATTTTAAGTGCCGTTTCGAGCAGAGATTGGGCTTTTTTATCACTGCCAAAGGCAATCGGCCAACCCGGTACTTTATGATACAAAATACCCAAACTGGTATAGGCTGAGCCACTCAATGCTTGCTCATCAATGGTGAGCGCTTTTTCAAATGCCGCTTTGGCATTTTTTGCATGTGTTAACGCACCTAACCCGCCTTTTGCGCCAGCATAGCTCGATTGCACAATGCCATACCAAATCCACGACTCTGCAGAGTCTGAGTAAGCTGCTTTTAAGTTTTCGGTTTCTTTAATGAGGTTTTCATAGGCTTTTATCTGCGACTCTTCTTGCAACTTATAGTTGGTGTTTGCCCAATTATGCTGAATGTTGAGTAGTTCAGTCGTAAATGGCTGGCTTGCCTGTGCCACTGAAAAGTGACTTGCAAACGCAAATGTTGCCGCAACAAGTAAAGTAGATGTTTTCATAATTAAGCTTCCTTCAAAGATTGCGTAAAAAAGGATTTAATTTTTTTGACCTTGCGCGCTAACGCATTGTCAACCAGTTCAGGGAATGCACCGTTTAAGCGCACAAACAGTTTTTCAGGCCAACCCAAAGTTTTGCGTTTTGCTGAGCTGTCTAATAATGCGATAAGCGCACTTGCCACTACTTCAGGTTCATCCATTTGGTTACCAAGTAGCTTGTTCATTTGCACTACTTCATTTGAATTAATAGCGGTATTAGTCGCCCGTGGCGCAAGGTACTTAATTTGCTTATTAGAGTTTGCGTATTCACGGCCAAGCGCTTCGCTAAAGCCACGAAGGGCGAATTTACTAGTGCAATAAGCAACGTAACCAGGGTGGCCTATTGCACCAAGTGCTGAGCCAACATTAATAATGGTCAGTGGGTGTTCGCCCGCTTCAATTAACGCTTCTTGGCTAAGTGCCATTGCCGCAGTGACGTTTAATTTTAATAAACGCTCAATTTCATCAAGCTGGGTGTCAGTGAAAGGTTTAAACAGCGATAAGCCAGCGCAATTAATCAGTAAATCGAGTTTGCCAAGTGATTTAACAAATGCCATTAAGTTTGAACGGCTGGCGCTATCGCTTAAATCTGCCAACTGGTAAAAGTGCTCGCCCGGCAGTGCATTTTTAAGGTGATTTAATTTGGTTAAATCACGGCCACTGATCACTAACGTGTAACCTCGGGCTGCTAGGGTTTTGGCAATTGCTTCACCAATGCCACCGCTTGCACCTGTTAGTAAACATAATTTTTTAATCTGACTCATAAGATACACTCCGAGCGGTGTTGGTTAATTAGGCAACTTGTTGCAAGCGAGCTTGATCAAGAGCGCGGAAAATATTGCCATAAAGCACATAAAAACGTTTTGCTGCATGAATAATGGCATCTTGCTGCTTTTCATCATCAATGCGGTTCATAAGCGTTTCAAAAAACTTCACATGTTCTTGGTCTAGTGATCCGTGCGAACGTAAATAGCTAAATGCATTATTTGGCAGTGACAATTTATCTTTAATGGTGGCTGCAGCTAAATCTGCAATTGCGACGCTGGTGCCTTCAAGCACATGTACCATGCCAAAAAAAGCCACTGGTTCAATGCGGTTAATGGTGTCGTAGGCGTAAGACACCATCAGCTCGGTTTCAAACAATGGCGTGCTATTACGCACCGCTTCTTTATCAAAACCACATGCTGCAATGTCATTTAAAATCCATTCTTGGTGGCCAAGCTCTTCTTCAATATATTCTGCAACCGCGTCGCGTAACCATTCTTGTGAATGAGGCAATTTGGCACCTAAATTCATCAATAAAGGCACGGTGTGTTTTACGTGGTGAAATGCTTGGCCTAAAAACGCCACATAATCATCAAGGGCAATTTCGCCTTCAAAACAACGCTTAATAATTGGCGCCGATAATAAATAGTTTTTTTCGGCTTCTGTTTCGCTAATTAATTTCTCGAAAAAGGTCATAATCAATTCCTTCTAAAATTGCTTTAAGCAACAAGCGATGATGCTTGTCGTAAAAATGTTTGGTTAATGGCTGGGCGTTTAAAACGGCCATTTTCAGTTAGCATGCCTTGCTCATAGCTAAGTGGGGCATCAAGTAAAATAAAGTGATTTAGTTTGGCGTAATCAGGTAATGCTTGGTTGATGTGTGCAAGGCTTGCCGCAATTTGCTCATTCGCAACCCCTTTCAATGGCATTAAAAGTGCAACGAGTTGTGATAGACCGTCACCAATTACTACGGCTTGCGAAAAAAGCCCTGTAGCATCAAGTAACGACTCAGGCCACTCTGGTGAAATATTGCGCCCTAAACTATTGATAATTAGATTTTTAGCGCGCCCATTCAAATAGAGTTTATCGCCTTTAAATTCAGCAAGGTCGCCTGTGTGAACGGTGTCTTGATACCAGCTTTTTGGCTCACCTAAGTAGCCTAAAAAAGCATTTCCTTTTAGTACCAACTCGCCATTTTCAATGGTGCCAGAAACATGTGGTAATAACTTACCCACACTACTATCGCTGTTATCTTCAAGGGTATTTAATGCAACCACAGAACTTGCTTCTGAAAGCCCGTAACCTTGGCATACTGGTAAACCACATTCACGCGCAGCAGCAATTAAGGCTTTATCTACTTTGCCACCGCCAACCGCGACAAATTTAAGGCTTTGTGGTGGTTGCCAACCTTGTTTGCAGGCAACAACTAACACCTTCAATAATTCAGGGACTAAATTAAGCGTATGCGCATCGCTTTGCGCTATTGTGGTTAGCAATGCTTGCATATCCACCAAGCGACTGCCTGAAAAACCGCGCTTACTATCACTGATGATTTTGACCGTACCACCACAAAGCAGTGGCGCATAAATCCCAGCTATGTTCTCTAACAAGGTGCTAAATGGCAGTAAACTCAAGTGTTTTGGATTACTTAGACCAATTACATCAATTAAGCTTTTGGCAACGGTTAATTGATTATCGCGGCTTAAACACACGCCTTTAGGAGTGCCCGTTGAGCCTGAAGTAAAAGTAACTTTTTGCGTACCTTCAGGTAAGGCAACATCACCGTGATAACCGACTTCATTGATAAAGAAACCAGTTCCTACTAGTGGTTTGCTATCTGCTGTTGGCTTTTCAGAAATTACATGGCTCACTTTGCAGCTGTAAATAACATGCTGCTTTTGCTCTTCACTAAAAAAATCAGGTACTGGCACAATCAGTAAATTGCTGCTCATTGCCGCCAAGTCCACCACTAGCCAATCAAGCGAATTTGAAGCACACAGTGCGATGCGCTCTACCCCTTCCATTTGCAAAAAATCACACACCACTTCGATTTTTTCATTGAGTGTTAAATAATCAAATGAATGCTCATCGGTTATCACTGCAATGTTGTTTTGATTATGGTTTTTAAGAACATTTAACATGTGAAACGCGCCTCAAATTTGTTTGCTAAACGGCCAATTGCAGGCGATAAAAAACGGTAAAGCTGCAAATATTTAGTGCGATTACGGATAACCTGATTTAGCTGTTCTAACGACAGTAAATACACATGTGGGTTTGTACGGTAGTAACTCCCCCAGTTCTCTCCTTGATTTGGCAGACGTTTTGCCTCTGCTTTTACCAGTTTAATTAGCTTTAAACCGTAGCGTTCAAGAATGCTCGCAACCTTGTGCGTTGCGCAAAAAGCCAAAGCTTTTACGTTCTGATGCACTAACGCCAAGGTTGAAAGCATGAAAAGTGGTGTTGATAAATTACGACCATTACTAAATAAGCTACCGTATTCCACGATTTGCTCACGATTGATTTCACCAATATGTGCTCTTGCATAAGATTCAATTGGTGCATCTAGGTAATGTTCTAAAAATAGTGGCTCTGTCGCACGTCGAATACCGATTGCAGCTGTTTTTCCAGCAAAACGTAATTGCAGTAGCAGTGGCATGGTGACACTAATTTCTGCTTGGTAACGGTCTGCATAGCCTTGTTCAATAAAACGTGCAATATGCGACGCTTGCGCCAGTGGCGCTAACTCAAAGCGAGGTAATAACGACGCTGTAAAACTGAGGAAATTATCTTTAGGCTTTAACATAAAACTGCTCTCCATCTTGCGATAGAGTAACTTTATGAGACAAACCTTAAATCAAACTTAAGAAATGAATTTTCGTGAAAAATTAAATTAACCTACTGATATTAAATTTTTATTTGTAATTTTGCGTTTATAAAAAGTGCAAAAGTACTGCTTAGTTAAAGCAATACTTTTGATGGTTTAGCTAAAATATACGAGCCCACCAACAACTTGATGCTGCCCACCACACAGGCGACCCAAGTTGCAGGCGAAAGTATCAACAAAACACAAAAGCTAACTGCCATACCAAGCAATGCCATAATTTTCGCTTTGAACGGGATAACACGATATTGCTGCCATAATTGCAGCGTATGACCAAAACGCGGATGGTGCAGCAGCTTGTGTGCAAGCTTAGGAGAGGCTCTGGTAAAGCACGCCAAAGCGAGAATAAAAAATACCGTTGTTGGCATAACAGGCAGTGCCATGCCAATCACACCAAGGGCGACAAACACGTATCCCAATACAAATAACAGGCTATTTTTATACGTCACTAAAGCGGCTTTTAAAGTCATGAGTAAACGTGCGCCTGAAAAGTTTGAAAGCGGCTAAAAGCTTGGCGTGCGCCATTAATTAGCGCACTTTCTTGCGCGTCATTGAGCTCAATCGTATCAATTACATTTACCAGTTCGCGCCATGCACTGCCACGCCCTGCACCTGGCCCCGCTAAATAACGCGCACCATTGTCAGCACTCACGGGTAATTTTGCCTGTGCTTGTTTACCCAGCATAGCAGCGCCCACTTTTGAGCCTTCCACTACATATAACCAGCCTAATGCTGTGGCAAAGTCAGTTGAATCACTGATTTCAGGTGCTAAAAATGCGCGTGGCAGCTCAGCTGCCAAATCAGCAAAGTCTTGCTCTAGCATGGTTAAACGACGGCGAGAAGGTAAATCGCTAATAAGCTCGCTAAGCTCCCTATGCTCGTACAATGCGCTTACATCTTTTAAGAAATAATACTGCAAAGATAAAAACGCTAAATAGCTTTGATTATTGGCAAACGGGTCGTGTGCCATAATGCTTTTATCAACATTATCATGCACATCTGCGGTGGCGGCTTTTAAATTTTGTGCACGCGAAAATGACGAAGTGACGGTGGTCATAACTGCTCCGAAAAAGTAAATATAAGTATCCAATAGCGCAGCAATGCGCTATTGGGCATAAAAGGTGTTTATAACTTTGCTTCTAAGCTAATGGTGATGGTTTGCCCAGGTTCTGGCATAGCCACAATTGAACCCGTTGATACCTTGTATTGATCCGTTAAGTTGGTAACGGATAAATTGCTTTTTATGCTGTCGCTAATTGCATAGCTTAGGTAGAAATCGAGCTGGTAACCTGATGGAATATATTCCAATGTATTTACCGCAGACCCTGCTAAAAAGCCTCCTGGATGGTGTTTGTCAGAATGCTTTTTATAGGTAAACCCTAAATCAAGAGTATCGTCTAACAAGCTGGTGCCGACATTCGCAATATAGTTTTTATCGGCAGGAATTCTGAGCGGTGTTAAACTGCCCGAAAACCCAGTATCGTTGCATTTATCAACCCCTTCTGCGTTAGCAATTAGGCTTGAGCACATTTCAACATTGGCGTATTTGGTGTAGCTAAACTTGCCGTAAAGCCAATCACTTTGGTAGTTAAAGCCAAGCTCGGTACCCGGTAATTCAAATGAGTCGTAGTTGGTGAATGAAAAAGTTTGATCCCACGACTGCGCATCTGGTTTTTTGCTCGGTAAAAAGCCCGTTGCTAACATGTCTTTGATGTTAGTGTAAAAATACTCGGCTGAAAGCACTAACTGATCGCCTTTAAACAGCACATCGCTAAATTCGCTTTCGATACCAAGATCATAAGATTGGGTGTTTTCAGCTTTAATTGGGTAATCTGGCGAGTAGGAAAACACCTCGTTTGATACCGTTGACTCATAAAGATTTGGCATACGGTACGCATTACTGTATTTAGCTTTTACGCTTGTGTTACTAAACACATTGACCCGCGCCTGCAGCGTTGTATCGGTTTTTGCATCGAACGTTAGGGTTTCGCCCGTTTGATAATCATCATTAATTGAATCGTGATGGTTAATATTTAAAGTAAGCTCAACAGGTGCTAAGTCGATTTGCGCATTGGTAAATAGCGCGCGCTTAACTTGCTTGCCGTGGCGCGATGTTGCCTTGTACTTATGATCTTCCGGTAGCCAGTCTTTTTTGAAGTTATCTAACCAATCTTTATGGGGCGCCAACTTCTCTTCTTGCCACGACAAACCATAAGTGAGCACAATTGGCTTGTTAGCAACTGTAATGTATGAGGCGTTAAGTACGCTTGCACCAATCCGGGTATTGTTGTAACGGTGAAAATACTGCCCTGCATTTTGCCCTAAATTACTGCCAAGTGCGTTGTACTGCTGAAGATTCGCACTGGTGCGCCATACGTTTACCGTGACATCCAAATACGTATTATCGCTCGGTAAATAATGGTACAAAGCACTGGCACTATTTACTTTGGCTGTACCTGGTTGCCATTGTGGCATGGTTTCAACACCCTCAGGGATTTCTTCAGACATCCACTGCTCTTGACCATGTTCGTCAACTTCTTTCCAGAATTTGGTATCGCCTGCGCGCTGCTTATACCAATACGATGCAAGCATTTCGCCTGCCACTTGCTGATGCAAACGCGTATTAACTTCCAGTGAGTGCTCTTTGGTAAAATCATACGTAAACTTTGCTAAATAAGAGTCGCTTTCAAAGCTGGTATTAACCACTTCACCATTTTTATTAACCGGAGGCGGAATAAAGAAATCATAAGGCTCATCAACATATTTTGTCGGGTCTTCTTTTGATGGCACCCAGCGAATGTATTCTTTTACTTCTACAAATTCTTCAAAGCCGTTTTTACCCGCAAAGTAGTTGCCAACTTCCTTTTTGCTATAAGCTACGACGGCTTGTAATTTATCGCCTTTAAATGCACCGGAAAGTGATACACCACCGCCGTTAAAATCGAGCGTATCAATGCCATTGGTTACTTCGTAATAGTTTTGCAAGCCAAAGCTCTCTGGCACTTTAGGCGTTTTATTGTTGTTGTGAGTTTTTAACTTAACTAACGCGCCAAATGTTTCGCCACTTTTTAAAATATCATGCACACCTAAAGTGCGAATATTCACTGTACCGCCAATGGCACCTGAGCTATATGGTGATGCTTTACTTGACGATCCTTTTTCAATATCTATAGTGCTGATTAAATCTGAATCGATATAACTGCGATCAGCTGAGCCCATATAACCACGGTTGGTATGGGTTGATTGCAAGCTGCCATCAATAAAAATTGGTACGCGCCCTTCGCCGTGAACACCGCGAATACCAATATCTAACGCGCCCGCTTCGTTACGAATGTTATTCGCTTCAATGCCTGAGAAAGTTGAGAAAATATCTGAGTTAGACAGACCACTTGAGCGCTCAATTTCACTGCGGTGCATTTGCAGCTTATTGCCCGTTACCGTGATCACTTCCATATTGGCTTTGCTTGGTTCGGCCTTTGCTTTTTGACTTTTTAGATCGCTTTTAGGTTGTAAAGTATCAGCAGTTGTTTTAATCACAATATTGTTATTCACAATATGTGCGCTTAACTGGCTTTGTGCCAAAGTAATTTCAAGTGCGTTAAGCAAGCTCAGTTCGCCAGCAAGCGCTGGCGCTGTTAATCCCTTAAGCAACTTAGCGTCGGCAATCAAATTCATATTCGCTTTTTCAGCCAAAGTGGTAAGGGTGTAAACAAGTGGCTGCTCAGCAAGGTTAAATTGGTAAACTGACGCGCTGCTACTTGCCATGGTTGGCAACGAAATGCTAATCCCAAGTGCAAATGCAAGCGGCGTCAGTTTAGTTTTGATTGGCGAGTAAGTACTCATTGTGTCATCCGTATTTAATTTTCTTAGTTATTAAAACGAATGAGAATGAGAATCCCTCAATAAAAAATACTGTTTTTTTGCATTTATTTTTTAGAGCTAATAACTATTTGATTATTAATAATTTTAGCCTCAACTGCTAAGGCGTGTGGCAGCATATTAACAAAGCCGTCCAGCTCAGATGCTGAAAAAATGCCAGATAAACGTAACTGCTCAGCGTGTGCATCAGTAAAAATAACGTCGCGATTGTGATAACGCTTAAATGTGTGTAAGGCATTTACCAAAGGCTCATTATTAAACACCAAACGTCCTTGTTGCCACGCCCCAACATTGGCATGTGCCATAGTGTCACGCTTTATGGTGTTGTCATTAATGAGTGCAACTTCGCCCTGACTAAGCACCACATTATGTTCCCCCATTTGCACTGCCACTTTGCCTTGTGCCACCGCAACATGAACCTGATTTGCTTTTTTATCGACCGAGAAACGCGTACCGAGTACGGTTACTTTAGTATTGCCCGCATTAACAACAAACGGCCGTGCTTTATCACTTTCAACATCGAATAGCACCCGCCCAGAGGTTAGCTGTGAAAGTCTCTGCTTGTCATTAAACGCCAGCGACAACTGTGTTTTTGCATCTAAGGTGATATGTGAATTATCAGGCAAGGTGTATTCGAGCAATTCACCGCGTGTTGATTGATATTCGGCAACAAAGGGTTGCTGCGAAAACATATTTGCCACAAAGTGATAACTCAGTACGCTTATCATAAAAAGCGCACAACACGCGGCAATGGCACGGTAGTTTTTGAGCCAAACGGTGCTTTCAGTAGTACGTGTATTTTCGCTTTGTGGCTTTAACAGTGTTGGTACTGTGCTTTCAGTCGTAAGCTCACTTTCGTTAAATTGCGCTAGCAGCGCATCAACGTGTTTGCTTTCTTGATAAACGGTTTGATGCGCTTCACATGCATTAAGCCAATCTTTAAATTCTGCACGCTGGTCTGCATTAAAACCCAATTTTTCGAGTTCAATGTATTTGTTAGCTTGCGCTTGTATTGCGAGTGTTTGACGGTTCATTCTGCAGTTTCTCTTATTATTTTTTTAGTGCATCACGACACGCTAACATGGCAGTTGCTAGGTGTTTTTCCACCATGCTTACAGAAATTTCCATCTGCTCAGCAATTTGTGGCTGCGTTAAGTTTTTAAATTTATATAAAACAAAAGCTTGTTTTGTTTTAAGCGGTAAAGCATCGATGCAGCGCTGTAGTACTGCAAGCTGTTGCTGCGCTGTTACCACAGTTTCAGGCTCAAAATTAGCGGGGGCGACAAGCTCAACCTCATCTGGCTGCGCAACACTTTTACTGTTGCGATATTGGTCTATCACAATGTTTTTCGCGGCTCTAAAAAATAACGCGCGCGCATGTGTTTTATCTTGTTGAGGATAGTTTTGATTATGACTTAATAGACGGGTATACGCTTCTTGCACTATGTTTTGCGCTTTATCTTTACAGCCAACAGAACGCGCAATATAGCCCAAAACCTCTGAATAATACCGTTCCACAATATGCTCGACAGAATTTAAAAGGTGCGTATGCTAGCACGCAACAGCGCAATTGAAAACGATTCTTAGTTCGATTTGCAACTTATAATGATCGTTCGCTTAAAAACTAAGCTCAATTCAAAGCCTTTGTATTATTAAACCGATGTAACGTTCATTTCACTACAAATAATGTCTAATTGTTAATTCTTACCAACATTTTCAAACAAATCCCTCAAAGCTCTGAGTAAAAATCACTGTTACGCTAAATGCAATTATTACAAATTGAGTAAACTAGGATGTTAACCACCAAACCGCTTTTTAAAACTCTAATATTTACTGTTGTGTCGCTTACCCTTGTTGCCTGTTCAAGCGATAAAGAAATCGAAGTTTCGAAACCTAGCGATGGGCAAACTATCGCTGAATACGTTGCAAGCCAAGACTTTTCTGGCGCAGTGTTAGTAGCAAAAGATGGACAAATTTTGCTGAGCCGCGGCTACGATTACGCCGAGCGCTCAAACAAAATTGAAAACAGTTTCGATACAGTTTTTCGTATTGGCTCAGTTACAAAACAATTTACCGCAATGGCAATGTTGATATTAGAAGAACGTGGCCAGCTAGCGCTGACTGATACTGTTGCCATGTACCTAAATGACTATCCAGATGGTGAGAAGATTACACTGACACATCTGCTCAATATGACCAGCGGCATTAAAAACTATACCGAGATGGGAAACTTTTCATCTTACAAAAATACCTCGCTAACCCCGCTTCAATTAATTGAAAAATTTAAAGATACACCGCTCGAATTTACACCGGGTAGCAAGTTTAAATACTCTAACTCAAACTACGTGATTGCAGGTTATATAATTGAACAAGTGAGTGGTCTGTCGTATGCAGCGTTTATTGAACAAGAGATTTTTCAAAAGCTTGGTATGACTAATAGTAGTTATGGCAAAGACAAAATTGGCTACGATAAATTTGCACAAGGCTACAGCAACAATAAGCCTGTTGGCGGTATTTCAATGACGGTGCCTTATGCCGCAGGCGCATTAGTATCAACAGTGGAAGATTTATATAAATGGCATCAAGGTGTTACCAACCGCGCACTCATTTCAGAAGAATCAACGCAAAAAATGTACACTGTAGGGTTAAATGGTTATGCCCTTGGCTGGAATGTAAGTACTAACCGTCACAATGAAAAGTTCTATCAACATGGTGGCGGTATTGATGGCTTTGTAAGCTATATTTTGCGCTCAGAAGACAGTAGTTACTTTGTTGCCGTGCTTGCCAATGAAGAAGAGTTCCCATCAGGAAACTTAGCTAATAATATTATGAGTTTAGTGGATAAAGACTAAGCTTTTGCGCCGCATTTTAAAGATGCGGCGCAACATCCCAATTTACCCCATCACATGTTGGCTACGACACTTTGATACTAAATCAATCAGTGGCTTTTCTGTTTGTATATTTATAGAAAGTAAACCAAGTAAACTACCAAACAACGCATCATGAGACGAGGGTTTGGTAGCCTCATTTGAAAGGCAGTTAAAATCAAATTTTGCCTCTTGCTGATAAGAGTCAGAAAGCCAAACCAGCATCGGCACCTCAGTTTGTGCTTTTGGCGCAAACGCATAAGGTAAACCATGCAAAAATACACCATTTTCACCTAGTGATTCACCGTGATCCGAAACATATAACAGCCCTGCATTAACATTGTTAAGAGAACTTAATTTGTTAATCAAATCGGCTAATAATGAATCTGTTTCAAGCAAACTATTGTCGTAGGCATTAATGATTTCTTGAGGTGTGCAGTTTGCAAATGTCTCGTCTTTGCACTCAGGTAAAAACTGCTTATTTGCTTTTTCACTTCGGCGAAAATACGCAGGTCCATGGCTGCCTTGTTGATGCAGCACAATAAGAGTGTTTTGTGGCTTAACACCAAGTTCGTTAAGCGATGAAAAAAGTAATTTGTCAGGGCAGCCATCCTCACATTGCTCGCTTCTAGTTACATCGAATGTCTTGACCCGATTACATACATCTTTGCAGCCGCCGTCATTTTCGCGCCACATCACATCAAAGCCAGCACGAGCAACAATGTCGACCACGTTTTCACTGTGTTTTGCCGCAAATTCGTCATAATTTTGTTTATTCATCCAAGAAAACATACATGGCACTGAGTGGGCCGTTGCAGTTCCGCAACTTGTCATCTGACTAAAATTAACAATAGGCAAGGCGCTTAACTTTGGATTGGTATTACGGCTATAACCATTTAACGCTAAATGATCGGCTCGCACCGTTTCACCTAGTACCACAATAAATACTGTCGGTTTTTTAGAAAACGCATTAAATTCGACATCACTTGCAATAGTAACAAACGATTCATCGCCTTTAGGAAGTCGGTCTTTTACAAAGCGTTTTGTCGCAGACACCACATTTAATGGTGTCGCGTAATACCTTAACTCTTTATGCATGCGAAAATATCCCGACAAAGATTGATACTGCAAAAGTGCAAATCCGCCAAGCAGTATCATAATACTGGTTAATGCCGCGCTGTATTGAAGTGTTCGCTTGAAAATGGGCTGTAAACGAGGCTTATTAAGTAACACAAGCAGACTTGGCAAAATAGCAAATAGCAGCAAGTGACGAACAAACGGCCAAGTAATCAGATCGTTCGCTTCAGATACATTGGTTTCAAACATATTTTGAAGCATGTGGGCATCAATCATAGTGCCAAAATGGTGCGAAAAGTAATTAGCGCTGACACTTGCGAAAATCAATATAGTTAACATTGGTTTAAACAAGTACCCAGGGCTTAAAAGTAAAACTATTAAGCTGTTAACTAACATTAATAAAAATACCGAAGGTATCAACACAGATGAGCCAAGCTGCTGAAAAAATACATTATTACAAGCAAAGGTTAACCACAGCACTACCGCAAATCTAACAAAACTTTTGCTGGCAAAGAGTCCATTTAGTTTGCCAAATGAAAAATGCGAATTTAATCGCTGTTCAAAGAAAAACGCACTACGCATCATTTAATCAACTCAATACATTAATAACACAACGCGCTTGAGAGTAATCCTGCTAGCTTAAGAAAAACTTAAGTTAATTTTTTATTCATTTAAATCAGCGTATAAATATGCCTTAATACTTGGATAGCAGCTGTAATAAAAGGGATAGCATGTTTATTGGAGAATTTAGCAAACGGGTTGGCACTACCACCAAAACCATTCGTCATTATGAAGCAATAGGGTTATTACCCGAAGCAAAACGCCAAGGCCGTTATCGCGTTTATGACGAACGCTATATTGAAACTGTAAAGCAAATTCGCTTGGCGCAATCCCTTGGTTTTTCACTTAATCAAATAAAACAATTATGCCAAGGCGCAAATATTAATTACGGTTTGCCAAAACACGTATTATTAACCGCGCTAAGCGAGCGTGAAGCGCAGCTAAAAACACAAATCGCCAAGTGCCAACAACAGCTCAACGACATAAAAAGCTTTAATCTCCTACTCGAAAATTCTAGCTGCGGTTAATTAACCGTTGACTTTGCCCTATAGGACAAAGCGTACACTTGTGCTCGATGTTTAATATGGAGCACAAATACAATGCAAAACTACAATAAATGGGTTGCACGAAGCGCCTACTACGATTTAATTATCACGACACCGTTTGCCATTCCCGGTGTTGCCAGTTGGGTAATCAGTTTGTTTGCCAGTTTGCACCAAACACTTGGCTTTCAAGGAGAATTTCCCGCTTTTCAAATACAGCATTTACTGTTTGCCCATTTACTGGGCTCAGTTGTGATTGATGGTCACTGTTTAGAATAAAACATACCAGTCCATTGCTTGGCTTATATGATGGTTTTGCGAGAGTACTTTTCAGTATCTTTTATATTTATGCAATGACCCTTGGCGCAAGCCCGCTTATTTTGCTTTTTTTAATTCCAGAGCTATTTTTTGCGGTCGTGCAAAATGTGGGTTATTACCAGTTAAAAAAACAAGATACATAAACTCCATTTGAGTTAAGCAAAGTAGCGCATTGGTAAAGCGCTACTGCTTATCAGGCTTAGAAAAATATACGCTTCAAATTCGACTCACTTAAGTCCGGATTAGGGAGGGCACTAATCTTTATAACACATTTAAGCCATGTCGATTAATAAATGAAAACACGTGGCCAAGCAATTGTTGTTGAAGCGCTTTACGGTCAACGCCTTCTCGGTCTTTACATAACAACACACCTTGCGCCTTAAAGTTATGTTCGCATTGGTTAATGTAAATAAAGTGCCCTGCGCCTTGTTTAATACCAACTAGCTCCGCATTTTTAATATGCTCAGCATAATATTGTGCATGTTGCTTGAACGGCAAAAAATCATTTTCAACTGAGCCAATCACCAAGGTCGGTACTTTAACATCCATTAAACTGCTTTCATTTACAGCGTGGCCAAGGGCAGGATCAAGTGAAATAACGGCTTTAATGCGCTTATCCAGCATATGTGATTGCACTTCACTGATTTTGTTTATTTTATCGTTTGTGTATGGCGTTGCTTTTTGCTTGTTATAAGCACAGCTTTTATCGTTTTTAGCCCCAGCTAAAGCGCAGTAACGCTCTGACTTTCCGGCTTCTAACTTTGCCCCCGCAAGCGCCAATGCCGTAAAGCCTCCGGCGGAGTGACCTAGCATTAAAACATTATTTGTATCGATATTTAGATTAAATAACCCTTTATTGGTTAATTGCTCAAGGGCAAAGCTAACTTCTTCTGGGCGCTGCCAAAAACGTGCAAGTACACTTGGGTCGATTGTTTCTTTACCGTACACCCAAGATTCTCCATAGTGAGCAACGCCTACCACCAGCCAGCCTTGTGATGCTAAGGCATAACCTAACCAATTCATTTCAATGGGTGAGCCAAATGCACCGTGGGAAATTAACGCAACTTTTCGCTTATTTTGCGAACCCGTTAAACACACTGTTGCGCCACAGTTAGCATCGCCTGCCAAGTACCACAGCTTCACCTTTACAGGCTGATTAGTTTGTTTATTAAAAAAATCGAGATCGTTCGATTGCAAAGTATTTTGGGCGACTACTTCATTTCCTTGCGCGCTCATTGCGTTATTTGTGAAAATTAACACGATAACAAGTAACAAAAATCGGATTGGCTTCATTTAAGGTTGTTCCATTAAGCTAAGATGATTTTACTTTAACCAATGAGGTTGTCGCGTGTCTGTGCAGAAAGTGCGATTTGCAAATGTAATCTCACTTTAAATAGCATCGCTTTCCACCGCAAAATAAAGCTCAGTAATCAGTTTTTCAGCATCTGTATCTGCTGGGTTGTTTAAATAGCGCTGCACAATATGCTGATCTTTCAATCGGATTTGATTAGGCAACACCCAATGAGCATATACCTGAGATATGGTTTGCCACATTGTATTGTGCGGCCCTTGATGGCTAAAACAAGCGTAGCGCCCACCTTGCAGCGTGTAATGCTCTAATTGCTGCTGTTGAGCTAACCCTTTTAAAAGTCCTGCAAAAAATTGGCTTTGTGTTTGCTCGCCTACCCAAGGGTTATCAATTGCTACACCAATAGGTTGAAGCTCACTAAAATCAAGCGGTGCGGCAAGTTCGCTTAAGCGCTTATACAGCTGCCCTGCCACCTTTGAAAACGATTGCTCATTAAAGCCAGTACCGTAAAAACCAAGCACGGTGGTTTCTGGTAATTCGCGCCATATTGGTTCAAGTTTAAACGCTTCAGCTAATTTTTTTGGTGGTAAAGTGCCAGCGCGTTCATTTAGCGGTGATTTACCATTTTGAATATCAGTTGGGGTGCACGCAAAATTGTTTTTAAACGCACGGGTAAAGGATGACGGCGAATCATAGCCAACACACATTGCGACTTCTAATATGTTCTCTTTTCCGCTTTTTAATAAAAACATCGCTTTTTCAAGCTTTTGCCTTTTTATAAACTCACCGAGCTGAAACCCCGTTGCGGCAAAAAACATGCGATTGAAATGATATTTTGAAAAACCAGCATAATCGGCAAGCGCTTCAACATTGATTGCTTTATCACTATGATCATAAACATATTGTGCCACTTTACTGATAATCGCGGCATTAAACTGCGTGGGACTGCTTGCCATACATTAATAGAATATTTTTATAATTATATTAGCAAGATAGCGAATGTTAATCAGTGAGTCGAGTGAATTTTAAAAGGCATAAAAAAGGCCTTATTGATGTTCTTCAATAAGGCCTTTTTTGTAAGTTTACCTAACTCAAAATTGAGTAAGGCAAATTAACTTACAGTGTTTCTTCTAACCACTTGAAGAATTCACGCTGCCAAACAATGCCGTTTTGCGGCGTAAGTACCCAGTGATTTTCTTCAGGGAATAGCATAAAGCGGCTCTTTAAACCACGTAGTTTAGCAGCTTGAAACGCGGCAATGCCTTGCTCAAGTGGAACGCGGTAATCTTTACCACCGTGGATCACAAACATAGGTGCATCCCACTTTTCAATGTGGTTAATTGGGTTGAATTGACCATATGCTTTCTTCGTTGCTGCATTGTCTTGCCAATATGCGCCGCCGAGTTCGTTATTTACGAAAAACAGCTCTTCGGTTGTGCCGTACATGCTGCGTAAATCGAAAATACCACAGTGTGCAATAAAGGTTTTAAAACGACCTTCGTGGTTGCCCGCTAAATAAAACGCTGAATAACCACCGTAACTTGCACCAATTGCACCGATACGTGAGTTATCTACGTAAGACTCTTTTGCTACATCATCAATCGCTGCAAGGTAATCTTCCATTACCTGACCGCCCCAATCATTGCTAATATCTTTGTTCCATTGTTCACCATGACCTGGCATACCACGGCGGTTAGGTGCTACCACAATGTAACCCTGTGACGCCATTACTTGGAAGTTCCAACGGAATGAGTAGAACTGAGAAAGCGCAGACTGTGGACCACCTTGTAAATAAAGTAGCGTTGGGTACTTTTTGCTCTTATCAAAGTTAGGTGGGTAAATTACCCAAGTCACCATGTCTTTACCGTCAGTTGTTTTTACCATGCGCTTTTCAACATTTGGTAAATCAAGCTCAGCGTAAAACGCGTCGTTTTCTTTGGTAAGTGCTGTAAGCTTTTTGCTACCAAGATCAAAACGGTAAATTTCACGCGCGGCGTTCATGCTGTTACGTGTAACAACAAGCTTATCTTTTAATACCGCTACAATGCCGTTTACATCATATTGGCCGTTGGTAAGCTGTTTAATTTTTGGCTGTGCTTTGGTTTTAGTGTTTACCGACACTTGGAATAACTGCACAGTACCACCCACTGGTGCTACAAAATAAATGGTTTTACCATCAACACTCCATTTGAAGCTGTTTACGGTGCCATCCCAATGCGCTGTTAAGTTATAGTCGCGGTCGTTAACACGTACAATAATGTCTTGTTTATCGGCTTCGTTACCCGCTTCGTCCATTTGTAACCATGCTAAGTGGCCTTTTGGTGAAAACGCTGGGTACTTATCATAACCTAAGTTTTTCTCAGTCAGATTAGTGGTTTTTTTGCTTACTAGGTTGTAACGATAAATATCGGTATTGGTGCTTTGAACATATTCAGTACCCGTTAGCTTTTTGCTCACGTAGTAAATGTTTTCACCTTTTGGACCCCAAGTGTAATCCGACGTGCCACCAAATGGTGCGGTTGGGCTTTCAAATGGCATGCCCTGCATGATGTCGACTTTTTCTTCGGTTTTTAAATCTTGATAGAATACATGCTTAAAGTTGCCGTCTTTCCAAGTATCCCAATGACGGTAGTTTAAGTCATCAAATACATAGGCATTTGCTTTGCCAAGTTCTTTATGGCGGTCGGTCGCTAAAATATCTTCTAGTTGTACTTTTTCATGGAACAACTTTTTGCTGCCATCTGGTGAGATACTTTTATCAATCACCACGCCTTGGTAGGCCTCTAGCAGCTGTGACTCACCGCCTTTAAGCGATACTTGGTACACCTTGCTGCTGAAATCGTTTTTCTCAACGCTTGGTGTTGTTACTTTATAAATAACGTGGGTTTTTTCTTTGTTTAAACCAAGCGCGCTTACACGCTTTAATTGCCAAAGTTTTTCAGGTGTCATTACCTCATTGGCGTAAGCACCCGCGCTTAGAGCAACCCCCAAGCTTACAGATAAAATAGTTCGCAACATCGCGAAACTCCTTTAAAGAATAGACCTGCTAAGACTACAGAATTACCCTATGGCTTGAAAAGCGCTATGCGACTAAAAAACAAAATAAAAAGGAGCAACCTAGGCTGCTCCTTGTAAAGTCATATTGACTAATCTTGCTAAATCTAATGTTTAGAAGAACGCAGTAACACCAATCCAGAAGTTACGGCCTTTATCTTTTACATTGTAATCATCGGTAAATGTAACTTCACTCACCACACCACGACCGGTTAAGTACTCGTACTCGCCGTCACCATTTAGGTCTGTGTAGCTAGTGCTATACGATGTAAAGTCTTCATCCAATAAGTTGTTAACACGTGCGTTAATTTGCACGTATTCGTTTACGTAAAACTGCGCACCTAAGTTAAATAGGTTATAGTCTTTGTAATACAAGGCTTTATCGTGAACATTATCCCAACCACGGTAGCGATCTGAACGGTATACACCTTGTAGATATACAACCATAAAATCAGTTGCTTCCCAGTTTAGTGTAAGGTTAGCCATGTGCTCAGCTGTATTCGTTAGCGGTTGACCTTGTTCTGGGCCGCTTTGCTGTTCACTGTCGGTCCACGTGTAGTTACCGGTTAACGAAATCGTGTTTGAAAGCGTGTATTGGCCTGCAATTTCAACACCTTGCAAATCAACTTCATCAATATTAATTTTTTGGCTGTAGCTTTGATAACCCAGCTGATCGTACTGACCTAAGTTAACACATGGGCGCACATTGTTAGTTTGCTCACAGCTTAAAATAGTATCACCGCGGGCAATCTTGTCTTCAAACTTAGTGTTGTAGTAGGTAACGTTAAAGTTGTGTGCCGCGTCTTCTGAATTCCAGTAAACTGCAATTTCAGAGTTTACGCTGGTTTCTGGTTCAAGTTCAGGGTTACCCGCAAATGGGCTTGTACCTTGGCCACCAAAACCCGTAATACCGTCGTATAAATCGGTTGTTTGTGGCGTTTTATAACCCGTGCTAACACCACCTTTTAGTGTCCATGTTGAGCTTAGGTTATATACACCGTATAAACGTGGTGATACTTGGCTGCCAAATACGTCGTGATTATCGTAACGCGCACCACCGGTTAAGGTAAAGTCGTCTAAAATCATCCAGTTATCTTCAGCAAAAACCGAGTACATATTTTGTTCTTGTACTTTGCCCGCTTCGTTGCTTTCTAGACCGAAAACGCCGTCTTTTAACTCACCGTCAATTAGCTGAGCACCCACCACAAAGTTATGGTCGCCAAGTGCACCACTGATTGGAATATCAAAGCGCAAGTCGTAGGTAAACTGGCTACTTTCTAGTGGACGTTTAGGACGCGGTAGGAAAGTCTCTTCTGCTAAATCTTTACGTGCCTGTTCGTCCATACCTGCATATTCGCCGGTACCATCGTACATTTCTTGAAGTTTCAAACGTTCAGCAACACTAAGTGGCAGCGTACGACCGTTATTTTGCGTATCAACATATGAAACTGAGGCTTTAACCGATGCCCACTCTAAGTCACCATCGTAACCAAGTGACCACCATTGGCGATCAAATTTTTGATCCGCTGCATAGCCTGCACGCGGGTTTACTTTGCCGCGACGTGTTTGCCAAATTGACTCAATATTATCTTTGGTACCTAACGGATAGGTAATTTCGCCTGACTCAATATTGTAGCTTGGAGTGTTGTCGTACACTTGGCTTGAATTATCGTAATCAAAGCTAATGTGATGATCATCAAACGGCGTGTAGTTTAGCGTAAAACCAAACTGCTCATTGGTGTTATCTACAGTGCGGCCGCCGCTACCAAACCCTAATGAACGTACATGCACTTCACCGTTTGGATCGGTTGCAGGCTCAAAGGTCGGTGAAGATGCAGTTTGTTCGTAAACGCTGCCGCGTACGCCAAGCGTAAGTACATTTTTGATTAATGGGCCGATAATATTAAAATCGGTTGTAATGTCGTCGCCAAAATCATCGTCTTGTTGAATTGAACGGCTAAATGACACCGCACCGCTCCAATTCTCGGTGTGTTTTTTCGTGATGATATTGATTACACCACCAAGTGCATCTGCACCATACAGCGTTGATGCAGGACCACGGATCACTTCAACACGCTCAATCGCATCAACCGGCGGCACGTGGTTAAACGCGTTACCACCAAAATTATTTGGGTAAATATCGCCGTGGTTGTTTTGACGTTTGCCATCAATTAATAACAGCGTATATTCACCAGTAAGACCACGCATGCTTACGCTGCCCTGACCTGTTTTATCACGGGTTGTGCCAATATCAATACCTTCTAAATATTGCACAGCATCAAGAATCGATGTGAAAGAATGCGCTTTAATATCTTCGTTAGTAATGATTGAAATACTTGCTGGTGCTTCAACTACTTTTTGTTCAAAACCGGTCGCAGTAACTACGATGTGCTCTATGTTTTTTTCTGGGATTATGTCATCTGCTACGGCTGGCAATTGCGCCGCTACAGCCAGCGCGATTACGCTTGGTTTGATTAAATTGATCATTAGTTACATCTCTTGATGATTATTTAAGCATTATTGAGAAAGGGCGACGTGCATAATACAGATAAAATTAATGATATCAATAATAATTTTTATTTAGATTTAATTTTGAAGATTTATGTCTTATCGTTTGCACGGCAAAGAAGCATTCAAATTCTAATAATAAGAATCTGAAATATAAGCAATTTAATTAGAAAGGCGCGATAACAAAAGGAAGGTGTAGGTGTGGTGTACAGCAATAGTAAAGTGTTAAGCATGAAAGCAAATACTTAACACTTTAGCGCATTGCGGTTTCACCAAAAAGCATGGCTAACCGCTAAAAATTAAAAAAAGTATTTGTTTATTTCAGCTTGCGTCATCAAATAAATATCGTCAGCAGGTGCTGCGTTAATAGTAAAAAAGTAAAATTCAGGGCCGAGTTCCTGCCCTAATATTTCGCGGAAATAAGTCAATTGAGCACCATGTGCACTATGTGACTTGCTAAGTTGGCCAGCATCTTTATCACCTTCACAACACCAGGCATGTACACCCAATTTGCCCCCTACTTGATACTCTTTTTTAATGCCTGCGGCATATAAGTCAACGCCGCCAGAATACGCTTCGCCATCGGCTGGCATTACCGTTGTGTATTGTGCTTGATGAATTAGTCTGCCTGTGTGCATATTGATATCATCATTCACAGAACCATCAACACTTTTAAAGATAATGCGATTTACACTTGGGTGATCAAGCGCTAAATCACGAAACTGAATATAGGTTTTGCTGCCCAATGTACCCGATAGCTCCGCAGCGGTGTCCTTTACCACAAGTTGGCTGTTGCCACCTGAGATTAAGCTTTCGTTGAACGTCATATTAAACGTGTGTAAATTACCCGATGTGTTGTCAACAAGCTGACCTTCTAGAACGAAGTTTTCGTTCTGCTCGCTTAGCTGTAAATTCTCGCCAAGCAAGGCTTGCTCGGTGTTTTGATTGGTGATCACTGCAACTTCTTGCTTTGGTTTTTCACCTTCAAAATCAAATCCCAACACAATCACGCCAAGATCATAGCGAATGTAAATAACCCCTTCATCCATATCAAAGTCGAGCATTTCGATAGCTGAGTTATGGCCATCAATTTGTACATTTAGCTGCGCTGCTAACTGGGTATAATTTTCAATGTAGCTCGCTACATCTGCGGGCTTAATCGCATGCACTTCCAAAGAGGTGTTATCAACTGAATTTGATGAAGAAGAGCCACCACAGCCCGATAAAATAATTGCTGCGGCAATGACAGAAGGGATAAAACGCTTCATATAGTAATCCGTAAATCTGAGTAAAAATTTTCGGAAAGCTTAGCATTCTGCCTTGTAAGATAGCGTTTAGCTTTGTGAGCAAGTGTAGTATTGCAAGTACAATTTCAGACAAGTTTTAACAAAGTAAAAATCTAATGTTAGGTTTGAGCAATGAACTGGAAGTTATTTCTAAAATAGCACCAATAAAATAAACATATCGATGCTATTTAAAAAAGCTCAAGCCAAGAAAATTGTAAGGCATTGATAGAATTAGCTAATGTGCGCCAACGCGATGACGTTTAAGCGGCGTTACCGCCTATTAAGTATTTACTGTATAAATTTTACGTACCTAAAGGCAAAAGCCTTATCTTAAAGCTTAGGCTGCTTTAAGGTAAGACTCTCGCCCTTTATGCTTGTTGTTACGCTGGTAGCTACCCTTACCTTTTTTCGCCTTTTCAACTTTGCTTTTAAATAACACGCTTGTCACTAACGCTTTAATTGCGTTGTCTTTTATCTCACCACGGCCATGATCGTGATGCATTTTTTTAGTTTTACTCATTGCTGTCCTCTTGATTAAAAATAAGTCAATTAATTCGCCGCAATACTAGCGAAAAATATGTAAAGCACAAGTGTTTACATTACTTTTTTTAAATATTTTTATTGCGGTTAAAAAGTGTTTTAACTTGCCAACAAATACCCAACACTTACTTACATTTTTCGCAATAATCATCCGTAATAATTACACCTATAGTTACTTTATTTATAGGCTCAACATGACATTTTTAACTAAGACTACAACCCTAGCAGCAGCGCTATTACTAACCGCATGTGCTCACCACCAAAACGTACGCCCAAGCAGTGACGGCAACCATTACGTTGACTTGTATGGCGAAACCAAAACAGAAGTTTCAAAACAGGCATTTAAGCAAGCAAAATCGTACTGTAACGAATCAAAGTCGAAGCCTTATGTGGTTTCTGAAAAAGTTGATTACATTGGCAATATGAGTGAACAAGACTATTTAACTAAACGCAATATCGCTGATGCCGTTGAAGCTGCAGGTACTGCTATGTGGATTTTTGGCAGAAGCCATGTAGATGATGCGGGCGCAGCTCTTAGTATTGGTGGCGATATTGCCGGTGATGCCCTCGGTGACCCATATCAACTGCATTTAGTATTTAATTGCGGTTAATGCTTGTAAGCGAATTTATTTTCGCAAAGCACACTTAACAAAATAATGAAAAAGCGCCCATTTCAATTGGAAATGGACGCTTATTTATTTCTACACAACACATTACAACTTGGCAGATTTAACTTCTTGCACTTCTATGCGGTAGTTGCCTTGTTTATCTTTCATTTTTAGCACGATATCTTCTTTGCCATCTTGGTTAAAATCGGTGCTGTATATATTCTGAATTGACTTGGGTAGCGGGCGTTCAATGTAAACCGCTTTGCGACTCAGTACGCGTTTTTTGTCGCCAAGATAAATACTTAACTCATCGTTATCTGTTTTAACCATTAAGTCTGTTTGGCCATCACCGTTAAAATCTTTTAAAAATACGCCTTTGCCACTTTCACTGTTTGATTCATTTAGTTTTATAGCAATATCAAAGTCTTTGCTCGCAGATGCTTTTTTGGCAAATTGATTGCTGCCAGTTCCCTTATAAATCGCCACTTCAGTATCAAGTTCAAACTCTTCGTTATTCATCGCGGCACTCGCCATTGAAAGAATATCGGTAAAGCCAATATCAATAGAGGTTAAGGCTAAATCGGCAACGCCATCGCCATTAAAATCACTGATATTTGATATTGCACTTGCCCCCTCCAGCGTTAATTTAATATCTGGGTTTGTAGTAAACAATTGCTCATTGTTTGCAGGTTTTGCAAAATAAATACGGTGGATAAATTTAGTATCAAAGTCGACTTCACCTTGCGCATTATCTGCTAGGCTCTCTTTGGTATAAATATCCGCAAAACCATCACCATTTAAATCTTCAAATTTAGTAAGTTGCTGCTTACTTTCGTTGTGCAATACATCAAACGAAGTAAACCTTTTCACGCTGGAGCTTACGCCATCGATTGTTACGGAGAAAAACGTAATTGCAGTTTTATCAAAAAACACCAGATCACGTATTGAATCATTATTTAGATCAAGCAATATCGGCATTTTAGGCAACCGGTTACTTATGGTTAAATGACCATTATTAAACTTTGCGGTGGTTTCAGCCTTTAATGGTAGGCTTGTAAGCAAAAAGCGCCCATCTTTTTGCTGAATATAAAGTGATTGGCTTTCAATTCCGGGTAAATAAAAATCAGTAAGGCCATCGTTATTCACGTCAAGGGTAAACGAAAATGATTCAAACTGTTCCACTGAATTTTGAGTAAATACTGAAGACGCTGTAATAATTAAGTTTTGCGCCTTATCAGTTACATGATAAATGCCTTGCTCTGTTAACACAAACGCCTGAGGGCTTTGCTCTGCTACCAAATATCCCGTTGAATACATAATGGGGTTTTCAGGTAATTGCAGTTGGGTAACTTGGTTATCTGTTAAACTTATTTTTTGCAGCGCCGCCTTTTTTTCATTGCCTGCAACAAATACCGTATTTGCAGAACCAAATTTAAGTTTACCATTAGCAAACTCGCCTAAATTAAAAGGCTCGCTGGCACATACAGCACTACTTAAAAAGGCTAAAGGAAGTAACTTTTTCATTTTTATCATCTTCATGCTTATTCATATCAATTCAACGCAATCTAATACGTTTACACATTTCACGCCTTTTTAAATGATAAAAGGCGGATTTAAGGGATAAAAGCATAAAAGAGTGGTTTTTAGAATGAGTTACTTCAGAGATATTGAGCTTGAAGCTGAGAAATAAAACTACTCTTTCTACCTAAGCTAAATACAACAGGCAATTTTGAAAAACTTGAAGACGTTATTTTGCTATTAATGTGTTTATTATTTAGTCTAACTTCAAACTGTACTAGCTCAGACTTGATCTGACAGTTATCCGTTTTCCTAAGTTTACTCTGACCCTAGTTTTCCTTTATTTCCAGTTTTCCAAAACCTTATCTGAAAACTCATGTCCATGGGAAGATGCTTTTCTAAGATAGAGTAATGCTCTTTCTCTATTATAGATTGGTGAGGGTTTGACACCATAATACGTTGCTAAAAGATAGTAAATATGACCTAAACTTGTTTCTTTGTATTCACGACGCAGTAAATAGTTCACCGTATTCTTTGCTAAAGATAAATCTTTACTCACTAAGATTTCATCATGCAACATTTCCCCATATAATAAGCAGGCTTCATCATCACCAGCATCAGATGCCAACTTTAATAAAGCCTTCAATTTCTCCTGATCTTTATACAATCCCTTTTTGTAAGCTTGATACAGATTAATTATTGCGTCTATGTCGCCCTCTTTGGATAACTCCAAAAGCACATCTACAGCTGCTGGTTCATTTTGTTCAAGCAATACAGTCCCGAGGTAAAATCGAGCTTCCTGATAATTTTTAGCAACCGCTTTTTTTAAATAGGATGTACTTGTTTTAAGGTCTTTAGTGTTGTTGTAAATTCCAAAAAAATGAACATAACCTTTTATAAAGTATGCTTCAGCCTGTTCATCTTCAATCCCTTTGTTAATTAGCACATCGATTTCAGCCCATTCCAATACTTCATTGGATTTCATATCAGCAATTACATCCTCTAGTTGAAGTGAGTCTTCTTTAGAAAATGAAAAAAAAGACGCTAACAAAAAAACAAATGCAAAATGTTTGATATACATTAATGGTTCCTAATGTTGAATCGGTGATTTAGAGCTTTGAAAGAATATTTCATTAACCGTCGTGGTCCATACCTCAATATTATGCACTACTGGGCATACGTAGTTTATATAATTCTGAAGAGCCAATTCTAACATTAGCTTTAGTGCCAACAAAGCCGTTATTGTTCATGAAGACTTTAGCACCAGGTTCAACTATCTTTAAATCTAAGCTTGTTGCTAGCGTTGCTTCTACACCAATATTTGAATCAACTGAAACTTCCAATGGCCCAGTAGCAGGAGTATTAAAAGTTCTCGTTACTATGCCATTTTCTGTAGAAACATTACCTCTTTTATAACGTGAGCCAGTTTGAATACGCCCTTCCTTATAATATTTCTTGCAGGAATCTTTAGGAGATTTATCGTCAGTAAATAAGTTATAGTGGGTGTCTTTACTATTTTTCTTTATTATCTTAAAGAGGTGACGCGGTTGACAAATATGTTTCATATTTGTCAAATAGAGCATCTACCTCTCTGTCAAGGTTTATTTCACAAGACGATAAAAGGTGCTTCAAATCCTCTCTATTCATATTGGCTGCGAACATTCCATTAATACTAGAGTGAAAAATAAAGTAAGTAAGTCCTATTTTCGAGAGAGGCTTCAAATCTTGAAAATATAAAATCATATGTGATCTTTCAACGTTGATTTCCCAACTTTTTGTAGAGACTGAAGCGAAGGTTTTAAAAATAGCGTCCTTGTTTTTGGTTAGAGGAGCGACCTCTTTTATAAAACCATCTTCCTGCCCGTTTGGCTTTCTGTAGTAATACCACTCACCATTTTCACGATCACTGATAAAGCCTGGCGGTAAACTAAAATCTTTACATGGAAGTGCCAAACTACATATAGGGAATAGTAAAAATAACACTAATAACCTATTCATCCCACAGAGCTCCTCGCACATTACATGTACTTCCTGAGCAACTATAGTAGAATGTCGCACTCTGAGCATTCCCAGCTCGAGAAGTTGAAAACTCAATAAGAGGGTCTAGGTTTTCTTTGACTGCAACTGTAGATGTTGCGAAAGCTCCAAAGCTTGCTTTCATGAAATCTGCAAACTGTGCAAGCATATTTAGTTTGGAGGGTGCAGAAATGCCTGCAGACGCCTGTCCCGCAGCTTTAATAGCTTGAGCCTGATATGATGTAAAGCGGGGTAACATTGATACCTTTATCGCTTGGATTTCTGTCGGTGACATTCCACCTATATCATACCCCAATTTTTTGGACATAAGTTTTAATTCTCTAGAATTCATATTATTTATTCGATGCTCCTCATTTTCAATCTGTTTAGCAGCATTTTCTGCTTCTGAAACGTTATCAAAACTACAATCATTTGACATGCAAAAGTTATACAAGTACTGAAATGCCGCAGTCACAGTAAATTAGAGTGAGTGTCTTTGTCATTTCCTCTGTTTTTATCGGCTTATAGCAAAAACAAGCTACTCGCGATAGATATTCCAAGCGGTAAAACCTTATTTGAACTACCCACAGGCAACGGCCCTGATGGTATTAGTTATTCACCGATTGTTTTGGAGTGATTGTGGATAAAAGAAAGGCTAACTTAGCAGTTAATCCTTGAGCGTTCATCTAGAATCAACTTAATTTTTCCAGTTTAATAAATTAGAGCAGAAGCATTTTTAACTCAATGTACAGTTACTTTAGACAATACACTTTGTAGTACTTCATTTTTCATCTCTTGCTCTTCTTTATCTTGCTGTTCAGCTATCTCCAGTTCCTGTATGCGAACTTGTTTTTCATGTTTTTTTTGTTCTTCGTCCAATTCGCTTACAAATACGGATTTTAATGCGCCCCATTGATCATCTTCTACCAAATTAATATCGAAGTCAGCATCCAGTTTTTCGCCATAAGGCACATTATAAATAACTGCGATCCACAGCTTCTTATTATGCTCTTTGCTATTACGAAACCAGTGTTTATGGGGAACAATCGCATCAGCCGAGTAATAAATTCCGTCATAGAAGAAGTCACCATCTAACCTTGCGAAGGCGACTGACTTACCTTCTTCGTCCGCTTTTTCTATTCTGCGTATTGCTTTTTCAAGGTATGTACCAGGCTGAAAAGCAAAATCTTCTTTTGTTAAACCTAAATACGGATTCGTGAATTTTTTACGTTTTATCATCAATTTTGCTCAGCATGTCGATTGTTATCAAAATAGTCACAGCCTATAGTCTATTTTTTGTTTAACAGTTACAACCGCTTTTAGCGCACCTTTTTACGCTCCAAACAGGTTATTTTGTAACACTTACCTTTGCCTACAAGCTACCCTTGCCCCTGAATACCTTCTCTAAAATAGCAAGTAAAATTGTGCGAATACACTTAACATTCTTAACACTTGTACATATCACTCGCTATCCCCCTAATGTTCCCACTTTTAATTCCCATTCCCGTTCAAGGGAAAAATCAACTTCAACCACAAACAGTAAGAAGCTGATTTTATTAACTTTAATTTATGGCACAACGTTCGCTATAGCTAAACTATCAAAAGTTATGAAGTTAGTCAGATGGATATTAAACAAAGCCTTGCAAGTAATAATAAAAAGAAACGTTGGCCGATGCCGCTTGCGATTATTTTATCGCTCAGTTTAGTCGTGGGGTTTGCATCCACCTTTAGCGATGGGGATGCCAGCATAAACCGTAATGAGTTACTGCTTGCAGACGTAAGTAGTGGACCACTTAAGTTAACGGTGTCGGGGTTTGGTCAACTGCGCTCTAAATACAGCCGCTTTATTACTGCGCGCTATCAAGCACAAGTAGAACAAGTATTTCATCTACCGGGTAGTCGCGTTGAAAAAGATACGGTGATTTTGCGTCTTTCAAATCCCACACTTGAGCAACAACTAAACCGTGCTCGTTTAACGCTCGCTCGTCAAAAAGCTAATTTTGAAGCACTAAAGCTCAGCCAAAAAAGTGAAAAACTAAACCTTGAAGCAAACCTAACGTTGCTTGAAAGCGAACTCGCCAACGCCAATTTGCGCGCCGAAGCTGAGCAAAAACTGATTGAGCAAGGCATTGTTTCAACCCTAGATTACAAACGCTCGCAATTAGCAGTATCACAACTGAGTAAACGCGTTTCTCTTGCCAAACAGCAGCTCAGCCAAGCGAGTGATTTACACAACCAACGATTACAAGTTGAACGCGAATTAATGCGCGAATTTGAGCTTAGCTTCAATACAGCACAACAAGATGTCGACAAACTCAATGTCACTGCTGGCATCAATGGCATGTTACAAGCGGTCAATGTAGAACAAGGTCAATCAGTGCAAATGGGCGCACCACTTGCGGTAGTTGGCAGTGAGCATCAACTGCTTGCTGATTTAAATGTGCCAGAGCGCGAAGCAAGCCGTATTGAAGTCGGTCAAAAAGCAACGGTAAACACCTTCGCAGGTACAGTTTCAGCTGTGGTTAATCGTATTAACCCAATCGTTAGCGATGGTCGCATTACTGTAGAGCTTGAACTTACCGGCACCTTACCAAGCAATGCCCGCCCACAGCTCACCATTGAAGGTGATATTGTCACCGACGAGCTTAATCACGCCCTTTATGTGCGTCGCCCTAGCTTTGTAAGTGGCAATACGCAAAACCATATTTTCATTTTAAACCTAGCCGACAATCAATTGGTTAAAACCCAAGTTGAGTTTGGTAAACTAGCCGGCGATAACATTGTTATCAATTCAGGTGCAAATGCCGGTGACACCCTTGTAATTTCAGACAGCTCTGATTTTAAACACTTGCAAACAATAACGATTACAAATAATTAAGGAAGCAATCATGGAAAATACACCGGTAATTGAACTGACCAATGTGTCAAAAATATACTTTAGCGACGACGTAGAAACCCACGCATTGAGCGATATCAACTTACAAATTCATAAAGGTGATTACATTGCCATTAGCGGCCCATCAGGCTGCGGTAAATCAACCTTATTAAGCGTGATGGGGTTGCTTGATGATGTCACCAGCGGCAGCTATAAAATTGAAGGTGTTGATACCAGCAGCCTTAATATGGATACCCTTGCAGAGCTACGCAATTTGCATATTGGCTTTATTTTCCAATCGTTTAACTTAATTGATGAACTGAGTGTTTACGACAATGTAGCGCTGCCGCTGTTGTATCGCGAACCCGCTTTAAGTAAAGCTGATATTGATACCCGCGTGAATACTGCACTTAAACAAGTGGAGATTGATCATCGTGCAAAACATAAACCAAATCAGTTATCGGGTGGTCAACAACAACGTGTTGCTATAGCCCGCGCCCTTGCAGGTAGCCCAAGTATTTTATTAGTGGATGAACCAACGGGTAACCTCGATTCAAAAAATGGCGATGCGGTAATGGCATTACTTGCCGAACTAAACGAACAAGGCACCACCATTTGCATGGTAACCCATGATCCGCGCTACGCCGGCTACGCTAAAAAACAAGTAAAACTGCTCGATGGCAAAGTGCTCAATACTGGCAAAGAAAGCGTGTCAGCGGTTGATGTAACAACACAGTTGGAGGCGCATGCATGAGTGTCCAACGCCTAACCAAACAAATCAAACACGCCAGCAGTTCGCTACTGCAAGCGCCAGGGTTTACCAGCGCCATTGTACTCACTCTATCACTCACGCTTGCCTGCTTTTTTGTGGTAATGAGTTTATTTAGTAGTTACTTTATTAAACCGCTTAATGTCGATGACGAAGCGCGTCTTGTTGTGGTGGAACAAGATAACGTTTATTCCGATAAAAACAGCCCCGGCTTTCAAAGCTTCCAGTCGATTATTCACTGGTATAACAACCACGACAATTTTGACAAAGTCGCCGCAATTAACATTGGCGAAGACGTAATCATGAACTTGCCGGGTCAACCTAAGTTAAATATGACCTTTGCCAGCAACGACTATTACGACATTACCAATATGCAACTTGCTGCTGGTCAACATTTATCACCTCAAAAGCGCCTTGATGAGAAAAGTACCGAAGTACTGATCAGCTATTCTATTTGGCAAACCTATTTTGATGGCAGCAAAAATGCTATCGGACAAACGATCGAACTCGTTCATGGCCAATATAAAATTGTTGGGGTTGTAGCTAAAGACTACGCAAACCCATTTATGTTTAACCGCAGTAAAAGTGATTTATGGTTTCACTTTAGCGGTGATTCACGCTTTTATAATGACGATCGCCCAAGCCCGTGGTGGAACTTATTTGGTAGCCTAAAACTTATCGGTACGCTCAAAGCGGGTGAAACGCCAGAATCTACCAAAGCTTACTTGCATGCACGTATCTTAGAAATTAAAAGTGATTGGAAAGCGGTATTTGATGAAGTAGACGACATTGTGCCTATCGTTACACCTTTTCGCGAAAAAGAGCTTAACGGCAACGATACGTTAGCAATTTTTATGTTAGTGGGCGTAGTAAGCCTCGTGTTGATTGCACTCTTAAATGTCAGTAACTTGTTTATTTCTCGCGCCGTAGTTAAGCACAAACAACTCGCGCTACAAGCGGTTTTAGGGGCAAAACGCAGCGTTATTTTCACCAGTATTTTAGTGGAATCAAGCCTGTTGATGGTGGTATCGGCACTTTCTGGTTTGTTTTTTGCGGCGTGGGGTATCAAACTCTTTAAGTTTTTAAGTGAAGGTCATTTACCACTTGTTAGCGCCATTAATCTCGACCTTACCGTAGTCTCTTCTGCCGTTATTTGCTGTGTGGTATTTGCTTGGTTATTTGCTTTTATCACCAGCCGATTAATCAACTTTTGCCAGCTTAGAACGCAAATTCAAAGCTCAGGCAAAGGCGGCGTAAGCCAAATTAAAGGCAGCACTGTAAAGTTGTTAATTGCGCTGCAACTGTTTTTAGCAACGGCCCTTGTAATCGGTGCCACCATGGCATTAAACAAAACGTTAGAAACGCTATTACGACCGCTTGGCAGCGAAGTAGATAATCGCTATAGCACCATGCTCTTTATCAACGATAGAGAACGTACTCTCGAACAAAAATACAATGACTTACAAAAAATTCGCGCAGCAGTGGCAAACATCGATGGTGTTGTTAAGGTAGGCCACGGCGACAGCCCAGTAAACGACGGACTACGCTCGAGCACAGTAAAAGATATGTCAGGTAAAGAAACCGTCTTTATTCCACAAGCCTGGGTAGGCCCTGATTACTTTGATATTACTGGTCTTAAAATTATAGAAGGACGCACCTTTAGCGAAGCCGCTATTCGCGGTGAAAAACACGAGTTTTTGGTCACCAAAGCAGTTAACGATATGCTCAAACCTGGTGGCAGTTTAGTTGGCGAAAAGTTCTTAAGTTTTGACCCTGATAACCCTGTGGAAGTGGTTGGTATTACTGAAAACTTTAACCACCCTAAATTCTTCGACAAACACCAAGGGCGACACTTTTGGTGGGCTGCACAGCCATATGCATTTGGCTTAATCATTCAAATGGAACAAGGAAAAACCTTAAACCGAGAGCAGCTGTTACAGGCAGCGCGTACGGTTGATAGCCGCATTGGCCTTTGGAAGTTCGATTTTCTGGAGGACGAATACGCCAAAATGGTTCATATGGAGCGTATTACATTAAGCTTAAGCATTGTGTTGGCACTCTTTACCCTAGTTCTGGCAGGTATTGGTATTTACGGTGTACTTAGCTATAACCTAGGTCTACGCCGCTACGAATACGGTATGCGCATGGCACTCGGTGCAAAACGCAAGCGTTTGTATCAGCAATTGTTGTCAGACACCTTACTGCCTTTAGCATTTGCCTTTATTGCCGCATTGGTGGTGATGGTAGGTGGTTACACAATGTTTAAAGTTGAGTTAGCAAATTGGTTGCTTCTCAATTGGCTATGGCTCACTATAACCGCAGCTAGCATTGTGTTATTTGCACTGTTTGCCACATTATTCCCAATGAGCAAACTAATAAATGCAAAACCAATGGCAGCACTAAGAGATAATTAACCTAAATTTGGGGTTAATACCTCTGTCCTTAGCCAGTTAAGAAAGCCCTTAATTGGTTAAGGCTTTAAAGCTATAAAAATAAAATTATGAAAAAAATACTGATTATTGATGATCATATAGATGTGCGTTTATCGGCGCGCATTGTACTTGAAAGCCATGGTTACACGTGCACAGAAGCCGACCACCCAAGTGTCGGCTTAGCCCTTTTAAAAAATCAGCAAATCGATTTAATTTTGCTTGATATGAACTTCACCAAAGACACCACCTCTGGCGAAGAAGGCCTTGGATTTTTAAAAGAGCTGAAACGCCAAGAGCTGACAATTCCCGTGATAGTCATCACCGCATGGGCAAAAGTAGACTTAGCAGTTAAAGCCATGCAACTTGGCGCATCCGACTTTGTTGAAAAGCCATGGAAAAACGCCAAATTACTCGAATCTATTGAAAACCAACTAGCGCCAGAAAATACCAGCGATAACCAACTTAGTAGCGGCTTTTTGGCGTTAGGCGAACAATCGAAAGCGCTCGTTAAAGCCGCAAGCCGCATCGCAAAAACTGATGCAAATGTGCTGATCACCGGCGAAAATGGCTCAGGTAAAAGCCTACTTGCAAAGTACATTCACGATAACAGCCCACGGGCAAAGCACGATATGGTAAGTGTGAATATGGCAGCCATTCCTGATAATTTGTTTGAAAGTGAATTATTCGGCCACAAAAAAGGCGCATTTACCGATGCGAAAGAAAACCGCGAAGGACGCTTTTCTCTAGCAAACGACAGTACCTTATTTTTAGATGAAATTGGCACTTTGCCAATGCCATTGCAAGCCAAAATGCTGCGCGTTTTAGAGACTGGTGAATTTGAAATACTCGGCAGCTCAAAAACCCAAACCAGCAATGCACGTATTATTTCGGCAACTAATGCCGACCTTGAAAAAGCCATTAGCAATGGCGAATTTAGACGCGATTTATTGTTTAGGCTTAATACTTTAGTACTCACAATTCCGCCGCTTCGCGAACGCCAAGATGAAATTGCCTTACTCGCCAATCATTTTATTGAAAAGCACTGTAAGCACTATGGGTTTGAGCCTTTACTACTTACAAATGCCGCATTAGAAAAACTTAAAGCGCACAGTTGGCCGGGCAATGTGCGCGAGTTATCACACGTATTAGAGCGCGCGGTGATCATGACCGATGGCGACAGTATTGATGCAACACATTTGCAACTCGAGCTCAGCACACAACATGAAAGCGTGCCACTAATGAATCTAGAGCAAGCTGAAAAGCTGATGATCAATAATGCGCTCAAGCACTTTGATGGCAACGTTATTGCTGCAGGCGAATTTTTAGGGTTAAGTAAATCTGCCATTTATCGCCGCATCGAAAAATTCAATATTAGCGTTAAAGAGAGCAACTAATGCAAAAGCACTCGTTAGAACGCACGGTCATTGCACTTTTTACGCTACCTTGTTTAATTTTATTAGGGCTGTTAATTTTTTTAATTGTGCACTTTAAGCTCGATTTTCTTGAAGGCACAACACTGATTATTGCCCTACTCGCCCCAAGTATTGTGGTATTTACGGCACTGTATCGCCGATTTTTTAATACCCTCGACAGCGTTGCTGTGCAGCTTGATGGCTTAGCTAATGAAGAGTTTACGGTTTGGCACCTTGCTAAATACTCAGCAGGACGCGTAGCTGGGCTTAAGCGTGATTTACACACCATTGCCAAGCGCATTCAAAATAAACGCCATGAATATGCGCAAAACGAAAGCTTTATTTTTGACTTTATTAACGAACTTGAACTCCCCATAATCGTGATTGATAGCCAATCGCAGGTTTATCATCATAACCAAGCGGCATCTAACTACTATCAAAAAACTAATTTACTGGGTAATGATTTAACAAGTTTAGGGCTAAGTGTCGATGCTGACAAATGGCAACTTGAGCAAAATAATCAACGCCACAAGGTAGTTGCGCATGAACTCAAGCGCGGTAATCGTCATTATCGTTTATTGGTATTTGTTTCGATTGAACAATCTTTAAGACATAACGAAAAAGAAGCGTGGCAAAAACTCGTAAGAGTACTTAATCACGAAGTACGCAACTCACTTACGCCAATTTATTCGATGGCGCAATCACTGCAAGAATTGCCAAAACTAACGCAATCAGACTTGCAAAGCACCATGCTTAACGTGATTGAAAAACGCGCCGAACACTTGTTGGAGTTTGTTGCGAGCTACTCCAAACTGTCTCAAATCCCAAGTGCAAAACTTGATAGCGTTAGCACAAATGAAATCGCCAAACGCTGCGAGGCACTCTTCCCCGATGTTGATATCATCATTGAACAAAGTGGCAAAATAACCTGTGATATTGAACAGCTAGAGCAAGCGCTACTCAACCTGGTAAAAAATGCCAATGAGGCAAATTTAACTGCAAACTCGTCTGGCGTGACTATCCGGATTAATCAAAGCGATAACTGGCAAATTGCCATTGAAGATAACGGTATTGGCGTTGATTTAAACGACAACTTATTTGTGCCGTTTTACTCTACCAAACCTGAAGGTTCAGGCATTGGCTTAGTATTAAGCCGCGAGTTAATACGGAACCAAAACGGTGAGTTAACACTTACCAACAAAACCGAAAAACCAGGTGCGATTGCACTTATAAAATTTCAAAATTAATGGTTTATTTAAGATCTAATACCGCTTTGGTATTGGCTAAATAGGTTTGCGACACTGGCACTTCGGTGCCATTTTGCAAAACAAGAATAAGCTTGCGCCCATCTTTTTTGGTATCTACCACCGCGTCTTTGGCAACCCACCAAGAGCGATGTGTTTGAAAGCCGTCATAATGCTCAAGTTTCTCGAGCGCATCTTTAAAGCGCATTAATAACAAATGCTCGCCTTTGTCTGTTATTACATTTAAGTAGTGGTCGTCCATTTGCAAACAAATTAACCTGCCGCGTTTGGCAATAGGCAGCTCATTAATCAATGATTCGATTGGCTGGCTTTGAATGGTATCGACTTTTTCAGATTCAAGGGCCAGTTCTTCGGCACTTTGTTTAAGCAGTTGCTGTTGTTGCAACATTAACGATTTGATTGAGCTTACACCTGCAATAATGCCACCAATAACCGTGCAATATAAAATCGACATAGGTAATGATTGCAAATAGCTGTTATCAAAATAGTCAAAAAATTGGGCAATAATAAAGGGCGCTAACAACCCCATTAAAACACTTGCTACTAATGTTGAAAGTACAAGTCGAACGGCTTTGTTGTTTATCCGCTCGGGCAAATTTCTATCGAGTAGTTTTGACAAAAAGAACATTGTTGGCGAGTAAATTACATAGCCAGTAAAGCACATCACACTCCAGAAAAACCCTGCATAAAACATGTCAATTTGGTGCATACCAAACGGACGAAGAAACGTTAAAAACAACACAAAAATAGCGACAACAACGGTATCAGTCGCTAAATCTCGCGCCTCTAAAAACTCTCTTATCGATTGATTATTAAAGTTAATTTCACGATTCGCCAATTGTACATCCTGTTTTTTTATTATTTCACGAAGTAATGAACTCACTTTACGAAAGGTCGATTGAGCACTGAAAAAAATCGTCATATTGTGATTCCAACGAGCAAAATAACGCTCATTAAAAAACAATTTAATTAAGGAGATTCAATGAACTTTTTAACACTATCTACGCTTTCGTTAAGCCTTTTTATATTACCTGTATCTGCACAAACCGTGCAATTTAATATTGAAGGTATTCAACACGATAAAGGGAAGTTATACATCCAATTATTCAAAGGCGAAAACAACTTTAAAAAAGGTGAAGCACACAATGTAGCAATCGTGAATGCAAAAAAAGGGAAACTAACAGTGACTTTCAATGATGTTGAATCCGGTAACTATGCCATTCGCTACTTCCATGATGAAAACAATAACCGAGACTTCGACAACAACATGTTTGGTATGCCGATCGAAGGTTATGGTTTCTCAAATAATGCGCCGGTAAATTTTGGTCCGCCAAGCTACCAGCAAATGACCTTCATAGTATCGGATGTTGCCGTTATTAATTCATCAACTGTTAACTACTAAGGAGCGAAGTAATGCAAAGACGTGAAGCCTTAAAAAGCATGCTCGGTTTATCTGTTGCTGCAGCTGCTTGTAGCCCCTTCCCTGCGCTCGCAAATTTGGCGAACGCAAATGAAGATATCATGGCGCAGTTTGCAACCAGTTTTGACAAGGCCGCTCTTAATAACCCTAACTTAATTGGTTTAAAAAGCATGTCTGGTGATATTCCTTGGCAAAACTTAATCATTGAAGGGAAATTACCAAAAGCGCTTCGCGGCAATTTTTATCGTAATGGGCCTGCGGTGCATCAGCGCAATGGACAACGCTACACTCATCTGTTTGAAGGTGATGGCATGATCCAACATTTTAACTTTACTGATACTGGCATTCAGCACCGTGCTAAATTTGTAAAAACCAACAAGTACACTCAAGAGCAAGCCGCAGATAAATTTTTATTCTCTGGACCAAATAGCAAGTTACCCGGCAGTTTACCTGTCAATAAAACCGACATTATTAATGCTGCAAATACCAATATTATTCCGGTAAATGGTGAGTTGTGGGCACTTTGGGAAGCGGGTTCTGCAACCGCAATAGATACAAGTAGTTTAGACGCAAAAGGTCTTGTCAACCTTGGCGAAAACACACGTTATGGCAATAGTTTAAAAGGACTCGCCTTTTCAGCACACCCAAAAATTGAAGCGGACGGCACGATTTGGAATTTTGGCAGTACCATTACTGGCGACATAGTACTTTACCATCTTAATAACCGCGGAATAATGCAAAAAGTAAATCTACTTAAAACCAATTACCGTGGCGGTATGTTACATGACTTTTTAATCACGCAGAATAATATACTGATCATCTTACCGTCACTTGATAGAGATAAAACCGATGAGCGCTTGTTCAGCGCAATTCGCTTTAATAAACAGCAACCAATGCGCGTATTGGTAGTTGATAAAAACACGCTTACTTTAAAACGCGAATACCAGTTAGATGCAGGCTTTGCCTTTCATTTTGGTAATGCGTGGGAAGACACCGATGGTACGATTCGCTTTGATGCCAGCCTTTATCCAAATTGTGAAAATTTACATCACATGAGCGATTTGATGCGCGGTAAAACGTCCAATGCAACGCCTGCAAACACCGTGTTGTTCACGCTTTATAAAAACGGCAGTACTCATAAACAAACCATTGCGGGTATTAGTGAATTCCCACGCGTGTACGACCACTTAACAGGGTTACAAAATAATTTACTGGTGACCTTATCATCAGTAAAAAGTGATGTGTGGAGCGACAGTGTGCGCGTGGTTAATGTAAATAATGGCAAGCAAGACACCTTTGTTTATGGCGAAGATTTTTTAGTTGAAGAGCATGTGATTGTTGATAAGTCACAACAAGAAGGAAACGGCTATTTAGTCGGCACAGCGCTTCATGTTCCGTCAAAACGCACCTGCGTTAATATTTTTAAAATAGGTCATATTAGTGATGGACCCATTTGCCGCGCTTGGTTAGGGCAAGCGTTACCGCTTGGCTTTCATGGTAATTTTGTTGCGGTTTAACAATTCTTGACAATGCTTTATGGTGAACTTATCTATAATTCATAACTCAAAACAGAGACTTATTTAAAAAGGACGCACCATGAAGCCATTGTTTTATTTATCACTGTTAGCGCTTTCAAGTTTAGTATCCGCGAACAGCCATTTACCAAATCACCGCCATATTGCCATTACCGGCTACGGCGAAACTTCAGTAAAACCCGATATCGCCATTTTACATTTTTCGGTAGAGCATATAGATAAAAGAAGCGCAGAGGCCAAAGCTGAAGTCGATAAACGCTTTAATACCCTGTTAAAAGGTCTTAAAAAATACAATATTAGCGAAAAAGACATTGTTGCATCACGCATTGCTGTATCACCGCGATACGAGTATTCGCAGCAAGAGCGCAAACAACTGCATGTTGGCTACTCTGCAAGTCGCTCAATTCAAGTAACCGTGAACGATTTAACCATGCTTAGTGATGTGATGGATTTAGCGTTAAGCGTTGAAGTAAACCAAATTCAACGTGTTGAAATGGCTTCGTCAAAAGAAGAACAGCTCCAGCAAAAAGCGGTGGAACTTGCCATTGAAAATGCGAAAACCAATGGTGCAGCCCTCGCCAATTCATTTGGCGCAGCACTTGGCAAGGTTTACAGTATTAACGCGCAAAATTACGACCAAATTAAGCATTACGGAACAATGGAAAAAATGGGTAATGCACGCATGATGAGTGCTGACATGGGATCGGTTTCGCCCGGTACCTATTTACAAGATGATCTCACCTTTAAGGCGACAATTAATGTAGTGTTTGATTTAAAAGGTAAAAACTAATTAGTGGGTTAATAACGAACCTATTGCGAACACATCTAATACAGCAATAGTTGCTAGAAAATAATGTGTTATCTAACGCTTAGGTTAGTTATAGTGGGCAGCGAATAATCGCTGCCCAAGGTTTTTAAATTACATGCGTAAATCCGATAAAAAATTAGATAACCAAATCCGCATTGCGCTCACTGCACTTTGCGAAGAAACCCTTAAAGACTTAGCAGGGTTTTGCTGGGTTACGCACACAGTTAACTTTCAAAAATTTCCGCAAAGTTTACAGATTACATGCGTTTTTGAAGACACAAATACCTTGTCCAATTTTACCAATAGCGAGCACTTGCACTCAGTCCGTTCGCAAATAACACAAACGCTTAAACAACTAAATATTAATACTGCTGCTATCAAAGAGTGTGTTACTTTCGTAACCAAACAGGATGCACCTTAGCGCCTGTTTATACCTATTAAATGGAGTTTTTATGATTAGATTATTATTTTGCCTTATCGCATTTTCGCCACTTACCTTATTTGCTAATCAAAATGTGATTAGTGTTGATCGCGTCGTACCACATAGTTTTGAACTGGCATTTCCAAATGAGCGCAACATCGAACCTGAATTAAGCGACTTCCATGTAAAAAACTTTGTGTTAATGAGCAACGAAAATGGTGAGCGTTTCGCCGTAGTGACCATTCAAAACCTTGCTAATGGCTCGCGTACGCTCAATCATAAACATTTAATGGCACAAGTTAGCAATGGTGCGCGTATTCGCCCATTAGCATTTGAGCAAATGTTTAAAGACGATGAAACCTTATCGCTCACCATTCAATTTGGTGAAAGTCATTTTCCATTATTAACCGTTTATTCTCGCACTAAAGGCTAAACTCAAGGCGAACAATCGAGGCAAATAACATGATTACACGTAATAATGCAGGCTTAATTGTTGTTGATATTCAAGGAAAACTAGCAAGCCTAATGGCAGGCGGTGATGCCTATATTGAACATTGTTGCGCGCTTATCTCTGGCGCTAAAATTCTTAATCTTCCGATCATTTGGCTTGAACAAAACCCTGAAAAGTTAGGCGAAACACATCCTAAAATAGCAAACTTACTGGCCGACATTACGCCCATCACAAAATACACCTTTGATGCCTTTCGCGAGCCCGTGTTTATGCAAACAATTGAACACGAAAGCAAGGCTCATTGGCTGGTCTGTGGTATTGAAGCACATATTTGTGTTTATCAAACCTGCTCAAGTTTGCTGCTCAACAATTACCAAGTACACTTGGTGGGTGACTGTATTGCATCTCGTAACGCTGACAATAAACAGCTTGCCATCACTAAACTACAGCAATTGGGTGCACATATTACGGGGCTTGAAATGAGCCTGTTTGAATTAGTGAAAGATTGCCGCGACGAGCACTTTAAAGCGATATTAAATTTAATTAAATAAGCTGAGCTTAGGTTAAATAATATTAATGTTTCGTGTTGTTTAATCGCATGACTTGCCTGAAACACGCGCTACTATGGTAAACTTGGCGCGTGTTTTACAAATAAAGTTGTCCCCTGCAATGATCCCGAGCAAATACCAACGTTTTGTCTTTTCATTTTTTATGGCACTGTTAATGTCATTTTTAATGTCGTTTGTTATCACCTTATTCAACGTTGGCTTTGTTGATAATTTAATCTCGCTTTGGTTAAAAGCTTGGGGTTTTGCATTTGTTGTTGCGTTTCCAACGGTTACCTTAGTTGCACCTGTTGTAAATAAACTCACCCGCCTTTTTGTCGCACAAGATTGATAAACGAAATTTAATTAAGTCATTTAAAAACATAATATTACAATCCATCACAATCGCTAGACTTGCGCTTTCATTTACGCCATTATTTCAAATTCTTAACAATAAAAATAAAGGACTAAAATGCAAGCGCCAGTATTTAAAGCGAGCCTAATTGCATCGAGCATTCTCTTACTCACGGCATGTGGTTCCGACGACAAACCGAACAAAGCACCCACTATTTCAAGCAATATTGCCAGTGCCTACCCTGAGCGTGGTGATGTTGCTATTGCCATTACACTTTCAGACAGTGACGGTAGCATTAAGTCGTCAAACGTAGTGCAAAGTAGCGGTCCAACGGTCGAGTTCGCATATGCTAATGGCAGTTTAAGCTTTACTGCGCCAGAAGTTACCAGCGATAGCGCTGTCGGTTTTACCGTAACCGCAAGCGACAACGACGGTGCACAATCAACGCTTAACATCAGCACCACTATTACCGATGTAAACCGCGCACCGATTACCGATGCATCTCAAGTACAGGTTGAATTTAACCAAGTGCTAGAGTTTGATTTAGGCATTTCAGATCCTGATGGCGACACGGTACAAGTTGCAATTAAAACTGCGCCGCAACAAGGTGAGTTAACATTACTTGAAAACAACGTATTTTCGTATACGCCCAGCCTCAACAACGCTGAAGACCAAGAGTTTGAAATCACCTTAAGCGATGGCGACCTTGAAACATCGCAGCTAGTCAGCATTCAATTAGTTGATACAAGTGCCCCTGTAATTGTGACCAAAACACCCGAATCAAACGCACGTTTAGTCGCAGTTGATAGCAACATAACAATTTCATTCGACGATGTATTAGACGCAGCCAGCGTTACCACTAATTCAGATGCGCAATGTAGCGGCAGCATTCAGGTAAGTAACGATAACTTTGTTACATGTGTTGCGCTTACTTTAAGCTCGGCAACAACTGATGCTAACCCAACTGTTTTAACCTTAGATCCAGCTCAAAGCCTTTCTGCATCAAGTGATTACGTTGTAAAAGTAACGGGTGATGTTGCCAACTTCCACGGCACGTCGCTTGTTGAACAAAGCTTTACATTTAAAACTGAAAACAGCGATCTGCTTATTTCAGAAGTGTCATCGTCAAAATACTGGGATGATAATCGTTGGGTAGAAGTTTATAACGGTACTGCCAGCCCGGTTTCACTAGCAGGCTACCAAATTGTTGCCGAAAGCATTAACTATACCGATTGGAGTGATACCGGCGTAAGATCTTTTGCACTTTCAGACAAAACGCTCGCACCGGGTGAATTTATTGTGCTGCAAGCAAAGCACGGTAATGGCTACTGGCAACAAAGTGTCGCTGAATCAGAACAGCTAATGTTAATTTCAGACGAATCAAATATTCACCCTGAATGGTACTACTCAGGCGGTTTTGTTGAATTACAAACAGTCTCTGGTACAACGGTAGATTTTGTTAGCTTTGGCGAAAATGCCTACCTGCCAACTGACGAAAGCCAATGGCAAGCAGGTAATAATGCCGCGCCAATGGAAGAAAACCTAGGTATGAGTGTTGTTCGCACAGCGCTTGATAGCGATACAAACTCAGCGCAAGACTGGCAAGTAAGCTATTACATGACACCAGGCGGACAAAATGACGTAACCTGTAATGCTGATGACGACAACGACGGCATTCCAGATTGCGCCGAACAAGAAGGCGCAACCTTTGCAGGCCTACCACTTTATGAATGGGGTGCTCGCGCAGGTGTAAGAGACATCTTTATCGAAGTCGACTACATGGAAAGTAATGACCCAGGTATTCAATTGCATCGCCAAGCATTAGATTCAGTTAAAGCGGCATTTGCAGCGCAAAATATTGCAATGCATTTTGATGCAGGTGATTTATACCACCAAGCAGAAGGTACTTCGCCAGCCGATTATGACTTAGGCGGCGGTAACCAAGTTGAGTTTTACGCGCAAACTAACTTTGCAGGTTCAGCTGAAGCACCAAGTATTCTTGACCATAAAGTGAAAAACTTCGACATCAAACGTCGTCCTATTTTCCACTACATGCTAATGGCAAATAGTCAAAACGAAGATGGCTCAGCAGGTTCTTCTGGCCTTGCTGAAATCAACGGTAATGACTTTATTATTTCTATGGGTAACTGGGGCTTTAGCCTAGAAACCGAAATAGACCGCAATGTTGTTTACAACATGCAAGCAGGCACGATTATGCATGAGCTAGGTCACAACTTAGGCCTTGGTCATGGCGGTAACAACCACACCAATAATAAACCTAATCACCACAGCGTAATGAACTACTTGTATCAATTAAGTGGTTTATCAACTATCGGTGAAAGCGAAGGCGACCGTTACCATCGTCGTTTCTTCTCTGGTAACAACAACTGTTTCCCAGAAGGCACGCAACTAACGAATGGTTTCACCTCTGCACCAGCAGATTTCAAAATCAGCTACTCGCACGGTGTTAACGGCACAATTAACGAAGCTCAAATCGATGAATCTCTTGGTTTAGTTAATGCAAATTCTGTTGCGGTTGATTTTGATTGTAACGGCAACAGCAGCGACGTATTAACTAACTACGACTTAAACTTTGATGGCGAACTTAGTGCCGAGCTAAACGACTTTAACGAATGGGGCAACTTAATGCTGACCTTCACGCGTTACTGGAGTGGTGCAAACGGTGGCGCTACGCTTACCGCGAATGAACAGCAAAAGCCACAAAACGTTATGAACTCTGATCTACAAGAAATTATTGTTGAGCAAGCGCCGTCTAAGGAGCTGTTAAAAATGATTTCTACTGCTGGTAAATAACATGAAAAGAGTAACGATTGTAATCTTGTTGTTACTCTTGGTGGGCTGCTTTGATAGCAGCTCGCCAGATTGGCAATTGACTAACACCGGCTTAAGTTACCAAAACGTTGCGGTAAATTTTAACGGGCAAACAGTGGCAAATTGCAGTGGCTGCAGATTAAAAAATACATCTCAGCACTCGCCTCAAGGCGCGGTTAAATTTACCGGCCTCTACCAAAAAGATGCGTTAGTTGCCGCTTACGGAGACAACGCACAGTTAGAGGTCAAAATTCCAAACGATGCGGGGCGCACCGTGTTTAAGGTGTTGGCTAAAAACAGCACGTGGCAATTAGAAAGTGAAAGCAACAGCTTTGCACTTAGCGAAGGTGAAGTCACCAATATTACCGTGTATGGTACTAATTACGTCATTTTACCGCTGAAACTCTCTAAGCAACGCATAAACTATATTTGGCTGAAGCAATAGGTTAGGGTTGAGTTGGCTAGTTAGTATGAAATTAGCCAACAACACACAACATATAAGTAAGGGGCATTTAATGAAAGTTTATTTATCAGGTGAAATCCACAGTGATTGGCGCGAACAAATTATTGCTGGCTGCCAAGCTAAAAATCTCGATATTCAGTTTGTCTCACCAAACACAGATCACGAATCAAGCGATGCTGCTGGCGATTGCCTAGGCGAAGAAACTAACTCATTTTGGCGCGACCACAAGTCAGCAAAAGTAAATGCAATACGTATTCAAAATGCCATTAAATCATGTGATTTAGCGATTATTCGCTTTGGTGATAAATACAAACAGTGGAACGCCGCATTTGATGCAGGTTACTGCGCCGCCCTTGGCAAGCCCTACATTACACTGCATAGCGAAGAAATTGTTCATGCATTAAAAGAAGTAGACGGCAGCGCGCAAGCGTGGGCCACATCACCATCACAAATTGTCGAAATTTTAGCGTACACGCTTAATTCATGAATTTAAGCCTGTTTGATCCAATCCAGTTAGGATCAGTAACTCTCAAAAATCGTATTGTTATGGCGCCTATGACGCGTTCGCGGGCGTCACAACCGGGCAACATTCCTAACGACCTAATGGCAACCTATTATGCACAGCGTGCAACTGCGGGTTTAATTATTAGCGAAGGAACGCCTATTTCAGCGGTTGCGCGCGGCTATTCACTTACGCCGGGTATTTACACTGAACATCAGGTTGCAGGTTGGCGCAAAATTACTCATGCAGTACACAAGCGTGGCGGCAAGATTTTTGCTCAGTTGTGGCACGTTGGCAGGCGTTCAAGTACAGCTATCGAAGGGCTACAACCACTGGCACCATCAGCAATAAAAGAGCCAGACAAAGTTTACGGCCCGCTACCAAATGGCGAACTAGGCATGATAGACACCACAATGCCAAAAGCCATAGATTTAAGCGATATTCAAAACACGGTGAATGACTTTGTTACTGCTGCGAAAAACGCCATGCGAGCGGGATTCGATGGAGTAGAAATTCACGGCGCACACGGTTACTTGCTAGATCAATTTATGCGCCGTTATGCCAACACACGCGATGATAAATACGGTGGCTCAATTGAAAACCGTATTCGATTAACAATTGATGTGTGCCAAGCTGTGGCTAATGCAATTGGCAGCGACAAAGTGGGGCTACGTATTTCGCCATTTGTTTCTAGCAGCTTTCAACAACATGACAGCGACATGCCAACCTTAACCCTAGCACTTTTAAAGGCGCTCGCACCAATCAAGCTCGCTTATTTGCACCTATCTGAAAATATTGGTAATTATCAGCCAATCACCGATACGTATCGCAAAAAAATGCGCTCACTTTACCCACACCCAATAATGTTGGCGGGCGGTTTAACGCAAGAGCTTGCTAACTGCTTTTTAAATAAAGGCATGGCAGATTTATTTGCCTTTGGTACAGCATATATTTGTAACCCCGATTTAGTTGAGCGCATGAAGGGCAATATGCCACTAACGCAATTAGACAATAATGCGCACAGTACGTTTTATGGTGGCGGTGAAAAAGGCTATACCGACTACCCAACCAGTTGCAGTTTTGCACAAAAATCCGTACGCTAGCGCGTCTCTCATCAAAATGGAATTATGATGACTAAACACCTCATTATTTTACTCTTATTAAGTAACCTGTTTGCCTGTGCTATGTCGCCTTTTAATAACGACATTAAACAAGGACATTTTCGTATTGAAAATACCAGCTACGATAATAGCCAAGGTAGAAAAGAATACGTTTACCTAATGTGCCATAAGCACAAACCCGCCACTTGGGTTACGGCAAGGCAATACCCTGCGGGTAAACACAATATTTGGGTAAAAGCGACTTACCAAGAGGCAAATAACCACAACTCGTACCAAGTTGCATTTGCCAATTTCAACCTCACATTGCCAGCTGGCGGAAACTATCAACTCGCACACACCATTCACGATGAGTCGATTTCAATTTGGTTGCAAGACATCAATACACTTAGCGCAAAATCAGAAGTGATTACTGCTAAATTAACTCGCAACAATATTGCAAACAGCACTAAACTTATTAATCAATGTAAGCAAGGAACTGTTTAACATGCAATTTGAATCCATTTCTCATCATGCAGCGGCCGATATCACCGCGCTCTTTACCCATGTTTTTAGCGACGCTGACGGCGCAAAAGCAGGGTTACAAATCGGCGAACTCACCGAACGCATGCTGAATGACTGCACAAGCGAGGAACTGATTGGCTTTGTTGCTAAAGAGACGATACGCTTTTTGCCGCTGTACTGTTTAGTAAATTATGGATTAGCAACCAGCCAAATCTTACCGCTGTGATCCTCTCGCCAATGGCGGTGGCATCTTCGCAACAAGGCAAAGGCATAGGGCAAGCACTCATAAACCACGCGCTTACGTATTTAAAAACACACAACGTGGATTTTGTTGTGACCTATGGCGACCCTAATTTTTATAGTAAAACGGGGTTTCAAGCGGTGGCCGATACTCAGTTAATTCCGCCCTTTTCACTATCGTACCCTCATGGTTGGCAAGCGGTTGCACTTGGCGATAAACCACTTAGCGAACTAACTGGCGAAGTACGTTGCGTATTGCCTCTTAATCAGGCGTGTTATTGGTAATTTATGAAAACAATAGGTCTTTTAGGTGGCATGAGTTGGGAGTCTACGCTCAATTACTACAAAGCCATTAACCAAGGTGTAAAAGCCGCGCTTGGCGGGCTTAATAGCGCAGAAATTTTACTTTATAGCGTTAACTTTGATCATATTGAAAAACTACAGCGGGCAGGCGAATGGCAAAAAATGGGCGACATGCTAGCAAAATCCGCGCAAGATTTAGAAGCAGCAGGTGCGCACTGCCTACTTATTTGCACCAACACCATGCATAAAGTAGCGCACCAAATTGAAGAGAATATTTCGATTCCGCTACTGCATATTGCCGACGCCACCGCAGCACAATTAATACAAGACGATATATCGCGCGTTGGTTTACTTGGCACCGCATTTACCATGGAACAAGGCTTTTATAAAAACCGCCTAACAGAAAAGTTTGGTATTGATGTTATTGTACCCAACCAAGAAGATCGTGACTGTGTACATAGCGTTATTTACAATGAACTCTGCCTTGGCGAAATTAACCCAGAGTCAAAAGAACGTTACCTTGCCATAATCAATAAACTTCACCGCCAAGGTGCGCAAGCGATAATTCTTGGTTGTACTGAAATCGCATTATTAGTATCACAAAACGATACGGAGATTCCCCTTTACGACACCACAGGCATTCATGCCGATGCCGCCGTGAAGTTTGCACTTAAAAAATAACTTTTAAGTGCAATATTCAGTTTTTCAATAATTCACTTATTGGTGTTTACCAACCTGCCAACCATTGTGTGTTAGGTGTTCTTTTCCTGCGGCAACAGCGCCTGCTTCCATGGTGGTACCCATGCTATCGTTCCAGCGATTTAAATAACCAAACAGTGATATAACACCCAAAATTTCAACCACTTCGCCATCATCCCAATGTTCTTTTAAATTTGCCGAAATCGCATCATCAACCGCATTAGGCACGCTTGATGCTGCGAGGGCAAATTCAAACGCTGCTTTTTCAGCATCAGTGTATAAATCGGATGATCTAAATTGCCAAATATGCTTTAAACGCTCACCGCTACCGCCATAACGCTCAGCCGCTAAAATTGTATGTGCTTCGCAGTAACGGCATCCGGTATTTGCGCTGGTGATGTAACCAATTAAACGCTTTTGCTCCGCTGTTACGCGCCCATTATTTGCCATTACCGCTTTGTTTAAATTAATAAATGCGCGGGCAATTTCTGGACGGATTTGCATGGTTAATACACTATTTGGGCAAAAGCCTAAGGTTTCGTTAAAAAACTTTGCTAGTTCTGCCACTTCGCTATCGTGATCGGGTGATAAAGGGGTTACTAACGCCATGCTATTTCTCCTGTTGATTATATTTATGTTGCATATGCAACATAAATATAATCAAGCCACTAAACCATGTCTAGTTTTTATACATACTTATTTCTCAGTGTTTCACATCGGTTAAATATGCTATTTTGCAGCCAGTACCGTGCCTAAATATAAAAATCAATAACGCGCTATGACAACAAACAAACGCCAAACGTCTTTTTCATTAAGCAGTAAAACCAATGACGCGCTTGATCTCTATCAGCAGGTTCCCTACCGCATTGCAACCGCCAGTAATTTACTGGTACTTGATAGAGACGCTTATGTAAAACAAATTACCGACTTAGACACTCGAGCAATTCGCGTACTGTTAAATGTTGGCTCTTATGGGCCAATTAATGCGGCCGATATTGCCTATCAAACACGCTTAGACCCCTACTCGGTAACCCGCGCTATTAACGGCTTGCTAAAAAAAGGGCTAATTTTAGCATCGAACGACCATCAAAAAAGCCGCAGTAAACTGGTTGAAATCAGTGACAACGGCAAACCAATTTACCAAAAAATTTCAGACTATATGGCTAAGCGCTGCGATGCTGTATTAGCAGGCATTAGCAAAACGGAACAAGCAACGCTAATGATGTTGTTAGAAAAAATAGAGCTCAATACCGAAAAAATGCTGGCAAGCAATGCCGACACAGTTGCGAAGCAAGGCGGCACCCCCACGCGCGACCAAAGTGAACAAATTCGTTGGTTTAAACGTACTCAAAAGCAATCGCAATAACGTAGCCAAACAAGGGAAATACCATGATCCGACTCGCTAACAAGGATGATTTAGTTGGTGTATTAAAACTCTATAACGAATTGCGACCAAACGACCCTTCACTGCCACCCACACTTGCCATTGAGCGCTGGCAACAAATAATCAATGACGACAGAACCCATATAGTGGTTGCTGATATTAATGGCACGCTTGCAGCCACCTGCGCGCTCAGTATCAATTTAAGTATTGCCGTTGGCGCACGCCCGTTTGGTTTAATTGAACATGTTGTAACGCGCCGCGATTTTCGCCGCCAAGGGTTAAGCCAGCAAGTGCTCAGTTATGCAATTGATTTAGCATGGCAGTTAAACTGCTATAAAGTCATGCTGCTGTCGGGCGCAAAGCTAAATGGTGCCCATAAAGTGTATAGCGCAGTCGGATTCGACGGCGACAGAGAACGCGGCTTTGTTATTAAAGCACCCAATATTGCAGCGCAAAATAATTAATCAGATCGCTTATCAAAGAGCACAATTTAAACCCTTTACTTAGCTGGAAACACACTGCACTAAGCAAACTTTTAGACTTTTCTCGTATTTAAATAAAACCGCTGACTTACGTAATCCAACGTCTAGCGCCATTAAGTAAGCCATAAATACACTTGCCAAACTTAACGTTGTAAGCCTAAAGCTATACTGATAATCTACTGAAATAATTAGTCTGCAAGGTTTTAAGGTCTTGATAACACGCTTAAATCGTTACGCACACTAATACGCTGTTATACCAATTCTGTTAAGTATGTGATCAGGGATAGCGCTGGATAAATGAAATGGTAACAAGGCGGAATTTTTCTTATGTACTTGTTCTACATTGATAAATTCTAACGCAGTTAGCATAATATTTAGTCCGCTAGGATGATCAGCTACTTAAGTGAATTGGTATTATGTTTTAAGGAGAAAGAGATGAACCCTGCAATTAAAGGATTAGGCGAAACAGTACTTAGAGTGCGCGATCTGGACAGTATGAAAGCGTTCTACGCCAACATTATTGGTCTTAAACTGATTAAAGAATTTCCCAAAGTCGCATTTTTTAAAATTGCAGAGGGCTTTGGTGGTCATACACAAGTAATCGGTTTATTTGCCGAAGAGTTACCGAGAGCATTTGTCAATGACAACATTTCAACCATTGAACCAGCTTGTTCAAGCCTGCATCATTTTGCATTAGAAATTTCATCAGAAGATTACTTAAGCGAGAAAACAAGGCTAGAAAATGCCGGTTGCGAAGTAATAACCGCCGAACATCAATGGTGTCAGTGGCGCTCAATTTACGTAAAAGACCCTGAGAATAACGTTATAGAGTTAGTGTGTTACGATAAATCCGTGGTGTAAAAGTATAACAAGGCTTAATGTCCAAACAGGGAATGTCACGCCAATCAAACTGATTAATGAAAACGCCTGAGATAAAACGTGAAAATTCAGGAAGAAGTCTATACCAATATCGATACAAATTTAGACGCGATTAAGTGAGGCAATTTTAATACTTGCCAAGCTTCACGTTATACGCCTAAAACGATACTGATAATCTACTGAAATAATTAAATAAAAAATAATTAATCTGCAAATTTTAAAGTCGAGATAACGCGCTTAAATCGTTATGCACACTAATACGCTGTTATGTTTCCAAGGAGAACGGATGCAATTTCTAACCAATATGTTTCAAGATCTTCGAATATCTAAAAATTCTGTTGAAGGTAGTCAAACAAAAATTCGTTCGTATCAAAATGAAGCGCATGTTGACACTCTTTCCGAAAAAATAGACCAACTTTATATTATGAACTTGGCAGCGTTAGAGCTATTAAATGAATTGGGTATATCTGAAAAACAAATTATGGAGAAAATTGAAGAAATAGATCTTCGAGATGGTAAAGCCGATGGCAAATTAGCACAACCAACTGAGTGTTCTGATTGTGGTCACAGAATTTCAAAGCGTCGTACAAATTGCTTTTATTGTGGAGCAAAAATAAATAATTTAGGGTTCAATGCAACATAACAAGCCCCTGAATCGGCGTTACATCACTCACTTTAGCCATTTTGTTTAAGTAGGCGTTACACATACTAGAGGTAGAGTCACAGGATGTTGATCACTTTTCGAATTCAACAAGATGATTACAAAAAGTTCTCCAAGTTTGCATTAAAGCGAGCTTCTAATAAAACAAGCGAAAAAAAGTCTCTTATAGCAAGTTTTATGATTTGGTTTTTAGTGACAATTGTTTTCATGCTCATATTCCAAGTCGTAGGTAAAAAAAGCTTCGACTTTGACATTCCTACTGCTGTTATTGTTTTACTACCGTTTCTAGTTGGAATTGGTATTTATTTTACCGAGATCTTAAAAATTCAAAGAAACACATTACCGACAGACAATGGCTTTTTGCTTTCCGAGAGCACGATAGAAATCAAAGATGATGGCCTACGGGTATTAAAAGATTGCGCTACCTCTTTTTTCAGCTGGGAAGCAATTGAGTCAGTTAGTGTAAATGATGGCGACTATTATCTGTTCCTAGATAATATGTACGCGATTATCATTCCAAATTCAGCTTTTTCTAATAACATCCAAGCTGAAGAATTCAGGGCAGTGATCGAGAAGTATGTATAACAAGACATTAAACAAAGGTAAAAACCTTGGTTGAAGCTCCTTTGTCACTAATTTTTACCAAGTATTATCAACACTATTAAGTTTCAAGGAGTGAACATTGAATACAGGAATAGCGCTAATTTCAGTGATAGCAGGCGCTTTAATCTGCTCACCATTATTTAAGTACATGTACAAAGCTGTTGTTACTAACGCGCCTGATTTCGATAGTGGTTATAAAGAAGTTAAAAATAGAGATGCAACAGATGACTTTATTCATGCTAATGGCTCTAAAGATCAAACAGTAAACACATTTGTCGCATACAACCTAGTCGTGCTTATGTTACCGCTAGTCCCTTCGTGTTTTATAGCGGTACCCTTGTATTTCTTTTTCTCATGGTTATATGCGTTTATTTCAGTCTAACAAGGTGCTTAAGCTACGCCACTTAACTAATTAGTTAGCTATAAAAGGAGAGGTTTTTGTTTAACTCGTTCAAAAAATTAATAGCAAAAGGAAGTTGGCATTCATTAGCTGCAATAATTGTTGTGCTTGTAGCTGGGCCAGAAATCATGATGAGCATAGAGCTCATGGCGATGGTTGAGTTACTTGGTGCTTCAACTTTTGTATTAATGTATGTGGCTGGCTTTAAATTGTTTTTTGCCAAGCTCGCGAGTAAATATAAAAAATTCGAACGCCATTCCGTGTTAGTTATTCCGCCACTATCAATTTTAAAACAAATGCCGTCGTTAGCCTTTCATGCAATACCTGAACGCACTTTCAGTCTCTGCTTTTTTGGTTTTATAGCCGTTGGTATGGGCTGTATTTACACAAAAATGCTTATAGGTGCTTAACAAAGCTAACAATCTGTTTAGCTTAGAAAATACTGTTGGCTTTTATCCCTGCCTCACTTATTGTAGTAACACTATTTTGCGCTTTTTAGGTATAAAAGCGCTGTGACTCGAACACAAAAGCGGAAAGTCGCTCACTTGCAAACTCAACATAGGGATATACGTTTTGACATTGAATACTGTTATTTCGCTCGCACTACTTTTTGCTACAACTGCGGTTAATGCCATTGTCATCAGACACGATGTAGACGATAAAAAGTACCTAGCACTTGGCGAGCAGTATTCACCGTCTGTTGCTTATGTTGCTGGTTGCGCCGCTACCGTAATTAATAACAACTGGCTATTAACCGCAGCGCACTGCGTAGCAGGTAAAGAAAGTAACATTTTTACTGCGCGACATATCAACAGCCAATACCGCGTCGAAAAAATTGTCACCCACCCCAAATTTAAACGCGCAAATGACGAATTTTACGATGCGGCGCTGGTTCAATTGAAAGATCCCCTAAAAAACGCGAAACCAGCGACGCTAAATCAGCAAAAAAATGAAGTTGGGCAACAGGTTATTTTTGTTGGCAGAGGCACCTTTGGTAACGGGCAAGATGGCCTTATTCGAGATGATGCTAAGCAACGAGGCGCAACAAATACCGTAGCAAGTGCCAATGAGCATGTGATTGGATTTACTTTTAATAAACCCGAAACGGCTACCCAGCTTGAAGGCATTAGCTCACGCGGTGACAGTGGCGGCCCTGCATTTGTTATTGTTGATAACACACAGGTTGTGATTGGCATAAGCTCGTATCAGGTTAGCAATGGCACTCCCGAGGGGCGCTACGGCGTTGGCGAATATTACACCCGAGTGTCGTCTATTTACCCTTGGCTACAAGGCGTTATCGACAATACAGCACCCGCTTTAGTACCAAATCACCCGCTAATAGATTCGGTGAAAAATAATGATTTAAGCGCACTAAATAACACAATTACTGAATCTACACTCAATCAACAAACCGTAATCTGCGAGGCTTTTTATCAATCGGTAATACTAAACCGTGTTCAAATGGCAAAAGTCCTAATAGACCATGGCGCTAAATTTGAAAATATCATCATCAATAAAGATTCATTGTTTGCATTTGCGTTAATCAACAACAAGCACGACTATTTTCGCATGCTACAAAATGCCGCAGGCAACAAAACCCAGCTGCATAATTCAAACAGCACCGTTCTGCCATTATTTATAACAAGCTTTCGTAAAGACCCTTATTTATTGGAAGGAGCGAAGCTACTAATACAACAAAGCGCAAACCTAAATGCCCAAACAAAGGCTGGCGATACCGCATTAATACTTGCAGGCTGGAGCACCAACAATTTTGAATTAGTAAAATTACTAGTATCACACGGTGCCGATGTAAATATCGCGAATAATAACGGCGACACACCCGCCATTGATGCGGCGTACTTAGGCAAAATTGAAAATTTGCGTTATTTACTTAAAAACGGTGCCGATACATCACGCAAAAATAAGCGCGGCAACACCGCGTTAGACGTTGCTAAACGTAAAAATAATAAATTGGCGATTGCATTATTAAGTGCTGAGTTGCAGCAGTAGTAAAACACATTTTATATAAGCAAGCTCGATACGTTGAGCATTTTGATAAACAAGGCAAATTGTGTGGCACCACACTTGGCGCGTTCATCTAACTGGTGGTTGTAATACCTTGTTATAGTTAAATAAATTTAACTCCATATAATACTAAAGGTGCCTTTTAAGGCGCTATTTTATGATGATAGAGTGCTATTAAATAATAGTGCGTTAATACCAACCTAGTTTTACATTATTAGTGTGAGACCATGCTAATAATCAACTGAAAATATTAAATAAAACTACTTATTAGTATGCAAGTTTTAGGATATGGGTAACTCCCTTAAATCAAAATGCGTACTAATTATCTATTAGCTCCCCGATGCTATCCAGAAATAAAGGAGAAGGTTTTGAGCGACAGCGATAATTTGATAAATAAATCAGCGTTTTTGTTTGATGTCTTAAAAAGGTATGATCATTACGTTGCAACAACAAACTTCAAAGTTGGACTAATGATGTCATTTATTGGGGCAATTATACTTGGTCTAACAATTCGCGTTATGTCTCTAGTTCCTGAAGCTGGAAGTTGTAACTACTTATACTATTCTGCAATTATCTTTTCTATATTAACTATTACTTTTTCACTTTGTTCAGCAATAAACCTTTTAAGAGTTGTTTTTCCAAACACAACAACCAGCAGTGATTATAAATCACTGATTTTCTTTGGAGATGTTAAAAATACGGAAAATGGAGCTGATGGTTATATAAAAAAAATAGAGGAAGTAACTAGCGCAGATCTTCTCAAAGACCTATCTAAACAAACTTATGTAGTTGCTGGAATTATTGACGGAAAATTCAGATTACTAAAAACCTCAGTAAGAATGATAAGTTATGGCGTCATTCCGCTATTAGCAATTTCATTATTGTTACTTATATTAGAAGGAGTTATATAGAAAATGGCTAATTTTGAGAGGATGTTTGAAGACTTTTACGATTCTGTTAAAAGTCGCTCAGATTTAATGACTGTAAATAAGTCAAAGTCATTGACAATGGAAGCTGCAGAACCATGTCCGTTGAAGGAGTCGTTGCAAGACCTGCAGGCAGGGCCTCAAGAAGAGTTTCTATTACAAACGCAAATACGCCCCCATTTTGGAAAAAAGGGGGTAAATGAATCTCCAATCGGAACACATCCAGACTTTATCGACCTTGAAGGCACTGGAAATACAGTAAACCATTACACTTGCACTCTATTTGCTGATATTAAAGGCTCAACTCGACTTTCTCTACTTTACCCATTAGATTTTGTTTTTACGTTTAAAAATGCAGTCATACAAACTTGTGTAGAGGTTATTCGATCATTTGATGGTCATGTTCACCGATTAATGGGGGATGCTGTAATGGCCTTTTTTGGCGGGAGTGATATTGAAAAAGAAGATGCTGTTGCTGATGCTATCAATTGTTCTATTACTTTAAGGGCTATTTTAGAAGAAAGTATTAAGCCTTGGATGGAACGTCAAGGCCTTGACGCGAAAGACTTTGGTTTTAGAGTCGGTTGTGATTTTGGTGATGATCATGAAGTTTTATGGGGAAGCTTCGGATATCAAAATGTTGGAGAAGTTTCCGCAACTGGTTTACCCGTAGACATGGCTTCTAAACTTCAAAGCCTTGCAAGCAAAAATCAAACAATGTTAGGTAAAGGGTTGTTGGATTTTGTAAATTGGCCTGAAAAATACTCAGATATAAAGTCCAAAGAAATAAACGGCATACCTGAAAATCTTCCAGTAGTTATACCAAATATTACCGATAATTTTGGAAATCCAATAAATTACGATATGCGACAACTAGCTTACTCTAAGAGCTTACAGTTTAGTGCGCTCCCTCGAAGCTTTAGAGAAAAAATTAGTGGTAGTAATGTAAAAAACAATACTGAACTTGATTTCAAATGCTTTACAGTGATAGACGAGAGTAAGAGTGAATATATTTCAGCTTCGAGGTTTCTAAACCCAAATATTCCGTTAATTTTTGAAGTAACGGCTCGTACTACTAATAGGCTAAGGTTTCCTCTTAAGGTAACGTTTAGGAAAACTAATCATGGTCAAGACACACCAGAAGCTGAACGAGATATAGAACAACCTGGTCAAAATGAATATATTCATAAAAAACCTATTAGCAAATTTAACAAAAACATCCCGCCTATTTCCAAGGTGGAACTTAGCGAGGCAACTTTGTATCGCGGATTACATACAATGAAATGTGAAATATTTGATTGTGAAGGTCGATTACTATTTCGGGATTGGATAGGTGTAATGATTAAGTAGAATGTAACAATCTGCACCAAAGGTGCTACGCTTTTGTGCAGGGAGTAATATAATTTGCGAAATCAGCAGTGATTAATATTGAAAGCAAACCAATGAGGTCAGAGTTGTTGATTTTGGCTTCATGGTTTCAATCCAACAAATCAACGACTCAGACCCCGTTGATTGCTTCTTCGAAAGTTTTAGCCTGCTATTTCATGCCGGTTAGGCAAGCGTTTTACATTTTATAAAAGGTGTAACTTTGAGATTAGATCAATGCGGTCTTTGTCTAGAACACAAAGAGTTAAGAAATAGTCATCTTATGCCAAAGGCACTTTACAAAAAATTGAAAGGAGCTTTCGATGGTGATGATCTAGTTTTAAATCAAAGCCATGACAAATCATCACTCTATTCTGATTTTCAAGTTACTTCACATTTTCTTTGTTCTGAGTGTGAATTGCGCTTTTCTCGCTTAGGGGAAAATGCTGTTGTGTCAGAGTGCCATGCTGGCACTGACAAGTTCCCGCTTCTCGAGCGCCTCAAAAGTGCAAAGCAATTTGCAAGTATCAGAGGAGAGCGTTGGTTTAACCCAATCCAGAACGACTTCCCTAAGATTGACTGCTATCTATATTTTGCAGCAAGTATCGTTTGGCGCGCTTCAGCTTGGCCAATGGCAAAAAACTCTAATCAAAGGTCACTGGGCTCACGTTACCAAGAAGAATTCCGCCGTTACCTCCTTGGGGAGCAAGGATTTCCTTCGAACGCGTATTTAGCGGTTTACGTAGATACCGATGAAGATATTATGCCAAAAGTGTCTTTCCCCACTTCATCCAAAAAATTAGGTTATCACCATCATATATTTTACATTCCAGGTGTTAAATTTAGCTTGGTTGTAGGTGAAAATGTCGGAGAAATTAAACACTTGAGTTCGGCGGAAGCTACAAAAGCGTTTTTCATTTCTTACAGTTTTAAAAAGCATCCTGATTATCAGTTTATGGTTCGTGAACTACTCCAAGAGTACAAGCCTAAAGGACGTTTGGCGCGGGAACAAAATGTATAACAAGTAAATTAAACAATAAACGCAAAACACTAAGTTCGCGCTCTCTCTATTTACTTTAAGATACTTTTTAGCTATTTAATACAGCACCACCAAACCAACTCAGGAAACACTATGCACAAGAAATCACATTGGGAAACGGTTTACACAACAAAAGCATCAAATGCGGTGAGTTGGTTTCAGCCGCATGCGGTTACCTCGTTAGAGTTTATAAACCGTTTAAATTGTGAAAAAAGTGCTGCCATTATTGATGTGGGTGGTGGCACGTCCACTTTGGTTGATGACTTGCTGTTAAATGAGCACACGCAGTTATCGGTTCTTGATCTATCTGGTGCTGCGATTGAAACGGCTAAAAAGCGCATTGGCGAAAATTCAGCAAATGTAAAGTGGATTGAAGCGGATATAACAAACGTAACACTGCCAAAACAGCAATTTGATGTATGGCATGATCGCGCGGTGTTTCACTTTTTAACAACGCCTAAAGAGCGCAGCGCTTACATTAAAAACGTAATGCATGCGCTAAAACCACATGGCCACATTATTATTGCTACTTTTGCAGAAGACGGCCCAGAAAAGTGCAGCGGCTTGCCTATTGTGCGCTACAGTGCAGAAAGCTTACAAGAAGAATTTGGTGAGCATTTTGTGCTTAAAGATCAACGCCATGAAACTCATAAAACCCCCTTTGATACAACCCAACAATTTGTATTTTGTCACTTTGTAAAACAAGTTTAGCAACGCATCGTTACTCAGCATCTAACCCTTAAGATTTCTATCTTTTGGATTCTACATTCTTACACTCCCCCTTTTCTTATGTATTTATTTTTAATTTTGGACATGCCTGATTACTTACCCGAGGCATTTTCAACCATGTAATAACTCGTAATAACGGAAAAAGAAAACTCGTCTATTCTATTTTTACGCCCTTTATCAGGGACAGATAATAAAATTTTAGGAGAAATTTATGAGCGTAAGACCAGTGAAAATGACAGTTCAAAACTTTACAAATAAAGAACTTAAGCTTAAATCAAAAAAAGCAGAACATGGGGAATTTGAAGTTGACCCACCACAATCAATAGAGACAACAGGGAGCTGGAAGTGCGACTGCGTTACAATTTTTGGACCTGGTCCAGAAGGTACCGTCGTCTATAAAGCTGCGGACGAAAGTTTTACCGTAGAATTTTACTTTAATCATCCGCTTGGAACAGCAACTAGCTCATACCGAATTATTCCTACCCCTTCAGATGCAATAACTCATGATATTAAAGGCAGTTTTAAAGGCCATGACCAAGATATCACTTTTGAGCTATATGCTAATTAATTGTTTTTTAAAACGTACATGGAGGACGCGTATGTTGCGACTTAATTGTTTTTTGTCTCTCTATTTATTGAGTTTACCTAATCTTTCCGTTGCTAATGGCGTCAATTTTTCAAATGAAAATTGGATGTCCCTGCTAGACGATAATTTAAAGATCAGTCGAATAGTAATGCCTGGAAGTCACGATGCAGGAATGTCGGAACTACATCATTGTGACTGGGGTTCAAGTTTGAATACTGGAATGGTTAAAACGCAGCAACTTAACATTGAGGGACAATTAGAATCAGGTTCACGTTTTTTTGATATACGTGTGGATTATGATCACAGAGAATTAGTGACTTACCATCGTTCCGGCGACTTGGGTTGTAACGGTCAGTCACTCGAAAGTGTAATGAATCAATCCTTAGCGTTTTTAAAAAACTATCCGAGTGAAACACTGATTCTGAAGTTTTCCCACATAAGAAGTAATCGAGATAAACAGCGCGAAATAAAAGACAGAATCGAACAATTCTTATCAACACCCACTTATAGTAAATATCTCTATACCAATCAAGACTACAAGGTGAATTTATCAAATATACTGCTAAAGAATACCCGTGGAAAAATGATATTGACGTTTGATTACGACGAAAATACAACAGCTAAACAGGGTAGATTCCGTTATCACGACGGATTCCTAGAAAACGGCAGTAACAATGATGATTGCCAATTCAGAGGCCCGAACCTGACGGTATGCGACCAATACACCAACACCACTAATCTTTCTAAAATGGAAAAAGATCAGATTGAAAAATGGCACCGCTTCGGAGGATTGGGTCAGAACTTTATGTTCCTTTTGTCCTGGACGTTAACACCAGATGTAGGAACATTCTTTGGTGGCAGTATTGAATCTCTGGCATCGAAAGCTAATCAAGCCTTACCCGCAGCTTTAGAAAAGCAAATTGTAGATGAAAATCAGCCGCCTCCCAACATTGTTTATATTGATTACATGAATGCCCAGACAGCTAAAAACATTATTCAATATAACTTCTTAGACTAATTTAAGGACAAATTATGGACGCGAAACAAATATTAAATCCTCTTTTTGGAGTAACGATAGGTTCAACAGTTACATCTGGAACGACTAAATTTAAAGCCAGTGTTTTGACCCAGCCAGTTAGCAAAATGGTTAGTCAGGTCGAACATCAAAAAAGCATGTCTGGCGAGAGTAGCTATGTATATAGCGATAAAATGAACCAAGGGTCTTTTGGATTGTGCGGCGCTTACGGTATTTCTGGGGTTTCACAGGTGAAGTCATCTCTTTCAGCTTATGTTGGTAATTCATCAGCAACAGCAACTAAGTCAATTACTGTAAGCTATAACGCACAATCTGTGGCTGGAGTTGAGTATATTGATTTTCAGTCATTAACTGCCAGTGATTTTTTGGCAAGTTTAGATGATGCAACTCGACAAAATGCATTAGGGGTATTGGATGCATTTAATGACGTAGTAAAGGAAACAGCCAAATTAGACTTGGACCTAAATAAACTTGATGAAAATGACGGTAGATTTTTTGAATTGAAGCCCTACCTGCAAAAGTGGATTGATTTATCTCAACGCTTTTGCACCAACTTTGGTGACGGTATAGTTGTAGGGGTTACTTGGGGTGCTATGGGCGGGATCATTATGGAGATGACATCAGGTAGTGAGTCCGAAACATGGAAATATGGGGGGAAAGCAGATTTCTCTTATGCCAGTGTAGGTTCTTCTGTCGCTGTCAAGAGTACGTATGACGGGGGAACTTCTAATAATTATGCGAATGTAACAGTATCCTGTAATAGTTATGTAAGTGGCAGCGTGCTAACCACACAAATTGATAAATGGTTTGAACAAGTTAGTAATAAAACTTTTGAGCAACTTGCTGATGTTAAAGTAATGGCTGTCGCCCCTAATATGACTATTAATCAAGGACCTCCAACTATACCTGATTTCGTTAAGCCAAAGCCTAGCGAGGGAATTTCTAGTAAAGTTGGCGAAATCAAAGACCTAGATGGTTTGAAAGCATTTGCGACGGCATCCGCATTTGACCAAGCTAAAAAACTAAACCCTAAATTGACCTTGAAAGAATTTATAGCTGAGTCCGAACAACCCGCTAACATTGATGCTCTCGAGGAGCTTCAGGATGATGTTAATGACAATAACATCAATGTATTAGAGCCAAACGACGAACTTCACCAAAATTTACTATTGGCTTCAAAATCCGAACGTTTATTGAGCCAAAACGTTAGTACAAATGCCAACTTGGCTGACTACGTACCTTTAGGTGTCTGGATAAGCAATTGGGCTGATATTTTTCCTTGGATGGCACAGGGATATCTGAATAATGTTGAATATATCGAGGGCTCTGAAGAAATCCGAAAGCGTGTATTGCTACAAGATCTTCAAACACTGGCACGTCTATATTTAACAGCTGATGCGTCGGGTATCAAAAAAATAAAACGGCTAAATCGTTCTTTACCTGATGTGAAAACTTATGATATTGCCAATGGCTTCTCCAATGCTGCTGGCGAGTTACAAAATAATTACCATAAAGACAATATTTTGAGCTCTATCATACAAAGCTTGGGAACAATTATTGGTGATATTTATAAATTCTGGAATGAGAATACCTTCCTAAGAAATGCTGAATTAGCTCTAGGTTTAATTCATGAGGTCAAAGAAAATGGTCAACTCGTAACAAAATCAGTCAGCGATGTATCAAGCAATGAAAGTGCTGATAGTAAGTCATACAAGTTAGTATCCAATTTGTTTGAAGCCGCTTCAGGAAATTACGAGCAATTCGCAAGCACCCTGAAAGTATTACCTTTAATTACTCCTGACAAAGAATTATGGGCATTTGGTCCCGAGAAGGGGGGCCTTGTTTCTATTTATGATCATGAAATTACATTTTCTAAACCAAGCTTGGCAAAATTTATAAAATTTGAAGCGAATAAAGACACTAAAACCTTAACCAATAGAGATTTTAACATTACACTCTACCCTATTCCGTACTCTGCTGCTGCTGGTGAACATGTAGCATGGAAAGGTATATCATTGAGCACTAATATCAGAGCGGAAAAGAGTTTAACGGGGAGCCTTGCACAAATGGATACACAACTGAGTGGACTAAAAGAATGGTCTTTCAGTAGCGACAACTGGGATAAATCCTGGAATGGCGAAAGTTACTATGTCCAGAAAAAAGTTAAGAAGCATTATATTGGACTGATTGATGAGATTAGTAATGTAATTTAATTACTAACATGTATTTTCTCTAGAATGTGGCTTACTTTTGGTTTTTCTAGAAGTAAGTCACTTTTCTTATACATGACTTGTAATAACTGAACATATATTTCGATAGCTTTTAGTATCCGCATTAACCCTAAACATTTTCCCACCGTAGTTGCTTAATTTACTCCCTTAAATAAGTCACCAAATGTGACAATAGATAAGCTGAACTTGGGAAAACGTATTTATTTTCCGATTTTAGTGAATTAAGCGCTAAAAAAGCGGATAATTACAGCCATTATGTTTGCCTTGCTGCAACCACCTATTCGCGGCGACACACTTGGAACCTAATTCATGGAAATCAAAGTAAATTATCTTGATAACTTGCGCTTAGAAGCGCTGTTTGACGACTTTAACGTTATTGCCGATCAGCCTATTCGCTATAAAGGCGATGGTAGCGCACCTGGTCCATTCGATTATTTTCTTGCCTCATCTGCGCTGTGTGCGGCGTATTTTGTAAAGGTGTACTGTAACGCGCGCGATATTCCAACGAACGATATTCGCCTGTCGCAAAATAACATTGTTGACCCAGAAAACCGTTACAACCAAATATTTAAAATTCAAGTTGAGCTGCCAGAGAGCATTTCTGACAAAGACCGTGAAGGTATTTTGCGCTCTATCGACCGTTGTACCGTTAAAAAGGTAATTCAAACAGGCCCAGAGTTTGTAGTAGAAGCGGTTGAAAACCTTGATGAAGACGCGCAAGCCATGTTAATGGGTCAGCCTGAGGGCGACGCCAATACCATGATTTTAGGTAAAGACTTACCGCTTGAGCAAACCATTCAAAACATGACCAAGATTTTAGAAGACTTGGGTATGAAAATTGAAATCTCATCGTGGCGTAACATTGTGCCAAACGTATGGTCGCTTCATATTCGCGATGCAGCATCGCCAATGTGTTTCACCAATGGTAAAGGCGCAAGCAAAGAAAGCGCGCTGTGCTCGGCTCTTGGCGAATTTATTGAGCGTTTAAACTGTAACTTTTTCTATAACGATCAGTTCTTTGGTGAAGAAATCGCCAACAGCGAGTTTGTTCATTACCCAAATGAAAAATGGTTTAAACCAGGCCCAGAAGATGAGCTACCAAACGAGATTTTAGACGACTACACGCTGGATATTTACGACCCAGAGCAAGAGCTACGTGGTTCTAACCTAATCGACACTAACTCAGGTAATGTTGAGCGCGGTATTTGTTCAATTCCGTACACCCGTCATTCAGATGGCGAAACGGTTTACTTCCCGTCAAACCTGATTGAAAACTTATTTTTAAGTAATGGTATGAGTGCGGGTAACAACCTTGCAGAGGCCAAAGTACAGTGTTTATCGGAAATCTTTGAGCGCGCGGTAAAACGCCAAATCATCGAGCAAGAAATTGTATTGCCAGATGTACCAGAAGACGTACTGAACAAATACCCAAGCATTGTTGCGGGTATTAAAGGGCTTGAAGAGCAAGGCTTCCCTGTCGTTATTAAAGATGCCTCACTTGGCGGTCAGTTCCCAGTAATGTGTGTTACCTTAATGAACCCGAAAACGGGTGGCGTGTTTGCCTCATTTGGTGCGCACCCAAGCTTTGAAGTAGCGCTTGAGCGAAGCCTTACTGAGCTATTACAAGGCCGCAGTTTTGAAGGCTTAAACGATGTACCTAAGCCAACCTTTAACTCAATGGCAGTACAAGAGCCAGAAAACTTTGTTGAGCACTTTATTGATTCAACAGGTACTATTTCTTGGCGTTTCTTTAGTGCTAAGCACGATTACGAGTTTGTTGAATGGGATTTCTCTGGCACTAACCAAGAAGAGTGCGATGCCCTATTCGGTATTTTAGAAGACATCGGTAAAGAAGCATATGTTGCTGAATTTACTGGCCTTGGTACAGCATGCCGTATTTTGGTACCGGGTTATTCTGAAGTTTACCCAGCAGAAGACTTAATTTGGGATAACACCAATAAAGCACTTTTATACCGCGACGATATTTTAAACCTGCATTCACTGTCAGACGACGAGCTAGCTGATTTAGTTAATCGTTTGGAAGAGAGCGAGCTTGATAACTACATTGATATCATTACCCTAATTGGTATTGAGTTTGATGAAAACACAGTGTGGGGTCAGCTTACTATTCTAGAGCTTAAGCTATTAATTTACTTAGCGTTAGGCGATTTAGAAGAAGTGAATAACCTCGTTGAAAGCTTCTTACAGTACAACGATAACACCGTTGAACGCGGCCTATTCTACCAAGCGCTGCACGCGACACTGCAAGTAGCACTTGATGACGAGCTTGAGTTTGAAGACTACCACCATAACTTCACGCGCATGTTTGGCGAGGAAGTAATGAACGCGATTATTGGCTCAATTAATGGCGATGTGCGTTTTTATGGTTTAACACCAACTAACTCACAGCTAGAAGGCCTAGATAAGCACCTACGCTTAATCGAAAGCTACAAAAAGCTGCACAGCGCACGCGCAAAATTAGCGGGTAAATAAACCGCACTAACATTAAAAAAGCCCGATTTATTCGGGCTTTTTAATGCGTTCTTTCAAGGCTTACTGACTAGCAACTGATAAATCCTTGCTCGCTCAATTTGTACTGTGGCAAACCGCGTTATAAATCTAACCATCGCTGCATTAATTTGTAGTCTTGCTTTTGTTCAGCCAACTTATAGTTTTCGACAATGTACGGTTCTAATTGGTTGTATATTTCTTTTTCGGTAACCGTTTTGGCTAGTAAGTGTCGGTAAGAGCGAATTAAATAAAAACGCTGCATCGGGATCGCCCGAGGGTATTTCGACTCTAACAACTGATCGATAATTTTTTGCGCTCGTTCATACTCGCCGCCCTCGATTAAATAATAAAGCCATTGGGTTCCTATATTAATGGCAGAGTTAGCGTCGTTACATTGCTTGCAATACTCGCTTTGCCATGTCTCATCTAAAAAGTGTGTGATATAGAATTCGTAAAATGGTTTAAACTCGCTTACCGTGCCACGACCTAAAAAGCCTGCAATCTCTTGGGCATTGTTTTGATGCTTAAGCATTCGCGCATAAATTACTTTAAAATCACGTTTATATTTATCATCGCCCGTATTTTTCTCGTAATAGGCTGTCATCTCTTCCGATGTAAAATTCATAGGATCAATGTACTTAATTGGTACTGAATGCCACCAATCGGGTTTTGGCACAGCGGCTTCAAACTCAGGCCATTTAGGCCAGCTTTGCTGCTCCTTTGCCTCGCGATCACGTAATGCTTGGTAACTCTCACCGCAACCAACGATGATCAACATAAGTGCTAAAATACTTACATTAAAATAGCGGGAAAAACGCATAACATCCCTTTAATTTGCTTAATAAAATAATGCTAGGCTAGCATATTTATAAAGGTATGTAATTTTTACACACCTTTACTTTATACCCTTTGTAATTTTTTCAAACGGGTAGTAATTACACGCCCTAAAAACCACTATCACATTGAAATACATACAAAAAGCCTTAGGTACGATTCTTGTAACCTTATGTTATTTAGTTTTGAGGTGTTGATAGTATGAATGTAACTTTCATTTATTTATTGCTGGTTGTTGCGGCATCCGGTCTTGTTTATGTGTCTAAACACCCGTTATTTATTTTTGCCAGTAGCTGGATTCTGCTTTCAGTGCTAATAGTGTTTAGCGCTTACCTATTTGAAAAACCAAACTTCTTTCGCAAACGCGCAACAGGGCAAATTCCAGTAATTATTAAACTGGTATTGTTACCTTATTTACTGTGCGCGCAACTTTACAACGCATGGCAGCGCTACAAAGACTCCGTACCTGCGTTACAACAAGTTGAAGACCAAATGTTTATCGCGTGTCGTTTATTCCCAAGCGATATTCCTATGTTAAAAGCCAATAAAATTGACGCGATTTTAGACGTAACTGCGGAATTTGACGGCTTAAATTGGTCGGCTGAGCAAGAAGGGTTGTACTACTTAAATTTACCGGTGCTTGATCACCAATCGCCTACTCGCGCGCAAATCCTCCATGCATTACGTTGGATTGAGGCAATGCACACGCTTAACAAAAAAGTGGTGATCCACTGTGCGCTTGGCCGTGGTCGTTCGGTATTTTTATTATGTGCTTATTTACTTTATAAACATAAGCTCAGTACTCAAGGTGCGCTTGATAAAGTAAAAGAATTACGCCAAACCGCGCGTTTAAATCGTTCGCAAAAAAAACGCTTAAATGCCATTGCACACGTTGATTTACTCGCAAAAACCGAAACCCTACCGCTGGTGATAAACCCAGTTTCAGGTAGCGGTAAATGGTATCAATACGATAACCAAGTGATTGGTTATTTAACCCAGCGCTTTTTGCTTGAATTTCACTTTACCGAAAAAGACACCAATGTAAGTGCGCTCGCCCTGCGTTTGAAACGTAATCATAATAAAGTGGTTGCCTGTGGTGGCGATGGCACCGTAACAGCCGTAGCCCATGCGCTTGTTAACAGCGACTGCCATTTAGGTTTTATTCCGCTGGGTACTGCTAACGCGCTCGCACACGTATTGCTTGGTGTGCAAACTAAGTTAGAACCCATAACACTTGCATGCGAAGCAATTGTAAAAGGTAAAACACAGCAAATTGACACCATTCAATGCAATGAACACACCGCTTTGTTGCTAATTGCATTTGGCTTTGAAGAGCAAATGATCAGCTTTGCTAATCGCGAAGAGAAAAATCAAGGTGGTCAATTTGCTTACATTAGCGGCTTTATTAATGCGGTATCTGAAAGCAAATCACAAAAAGTGTGTATTGCAGTTGATGAACAAAACCCCAAAGAGTTGAACGTAAACAGTTTAGTGATTGCCAATGCCGCGCCGTTTTCTACCGTGTTAGCACAAGGCGGTGGCGAGCCTAACTACCAAGATGGGCAGCTCGATATCACCTTAATCGAACACGATGAAAACAGCAGCGCAGCGTTTAGCCTTGCGCAACTTGTGTTTAATGGCCTAGAAGGTAAGAAAAAACACAGCGAAAACAACGTAAATCATGCGCTTTGTAAGCGTGTTTGTTTACACCAACACGGCGACACAGTAAGGTATAGTATTGATGGCGAAATAAAAACGTGCGAAACACTAACCATTGAAATAAAAGAAAAATCATTATGGATTATGACAAAGTAATTTGTTTACTTTGTAGTGCAGTACATTGAGGACATTATGAAAACAGTGTTATTGGTCGATGACGACTCTGAATTTAACGAATTAGGCGCGCGTATTTTTGAATATATCGGCTGCGAAGTGTACACCGCTGAAAGCATTGCGGAGGCCAAAGAGTGGCTTGCAAACACGCGCTTTGACCATGTTTTTTTAGATTTTATGTTGCCCGATGGCAGCGGTATTCACCTAATCGATTTTATTCGCGCGCAAGGTATTAACGTCAATATCACCTTAATTACCGGGCATCCGTCGGTAAAAACCGCCATTGCTTCACTGTGCGATGATCAAATCGACTACTTAACCAAACCCATTCAAGCCGACGACGTAAAGCGCGTATTGTTTAAAGAGCCTGCGGTTACTAGCAAAAGCACAACGAAAATAGAGCGTCACTTTGGCTGTTTAATTGGTAAATCAAAAGCGGCGCAGCACCTAATCACCATGATAGAGCGCGTGGCAAAAACCAACGCAAATGTATTATTAATTGGTGAAAGCGGTGTTGGTAAAGAAGTTGTGGCAAAAGCCATTCATAACGCCAGCAAATGCCAAGGCGAGCAAGTGTCGGTTAACTGCGGCGCTATCACCAAAGATTTAATCGGCAGCGAATTATTTGGTCATGAAAAAGGCGCATTTACTGGCGCGGTTGCACAAAAGCAAGGTGTATTTGAACAAGCTGAAAACGGCACGTTATTTTTAGACGAAGTAACCGAAATGCCAATCGATATGCAGCCTAATTTACTGCGCGTATTAGAAACCCAACATGTCACACGCGTTGGTGGTAACAAACAAATTCCAGTAAATTGCCGCGTGGTGTCGGCCACTAACCGCACCATGAGTGAGATTGCCGAAAAGAAAGTACTGCGTGAAGATATTTATTTTCGCCTTGCGGTTTTTCCAATTGAAATACCGCCATTGCGTGAACGAAAAGAAGATATCGAGCTATTAAGCGAGTATTTTTTAGATGACCTAAACCGTGAATATAAAACTCAGTATCAATTTTCACCCACCAGTAAACAGGTGCTATTTGCCCATCATTGGCCTGGCAATATCCGTGAGTTAAAGCACAGTATTCACCGCGCGTTTATTATGGCTGATCCAAATAGCCAAACAATCGATATTGAACAAATAGAGCCATCGCCTTTTGCACAGCCACCAGCGAACAATCAACCAGCGGTTGTTCAGCAAGCAATTACGCCAAGTACGCCAACGGCTACCTTCGATGCGCCAGAAGTTGATGTAGGAAAAACCATTGAAGCGGTAGAAAAAGAGCTCATTTACAAAACGCTTGAGTCGGTTTCGGGTAATAAAACACTGGCCGCTAAGCTACTTGGCATCAGTACTAAAACGCTCTATAACCGATTAAACGCTTACGAAGAATCACTGTAAAACATGATTTGCGAGGAAACATGACTGACAACAATGAACAACTTAATACCTTAGTTCACGATGCACGAAAGCCACTAAATCATATTTCAATGCATGCTGAAATCATTAAAATTTTAAGTGAAGATGCAGCGAAAAACAGCGAGATTAGCGATGCGGCGAATAAAATAATCGCCGCAAGTAAAGCCTGCAGCGAGCTGTTACAACAAATCGCTGAAAACGCTAAGTGAATATAATGAAAGCATTTTTCGATCGTGCCATTCACAGTATTGCCTTTGCATGGTGCGCATTTTTCATTATTGTATTGGGCATTAGCACCATTACGTTTATTGGGTTACAAAACACCCAAAGTATTGCGCAAATTCAGCAAAGTTTTCAAAACACATCAAAGGTGATGCTGGCGATTGACCGTTTGCACATCGACTTACTCAACGCCGAATCAAGCCAGCGCGCTTATTTAATTACGCTGCAAGAAGACGATTTAGCACCTTACAAAAAAGCGTTAGATCAATTTTCTGAGAGTATTACGCAAGCCCGCGAAATTCGCTCTGAAAGCGATATTCAGCAAAAACGTATCGACAACTTTGTGCGCTACGCCGAAGCAAAGTTTGCCTTAGTAGGCGCTGGTATTCGTCACGTACAAACAAACTCTGAGCGCTCGCCTAAGCGCCTTTTAAAAGATGTGCAGATATCTGACCTAGACTTACGCACCATTTATCAAGAGATCATAGAAAACGAAACCATTATTCGTAATCACTTACTTACCCGCTTAAGTAACGCACGTAAAACTTCTGAAGCAAACCTAATTTGGTTTGCCACCATTTGTATTGTGATGAGTAGCCTGTTTTTAATATTGCTTATTAAACACCTGCGCAATGTTAAACAAAACGCGTTAGAGCTTGAAAAAAGTAACGAATTACTTGAAGAAAAAGTACAAGAACGCACCCAAGCGCTGGAACTTTACGCCGAAGAGCTTGGTCGCAGTAACCGCGAGTTAGAAGATTTTGCGTTTATTGCATCACACGATCTGCAAGAGCCGCTGCGTAAAATTCGCGCATTTTCAGCGCGTATTACTGAGCTTTATGCCAGCGCAATTGACGATAAAGGCAAAGATTACTTATCGCGCATGGATAATGCTGCTGCGCGTATGTCGTTGTTAATATCAGACTTACTAGCGCTTTCACGGGTAACGACAAAAGGGAAAGCCTTTGTTGAAGTAGACCTAAACACCGTACTTGAAGGCGTGTTAGACGACCTTGAAATCGCTATTAACGAATCAAACGCCACCATAACGCTGACAAGCATGCCAAAAATTGAGGGTGACGAAAGCCAACTACAACAGTTATTTTTAAATCTGTTATCGAATGCGCTTAAGTTCAGACAAGCCGATAAAGCGCCCGAAATCAATGTAACCGTGTCAGAGACTAGCGCCCCAGCACAACATTTAGATGATATTACCAGCGAATGGATACAAATCGATGTGTGCGATAACGGCATAGGCTTTGAACAAGATTACAGCGATAAAATTTTCACTCCATTTCAACGTTTGCACAGTCGCACCGCTTACAAAGGCACAGGCATTGGCTTGTCGGTTTGCAGACGTATTGTAGAGCGCCATGGCGGCCAAATAACTGCACACAGCGAAGTTGGCCAAGGTACAACGTTTACCATGATACTGCCGATTGCAGCATCATCATTTCATTTAGAGGAAAATAGTAATGCTGGAAGCTGAAGTAAAACGAATTAACATTTTAATGGCCGACGATGACGAAGATGATCGTTTGCTAACCCAAGACGCACTTGAAGAAAGCCGAGTAATCAACAATTTATATTTTGTAAATGACGGCGTTGAACTGTTGGCGTATTTAAACAATCAAGCGCCGTTTGAAGATAAACAAAAATACCCGCGCCCTAATATTATTTTGCTCGATTTAAATATGCCACGTATGGATGGCCGCGAAGCGCTAAAGCTGATTAAAGAAAATACTGCACTGCGCTCTATTCCGGTGGTTATTCTGACTACTTCAAAGCAAGAAGAAGACAAATTGCGTGGTTATGATCTTGGCGCAGCATCGTACATTACTAAACCCGTTACTTTTGAAGGCTTAGTTGAACTGATGAAACAGCTTGGTAAATATTGGATTGAAATTGTTGAACTGCCATAGGGATTAATATGACAAGTATTGAGCGTGTAAGTGTTTTATTGGTAGAAGACGATGAGGATGATTATTTGCTAACGGTAGATTACCTTGAGCAAATTCCTAACTACCAATTTGATGTAACTTGGTTAAGTGACTACCAAAGTGTACTCGACCAACTTAAACAACAGCCAGTGGATTTGTGCTTTTTAGACTATCACTTAGGCGCTCATACGGGGTTATCTATTTTAGAGGCCGCCAAATCACTTAAACTTAGTACTACGTTTATTATGCTGACTGGTCAATCTGACGATCGGCTTGATAAAGAAGCCCTTGCCCACGGCGCAGATGACTTTTTATTAAAATCTGAAATAAGCAGCCCACGCTTTAATCGGGCGATTTTATATGCACTATCACGACGCGACTTGGAAAACGAGCGCCTAGAGCGCTACAAAGCCGAGGCGGATAGCCGCGCAAAAGACCGTTTTATGGCGCATTTAAGCCATGAGTTACGTACACCACTTACCTCAATTATTGGTTACACTGAACTGCTGCGCGACAACCGTCAACTTAGCAATATTAAGCCCGAATTGGATATTATTCATAACAACAGTCAGCATTTACTTAACTTGCTAAACGACGTACTCGATTTATCAAAAATTAATGCCAGCAGTTTAAACATTGAAAAATCACCAACTGAGCTAGGCCCGTTAATTGCCGATCTGCAAAGTTTGTTTTCAATGGAAACAAAGAAAAAAGGCATTGCGCTTAGCATAGTAGCAAAAGGCGACCTGCCAACAGTAATTATGACCGATGCCAAAAGGCTAAAGCAGATCTTAATTAACCTTGTTTACAACGCCATAAAGTTTACCCCCGAAGGCAAAGTTGAAGTGATGTTTAAGCTGGTGCAGCAAAATCACCACTATTGCTTAAATGTGGCAGTACAAGATACCGGCGTTGGCATTGCTAAAGAAAAACAAAAGCAAATATTTAAGCCGTTTGAGCAATTACAAGACACCATAACCCGCACATCAGAAGGCGCAGGTTTGGGGCTGGCAATTAGTGCCGCTTTAGTTGAATTGTTTGGCGGAAAAATTACGCTCGAATCCGAAGTAGGTGTTGGTAGCACCTTTTGTTTTGATATTGACTTAGGCACCGACATTGGTGAATGCCAGCCTCTTAGCTTAGCAGCAAGCAAAAGTGATGAAAGCCAGCTTTGCCCATTATCACTTAAAGGTGATGTATTAATTGTTGAAGACTTGCCAGAAATCCAAACCCTATTAAAAAACCTAATTAGTAACACTGGCGCAAAAGTAGCCTGTGCAAATAACGGGCTCGATGCCGTTAACTTAGTGTGCTTAGGCGAGCAGGCGTTTGATCTTATTTTTATGGATTTGCATATGCCCGAAATGGGCGGCAGAGAAGCCATTGTTACGCTCAGAAAGCAAGGTATTAACACACCAATTATTGCCCTCACCGCAGCTGCACAAAAAGACAATATCGATACCCTGCTTGCCCTTGGTTTTGATGGCATTATTACCAAGCCAATAAATACCGAATTGCTTTACCAGTCGCTTGAAGCGCATTTACAAGCAAAACCATGCACCAGCGAAAAACCCGCATCTTCCGCTAATGAAAACGCAACTAAACAGCGTATTTTAGTGGTAGAAGATGATAAGAACACCCGCGATTTAATGTGTTTGCTGTTTGATTCACTTGGCTGTGAAAGTCACAGTGTAAGCGGTTTTAGCGAATGTTGTGCCTTATTAGACAACGACACCGCGTTTGATACGATTTGCCTCGATTTAAACCTGGCTGATGGCTCAGGTTTAACCCTTGCAAGTGAAATAAAGGCAAGAGAGTGTGATGCCAACCTGGTTATTGTTAGCGGTAGCGAACCACCCGCGGAAGCGCTTGCCAAACACCAAATTGAACATGTGATCTTAAAGCCTGTGTCGTTAGCAGACTTAAAACAAGTGATTTAACACGCCAGCTTTAGGTGATGCGCTAACTAAAATGGGGCAAGTTTTCACTAAAAACCGCCCCTTTTTAGTATTATTGCAAACTATAGCGATACTATCGCGAGCATGTCTTCGTTGTCTTCATCCATACCCACTTCTTGAAAGCCAAAACTTGAGTAAAAGTCTTTCGCGACAGGATTTTTAGGGTTATAGCATATTTCAATCTCACACAACCCCGGTGTTAACTTAATCGCGTCAAGTGCTTGATTTAATGCGATTCTGCCAATGCCTTTATTTTGATATTTGTGATCTATCATAAACCGCCAAATAGACACTTTTTCTGATGATTCTTGCACCCACATAAAAAAGCCAACAGCTTGGTTATCACAATAAATTGCTTTGCAGGTATAGCCAGAGTTGTAATGCGATTCAACCAGCGACCACATATTACACGCCACGTAATCTTGCTGATCTTCTGTTACATCTAAATCACACACTAACTCATAATTTGAACTGGTTATTTCTTTAAGTACTACGTCCATATATTCTCTAACTGATATACCTAGAGAAAAATAGACTCTAGGTAAATTTCAAAATAACCTAAACGCGAGTTCAGGTTAAATAAAACAAGAAGTTAGTAGACCACACGGATTAATAAAGAGTTCAATACAGCTGCTTGGCGACACATGTTAACTGCTTTAACCATTAATGATGGGTGCCAGTAACTTAGATGTTGGTTACTGGCATTTGATAGTTACACGAATAAAAGCGCAAATTGATTTACAAGAAAGATGCTGGCATAAAAAATAAATGCGATTGCGCCAGCCCAAAAAATTAACGTAAATACTTTGAGAGGTTTGAACGAATTTCTTTCAGGGTGCGGGCGTAAAACAAATAACAAAGTAAAAATTGTGATAGAAATTAAGGCCGTTAAAGGCAAACTCACCACCCATTGCAAAACAGTATATGCTGGCTCACCTTTCTTCGCATTACTGTTATTCGCTGCATACAATAAAATGCAGGGAATAAAAGAAAATAATACAGCCCAACCAATGCCTTTCTTAAACCTTCTAGTCCAATCATCTTTCAAATTTTTGTCATTTCTAACGGCATCAGCCGCGGCTAAAACAACAACAGATACGGCCCCTAAGCTTGAGAACAATCCTTCGTCCATTATTCTATTCCTTGTCTAAATATTAATTATCTTTTTTGTAGCATAAAACAACACTCAAGCTATTGCTATATATAATATTTCCCAATTGATATACGTGTAATTAATACGCATAAAAAAAGCACCTTTCGGTGCTTTTTTGTAGTGCAGTAATTGGGACAGGATTAAGACTGTTTTACAACGCGAAGGTTATCTTCTACGTTTTCAACGTCGTCTGCATTTTTAGCAATGGTAATTGCTAATTGCTTTTCAGCTTCTGATTCAACTTCACCTGTTAAGGTAACGTTTTGGCCTTCAACATCAACGTCAATGCTCGTACCGCTAATATCTGTATCGAACAATAAGCGTGTTTTGATTACCGTTGCAATTTTTGCGTCTACAAAGTCAGATTCAATTTGACTGTCGTCTTTTTCTGACTTGTTTTTGCTATCTGGTAGCACTGTTAAGCGGTTTTCAACCTCTTTAACGCCGTCGATACCAATCACTAACTCTTGTGCCAGCTTTTTATCAACATCGTGATTTACTTTACCCGTTAGCGTTACCACACCTTTATCCACATCGGTGTTAATATCAAACGAATTTAGCTGTGTATTGAAAAGTAAAGTTGCTTCAGCTTTACCATCAATCCAAGCGTCGCTTGCTTCTTTTTCCCACTGGTTGTCTTTCGCATTTACTGAAAGAGCAGTTGTAGATAAAACAGTAACTAGTGCAAGTGTATTAAATGTACGATTCATAATAAATTTCCTTTTTGCTGAGTTCGATTTACTTAATGCATTTCACATACCAGAATTTTTAACTTTAAATATCAACAACTTATGGAAAAGCAGGAATTTACCAATGTAGCATTTACACAACCAGTGTGAAAAATATCCCTGTACGTTTTACACAAATACACTGCCTCATTATTACAAACGCCTCACAACACCTTAGCCTTACTCAATTTAGCTGCGCTGGCATATAAACTGCGTAACCCCAGGTAACGTCATTACATTTTTAAAGGAGCAGTTATGTCGATTACATTGGAGAAGTTTTGGTCTCTTATAAATGAAAAGCTCACTCACTGGCTTGAAATAACCATAAAGAATTTGCCCAACATGGTAATTGCGCTTGTTATCTTCATTATATTTTTAGCTTTATCTAAATGGATATCGGGTTGGATAAAAAAATTACTTAACCGTATTTTTGAGTCATCACAAATAGCCGGCCTTATTACAGGCATTTGTCGCATGGTGATTATTGTTATTGGTTTCTTTTTCGCACTCGACATTATGGGGCTGTCAAAAGCGGTGGCATCATTACTTGCGGGTGCAGGCATTATTGGCCTTGCCATTGGCTTTGCTTTTCAAGATATGACCGAAAACCTAATTGCAGGTATTGTAATGGGTATTCGAAAACCCTTTCGCGTTGGCGATATTATAGAAGCCGGCGATACCTTTGGCACGGTAGAGCGCATTAATCTTCGCAATACCTTAATAGAGAACTTTTATGGTCAAATGGCCATAGTGCCCAACAAAATCCTGTTTAAAAACGAGCTATTAAATTACTCGCGCCTACGTAAACGTCGTATAGAAGTATCTGTGGGGATTTCTTACGCAGACGATGTAGATAAAGCACGAGACGTGCTAACCGATGCTATTAATGATCTTGATGGCGTAATTAAACAATCTGAAACTGCAGTGTATGCCAGCGAGTTTGCTGACAGCTCAGTAAACCTGCTTGTATGGTTTTGGATAGACTACCCAGGCGAGATTGGCTTTATGGAAATGCGCCACAAAGCGGTTGCCACTATTCATAAAACACTTGAGCAAAACGACATTCTTATTCCGTTCCCAATCCGTACTTTGGACTTTAACGCAAAGGGTGGCCACTCTTTGCAAGATATACAGAGTCAAGATAAGTAAAAACTTCATAGTGCCTGTAAATGTGTCGCAGGCACTTTTTCACAAAAACACCCAAGCCACTGATTTATATTGATTTTATTTTTGGCACACGCCATGCATTAATAGTTTGAACCGTTAAGAAAATTGAAAAGGAGCATTTATGTCAAACTCGAATTACAACTTAACCCCGGTAAAAGAGCTTGTGAAAGTTTTAAATGGCGGTATCGAATTTTATAAAGAAGCCAAAACAAAAGTCTCTAGCCAAAGTCTTGAAATCATCTTCGACCGCATGATTTCTGAGAAAGAGCGTGCCGCGGCTGAATTGCAACCATTAGTAGTGCTTGATGAAGGTGAAGTTGAAACGGACAGCGACTTAGTTGTATCAATGCGCGAAACATACACTAAGGTGTTGTCGGTAGTAAGTACTGATAAAGAACATACTTACATTGCCCAGCTTGAAGAAGTTGAAGACCGCGTACTTGATAAAATTGAAGCAGCGCTTGAAGAGCCATTGCCAGCGCCTTACTTCAGTACGTTAAAACTGATTCAAAACAGCATGCAAGCGTGTCATGACGAGATGAAAGCATTGCAAGAAGTAACCGCTTAATAGTTAACCTAACCCCAATAATTAAGGAGGATGTATGCTTGGTTGGTCACTTACATTTATTGTTTTAGCAATTGTTGCCGCACTTTTAGGATTTGGTGGCATTGCAGGCGCCGCAGCGAGTATCGCGAAGATTTTGTTCTTTGTATTTGTCGCTCTATTAGTTCTGTCGCTAATTTTACCCAAAATAAGGGCGCCCAAGGCCTAAGCGGGCCGTAAAACCGCTATTACTCAATTAATTTTATAAGGAAAAATATCATGAAAACATTAATGACAATGACAAAAGTAATTGCACTTGGTGCCGTATTTACACTAACGGGTTGTTCTGAAGGCCCAGCAGAAGATGCAGGCGAGCGTATTGATGAAGCCATCACCGACGCGCAAAACAAAGCCGAAGACCTGTGTGAAAAAGCGAAAGAAGAGATCGGCAGCGAAGAACAAAACTGCTAATAGCTTTGCAACCACAGAGTTTATTAATCTGATTTAAACCCCAACGAGTAGGCCTAAGCGACTATCATTATCCCCAGATAGTCGCTTTTTTTATTTTAAAATTTAAACCACACCACCTCGTCAAGTCATAACATCTAAAAAATAACTCTCTGATATTTCATACTTTAATAGATTTATGATTCAACCACTGTTCAAAATAAGTTAAAAATACTTTTACCTGCTTTGGTAAGTATTGTCTGCTTGCGTAAATGGCTTGTACGCCCACTACTTCAGTATCGCTGTGGCTAAACCCTCGTACGTATTCATCTAATAGCAATACAAGCTTGTTATTGGAGAGATCTTCTCTTATGTCGATCAACGATTTAAATGCTATGCCATGACCTTGAACTGCCCAATGCCTAATTACTTCACCATCAGAGCACGATAAATGCGGCGCTACCTTTATTAGCTGCCGTTTGTTATTAATTTCAAAATACCACTCGTTTAGTGGCTGTCCTGAGCGCTCTAAAATCAAACATCGATGCTTTAATAACTCTTTCGGGTGTTGCGGTAATCCATAATTTTTTATGTAATCGGGCGAGGCGCATAGTACTCGTCGATTTTTAGCTAACGGCCTACTAATTAGGTTACTGTCTGGTAAATTACCAAATCTAAAAGCGATATCTACCCCTTCATCGATGATGTTAATTAAGCTGTCAGTTAACATTAAATGAGGTGAGACATCTGGGTGAATACTGCTAAATTCTGCAAGGGCGGGGGCGACATATTGTCGGCCGAAATCAGATGTTGCCGATATTCGTAAATGTCCTCGCAAGGTGTTTTGCGATTCTTGAAGCATGTTTTCCGTATTTTCTACCTCTTCAATTACACGTAAACAGCCAGCATAAAAACGCTCACCAACATCAGTTAACGAGATACTTCGTGTATTTCGCGTCAATAATCTCGTGCCGTACCGCATTTCAAGTTGGTTAATGCGTGCTGTCATGCTTGCGGGTGAAAGCCCTAATTTTCGTCCAGCTGCCGCCAATCCCCCCGCTTTTACAACGTGAACAAACAACGCCATATCATCAATTTTAGCCATGATTCTTCAGTTATTCTGAATAGTGATTTAACTCTACGAGCAATTATCAATTTAGTCAAAATAGTTAAACTGAATACATCGCTTTAAGGAGGTTGATATGCAATTGAATCACGCACTATTGCTAGCATCGGATTTAGATGAAATGTCTCAGTTTTTAATACGAGCACTTGGTTTGAAAAAAGGACGACGTCCGCCATTTGGTTTTGCAGGTGTTTGGTTGTATGACGAACTCAATGTGCCTTGTATCCACATTGCAAAAAGAGATGACATTAACCCTGAGCAATCTTTTTATTTAGGGCATGACGAAAAGCACAGTTTAATACCGAGCTTGCCAACGGTAGACCATTTAGCGTTCACCTCAAATGACTACCACAGAATAAAAGAACGTTTAACAAGGTTAAACATGCCATTTGTTGAACGAGAAATCCCTGAAGCAAACGAACATCAAGTATTTATTAAAGGTCCTGATGGCCTAAAAATCGAAATTCTATTTTCGAGCAATGACATTCACTAATAAGGTTAAGAATATGAAAAACGCATTATTTAACACCGGTAAACTTGGCAACCTTAATACCAATAATAAAGTGGTGATGGCACCTATGACGCGTTCTCGTACCGCGCAACCTGGTGACATTCCTACAGACTTAATGGCAACTTACTATGCACAACGGGCAAGTGCAGGCTTTATCGTATCGGAGGCCACCCAAATTTCTGCACAAGGCAAAGGATATTCTTTTACGCCCGGTATTTTTACACAAGCCCAGATCGACGGTTGGAAAAAAGTAACCCATGCAGTACATAACAACGGAGGCATTATTTTTTCTCAGCTGTGGCATGTAGGCCGCATGTCACATTCGGTGTTTCATCCAGATGGATTACCCGTAGCTCCAAGCGCCTTAGCACCTGATGCACAAGTATGGATAGTCGGTGATGATGGCGTTGGCCGTATGCTTGACTGCCCTACTCCACGCGCATTATCCACGCAAGAAATTAAAGACATTGTTGCCGACTACCGCCAAGCGGCAGCAAACGCTATAGAAGCAGGATTTAACGGTGTAGAAGTGCATGCAGGAAACGGTTATTTAATTGACCAGTTTTTACGCGCTACCTCTAATAAACGTGATGACGAATATGGTGGCAGCTTAGAAAATCGTATTCGCTTTGCATTAGAGATCATTAAAGCAATTAGCAACGAAATAGGTGCTGAGCGCACAGCGATAAGGTTAGCGCCATTTATAACCCAAAGAGGCATGAACGACCCAAAAGCAATCGATGCTATTTTATTGTTAGCAAAGTATTTTGATGAATTGGGCATTGCTTATATTCACCTTGCCGAGGCTGATTGGGATGATGCCCCGACTGTTACAGACACGTTTCGCCAGCAACTTCGTAAAAATTTTTCTGGTGCAATTGTTGTCGCCGGTAATTACACGCCCGAAAAAGCAAACGAACTTATAAACGATCTTTAGTTGATTACGTTGCGTTTGGTCGGAAATTTCTAGCAAACCCCGATTTGCCTTATCGCTTAGAGAACAACCTACCGTTAAACGAAATTTCAGATCCAAGCACTTTGTTTGGTGGTGATGAACGTGGGTACACCGATTACCCTATTTACGGCGAGCAATAAGCATTCAACTATAATCGGACTGAAGGTTGAACTTAACCTTCAGTTTTGTATAAGCAAGTTTGAACGTCGCTATTTATTATCACAAGCTGTAGTGAATAGTAAGACGTGTTAAAAAGGAAACCTAAGCTTATGTAACTAGATTAGAAAATAATGCACCCATGCTATTGTTGGCAGACAATAACCGGGCACATTATGTTAAGGAACTGATTTAACCAGTTATGGCAACGAATAACGCAAAATGCGTTTAACTACCGAGCCATATTGTTTGAAAAAACTACCTGTGTTGTATTGAATACCGTGTTCACGAAATACCTGTTGCACTTTAGGTGCAATTTCACGGTAACGTTTTGCAGGCATATCTGGAAATAAATGGTGCTCTATTTGAAAGCTTAAGTGCCCAGTTAGAACATGGAACCACTTACTACCTTTAATATTTGATGAACCCAATGCTTGACGGTAATACCACTGCCCTTTTGTCTCGTTTTCGCATTCTTTTTCACTGAATGTTTTTACATCGCCAGTAAAATGACCACAAAATATAATAGTTGATGTCCATAAGTTACGTAGCAAATTGGCAATTAGATTACCCACTAATACCCATAAAAAGAATGGCCCTGCTAACAGTGGGAAAATTAGATAGTCTTTAATTAATTGGCGCGCGCCTTTACTAAAAAACCGTGTTTTTAGTTCGCTGTGTGGCACTTTATAATCGCGGTTCTCTTTTTTCTTACCAAAAAACACACGCTCAGCGGCAAGCTCGTGATACGACACGCCCCACTGAAATAACACACTTAAATTTAGGTAAGTGATAAATTGCCAAAGGTTTTTTACTCGCCAGCGAAAATCGTTTGATAAGCGTAATAAACCATAACCAAAGTCCCGATCTTTACCGATAATATTGGTATAAGTGTGATGCTCAAAGTTATGTACGCGGTTCCAGCTTTTACCGTCGCAGGCGATATCCCACTCGTACGCTTTAGAGTTAATATGCTTGTCGTTCATCCAGTCGTACTGGCCGTGCATAACATTGTGGCCGATTTCCATATTGTCGAGTATTTTAGCCGTTGCAAGCGCAAGCACACCGATAAGCCAAAGCCACGGCGTAACAAAGCCAAGCACCAATAAAATACGGCCCGACCATTCTAAAATGCGCTGCGTTACAATCACACCGCGAATATAGTTTGCGTCTTGCTCACCTACTTTTGCCATCGTTGTTGATTGAATTTCGTTTAGCTGCTCGGCTAATAAATCATAATTTGGTTCTGCTACTGTGTTCACGCTTTAAACTCCACATCCGACACCACTTGCGATACACATAATTGAATTAACTCTTCACCGTAATCTGATAATTTACCGGTGCGGATATCTCGCACTACGCCTTTTTTCTTTACGCATTGGCATTGATGGCAAATGCCCATGCCACAGCCGTAAGGCACGTTAATTTTATTTGCTTGAAACTGCGCTAAAAGCGGCTGTTGATTGTCGGCTTTAAATTTAATGCCACCATGATCCACCTGAAAATGCGCTTTTTCGTCACCGTGTGTGTGCAAATCTACTAGCGAGAAATGCTCACTTTCAATTGATTGCTGATGCGTATCTGCATAGTTTTTGATGGTTTTATAAAAATCTTGCGGCCCACATACCAGCCACTGTGAACCAAGTAATTCTGGCAATTTTGCAGCAACATCCCCGCTAGTACTTCGGCTAAGTAACGTAAATGTGAAATTTGCTAAGCGGTTGCGCAAACTGGCAAGCTCGGCCACCAGCAAATGCTCATTTGGTTTTGCATAATACACCAAATGAATTGGCGGGATTTCGTCATGTAATGCTTGATGCAACATCGAAATAAACGGCGTAATACCAGAACCTGCAGCAAAAAAAGTCACAGCGTTAGACTGTGGCAATAAAAATGTGCCTTTAGGTTTTGAAATATTAACCCATGAATTCACAGATAAACGGGATAAAAACGGCGTAAATGCACCAACATCATGCTGCTTTATCACTAAACGGATCACGCCTTCATGCATTGCCTGATTTGGGCTAGAGGCAATGGTAAATACGCGCGTTACTAAGCGGCCGTTAATTTCTATTGTTAGCTCAATATGTTGCCCAGCTTTATGGGTAGGCCAACGAGACTCAACTTTGAGCTCTATCGAAACTGTTTTGTTAGCAATGTATGTTACCGACTGCACATTTGCACGGTAATAACCATCGCGCCAACTTGGCTTAAATATTTGAATTACAGGCTCAAAATAACCTGCCATCGAACTATGATGGAAAAACTGTTTACTAAACCAATTTGTTAAGGGATTGAATATTAAACTCATTTAAACTTACATGTGTACGCCCAGTCAGCGTACAAGTGTAAGCTGAACAGTTTAGCGATTCAACCCCCGCATCAGTTTAAATAGAGTTATTACTTTAATGAGAGAGTGAAGTTTTCACTTACCAACACTCTCTTTACAGCACCTAGAAATAAATTTTAATAATTAAAAACAGCAACTTACATTTTCATTTAACTGAATATTAGAAATTTAAATCACTTTTTTAAAACGTATAAATTTTTTAATAAAACAACCAAGCAGTATAAAAAAGAACCAAATGTATACTCCCATCGTATTGCAAATAACTATCTGATTGTTGGAGAGACAACATGCACTATCTCATCACCACTTCAAATTATGACGATTTCATGGCGATAAAAAACACGCTTGATCCGGTTTGTATAAACTCAGCTAACTCCAGAATCTGAACTTAGATTAATTTCATTAAAACAGCTGGTTAGGCTAATTAAACCGAAAAAATGGCAGTTTTTTTTCTAAATTAGCGTAATTTTTAACGATTATTTTTTCAGTTTTTTTGAGGATTGGATTTTGTAAGAATAACGGTTTTGAGCGTTCAAAAGATGGTCATCTATCGCTATTAACCAAGTTATCAAAAACAGACGTTCAACTAATACGTTTTCCCACAAAACGTTTTATGAAAATGCCGCAAAAGAGCGAATTAGAGACAATCAGCAGATTTTAAGGTATATAATTAAATTCTACTACGCAGACACTTAATAAACTATTTCCTGTCCCTTTTTATGTTAAAACGCTTGGATTCCTCACTTATTAGCACCTTATTTTTGCTAAAGTGATAAATTTAGCGCACACGCAAAAAAACTATTGATTATCTGTACTGCCGTAAGATACATTTTTTGATAAAAAAGAGATATTTTGTGAGATCCAATCATTTATTCATTATCGGCAATGGCTTTGACTTGTGGCATAAAATGCCTACAAGTTACAAAGATTTTTACAAGCAATACAGAGTATATCTAGATCAAATCGAGCACTACTTCCCAAGTCGTTTGGAAGAAGAAGAGCTTTGGAGTGACTTTGAAAATGTGCTAGGTCAATTTGATGAATCTATTTTGGTAAGTGAAAACGATTTTATGGATTTCTCTGGGGATGATTTTCCAACGAAGGAGATGTATGGACTTGAAGACGCAGTAGATAATTTTAGCATCGAAATTGTCCAAGAAATAACACATAACTTTACTGGATGGATCAAGAGCATAAACCTAGAGAATTCGGTTCAGAAAATAACGTTCCCAGATACAGCTCAATTCATTAGCTTCAACTATACCTCTACATTACAACAGCTTTACAAAATTCCAGAAAAGAACGTTTATCATATTCACGGTAGCGTAGGGCAAGCGAGTCCATTGATTTTTGGTCACACAGAAGCCGTGACTCATGCAAGGGCTGAAGAAGATAGTTATTATACGGAAGCAATAAATAATGGTCGGAAGGTATTGGAAGCTCTTCAAAAACCCGTCGATGATATTATAAGAAACAGGCTGAACTCTTTGCTAAAAAATAGTGAGGATGTATCAGTGATTACCGTAATTGGCCATTCACTCAATAAAATAGACATTCCTTATTTTTCACGTATTGTGCATCAGTATCCAGATGCTCGCTGGCAGTGTTACTCATACAGCCAAGGCGAGGCAATTGCACACAGATCTATACTGGAACAAATTGGCGTTCCAGCAAATAACTTAAGTATAGGGACCTATGAGCAGCTTGTTAAACAATATCCACTGAAAGAGGCTGTTGTTATTTAGAAAGTTTGCTTTGTCACAAATAAGCTGGACGCTTGTTTGTCATACTTTGAGCATTGTTAAAAGTTAGAGTGTTTGTATGTCCTCACTTAGAAATGTTCAGAAATCAGTTATGGTAATGTCCGTTGTCATTATGACCTTAAGTTTAAATCGAACGACTCAAAATGGCACAAAGCGTAAGTAACCCTCTGAATTTAATCATGTATCCGGCAGTAATGAGCGAATTTGAGACATACAAAAATGCGATGGTTAGAAATGCTTTTCTCAATAACGGACTTTTAAACTGATTTGCTCGCATAGTGAGGAAAACAACCCTATGGGTGTATCATGTCACAACTAAGCTCTTTTGCTCTAACAAATCTTCAATATATCGCAATCACTTATATTGTGTGCTAGAACTGGTACAAGTATATAAACGAGCTGTGTCTCGGTATAAAAACGCCCTTTTGGTTAGATATTAGATTGTTAGGCATAAACATGACTTGTGTACACGAAAAAATCGAAGCCGCACTTGATAGATGGCAAGAAAGCCACTGGTATCTTCATCAAATCGAAGGTCACTATCATGATTCCGATGCTCTTAGGTATTCCATGAATGCGTTTATTCGTTCTTTACGGGAAATACCCGACATGATTACAATGGCGCTACAAAATCATGAGCATTTTCCTAATTGGCATAGACCAATTAGAAGGGAATTGGAGTTAAACGACCCTCTGTTTTCAAAAATAATCCAGCATCGTCGCCATATCGTTCACAAGTCAATGTTAAAGCCAGAAAGTAAGGCTTTCGTCGCATCTATCAGGGGTTATACGATCAAGATGCAATTTGGCTTCTATATAGATCCATTTGAAGATAGTGACATGGCGATCAACAGATTTATTGAAAATTCGAAGAAAGATCCAATTTTAATGCAGACTTTGGCGCCAGATGACATACAAGCTTTAGCTCTAATTAGAGAGTGGCATATTGAAGGCTTTGATGAAGAGATAATTGAGTCATTCCGCAATGCTTGGATAAGAGTAACCAACTATTTATCGGATGTCTTAGGGTTTCTCGGTGAGGAGCGTTTTCCTGAGGGGTTGCCTCCATGTTTCAGAGATTCAAGGGACTATAGATATAAGAAGTATCACGGCCTCCATAAAGAGGTGGAAGCCTATGCCTAACATGCGGGTGTTATGCCTCGATCCATCTACCAGCAAAGTTTTTCATTTCTATAATTGAATAAGGATATTAATGAATTTTTTACAGTTTGACTTAGGAAACATTAAAAGAGGTGATATCGTCGAAGTTACGCTTACTCGTGGCGCTAACGTTAGGTTGATGACAAGTTCAGAGTTTAATAATTATAAAAATGGAAGAAGACATCGCTATATCGGTGGGCTAGCCAAACGTTCACCAATTAGGTTACAGGCAACTAGCTCTGGCCGATGGTATGTTGCTGTTGATATGCAAGGTCTACAAGGCTCTACCAAAGCTTCCGTAAGAATTCTTCCTGGCATGTTACCTGAAATACAAGAGCGCCCATTATCAGAAGTGCCTAGTTTAGTTAGAGATAACATCCCTCCTCCGACAGAGTCTGGTTGTGAAACTCATGATGTATTCATTTCACATGCATCAGAAGATAAAGGTGACCTAGTTCGACCGTTAGCAAATGCATTGATTGCCTTAGGTTTAAATGTGTGGTTCGATGAAATGACACTTAGAATTGGTGACAGTTTGAGACAAAAAATAGATAAAGGGCTAGCTAATAGCCGTGTTGGTTTAGTGGTTTTGTCACCATCCTTTATAAAAAAAGGATGGACTAACTACGAACTTGATGGAATTGTCACAAGAACCGTATCTGGAGAACAAGTTCTCCTACCTATATGGCACAATATTACCAAACAAGAAGTGGTTGATTTCAGCCCTTCTTTAGCTGATAAAGTTGCGCGTAGTACTGCAACTCATACGATTGATGAAATTGCTCAGGAAATAAGTGAATTACTTGAGTGTAAGGCATAACAAGGCAACTATGACTGGGACGTTACTGTACGTCCGTTTTTATGCTCTTAAATATCGAAGGCTAAACACTCGAATGGCTGTAGTTGGCACAAAACCTTCGTTAGGATCTAACTCATTTTTGTACATAGGCGGGTTTTAAATATTACTAGCCTCTGCCCTATAACGTGTTAGCAATAGATAAGAAATCCTTACTTGTTGACTGATCTATGCCCCCATGTTTGCTTGGCGGTCAACTAGATACAGTATGCCTCTCTCTGCTATTGACCTAAATTTTCTAATGTATGAATATGTCTTTGGTTGAGTATTGGTTCAAAGGTTTTGTAATGCTACAAATATGTTCAGGGAAAATGTTTCAAAGGGGAATAGAGTATAGAAATAATCTACGGGGTGTACTTTATACAAATTTACGGCTTAACCGAGATAAAAAACTGGAAACTGATGCTGGCTCCCTGTTGTCCACGTCAAACTTAGGACAATCAAATACTATTGTTTACGAACTAGAAGAGCTAATTGAAGGCAACGGTCATATTGCTGGAGTGCTCGTCTCACATGGGATTGGCCCATATATACTGGACTTTTCTGCCATCATTTCATTTGTTTTGAACTGTACAGCCTCACCTAGCTATACTCTTACTGATAGGCTGCTTGGCGAGCAACATGGTATTTCTACACATTCAACACCAAAGCAAATCGTCAAGCGGGTGTTTGACAAAGATGTTTTCTTTAATGAGAAAGACGAAGAACACTTACTCGCATTTATAAAACAACTAATAGGTTTAAAAAGGAATACCTACCTCGGAGTAATGAGTTCCATTCGAACCTATGTTACGGGAATGCAGCGTATAGCTGATGATTTCGAATTAGCCTATACGTTATTGGTTGCTTCTATAGAATCCCTTGCACAAAACTTCGACGGTCATAAAGCGTCGTGGTTGGATTATGATCAGAGAAAAAGAAGGCTTATTGATTCAGCTTTAGTTGATGCAGATGAAACCACCTCTGAGAAAGTGAGGGCAGCGCTTCTAGATATTGAGCATACATCTCTGAGCCGTCGATTTAGGGATTTTTCTCTAGAAAACATTAGACCTTCTTACTATCGAGAAGAAACAGTTGGTGTTATTAACCCTATATCGAGAAATGACTTAGCTAAAGCCTTATCAAATGCTTACCAAGCTCGGTCGCAATATATTCATAATTTACGAAAACTTCCAGACCAATTAATCACAACGGATTCGTATACAGAGACATGCAGAATTAATAAAAAGACTTGGCTTACTATCCAAGGACTATCAAGGCTTGCAAGGCACGTAATAACAGAGTTTATTATGCAGCAACCCACGGTTGAAAGTGAAGTATATGATTATTCTCTTGAGAGGTCTGGAATAGTACAAATGCCGATGGCACCTCAATATTGGGTTGGAAGAGCTAACCTATATCAAGGCGCAGGTAGCATGAAACTAGAAGGATTTTTGTCTCAACTATCTCACCGAATGGCCATAGATCCTAAAGGTGTGGTTACAGATTTAACTGAGTTGTTAACGGTAGTTGAGGGGAAAATAAATGAGCTTAAAAAAGATGACAAATTGTCGTTCATAGCTCTTTATATTATTTATAATGGCTTAATTTCAGAATCCCAGCGAATGGAGAATTCTGATAATTTCATTTCCGCCCATGAGGAGCTATTATCAGACCCAAGTGCTGAAGCGTTAATCGTGAACCTTATTTTAAATGTTGTTCCAGCTTGGGAAATGACAACTCACTATGAATGTTTAGAAAAGTATTTCAGAGAGAGGGATAACAAACTAAAATTCCGCTGTCCCAAGTTATTTGAAGCGGGAATCATACTTCAATTGGCAGAGCGCTATCGCTCATCTGGGGATTACTCTACCTCAATTGATTTGGTTGAAATGGCAGTAGAGAACTACCCAGAACACACCTCTCTTAGACAGTTTGAGATTGATTTTAAGCTAGATAACCACCCAATAGAATGGACTAAAGTTTTACTACCTAAAAAAGAAGAGCCGGTAAATCAATAGTTATTGCTTCAGTGGGGAGTTTGGCCTCCTATGTTTTGCGTTGTGATGTACTATTGCTAAGCTAACAAAATCTAGAGATTGATCTTTATGAGACAACTGAAGCTTATAAAGCTAAACAAAGCATACTAAATGCTACTACGGAGCGAATGACTAAGTATGGGATGGATTACAAGGCGTCAGACTTGAGAAGATTCTTTTCATCTTCGAATGGAGTAAAAATTACTACATGCCATTCAACGAAAGGCGACGAATATGATGTTGTTATCTGTACAGGCCTTCTTAACGGTAAAGTCCCGCATTGGAATGATATTTTCGATTGCAGTAGGTCACATCAGAACTATGTTGCGAGCAGATTACTTTATGTGATTTCGTCTAGAGCGAGAAAGCACTTGTATCTTATTTCTGAAAGTGGGCACAAAACGACTAATGGAGCACCTTACTCACCTACTAATCAACTTTAAGCCAAGGCGTTACCAACGGCCGAGCTTGACACATATCCGACTGGTCAAATTTGACCAAAGCCTTACATCATAACTTACAGATTTAGTTTAGGCTCATTCTAATCAACCCTAATACACTTTCCTTTAATACAGAATCGAAATGGCGTTCGCTTAACTACTCTTTTCAATTGATTTTGGGACCAATTTAACTTCTCACAAGTTGTTTTAATTGACTCCATGTTTTCGGGCATACTTTTAAGGTAGTTGAAAAGCTTTGCATATTCTTGATTGGCTTTTAGGTGATGAGCTTGAATGTTTGATTTTTGGACTTTGTTGAAAGTCCAAAGCGTCATACCTGATATTGTCGCTGTTACTAATTCTGCGATTTTGAATTCCATGCTGCTCTCCAACGTCCTGTTGATACTTAAAGTATTGACAAGATTGCACGAATTTCAAATATTATCTTGTTATCAGCGTTTCCCGCAGGCTGCTTCTACAAAGCTATTACCGAGGCCTTGAGACTTCTTAATACGCTCATTGCGCTCACACTCCCATGCATCAACTGGATCTAAATCAGACCATTCCATCATCATTTTTATAGTCTCTTCTGGTAACAAAACCTTATGCTCTTTAATCATATGTAGATAAACGCGCCCAATATTACCTTTCACATTATCTGCAGGCTCTGCTGTATCAGCTTCAAAATCAACTTCAAAATCGCACTGTCCATATGCTCGTTTCTCACCCTCGATATTCGCAAAACGAAAGTTGGAACGGTCTCCGTTTAATTCTCCCACAGCAGGTACAAGATTGTTCATATCATCATGAGCACGTTTAAATTCAGGCACTAGATAATAAGCACACTCTCTAGTCTTGTAATTCTTGTCTTTACATATTTGGTAGTTTTTATAGTTTTTCCACTGGTCTAGATGACCACCAATCATATTTGCAGTCATGATATGCTCCCACTCTATGCGAGACACACGCTTATTTTCTTTTCCTTTTTTGGTGATGGGGTTTCGTGGTTCATATCCACATGCTTTCGGGTCTATTTTGGTTTCAGTGATGTTGCCATCATTGTCTACATCCTTTACATCATCGAATACAAAATCACATTGGCAGTAAAATGTTGTCGAGCGGTCAAAGTAAACTTCCTTTTCTGCTTTTGTCTTAGCATTTGAAAAACTAGTTGGATAACCAGCATAAACATTACTACATACTAAAAGTAGCAATGCTGTCAGCAGTTTTTTCATGTCTAAATCCCTTTTTTTGTGTAGGACTAATTTAAAATTCATTATACAAACGCAACAAGTTGAGTCTATCAGCTATCGTTAAGGTTTTTACACTCCTGCTGTTTACAATGTGATTAGCAATGAATAACTGGAATATCAGACCAACGTGTCGTGTAACGTGGCGACAAAAAGTCTCGTCGCATTTTCCAAAATGAAGTTTGCTTTTCACTTGCGATTTTGAGCGTATGACTCCCAAAGCGGTTGTTTATTTCGTCTAAGCACTTCATTAGCTCTGGTTTATCTTGAGATTGATTAAACAAATCTCCTTGATGATGCATTCCGTCTTCAAGTTCTATGGCACCAATGCCACATTTATAAAAACGGACACCAGGTTCATATATCGACACTATGACGTTTTTTACAGCGTTAGCGAAAACAGTAGCATCACTTGATGCGACCGGAAACTCATGGATAAATGCACGTTTATAGTAATTGTTTTCATGTGGTGAGCTATGCGCAAAAACCACTAACCGCTTTGCTAAAGAACCTTGTTTTCTTAGCTTGCGGGATACAATAGAGCAATGTGCTGCTAACGCTGATTTGAGTGAATGTATGTCAGTAATGCGCTCTCCAAATGAACGTGTTGAATACACTTCTTTTTTCTTTTGCTTTACTTCATCCCAAGATAAACATGTGGTGCCATTTAACTCATTTATGGTCCTTTCCAATACAACGCTAAATTGTTTACGCATTCTCCTTGCTGGTTGATTAGCTAAGTCGAGTGCGGTGTGAATGCCCATTATTTTCAGCTTTTTACTGATACGTCTACCTATCCCCCAGACATCGCCAACATCCATCATGCCAAGAATATGTTTGCGTGATGCTTCATTATCAATCACTGCAACCCCATCGAAACCTAGTAGTTTTTTTGCGGCATGATTTGCTGCTTTTGACAATGTTGCTGTTGGACCAAAACCAACACCAACGGGTATCTTAGTTTTACGCCACACACTTCGCCTAATTTCATGGCCATATGCATGCCAATCCTTAACAATGCTATTAAAGCCTTCAAAGTGTAAAAAAGACTCATCAATAGAGTAGATGTATTGATTATCACTATATCGATTTATCTCAGTCATCATGCGCGTGCTCAAATCTGCATAGAGTTCATAATTAGACGAACGCACGACTACATTGTGTTTTTCGAGGAACTCCTTTAATTTGAAGTAAGGTTCAAACTTAGGGATTTTTAACTTTCTCGCAATCGGGCAAACTGCGCAAATACAGCCGTCGTTGTTGGTCAGCACAACGACAGGTTTATTCCTTATCGTAGGGTCAAATACCTTCTCTGCGCTTGCGTAGAAAGCTACAGCATCCACTAACGCAAACATGAAAACACCTCTTTGCGTTTACGGTGTAAACGTACTGAGCGGCTAACAATGCCCTCTAACTGAAATGTGTCTAATTCTTTAATAGCAACGGGGGGGTGATACTGAGACGCTGAAAGGAGTAGTCCACGTTCTTTATCGAGAATTTTACAGGTAAAACTCCCATTATAATTCGCAACAATAATATCACCGTGACGCACTTCTAGAGCTCTATCAACAATTAATAAATCACCACTAAAGATTCCAACCCCAACCATTGACTCCCCCGATGCAATACCAATAAAAGTTGCGGTTGGGTGTTCAATAAGTAGCTCATCTAAAGACAGACCTAATTCTTGATACTCTGTCCCTAGCGACTCAATGCCTGCACATGAAAACCCCTTAATCCGTTTACGATGTTGACGTATTGACTCTACAACGACACCTTCCAGCTGAAGTGTATCCAATTCATTAATAACTATAGGCGGGTAAGATTGAGATGCTGAAAGGAGTAACCCTCGTTCTTTATCGAGGATTTTACAAATAAAGCTATCATTGTAATTGGCAATAACTACATCGCCATCTAATACCTCCACAGCGCTATCGACAATTAGTAGATCATCATTAAAAATTCCAACTCCGACCATGGAATCCCCTGCGGTATTACCGATAAGCGTTGCCGCTGGATGCGCAACTAGAAACTCATCTAGAGACAGACCTAGTTCTTGATACTCTGCTGCGGGTGATTCAAAACCAGTGATACCGGCTTCGGCTTTAATAGGTATAACGTTCATTACTGCGATAAATTAAACTGTATATTTATACAGTTTAATTTATTTTTCTAGTTTTAATAGTACCTTCTGCTGATTGATATAAGGGGGTGTAAAGTTCCTTTACAGGTGACATTTCACACACTTTAACTAACCAATTAATTTAATTACTATAAAGTCCTATCCAACAAGGAGGTTATTTATTATGGGCAGACGATATCGTAGAAAGAAAAGTGAAAGCTTATTCACCGTTATTAGTGATGTCATTCAAATCTCATCTAAATTACCTTGGTGGGGGGCCCTCTTAGTTGGGTCATTTACTTATGTTCTGTTCGCCACACTCTTACACGGATTCATAGAACACCAAATAGCATCTCAAGCTGGGTCTCAATTTCATGAAATTATGGAAGCAAGGTTTGAGAGGTTGAAAAACATCTTCACTTGGATTGGTCAAACTTCATTCATAGCAAGCGCGTTAGTTGCTATCTATAAATATTTCCAAACAATACCAAATAGAGATGAACAAAGCTTTATTCAGATTATATCAAGACTTTTAAACAGAATTTTTGATTAAAAACCATGCAACAACATGAAATAACTTGTAATAGATCATATCTCAAACTCTAGTTTAATCTAATATTAAATTAAGAAAGGAAGTCACTGTGTCAGAACTATTTTCAAGTGAAATCGAAAAATTAAAGAAGAGCATATAAAAGATTAGATATTTAAATAGATCTAAAATCATAGAAATTGGAACTTCCCAACAACAGGTCTTTTCAATTAAAAATAAGGAAAAACTACATGAGCAGTATTAATAGCTTCATCAGAGAAAATGTTGAGTCTATAGGTGATTACGTTCACCTAGCTCCTGATATACCAGAAAAAAAACTGAACAACGCTACTGTAGCAATGAAATGCGAATCTCTAGTTAATTCGATTATCGCGATTCAAGATGGCACCAGATTCGGTAAAGGTGATGAAGGCTTTATTTTTACTGGGGAAAGAATGATCCATCATAAACATGGTGAGTTTATGTATTCAGATATTCAAAAAGTTACTTTCCAAGAAGAAACTGATAATAGTTTTGGTATTGAATCAACTAAAAAATCTTTAGTGATACAAACTTCTTCTAGTACCCATACATTAAAATCAATGCATGGGATCAATGAAAAAAAACTAGCCCAGTTCCTAAATCAAATTGTTACCAACTTTTCAGATTTTAAGGAAGAACTACAAATCCTTGTTTTGACAGAAATGTCCGATGAATTCAAAAAAGCCTATCTGAAAATTATTGTTAACATGACTTATGAAGATGATAAGAATATTGACGCCACCGAACTGTCCGAAATATTGCTTTTAAGAACTCGACTCCAACTTTCTGATGAAGCGAGAAATGAAATCTTAGATTATGTGAGTGACATTTCTGAAGACACAAAACTCACTTCGGACTCCTTAATAAATGAATTAAGAGAACTTAGCGACGGTAGCCAACATGAATCAATCATGATTTCACTAGTTAAAGACATCATAAATACGCATTACTCTGCAACGAACAATCTCGCAAAAGATTTTGATTTTATAATTAAAAACAAGGAATTGTTTGAGCTATCTGATGAAAAAATTGATTTTGCTTTTAAAGCCGTTAAAGATGGACAAGCGATTTTAGATGAAAAAGTTGATGATGACAAAATTAGAGAGAATGCTTCCCAATTAGCCTCTGCAGCCGCTGCCATTGGAGCCCCTATTGCTGCAGTATATATTTCAGGTTCAGTCGTAGGTTTATCCGCAGCAGGCATTACCTCAGGCTTAGCAACTCTGGGGTTAGGAATGGGAATGACTGGAGGACTGGCAGTTATTGGTGCTGTAGGTTTCTTAACTTATATGGGCGTTAGAAGTGTTTCTGGCGTCAATGAGCTTGATAAATTTAAAGTCAAACAAGCTATGTTATTGGAAGCTCTAAAGCAAACACACTCTACTATACATGAAGTCATAGGGGATATTAACCACTTGGTTAATACCCTAAACGAAATCATGGCTTCTTCAGAAGATAATAGAGAAAAGTTAATACTTGCCGAAAAACGAGTAGCAAGATTTGTAGCAGCTCTTAAAAAAACAAGTGTTAAAGCAGACGTATTTGAACACTCAGTAAACTTAACCAAATGTCCTAGTATATTAGACCATGGGCGATTCTTTGAACTTAGTAACGAACCTACGAAAAAAGAACTCTATCATTTCGTAATGGGCCGCTATGTTATGGATGACATTAATGAGAAAAAACCTACTTATAAACTAAATACTTCTGCATCAACAAAAGAGTTGGAGAAAGTAGCAGAGATACTGTCAAAACTAGGCTACTTTGATATGAAAAAGTCTATACATGCTAAAGCGTCTCAAGCTCTTTCTGGAGTTTTCAATTAGAATGTCTAAGCAACTAGAAAGCGCTATTTCACTTCAAGTTCAAAAAAAACAACTAAGTGAATCTAGACAAAAAATACTAGAGATTAAAAGTAGCAGTACTAGACTTAGAGAGTTTGAGCATGAAACAGAACAGCGAGCCGACTCTCTTCTTTCTGAAATTGAGCTACTCGAGTCACTTCTGTTAACAGATTTAAACCCCTCATTATCCAAGGAACTAACTGAGAATCTCGACAAAGAAGAGATGACTTCTCAAGCTCCCAAATTTACTAGAGTTGATGAATTGGAAATAGACTTCATCGATACAAGGTATAACTGGGAAGAATATATTTTCAGTTTAAATAAATATACAGAGAAGCATGCGCTTGACCTGAAAGACCCATTTCAAGGGCTTCTCAGCCCTACACAAGAATCTGAATTACGGCAACGAATCAAAAATGAGTTAAGCTTTCAACCTACGAAATGTGACAATATTGATTACATGATTGCAGTAACTAGCGGAATACTGTCCGGTTTAGTTGATGTACTATTTGTGGGTGCACCGAACGACTCGGTTCTAGGTGATAAAGTAGATTCATTTGCTGGGAAAGCCACTGAGAAATTCGCCAAATTGCTTGGCTGGAATGAAGAAAAAGCGTTGGAAAGAGGCTCAAACCCAACTGCTAGCGCTATTGGTTTCTTAGAGAGGAAGTTTAAAGTTAATTATGACCAAGCCACGACAGCATCTGTAGGTGGCTTAGTTAAGAACTTATCTTTAAAAAACCACCATTTAAAAAGTCTAGCTCATTCCCCAGATATTATCGGCCTATTTTTTTCAGTATTGAACCAGTTTACAAACACCTCATCATTCATAAGTGATGGTGAAATCATTACTGTAAAGTCTGAGAATTATGAATTAGAAGGACATACATTTCTCGCAAAGCTGTTCTCGGGCATTGTTAATTGGTTTGGCCATATAATGTCCGATTGGGCTGGCTCATCTGGAACTGTAGGACAGGGTAGAAGAGGAACAGGTGTTCCAATCCCTTTCTATAACTTGTTTTTAATGTTCAATGTAGGTGAGTTTGGCGAGAATAAACAAACCCTTGCCACTATCGCAACCAAAGTATTTGAGGAAGGATATGACTTCCGACATGGCATAACAATGGCAATTCCTGTTGCTCTCAATGAACTAATAATCCGTTTTTCATGGTCACTAAAGGCTTACCATTATCATAAACAAAAAGCTTTAGATTGCTTACCAATAAGGTCTCCAGAACTACAAAGGATGTTATTGGTAGGTCATGGTGCGCTATGCATGGTGGACGGTATCGATGCTTACATCCGAGGGGCTGGCAACCCTGTAGCATTACTATCAAGGCTTAATTTAATAGGTTGGGTTAGATTTTCTCATTTGACATTAAAAGAAATAAATAGCTTATTTAATCAAGGGAAAATTGACCATGAGAAATTTGATGCATACTTAGATAAAGAATTTAAGACTATCATGAACTCATTTTGTGGTTCATCATAAGGAACTCTTTTGGGTCCATTACTTTGAATCCTGAAGAATAAATTAGCTAGTAGGATTTCTACAATATTGAGCGTTCCCAGCAAGTCAAAGCGTGCTGTGACAGAACTGCATTTTAATGGTTACTTGATGGAAGACCGATTTGGGCTGAAAACAAATCGGCTCAAATCTAAACTGACAATTCTAATATAGTTTGTTCAAACAGTTCGATAAAAAACACTCCATCATTAGAGAACCATTCAAGTACGTAAAGTGGCGTTTTCGTACTGAACGACGTTTTTCTATCGGTGGCAAAGGCTTTGGGCTAATAGATTCCTTTACTAGAGCAACCTTTGTTGCACGTTATTAGCGGGTTAACTCGCCGATAACGTCTTTTAACTCGACAATCTCGACCTGGATACCTTGTGTTTCGGATTTCATTAAAATCAAAGTTAGCTCTTCCATACAATACTCATCGAGGTTCCCTTCCGCCTGGATAGGTAGAGTGTACAATGAGCCTGAGGATTGCGGCCACGCCCAACTATCGACTTCTGACAATTTTATGGGTCTTGAATTTGAACCAGATGATAAGCGCCATCCAAGCGGACCTAAATCAGCAAAAATTTTGTAATAAGAGTCACTTTTCTCAGGAGTCACTTTTACTAGGATCCACCCTTGTGCGTGGTAACTGGGATGCATTAATTCAAACCTTTCGTTCATAAAAGCCACCTTTGTTGCTTATAATCAACATAATTTGAATATTGTCTATGTTTTAAAGATTGTCAATGTGCGAGTATAAAAGATCAATATTCAGCATAAACGATTCACAATGAGTAAAAATTTTGATGAAGCACTTGCAAAGTTGATTGGTAGAAACATCAAAATGCTACGTTTTGATAAGGGATTAAATCAAGAATTTGTGTGTGAAAAAGCAGGCATTGATAGAAGTTACTTAAGTCGTATCGAAAACGGGAAAACACAAGTAACAGCCTCAATTATTTATTCAATTGCAATTGCTCTAGACTGTGAAGTTACCGACATCTTTCCAAACGTTTCAGACATTCCCCTAACATAGCACTGCCATTCACCTTCAAAAAACAACTCCACACCCCAAATCGTAAAGATTTTAATACAAAATTATAAAAATAAATTTTTTTATTGGAAAATTGCAGTGACCAAAAATCAACCAAGTAATAAGCCAGCGAAAGAACAGTAATAAGCCAGCGAAAGAACAGTAATAAGCCAGCGAAAGAACAGTAATAAGCCAGCGACGGGAATAAAATCATTACGTTCAGTTAATTTTTTTAAAAAAATATTTTGTTACAAACTTAATACCAAGAATAAATCATTGATATTGAACAAATACAACTCTCAATTCAACGCAAGACCAGAGCACACTAAAAAACGCCCTTTATTTTAGATTTCAAATATTGATATGTTGGTAGATTCAGCTCAAAAGCCTTATAGCTTTGGCTTTTGGCAGTATTTCCCCAAAAAAAATTATTACAACTGGAATTAATTATCCGAATGACAAAACTTTTAATTAGAACATTTAATGTACTATATGTAAATACCATGAGTGTAATTTATAATTCGGAGAATTTAGGTGAGATCTAAAATTTTCGTTTATCGCCGAGGCATGCATCGTGCGGATCTAAGCAGTCAAAAGACGGGTTGCCGCATCATGACAATGTCGCACAACGAATTAGCTTTCGCACACTTGCTTGAAGCCGATCCAAATGTACTCCGCTTCACGGCACAACCAGCTAAATTCACTTTCTCAGGTATGCGTTATACACCTGATTATTTAGCCGAGTATGCGTGCGGTACACAAGTCATTTGGGAAGTACATCGAAAAAAGGGTATGAAAAATAACTACCTAGAGAAGCTCAAACTGTTTGCTTCTGAAATCGCTTATCGTGCGAATATTAAATTTTGCTTATTCTTCAATGAAGATATTGATTATAAACTAATTGCGAACCTCCGCTATTTACGAAAATATCAAGTTGAGACAAATAGATTTGAAAGAATTTTAGAGTTAAGTAAGGCGCTACCATCGCAAATCGACATCGCTTCTGCTGACTCATTTCTCAACGAAAAGCTGGGCCGCGGGCATTCAATCAGAACGCTACTATACAACGGCTTTTTCAGCACTGATTTAAGCCAAACAATCACTCAAAATACAAAAGTTTGGAGAGTGAAAGGTGGGTGTTAGTCCAAGCAAATTTAAAGCTGAAAATGGTGCAATCGTTGATGTCGTATTTAATGACCATCTGTCAACTGTATTGACCTTTACAGATAAGAATAACAAAATAAGTCGCGTAACATTAGATACATCAAAGTTTCTTTTATTTAAAAAAGAGCATGCTCTTACCCCAATAGAAGAGAACAAAAAGCTACCATTACCTACATCACTCGCGTTAAAAAATGCGAAGAGAGTCAGGCCTTATATTGAAGTGCTCGAGGAGCTTGTTAAAGAACGCAATTTAGCACCGCATTCATCTGAAACATATAATTTAGTTATTCAGTTAGTTAACGCACGATATCCGCAGTCTGATATTCTAACAACACCAAAGCGAAAAACTCTGAGCCATTGGTGGAAAAATTATGTCGATAGTCAACATGATATTTACCACGTATTAAAACCTTCGCGTGAAAGGTGCACACCCGATGACAGTAAAGCTGAAAGACTACTCAGAAACTATATTGAGCGCGCGACTGGCAATACTGACAAGAAGCAAAAAGAGCACCACAAAGAATATGTAGAAAAAGCGCGCGAATTAGGCCTAAAACATTACAGCATTTCAAAATTTAATCGCGCTATTCAAGATATATCTGAGTACGTTCGCGTGATGAGTGACCCTAACTCGTCTGAAGTATTAAAACAGTCATATCGGTATAAATATGTAACTAAAGTCAAAACAAGTTTTTGTCTTGAGCGCGTTGAAATTGACGCCTCAAATTTCAATCTGAAAGTCTTTGATGAAAATGGACAAGCAATTGGCCCTGTGACAATTTTCGCTGCGATAGACTGCTATTCAAAATATCCACTTGCGATACACATTCAGTATAAATCTGGCGAATCCGCTGAGGCATATCAGAAACTTTATCGAGAAATGATTTCGGGTAGCTCCCCCTCTCTCAACGCCGACGGCGTGCCGATGATGATTGTCGGAGATAACGCAGCTGGACTGAAAGCTCATAAAACCGGAGTGATTTATTCATCGCGTTCAGATTTTTTGAGGCTACCACCTTACTACCCGCAAGGAAAAGGATTTATTGAGCAGTTTTTCGATATGATTAAAGAAAACTTCTTTGAGAAGCAGCCCTATGCAATCATTGATGAGAAAACAGGCAAAAAGATCTTCGGGGAAGGTGTACAAGGATATACAGAAACTCCAACCGATATAAAAAATCACACACCTGCTGAAAAAAGGGCTTCAATCACACAAATCGAGTTTGAGCGACGGTTTCATGATTTCTTATGCGACTATGTAAATACAAAACAAGCAAGTCTGAAGAACAAAAGTCCGCAACATGTCTGGGACGAGCAAGCAGTTATTAACAACTTTCCTGAGCCCGATTTATGCGAATTAGAGCATCTATTTCACATTCATAGCACTAAGCGAAAAGTTAGAAAGAATGGCACTGTTTTCTTTGATAATTCACTTTACTCATGTCCCGATGATGGATATGGATTAAAAGAGTTATTCGATGAGTATAAACAGAAAAATAAAGACCTCTTCGTAAATGTTTTATACAGCATCTTTAACGTAAGAGTCGTTACTGTTGTATACAAACCCCGAAATAGTGAAGCTATTAGTATTACTGCTCATCGAGTTAACGTGCCTGATGAAACATCTGAAATAGCCTATAAATCGATGGAAGGCCTTAAGAGTACGAAAATAGAACAGCGCACTCAAATAAGCTATCCCGTACTACCAAAGAAATCCGGAATTAAAAAAGCTGATGAAGATAAGAAAGAAAAAGATGCGATTGATATTAGCAAAGTAACACCCAGCATGATTGACGAATTGCTATCTGAGGCTAAATCCAGTGCTATCAAACCAAACTCAACAATGTCGGTTGATTTCGAGGCTCACACACTGGACACAAAAATGCCAAAAGACTCTTTTTTGGACCGAGACACAGACAATTTTGATTCACTTTTTGGAGAAAATAATGATGAGTAGTCATATATATTGCCACGCGAGTTTTAAGTCAATCGTAGGTAGAATTAGTGAAGTGCATAAACAAGCTGGAGATAGGAAATACTCTCTCATTATCACTGGCTTAAGTGGCTCAGGGAAATCTTCATTGGGCGAATGGTACGAAGCTAAGTATACAGACGATGATAAACATAAAAGTGTTATTTACGTCGAGCTTTGTCAACCGTCGAGCTCTCTTAACTTCGTTGCTCAAATAATAGAAGCCATTGGTGTACCAATTTTGAACCGCCGACCATCATTTAGTGGCGCGTTACATCAGTTAAAGCGCATCATTCAAGAGCGTAATATTGAAATGCTTATTCTAGATGAAGTGCAAGAGTGTCTACCTGACAAAGATGGTATAAAAGCGCAGCAAATGGCGAAAACTTTGGTCTCTATTATAAACTTATGCGCTATTCCAACAGTTTTGATGGGTACGCCTTCTGTTACTCGCATCATCGAACTCGACTACCTCTCCGATGGGCAAGGATTAGCCAGAGAAGAGCAACTTTCTTCTCGATTTCTCGCACCAGTTAGCCTAAATCATTTAAACCGCAGAAACCAAGACTGGCAAGAAACAATCGCTTTTTTTAAATCAAAACATAGCCTTAGGATTGATGTGGAAAATGAAGACTTACTAGACAGAATTTATGTAGCGTCCCAAGGGAAAATCGGTTTCATAGATAGACTTTTCTCATTTGTAGATAAGAACCAAACAGAGAATCCCATGGAACTATTTTTCGAAAGTTATCAGATTTGTGATACCACAAAAGAAGTAAATCCTTTTAACCCCCGTAGTTGCCGAAAAGATTTTGTGCAGCGTCGTATCTCAAAGCTCATTAAGCAATATGACCTCAGATAAACCAATTCAGATTGCTGAGGAATATTACCTTAGCTCAATCCTAAGGTTACTGAAATATAAAGGGTTGCTCAGTATTCATGACGTTTTCTTAGAATATTACATACCCACTTTGCTAGAACCTCACAGAAAAAAAGCAATCGCGAGGCTCAGCAAACTGCATTTATTCGAAAAAATAGAGTCTTCTTTACCTATTAATTCGTATCAATCAAAGCGGCTACAACCAACTCACTACATCGGTGTTAAAGTATGCCCTGAATGCTTAAAAAAATATGGCTTTATAAAAACAGAATGGCTTGATTTATATCTTACCTACTGTGAAGAACACCAATGTTCATTAATCTCGTCTTGCAGTCAATGTAACGAAGAACTCGATTGGGATGTTCCGCTACTTAACGCAAAGTGCTCAAATTATTATTGCTTAAAGCCACTCAAACCCCAAAATAACAACCTGTGCGAACTATCAAAAAGCCAAATTGACGATTTATTGATTGCAACCATCTTGTTAACAAAAGACATCTCAAAAATAGAACCTCAGCATAAATACTTCCCTGTGGGAAATGTAATATCAGAAATGAATAAAACGCTGTTAATTCTTAGTGACCAAGACGATAAAGAATCACAGAATCTGGATAACTCAATTTATCCAAATAATATAAAAGGGGCTTGGTTCGATTTAACTATGATGAACATGCGCAATAGCTGGCCAGTTTTTAATTCCAAAAAGCCTAATATTGTTAGCTTTATAAGTACATTGGAAGATTCAGTTTTAATGAGTCAGTCTGCGATGGAGCGAGAATTTAACTTTAGCAGAAATGACTGTTTGTCTTTAGTAAAAAAAGGCATGCTAAGAGAAGTAAGTAGCGACCTACTTTGCCACTATGAACCTAATTATGATATATCGCCCTTATTCAAAGAGCTAAACACACTATCATCAAAAGTAAACTCACCAAATGACTATATAAAAGCATCTAAGCCATTACAAAACCTAAGTAGCTATATAAACACAAGAAAGCTCTTAGAAGCGTTGCTCGTCGAACGTAGAATAAAATATAACTACATAGCTAGAAATAATCTTTATGACTCTCTTTCATTTTTCTTATGAGGCTACTTGCTAGTTTCATTTTTTGAATTTTTAAGGTAAACCGCGGCACCAACCAACATCGAAAGAGGCAATAAGAAATAGATAATTTCTACCATAAAATACTTCACTTTATTCTCTATAATTTCACTGTATATCTGCCTGCCAAATTATTCAAGCTCTCAATGAAGCATATCAAATTGCCACATGAAATCACCTTATTAGTTCACTTACATGAACTAATCGCATTTTGAATGATAAAAGTTCGAGATAGTAAATTTTTAGGCGGTTTCGTTCGCGTTAATGAACTGCTACAGGCTAAATAATTACAAGTAAAAAAGTCAGCGACTGAATGCAGTATAGAATTGGGGACAGAAGAATCTATGAAAAATTATTACTATTAGGTTTCAAACTAGAGTCTGATAATCATTTAGTTATTTTAAGTTGAAGTAATTCCATGTTTTTGGGCCAAGCGTTTTAGCAAACGCTTTTGCATCTTCTTTTGTTTTATAGCCTTTTACACCGCTTTCATACAGCGCATGAATTGCTTGATGATTATCTTTAATTGTTTCTGTTCCTTGCCAAAGTAAATTGCCAAATTCATCATATCGTTCAGTAATCCACTCTATAGCAGATACCGAGATCAGACTTTTATCTGCCTTGTAAAACTTAGGAGGGGTTGTTGTATTGGCTACAAACCACATTTGATAATTCCTTTTCAGTGCTCTAACTACTCGAAAGTATTTGATGTGAGTAAATCGCACTTCAACTAGTTGAAAAATGCCCACGATACGAGCTTAGCTTAATTATTTGTTAATATTTCTTTTTATTTAATTTACTTATAACTATAAATAAACTTATTTTAACAACCCTATCACATTGTTTAATATACAAATACCCTGAGTAACTCTGAATTTTAATAACTAGTTCTTACTTTATCTAAATCATTATATTTTAATGTACAGTGGTGCTCTTTCAAGGTGTACTTCTCCCAAAAACAATTAAAACTTGAGTGTTTTCAATGAAAAAAATAATACCAATGTTGGTCGCTTCTAGCATATTTAATGTGCATGCAAATGTAGTGATGACTGAATACGTGGAAGGTAGTTCAAACAATAAAGCTATCGAAATATCCAATTTAGGCACTACCGATGTTTTATTGGGGGCTGAGGGTTATAAACTTTCTCTATACTCTAATGGCGCAACTACTGCAAATGCGGAACAAGCGTTGACAGGTAAGCTCGTCCCTGGTTCAAGCATCGTCATCTATAACAATAATGCCACAGACGAATTTAAAAAACCTGAACCTCAAGGTTTAGGGTCAAGTAGTGTAATCAATTTCAATGGTGATGACGTAGTTATTTTAAGTAACAGTTCAGGCATCGTTGATACTTTTGGTCAATTAGGTGTAAGAAAGCAATGGCAAAATGATGCTGGCTTTAATTCAAAAGACACTACCTTAAGGCGATTAGATAGCGTTGTTCAAGGCGATAACAATGCTGAAGACGACTTTACCAGTCAAATGGCTCAATGGACTCATTTCGAAAAGAACACCAGTAATGGTTTAGGTTGTGCTAGTGAAGCGGCATGTGATGGTACACAACCATTACCAGAATTCGAGGCGCCTTCAGATCCTGGTATTGTGGTGATCACAGAATATGTAGAAGGTGGCGGAAGCAATAAGGTTATTGAAATTTCAAATGTTGGTGGCTCTGATGTTGATTTAGCCCCTTCAGGTTACAAACTGCAACTCTATTCAAATGGTGCAACAACGGCCAATGCTGAAGTGCATTTACAAGGTTTATTAGTGCCGCAGTCAAGTATTGTGGTCTTCAATAGCGGTGCTACTGATGCATTTAAAAAGTCAGCGCCTCAAGGTATTGAAGCAAGTTCTGTAATAAACTTTAATGGCGATGATGCTATTGTGTTAGTGAATGCCGACGGGGTTGTTGATGTATTTGGTCAAGTTGGCGAACGCAAAGAATGGTCGAATGATAATGGCTTTAACTCAAAAGATAAAACACTAAGACGACTAGAAACAGTAGTACAAGGTGACACAGTTCAAGATGATGACTTTGCGCCAAATATGACCGAATGGGTGGTGTTCGATAAAGATACCTCTGATGGTTTAGGTTGCGCAAAAGAAGTCGCATGTGATGGCACAGAGCCATTACCAGGAGAAGGTACGAAAATTGATGATGGTACGGACCCTGGGGGCGATGAAGTTTGTACTAACTGCCCTGATTTAGAAAAGATTAAGAATAGAGCTGACTACAAGTTTGAAACTTATTATAGCAATGCCCTTACTGCATCGAGCGATGATTTAGTTTCGTTTAAAGCTGCACTTTCGCAAGATATTAGTGTTGATTACAAACAGCTGACTTATTCAGAAGTCTGGACTGCGCTTACCCATACTGATGAAGACCCAAGTAACACAGATAATTTGATGCTGATCTATTCCGGTAAATCAATTCCAAAAGCCCATAATGGTTCAGGGGCAAATTCAAGTAATCAAGACTACTGGAACCGTGAGCATGTGTGGGCAAAAAGCCATGGCTTTCCTGAAAGAAACCAACTTGGTTATACGGATATTCATCACCTTCGCCCCGCTGATGTATCAATGAATACACAACGAAGCGATAATGACTTTGATAAAGGTGGCGACCCAGTCTCAGAAGCACAGAGAACTTAAAGAATGGTTCAATCTCATGGGAGCCAAGAGATGCAGTTAAAGGCGACGTTGCACGAATGATGTTTTACATGGATGTAAGGTACGAAACGGGTAGTGATGCAAGTATGCCTGACTTACTTCTAATCGACGAAGTCGAAACACCTCGTTCAGGTATTGAAGAGCCTGTCGGTAAACTAGGTAAGCTGTGTTCGCTTTACCAATGGCACTTTGACGATCCGGTTGATGCGTTTGAAATTGAGCGTAATGAGGAGATATTTGAGTTCCAAGGTAACCGTAATCCGTTTATTGATAATCCTGATTGGGTTGCAGCTATTTACGCATCTAACTGTGAAGAAGAAGTAACGCCATTAACTGTAACTGTTGATACTCCAAGCTCGGCTTTAGAAGAAACTGACCTTGCGTTAAAAGTAACAACATCGATTGAAGCAGATGAAATTACACTTACGCAAACTTCAGGTGTAACGGTTTCATTTACACAGTCAGCTAATACGTTTGCCATGACTTTACCAAGTGTAACAAAAGACGAAACAGTAACTTTTGATATCACAGTAAAAGCCGGTGAGCAAACCGTTACTGAGAGTATAAGCTTCGTAGTTACAAACTTGGCTGAACTGCCAACACCGCCGGAAGAAAAAGATTCAAGCGGCAGCTTAGCTTGGTTAAGTTTAATGCTACTTGGCCTACTTGGTAGAAGAATTAAAGCTAATTAATTACTAGATTAATAGTCAAGATATACTTGCCAGTCAGGAATTCTGACTGGCATTTTTTGTTAACAAATAAAGGAGAAAAGTTGTATTTGTGATAGTACTTTTCCACACTTCTCTTTGCGGTATTAATACTAAAGAGAAAAAAATTCATCTAAGTATTCCGACAAACAAGACTGTAGGCAACGCGTTGAGTCACTGCCAATTAAAGTCTGAGTTACGAAATAACCACTGATCTTAAAACCTCTATGCGCACTCTTCTTCTAAGTAAGTTCACTATTCCTCAAGCTATTTCGGTTTTTTTGAAGGTAGCCTTGGATCTTCGATATAGATTAAGCTTCTCGCCAGTTATTATTTTGGCTGTTCGATTTAAGACAAGGTTAATCAGCACTCGGGCTGCTACGTGCCAACAACTGTCATTCGTGGCGTCTGCCGTAAGCGACACAAAAAAACACACAAAAATTGGCGACGAATGAGTTCAAGCCTACTGTCTTGAGTCGTTGGTTTAACGGCTTTGTTCAGATCGCTTTATTATAAATCGTCTACAAGCCCAAAATTCAAATGTCGCAATAGCAAACAAAGATATTAATAAAAGAGGCGTACTCTTAATTGCGAGCGCTATCCCAGTAATTAGGCTCCAAATATATAAAAAAACTATTGAGTGTTCAGCAAAAAATAGCTCTTTACTTGTTTTATGCCCTAAGTATCTATTTTTATACTTTTTAATAAGTAACGGGTTTGATAAATATTTACAAACAACAATATTGATTGAGACATAAAAAACGAAGTAAAAGCCTATGAAAATGATAATTTCACTTATTTCGAAATAATTAGCTAATGGCTTAATATATGGGACTAAAGCACAAACCAACAATGAAAGCGCAGTCCCAATTTGACTCATAGAGCTTTTCGAAGCTCTATTTGGCCAGTATTTGTTATTTTTACGAACTTCAACCACTGAGTTCTTAATTGATTTTTCACTATTAAAATGAATGTACCACAGGGATTTGATTAGTTGCTCCTTATAACCCTAACATGTTTATAGCGAGCTAATAGAGTGTTTTTCTAACAAAGCGTAGCTCGTTTTTATGAATGACTCATTTGTAACAAACTTAATAACTATTTGACAGCAGTTATAACTCTTAGAAGGTTACCAAACTGAGTGATTAGGTCATTTTCCTGACTATGAAAGCAATATACTGTGACGAAATAGAAAAGCAATTTTGAATGGCCGAAGTTCGCTCATTTCTGCCAGATACATAATGAAATTCAGAGGGTTACTTCCGCTTTGTGCCAACAACTGTCATTCGTAACGCCCTCATAAAAGGCGGCCAATACGTAGGTTGCTTTGTGTTAATTTGGAGCGCAGCGACAACACAAAGCGCCCGGAGTGTTGGGCGTCCAGCCGGCGTGTATTTGCCGGCGCTTTTTAATGGGCTTGTTATGTGTTTCTAGGAGATCTCAATTTCTTCACGAAACAGTTTCCAGCCTTTTTTCCTCATACATTCTAAAATTTGAATAGCCCGAATTTCAGTGTTTGGTGGTTTAGGATATTCCTTACCGAGAGATTCAATACAATTCTCTAGATTTTTATCTCGAACGTTTTTCTCATGGTCTGAAAGGCGGTATTCATAACTCTTATCAGATGGAATCCACCATTGTAATAAAAGACTAGATGACTGGCCCAGTTCAGAGCCTAATATAGCCTCAGATGTTGATTCGTAGGTGCCTGTAGAGCAACCTGATAAGAACACCATAGCTAGAATTGATAATCGAATCTTCATCTTCACACATAACAGTTTATTAAGAGGCAAGTTGCCTCTTTTTCTACCGCAACATCGCCTGTTTACATTCTGAAGTAATTTATAACACTAATAATTTGTTGTTACTAGTCAGATAGTTATTTGCCAATTAACATTTTGTGAGTTGAGGAAAACAGGCAAATTGCCTGTTAATATTATTAAGGGGGAAGTAATTATTAAGAAATGAAAAGGAATAATTTTTACTTAAAAAAATAAGAGTTTGATATGTGCATGGTGTAATTTATTCAATGGCCGTAATTCGCTCATTACTGTCAGTTACATAATGAAATTCATAGGGTTACTTCCGCTTTGTGCCAACAACTGACGGTGGTAATGTCGCAAATAAACGGCTAAATTTAGTTGACTAAAATTTGTGAGATACGAAAAAAACCAACTGGTTTTTGTCCGTACTTTTCAATTTTCATTGTAATGTTTTCTAATTTCGATTATACACTCAGCTTCATTTTCCCCACCAAGATAATCAATCTCAACATAATCACCAATTTTCACTTCATATGTTTTACTAAAGGTTATGTTCTTATAATTTCTAAGTTTTTGGTCGAAACATGTGAAAGATATCCATGGATGCTCTAGTGACGAACCATTCTCAAAGATAACTTTTTCTGTCGTCCTAGATGTGTATTCATAACCTTTTATTTTTCCTGAAATAGTTTCATAGTTTGTTATACCCATCGAGTGACCAATAATTCTAAAGGAATAGCTAGCTAATTGCCCAAGCTCTAATAAAGCAATAGGTATTAAAATAACTACTCCCATGATCCTCAAAACACCATATTTCTTTTTATAGAAAAAGTCATACGCGCATTTACCACCCACAGCAAAAAAGACACCACCATGCAGTAGAGCTATAGAAAATAAAGCCGAGGCAGAAAAAACAACCTCCAAAATGCGCTCCTGTTGTTTAATTGAAAAGCAATTAAATTTCGACCCATTGGAACGTTTTCTACCGAGCCGCGGGGCAATTTATCATTGTACCACTTCTACCACACTAGCTAACTTGTTGCTACAGATAAACTTTTAATCATTGTAGAAATAATAAAAAGGATAAAAACGACCAAATGAGTCGTTTGCCTGAATTTAGGAGAAACACATAGCAACAGGACATAGAATTAGTGATGAGTAACAATTTCCCAATGACCGCTATTCGCTCATTACTGTCAGATATATAATGAAATTCAGCGGGTTACTTCCGCTTTGTGCCAACTACTGTCCAACACCTCAATAACCGGCGCAGCGTTGCTGCGTCCCGCACCATAGTCGCGAAGTTGATTGGTTTGTATGTGTTTACTCATATGGAAATCGATAGCCAGAGTTTACAAAGCCCATAAGTAAATCATGAATTCGAACAACCTCAGCAACAATAGGCAAAAGCTCGTATTCATTGCCTAATAGCACGAATACGCGAGGGTTAATGTAGAAGCCTTTGAATATATGTAAAGGAACCTCACTTACTGGAACCTCCGCTCTTACATCACTTGGTAAAAACTCCCCAACCTGATTTTTCTCCAAGTATTTATCTAGCTTTTCGTCAAAATGCTCCATTCCATCTCTGAGCTTTCTACACTTTAAAGAGCTGCTGTCATCGGTGTATAGAGCACTCCGTATTTTCCTTCCTCTTTTCTGATGAGAACTATTTACTCCACCTCGAATAGGCCAAAGGTATTTAGACAAAGAAGCTGCGTGCTGGATAATAAGCTGAAGCTGTTCGAATAGCTTATCTTTCGGTAGTTCTAGTGCTTTTTCATCATTAGCTACGACTAGCTCTATCCATTCACCGACCACCTTTGCCGCGTCTAATGCGGAATTGGTATGCCAAAGCATACTTTCAATATAGAATGCTTCAAATTGTGGATGAATATCAAAATCAAGATCCATGTTCATTTATACCAACGCCTTGCTCACCCGAACATAAGGAGCGCAGCTAGTAATTTCTCAGCTTGGAGCAACTTATTAAGCATTTCTACTCGATAATCGCAAGAAACTTAGAAGCAACCCAACCCTGCCTACCTTCTGGAGTAACTATTTCACTCCAGCTTCCAACATTTTGTACAACACGGACAAAAGAACCTTTAGGTAATTGAGATAGGATTTGTGACTGAGTACTAGCCTCTGAACGCAATCTGAGAAGACCGGCTGTAGTTGTTTTGTATATATCTTTGGCTATTGAAAAGAACTCACTTGAAGTTACAAGCTTTTTAAATTCTTTTTGACCTCTGGTTGAATCTGATGAGCGAACAAAAATCTTAATTTTAACGCCTGTTAACCCCATTGGATTCTCCACATAGGCTGGCATAGCTTTTGGTGTGCTGCCATAAACACGAATTGTTTCTTCAAAAAAAGAGTTACCATTACCCGAATGAAGTGGGTATTTGTTATCACCCGCTACCAACTTAAGTGTAGATAAATCACTTGTAGAATAATCGCTGGGAAACATGACAAATTTGAATGAGTCGCCCCAGTGGAGCTGCATTTGATCATATTTTCTTGACGGAATTCTCTGCAGGCGAGAACCATTGAGATTGAGAACCCAATTGTCAACTTCAGGTACAGTGGCTATAGCCAGCCTGAAAGCAGACTCAATAGATGAAAGCTGCTTTCGAGCTAAGCTATTTGTTTCGATGGAAAGGCTGTCCGTTTTATCAGCGAGGTCTTGTTGTTGTCGCTGCAGCTCTTTTTGAAGGTTTTCTATTACCATCACTTGGGCATTGATTTCTGACTGTCTAGCGGAAAGTGAGGATTCCAAGGTTGCTATTTTTTTTGCTGACTCCTGAATTTGATCTCTACTACTTTTAAGCTCACTCCTAAGAATCTCAGAAGCATTATCTTTTTTTATCGACTCGTGGTGAGTATGAATTTCTTTATAAACACCTAAGGAAAATGCAATGACTATGGAAAGAAGGGACACCCAGCCTCTTAGGTTTATTCGCTTTGTAATAACTGGCTCATCTTTATCCCAAGTATCCCCTCCAAATGCTGCTAGTGTGGCTGTCAAACTAAATGCGGCTATCAATATATTTATAACTAACACATTATTTCCCTCATTAATGGATGCTTAACATATTTATAGTGAGCGAGTCGCGCGTTTTTCTACTACAGTGTGACCCATTTTTCTGAATGACTCATTTGTAACAAACTTCTTAACTATTTGCGAATACTACTAGAATTCAGTGATGTTCTTTTTTCCGAGAGTAAGCTATTCATTTCTTAGGTTTTAGACAAATTACCAAATCACTTCCATAGTTATTTTGTATCCACCTAAATATCTTCAGTTTTGCGCTGTGTTTGTGAAACTGAGTCATTCTAGTAACAAAAATTCCAGTTTTAAGTGATTTTAATGAAAAAATTCCAGAGTTACGTGATTTTGAAATTTAAAAGAATGTTTTTTAACCTCTTGAAAGGAAGTAAAAACCTTAAATTGGAATTCTGGAGTTAGGTGAGTTTATACAGGTTTCTGACGTTGACAATATTTCTGAAATTTGTGGCCGACAAAAGCATCCTTGGCATGTTTGGCTTACACATAAATTCGCAAATATTGTTTTGGCAGAGATTTTGTTGTTTGTCTCTTTGCTAATAACAACCGTGGTATTAACTTACTTACTTGAATGGACAATGATGCTCAGTATCGCTTTTTTTATTGCAGTAAGTTTGTTTTCTATGTGGGTGAGCGGATTAGTGGGGTGGCATACTCTGCACTTGTACATTATCTGCCAAAATTTGACAGAAAATGAAGATCATCCGCTCGCGCTACTGGTTGATGTCGAGCAAGACAATGAATTAAAGCAGGTCGTTTCAGGCTATTCATCAAGTAAATTAACGCTGCTTGTCGAGTAGCCCTTAACTAAGGGCTAACTTAGTCTTTAGCCCTTTAGAACCAACAAGCTTCATGTCGCATTGCACACAAGTTCCTGTGCAGGAAACACAAACAATGTTGCACTCTAACAATTAAAGCTATAAGAAACTCATCCCAAACCGCTCACGCTTAATCAAAATAATAACATTGTGCAAAACATCTTAACCGAAATGCTATACCGTTATCGGTGTGTATAAACTCATCTAACTCGAGAATCTGAACTTAGATTAATTTCACTAAAACAGCTGGTTAGGCTAATTTAAACAAAAAATTGGCAGCTTTTTTTCTAAATTTTAGCGATTTTTATCAATTATTTTTTCTGAGGTTTCCATCTTGATAAAATGGCGTTTTGAGGGTTCTGGTCATCTAACACTATTAACATAATTCTTGAAAAAGACGTTCAACTAACACGTCTTCCCACAAAACGTGTTTATAAGAATGCCGCACAAGAGCGAATTGCAGCCGTTAAATAAACTATTCCATTCCCATATCAAATTTTTCGTTGTTTGAAGTAAAAATCACGCCTATTCCATTTCTTAATAATTACTTCCCCCTTAATAATATTAACAGGCAATTTGCCCGTTTTCTGCGACTTATAAAATGTTAATTCTCAAATAACTACCTGACTAGTAACCACTAATCATTAGTGTTATAAATTGCTTTAGGATGTAAACAGGCGATGTTGCCGTAGAAAAATAGGCAACTTGCCTCTTAATAAGTCAATATGTGAAGTTTCAGTATGCTTTCCTGCTATTGCTATCTTAATTCATGTTGTTTGGTCGACAAATTTAAAAGTATAACCTTGCCCGTTTAAATGCCAAATTAGCATAAAGCACTACTCTAAAGAGTTGATAAAAAGAGCAATGCTTCTAAACTATACATATGCCCTGCTCACCATTAATTCTGTGATGATTTTCAAATACCTTATCACCTATATACTCTGTGTTTTGTTAATTTTTTTGAGTGGGTTATCGTTTGAAGCATCCGCTCAAACCCCGAGCTCTGAGACTGACCTTTTCTCCCTATCCATTCAAGAATTAATTGACATCGAAATTGATATCGCGTCCAACGATAAAAAAGGCATTAATGAACAACCAAGTGTCATAACATTGATCACTCGCAGTACCATTGAGAGTTCTGGTGCACGTTATTTAAAAGATTTATTAAAACAGGTACCTGGTTTTTGGATTGGCACCGATACCTTGGGCACATTCTCGGTGAGCTTTCGTGGCATTTGGGGCATGGAAGCTAAAATATTATTGATTATTGACGGCATTGAACAAAATGAAATGGCATTTGGCTCACTTGTTTTGGGAAATCGCTATCCAGTAAGTAATATCTCTCAGGTAGAGATCATTCGTGGTCCTGGGTCCGTTAAATATGGTGGTCAAGCTGCTTTAGCTGTAATCCGCGTCACCACACTCAACCAAGCTACCAGCGACAATAAACTCAACCTGATGACTGACATTAGTAAATCGGGTTTTCATAATGGCATTGTTGGTTTTACTCACTCGGGCGAATAACACTTAAATCTTCCCAGTTGGAATATGGGCTATCTGGTAGTTTAGGCTATGGTGATTACAGTAATGCCACTTGGCAAGCCCTTGACGGTTATCAGTTTAACCTGCAAAACAATAGCAACTCGCAACCGACTAACCTAAGTATGAATCTGCGCTATAACGGTTGGGATTTAAATGCACAGTATGAAAAGTTAAAACAAGAAGACCGCCTATTGTTTGGCGACTCGGGATTATTTTTTTCGCCAAACCAGCGTTACACGCAAGCCAATGAATTAACTTTTTTACATCAGGCGATTAGTTTAGGTAAAGAGTGGCAGCTTAATGATAAGCTCGCGTTAAGCAGTAAATTAACTTATACCAGTCAAAAACCATGGAATAGCCAAGGGCAATATGGTCATGATCTTTCACGCAAAATAAACCGCTCACGTGTCGATGTACAAGGTCTGTATGCATTAGCTGATAACAGCAGCCTATTGATTGGCTCTCATTATTATTATGAAAAAGCCGAGGTTAGCCAATCTTATATTTTCGACCCAACAGTACGATATTTTGGCAGTAATAACGCGTCAAACAATGATTATTCGTTGTACGCCCAATACGAATCTGATTGGGATTTTGCCAACGTGCTTGCCGGTATCCGCTACGAAAATCACGATTTAGCCGGGCCTGAGCTGGTACCTAGGCTGTCACTTACCAAAACTTGGGATAAACTTCATACAAAATTAATCTACAACGAGGCATTTAAAATACCGCAATTTGATACCGTAGCTAGTGCACACAATGCAGGCACTCCCATCTTAGATCCCGAAACCAGTAAAAGCTGGGAAATGGAAACAGGTTATCAATTAACCGAAGCGACGTCACTCGTAGGTAACTTGTATTTATTACAAGTAGATAATTTTATTGGTTTTAATCCGCAATCAGCCAGTAATACAACACTCGGTGACTTTAGAACAATGGGTATGGAGCTACAACTTAAGTGGCAATTAGATAAGCTCCATGTCAACGCCAATTATTCATACTTCACCGTTGAAAAAAGTAATATTGATTCCTTTACAATTCCCTCAAACAAAGATGCGGTTTTGGGTATTCCAAACCACATGTTTAAGGCTGATTTCCACTATCGTTTTACAGCCAATTCGCGTTTTCATCTACTGGCTAGAGTTATTTCGGGTCAATATGCTTGCACAAATGATCCAAATTTAATCTGTGGCGAGCCAGAAAAGTTAGATACGATTTATGATGTTGATGCTTTCTATCAATTTAGAACCACTCATACTTTATGGAATTTTGGCATAAAGAACCTCTTTAATAGCAATGTTTACGCGGTACAGCCTTTTAAAGGGGGGCAATCACCTATAAGCCACGAAAGCACGCGCGTAATGTTAGATTTTCAATATTCGTTTTAACAAAAGCGCACGACTTACTAGCATACACAAGTGACATATTTAGCCATTAAAAGGGTGTTGCAGATGCGTTTAGCTTTTGCTATTTTTAGCGTCCGTTAGGAAGTAAGGACGACCTTACCGCTCCATTTTCATCGGGGACGGCCCCACCAAATATTTATTAGGTGGCGTTTATGTTCTTGAGTTATTTAGCACTAATCGGTGCATCACTTTTCGAAATTTTATGGGTTGCGCTACTCGGCGCTCACACATCCGCAAAATCTCATTTTTACGTTCTTATGCTATGCACTTGCATGGGTTTGAGCTTGTATCTGCTTGGCGTTGCCAGTAAAACAATCCCAATAACGGTGTCGTATGCTATTTGGGTTGGTCTTGGCATTTTAGGGCAAGCACTTATTCAACATTTCGTGTTTAAAAACACCCTGTCGATTACTGCTTGGGTATTTACATGCACCCTCACTATCAGTGTTTTAGGGTTACTTTTTTCACAAACAAAGCATGGAGTTATGTAATGAAAATCATATTGCCAATTATTTTATCCATTTTACTTGGTGTTGCTAACGGTGCCTCTGCGAAAAACAGCAACCACCAGCATAACGCGCGAGTTGGTTTACATGGCATGCTGCTTTTTTCAGATGGGCAATCACTTTATGCGTCGCACTTACCTATGTTTCATGCTCCCCACGACATGCAGTTAATTGTACGTTTTGAGCTCGCCAACAGTGTAAATCACACTAAGTTGCGAAATGCGCTAGTAAATAACTCAAATTATTGGACGCTATCACCAGAACGATTTGACCTAACCCAGCTAGCCCAAAATAAAAAAGGAATATGGCAGTTTACGGCTGATCTATACTCAGATCATTTTGAACGCGGTGGAACGCTTGAATTACCTCATCAAAACATCATTGTGAAAGACGTTATTTTTAGGCAACAGCTTAATAGAGATATGCCAAAAACTGCGGAATACATTCGCCTCACACCCAATGGCGTAACAAGGCAATTCTATGCCCGTATTATTGAAGGTAAACCTGGAGTTGATCACTTGTTTTGGATTAACAGCGCATCATCGCTAATGCAAAAATTTAGCATAGAAGGTATGAGCACAAGTCTTAGTAATGAGGAAATTGCACACCAACTCAATGTTAATCCAATCAAAGTTCACGCATACTACCTAGAGCATGGCGATTTAAAATAGCGTTTAAGGTAGTTAAAACCATTTTTAGCAAAGAGTGCTACTCGCCCGCGGTATAAATAAACTTGATTAAGTACCAGAGCGTATTAGCCTCTTTGCTCTAATTATTTATGACCAAAACATAAATAAGATTTACCTGATCCCAATTAATAGCAGGAAGCAACATGAACAATGAAGTACAACAGCGTTTGCGCACTTACCCTCTTCACGTGCAGCAACGTTTAGAAGAATTGCGCAGCCTAATATTTTCACTGGCAACAGAATTAAACTTAGGCGATGTTGACGAGTGTTTAAAATGGGGCGAGCCAAGTTACAGTGTGAAATCAGGTACGCCAATACGCATGGACTGGAAGCCCAAAAACCCTCAATACTATGCATTGTATTTTAACTGCCGCACCAAGCTTGTCGATACGTTTCGAGAACTCTATCGCGATACACTTGAATTTCAAGCAAACAGAGCAATTATATTGCCGCTCAATAAGCCTTTACCGCATCATATTATTCGCCAATGTTTAACACTCGCATTAACCTATCAGCGGTGTAAACACCTGCCGTTACTAGGCGCTTAACAAATTAATTAATACAGTTATTTACAATACATGTACCTAAAATTAAGTCATAATCGTGCAAATACGTTAATCAGAATATTGCCACATGAATAAGCTTAAGATTTTAAAATGGTGTATCGCAACGTCTCTTGTTGTTAGCGCATTAATTTTTGTGAACACCGCATTTTTTAATTATTGGACCATAAGCTTGCCCGATAAAAGCGATTTTTCTTGGAATGAGCACAGTAAACACAATTTAATGTGGGCCGCATCGTGCACATTATTTGCAGTTATTATTCTCAAAAAGTCGCACAGAAAATTTAAAGCCTGGTTAGCAGTTGCTGCAATCACCCTCTCTGTTACGCCGTTCTTAAACGAATTTTTACACTCAGACACCTGCTTAGATGCAGGTGGAAGTTGGAATTACAGTAAATACACCTGTGAGTATTAGGCTATTTGGCTAAGAACAATCTGGTATTAGTTTTCGCCTTTGTATAAAAACGTTGCCCTCCCATCACCATAGTAAGGAGTTATTTTGAAATTTTGGTTGTTATTCGCAAGTTCACTGCTCACTTTTAATGTTTTCGCTACCGCCCAATTTACAAAAGTAAAAGGGGTTACCGTCGAATACCAAATGACTGGTAGCGGTGAGCATACCATTTTATTAGAAGCCGGAGGTTCGGCAGGTTTATCCGATTGGGACCCTATTTTCAATACGCTAACTCAGCATGCACGTGTTATTCGCTATTCGCGTATTGGCAATGGCGGTTCGCAAAAAATAACTAAAAACTACAGCTCAGAAGAATATGCAGAAGAGGCGAATTTGCTACTTGCTGCACTAAAAATTAAAAAACCCGTGGTATTAATTGCCCATTCTTACGGCGCTTACATCGCAAGACGATTTGCGGCAACTTACCCAACACAAGTAAGCGCATTAATGCTGATTGAGCCAGCATCAGAGCACGATGTCGATATCATGCGCCAAATTAACTTAGCGCAGGCAGAAAAAGAAATTGCGCAAGTAAAACTCGACGACCAAGCAAATGGACTCTCTAACCAATATTTAGATTTTTGGTCTAAGCGCCCACTGCCCGACTACCCACAAATTCCAGATATTCCGGTTACCGTCATTGCCTCAATAAAACACTACCCCGAGCCAGCGCTCTTATTTTTTACCGACAAAGCCCGTGAACTGTGGGGCAAACTGCATACCGATTGGGCCAATGATTTTCCGCAAGGAAAGGCTGTATTAACCGATAAAAGCTACCATTACCCACAAAATGATGAACCCGAAATGGTTGTGAGCGAAATACGTGCTTTACTTGCGCGCATTAAACCTTAAAAACTTTTTAAACAGGAATAAATATGAGCAACAGTTGGGATGAATATGCCGATGGCTGGGACAACAACCAAGATGTAGTCCTCTACGCACAAAACGCGTTCAAATCACTTACACAATATACAGAACTAAATGGCCTGCGAGTGCTCGATTTTGGCTGTGGCACAGGCTTACTTACAGAAAAAATTGCGAAACAAGCCACAGAGGTCATTGCCATTGATACATCAGCAAAAATGATTGATGTGTTAAACGCAAAATCGCTTACCAATGTCAAAACGCTTTGTTGTGAACTTTCAGAACACGAAATTAAAAATAACCCATTGTTAACAGAAGGTTTTGACTTAATTGTTGCATCATCAGTGTGTGCGTTTGTGCCAAATTACCAGCAGTTATTAACTTTGTTTAAACGCTTGTTAAACCAAAGCGGTACGTTTGTACAGTGGGATTGGCAACGCAACGAGCAGGATGATTTTGGTTTTACTCCAGAGATGATCAGCCAAGGTTATGAAAACGCAAATTTGCTTGTTGAAAACGTGACTAACGCATTTTCATTAACCAGCAGCAATAGTACGATGCAGGTATTAATGGGCATCGCTAAAAACAACTAAAGCGTATTAGCCTTTACGCGCTAATAATCAGACTTTGCTTTTATAAATCAAGGACGACATATGTTTATTATTTCACTCACCTATCAAGTGCCCCTAAACGAGGTTGATAAATTTATACCTGAGCACATTGAATACCTAAATGCCCAATATGAAAAAGGGCATTTTGTTTTATCGGGCCGAAAAGAACCAAGAACAGGTGGCGTGATCATTTCAACGATTAACGATCGCAAAACACTTGAGCGCGAACTCGCACACGACCCTTTTTATCGTGAAAACATAGCCAGCTACGAGATAACAGAAGTTACACCGACTAAAGCAGCTACCGAGCTCAAGTTTTTGATTGATTAGCCAATGTCATTTAGGCAAGGCCGTAAAATAGCAAACTCACATCGCTAGTACGCAAGTATTGATACACCACACCAAGGTTAATATGCGCATTGCCAAAAATAATGTGTTGTTTCTCATTTTGTCATTTTATTGTGCTGTAATGGGTAAATCATAACCATAAGGGCGATTTATGCGCGCGATAATTTTCTTGATAATTCTGCTTCTTAGTGGCTGCCAAAGCGTGTCACAAACACATAATGAAAAAGTTGAAGTGGGTGTACGCCCATATTATCTCGTCTCGCAAATGGACAACTCACCACTTAAAACTCAGCTTGAAAGTTGTAATACAAATACCTTTAAAAAATCCGATTTTTCAATAGGTCATCGCGGAGCGCCACTGCAATTTCCAGAACATACCAAAGAGTCTTACCTTGCTGCAGCAAAAATGGGCGCAGGCATTTTAGAATGTGATGTTGCCTTTACCAAAGACCAAGCCCTAGTATGTAGACATTCGCAATGTGACTTGCACCAAACAACAAACGTGCTAGCAAAGCCAAAATTGGCTAAAAAATGCCGAATACCCTTTACTCCAGGTGACAAGTCCCTTGGCAAAAAAGCACAGGTAGAATGCTGCACATCAGATTTTACACTCGCAGAATTTTTGCAGTTATCAGGGAAAATGGACGGCGCCAATGTGTACGCCAAAACGCCGCAAGACTACCTAACTGGCACACCTAATTGGCGCACTGATTTATATGCTGCTAACGGCACTTTAATGACTCACCAACAAAGCATAGAACTGTTTAAAAGCCTAGATGTAAAAATGACACCTGAGCTTAAAAAGCCCCAAGTAACAATGCCGTTTGATGGATTGTCACAACACGAATACGCAAAAAAGCTGATTAGCGAATATAAACAAGCAGGTATTTCTCCAAGTGATGTCTTTGTGCAATCGTTTGAGCTTGACGATTTACAATACTGGATTAAACACCATCCTGATTTTGCCAAACAAGCCGTGTACTTAGACGATGGCTATGAACAACAAAGATTTGATCATAATAACCCCGCAACGTGGCAATATAGCATGAGCGAATTAAAAGCCATGGGCATCAATATTATTGCGCCACCACTTTGGGTGTTGGTAAGTTTAGATGAAAATAATCAACTGATTGAATCAGCCTATGCGCTAGAGGCAAAAAAAGCCGGACTAAAAATAATTACATGGACGTTAGAGCGCTCAGGGCAACTCACGCAAGGTGGCGGTTTTTATTATCAATCAGTTAAACCGGCAATCAAAAATGAAGGCTTTACCTTAGAGTTGCTCGACTTTCTCGCTAAAAAAGTGGGTGTAATTGGGGTATTTAGTGATTGGCCCGCCACCACTACTTTTTACAGCAACTGCGCGTTATCGCGCAGTTGAGGCATAGCTTAAAGTGTCATAACACAACACAGTAATTTTGGCAGTTATATACTGCCAACGCAGTGAAAAAGCGCTACAAGTAATCACCAACCAAACAGCAATTAGGCTTAAATATCATACTGTTTTCAGTTTAAGCAGCCTTTACATTTAAAGTAAACAGGAAATGCAGCAAACGACAATGAAAATGGATTTAACTTTTGTTGACAGTGTGGGCATTTGTTCATGGCGCTAACGATTGATATTAAACAGTTTTTAATATTGTGGTGGCTGAAAGTAAAATCAGCTCACCCACTTAAACACAGCTATCGTGTTATTTTACCGCAATACATACGTCTATTTGATTGCCATTTGGGTAGTATTCAAAGTCAGTGGTAAATAAGCGTTGATGCTCACACGCATCACCTGCGAAATACTGCCAAACTTGCGTCCACGCATCTATTGCGATTTGTGGCATCTCACCTTTATGGCTAAACACCAAATACTTGCCTTCGTTAATCGTAATTGCTTCTAGATTATCTGGGTAAGATGTACCGTCAAACCCTGCTAGCACATTAAACATGCCGGTGTGATCTGATTCATAATCGTAATAAACGCCGTAAACTCGTTCACCACCTTGATAGTTTACCGGTACCTTTGCATCAAACGTTTGCCAAAGACCCGGAATTTTACCATTTGGCCCCATTTCAGCATCGTTATTAGTTCTTGTTGAGATACCATGAATAATCGTTTCACTAACGTGTCGTAATTCCATTACCAGCCTAATATTTGATTATTATTTGCCGCGCAGCATGACATAAATGCGCCCGCTATAAAAGTCAGAAACCAAAACCCAAAAACTTTAGTTTAAAAATTAGTTACTTGCCCGCGAAATAAACACTTACTTTGGTGCCTTTATTTTGTTCGCTGTTAATAACCAAGCGCCCATTTAACGACCCCGTAACTAAATTGTGCACTATGCTCATACCAAGCCCCATGCCGCCCGATTTACGGTCTGTTGTAAAAAATGGGTCAAGAATATGTGCTTGTGTGTCTTCGTCCATACCAATACCGTTATCGGCTATTTCCAGCGCATAATTTGTAGCATCGCCACTTAGCCTAATGGTAATGACCTTTTCAGCTTGGTTGTGCGTTTTTGGAAAGGCGTGTTTTATCGCGTTCGATACTAAATTAGTCACCACTTGAGCTAAACGCGACGGGTACGTATTTACAATTAACGCGTAAGGTGGCAGTTCAAGTTTAAATTGAATACCCGCATTTTTTAGCATTGGTTTTAAACTTGTAGAAATAGACGATATCCACTCAACCAAATTGACGTCGCTTTTCGGATCCGTATGAAAATCGGTCGCGATTTGCTTAAAGTTAACCACCAATTCACTGGCGCGGTTTAAATTAAACTCAACACTTTCGCCCGCCTCTTTAGCATCAATTAGAAAAGCGTCTAAATCATGCTTGCTGAGCGTATTGCTCGCTAACTTTTTAGCAAGCTGATTTACCCCAGCAAGTACCGTTGAATTACCTAACATAGCAACACCTAACGGCGTATTTACTTCGTGTGCAACACCTGCCACTAAACGCCCTAGCGACGCCAATTTTTCTTGTTCGATAAGTTGTTTTTGCGAACTTTTTAACTGCTTTAATGCGCTTTCTAATTCATGGGTGCGCGACGCTACTTTTTGCTCAAGTGATTGGTTTAATTCAAACAATGCGTGTTCTTTTTCAGCGCGTTCTAATTCAGCGGAAATACGTCCGGCAAATAGTTCAAATAACGACGCAACCTCTTCGGCGTTTTCGATTGGTTTACTGTAAAGCGCTACAACTAAGCCGAATACTGCGCCTTTAGAATCGTGCAACGGTGCGCCAATGTAACCATCGATGCCCATATCGATAAGCAGTTGATCTTTAGGGTATAAGTTACAAATTTCACTGGGGAAAATACATGTAGAATCGTCACTTACATCAGCACACGGGGTGAATTCCAGCGAGTATTCAAAATTTTCGGCAAATTCATCACCTGCCACTAACGACATCGTTTGGGATACATTGCGTATCGCATCTAATTTGGCAATAAAGGTAAACTGCGCGCCAATTGATTTATGCAGCTGCATCGTAATGGTATCTAAAAAATCTTTACCATAAGACGATTTAAGCGAGGTTATGATTTTATCAATATTGAAATGTATCATCACTTTGCTCCATTCACTTTGCTGATCAGGGCACACACATGTTCAGTAAATATTTCCACCAGCTCTATGGCATTGTTATCGAGCTCAGTGTCCACTTCTAGCACCACCACAGCTTCAATTTCATTTTCGCTTTTATAATAAATTCCGGCGAAATTGCCTTGGTAAGTAAGCTGTTTGGCAGCGGTAACCGTGTTAATAAAGTCAGGTACATCAATGGCTGAAGAACTATCACTTTGCGCGTTAATTACCGTGGTATTAGTGCTTTTTATATTGATAACCGACGCTTTGCGCTTATTGATCACCAGTTCTGCTTCATAGGCGTCTAGCACATCGCTCAAATAGGTGAGTAAATTTGTCGAAAACGATTCAATATCGGCGAGCTTATCGACTTTTAGCACCGAATTTAGCAAGGCTTTTAACGCATTTTTGTAGCTGCACAAACGGGAAATATCGCGAAACGAACGTAATGAGGTATAGAACAAATGATGCAAGCTATCGACGGTAATTTCGGTTTTGGCTTTGTAACCGTCAATATCGTAGTTTTTAATCACTTCGCTCTCTGGTGCAAGTCCGGCTTGCCCTGTTCTTAACACGATACGCGTATCGCGATTATTTAACTCACCACGAATAAAGTTAACGAGCTTTAAACCCGCATCGTCAGTTTCCATTACAACATCGAGCAAAATAACGGCCACATCGAGATGTTCGCGCAAAAGCGCTCTTGCTTCGCTGCCACTATAGGCACTGTAAAATTCAAGGCGCCGCCCCATAAACTCGAACGTCTTCATTGCTAACTTTGTTGCTTTGTGTACTTCTAAATCGTCATCAACAATTACTACTTTCCATGGTTTACGGTTATTTGTAATTGTTTCTGATTCTTCGGCAAGCCAATCCATCTTTTATCCAGCAATCGTTATTTTGCATACCAATCTATCAACTAAAGTTATTTCACAAAAGGACTTAAATCAAAACTAAGTAAGAAAACTAAAAGCGCATAAATATAACTTAGCGTTTTTGAACTTGCCGGTTTGTTTTCTGAATATTGCGATAGGGCTGCAACAAAAGCGCGGCAAAAAAATTATAAAAACGCATAAACAATTTACTGGTCGATTAATCAATAAGCGGTATGCTAGAAAGTAAAAAATCGCCGTTTTTTAGCAAAAATAAGTAAATGCAACTGCCAGTTGACAAGATTCAAAGCCAGCTTGCTAGTGTGCAACCGTTGAAATTCCTAAGCTAGAGGCAATTTAACAAACAGAGTAACGAACAATGATCTTATCCGAGAAAATAATTACATTAAGAAAGCAACTGGGCTGGTCACAAGAAGAATTAGCCGAAAAAATGGGCGTATCGCGCCAATCGGTTTCAAAATGGGAGAGCACCAACAGCATTCCTGATTTAAATAAAATAATCAAATTGGCCGAACTGTTTAATGTCTCAACCGACTTTTTATTAAAAGACGAAATCGAAACGGCTGAACACTTAGAAGAGCGCGACAATGACTTAACACAAATTAGCCTAGAGCAAGCTATCGACTACGTAAACACCAAAAAAGCCCAAGCTATTCTCACGGCAAAAGGCGTCGCATTTTTTGTATGCTCGGCTGTGCCGTTGTTTTTTCTGTTGGCATTAGCCAATAACAACAGCATTGGGTTAAATAAAAATACCGCAGTGGTGTTTGGCATAATTTCAATTTTTATTCTAATTGCAGCAGGTGTGCGTTTGGTGATCCAAACCAATCAATATGAGCGTGCCATTGCTCCCATTGAAAAAGGTAAATTTGAATTGATGTATGGTGTGCATAGTGCCTTTAGTGAGAAAATCGACGCATTCACACCTAAGTACAACGGCAAAGTATCGCTCGCTGTGACCTTATTTATTTCCAGTAGCATTCCATTATTGTTAGTTATTATGCTGATTGGTCGCACCGATTTAACCTTGCTGATGCTCGCCGCGTTATTGTTTATCGTTACCTTAGGTTTATGGGTGATTATTCCCGCATCAAGTGAATATGAAGCCTATAAACATGTATTAAACGAAGGGGATAAAAACCGCGAACTCACCCAAAGTGAACGCAACGCACTCAAACTTGCACCGTTTTATTGGCCTTTAGTGGTCGCTATTTTCTTAGCCTGGAGCTTATGGACAATGAACTGGGGCGTTACTTGGATTATTTGGCCTGTGGCAGCCGTGCTATTTGCCGCGCTGGTTGGCTTGATGGGTTTGTTAAATAAAGAGCAATAACAAAAAGCCGCTTAGCACATTAACTGCTAAGCGGCGTCTCATGATTTGGTGTAAATTTTTTTGTCATACCTTGGCTTTTCGGCGCAACTAATCGATAACCTAATTTTTCGTAAAAGGCTGGTTCATCAGCGATCATAGACACGTACGAGCCTTCAAGCGCGACCGATGCTAAATAGTTATCAATGTATTGCATCACCTCGCGGCCTAAGCCACGACCTTGATAGGCTGGGTCTACCGCAATATCCACCACTTCAAAATTGCACGCGCCATCTCCAACTACACGCCCCATTGCTATTAACTGCTTACCATCGCGTATCGAAATACCGTACAAACTATTCGGTAATGCAATGCTTGCCGCTTTTAGCGATTTTGCAGAAAGCCCTGCTTTAATTCGCATCTCGCAAAATTCCTCGGGGCTTGGCACGGTTTCTTGATAAATTAATGCCATAATCACGCTCGCTACGATTGATAATCGAGAAGGCTTAACCCTTCTTTTTCACACACAGTTTTTATCGCACTGTGCTGTGCGAGGTTTTTTAAAAAGCGCGCTAGATTAGTAAACGTAAGCGGTGGCTTTTTAAATTCATCAGCCCACACGCACAACATAAATAAGAAAAAATCACAGGCCGTAACGCTTTGCCCAACCAAATAATTTTTATGTTTTAGTTCATTATCAAGCAGCGCGAGCATATCGGTAATACGTGCTTCTTGCGCCTCAACAATCTGAGTTGCATTTTGTGCATCTAGGGTGTGTTTTTCAGGGTAAAAGTACACCATAAGTTCGGCTTGAATCGTATTGGTTAAATACATCATCCACTGGAAAAATACAGGGCGATTAATATCACCTGATGGCGGGATCAAATTCGCATCTGGGTGGTTTTCAGCTAAGTGAATGCAAATGGCAGGGCTTTCAAAAATAGCAGTGCCGTTATCAATTAAGGTAGGAATACGCCCCGCAGGGTTTAATGCCAAATACTCTATTGATTTTTGTTGATTATTTTTTCTGTCTACCTTAATCAACTCATACTCTACACCCAGCGCTTCAAGTATAAAATGTGGTGCCATACTGGCGTTAAGCGGATAATAATATAACTGATACACAAAACCTTCCTTTTAATGTGATTGCTATCGATAAATCATAGGGTTAGAAGTCTTCTCGGGCTTTTAGTTCGGTAAAATCACTCATCACCCAAGTTTTATAACCGGGGCGAGATTTAAGCTTTTGATACCAATTACTTACATGTTCTGGCAAGGGTATCATTAAACCTTGCGACGTTAATCGATAAATCACTGCGCCAACAACAATATCTGCAAGTGAAAGCGTGTTCCCTGCCAAGTAAGAGGTTTGCTGCAATTGCTTATTAATGGTTGCTAAACAATTAATGCAACTGTCTAAATGACGATTGACAATCATCATATCGCGTTTGTTAGGCGGCATTCGGTAATATCCCCAGAAAGTGCCCATAAAAGCAGGCTGAAAAATGGTTTGCGACCAATCGAGCCAACGTTCATACAACGAACGTTCAAACGCGCATGCCGGATACCACGTTGGGCTACCGTATTGTGCGGCTAAATACCTCAATATGGTATGCGACTCCCAAACAGCTCGGCCGTTATCAACTAATACAGGTACTTTGCCCATCGGATTGAGCTGTTTAAACTCGCAATTATCTAAACCACCAAAACGACCGCCTAGCTCAATATGCTGAAAGTCGAGATTAAGTTCAGTTAAAAGCCACAGCACTTTTTGCACATTAAACGAGGTAGTACGACCATAAAGCTTCATTATGCAGTCCTGCAATTAAAATTGGTATTTACGTCTTACTTCGTCCACTAAACGATGACGAGAACTGTTGTTTCGCTCATGTGGCGCAAACAGTGCACTGGCACAATCAAGCAAATTAACCGCTTGTTCAAGTTGTGTCAGTTGAGCGTGAGTTAAATTTTCTTGCTCGGTAAGTTCATTAATAATCACGATAGCAAACTCTTTTGCAGCAATGTCCTCTGGCAAACCAGACTGCGTACATAAACCATAAATGCCGTTTTGAAAATGCTGCCACTCGCTTTCAATATGTTGCGATAAACCATCATTTAATTTGCTATTTTGCGATGCAAACCCTTGTGCTTTAAGTTCGGCTATCGCGTTTTGATAACGCGTAGAGAACAACTCATAAGCTGAGTGCTCATCATTTATAGACTGCAAATTACCAAGCCAAGCGGTATAGCCTTTGGCATAATATTCCACTGTGTGTGCCTGGGTATGTATGCCAAAAAATGAGTCGCTTTCAACATTTAGCGCCAACTTATATGAGCACTTTGGCATAAGCCCGTTAGACTGCCACTGTTCAAACACACTTTCAGGTATTTTGCTTAGTTCAAGTAGTTGTTGTTTGGTATAAAAGTGTTCGTTTAAATAATTAATTAGTTCCAAAATAGTTACTCAATATGCAATGCGCTAAACCTAACTCAAACGGCTTAGTGAAAATCTGTAAAATCATTATAAAGTTGCCCATATTTGTTTAATGCCAATCAAATGCACTAGACCAAATACTAAGCAAATCAATGAACTCCAAAGCCAAAATTCGGGGCTTCGTCCGATAGGGGATGAAATAAAGAAAAAGCCCGCAATGCCACGCGCCAAATATATAAACGTAATTAAAATCAGCGCTAAGCGCAGTAACGGTAACTTTATCAATAGTCCTGCCGCAGAAAACGCATAGACAGACCAGATTGCGAGCACCACAAAAATAACACTCGTAATAAGCGCAGGTTGATGACTGCCTTGCTCGGCAAGCCTTGCCATTTGTTCACCTGCGCCCAACATACGATACCACGGCGCACCAAAATAAATGCACGCCAAATGCAACAAGGCGGCGCAAGCACTTAAACCGCCTGCAATTAACAAAAATACGTTCATATTTGCCTCATTTTGCTTGGCTAGCAACAACTTACGTTGCAGGTTATTTCGCCATTAATACAATCTTAGTAACCTTATTTATTCTTACTGTGTTGCTACCCTAATTGCCCGCTAAGTTAACTCGCTTAGCATCAATATCCCCAAATAATGCATACCAGACTTAGCAACACGCCACTAATAATAAGGCTTTGCTGTATTTTTGAATTCACTAATGTGGGTAATTTATAAGACGTTGAAAACAGTTTGCCAATCGGCGTAAAAAAGGTTTTTGGTGCTAAACCAAGGCCGACCAAAATAAGAAAAACAGCAACTATGTTTATCAGATCTCGAATATGTAGGTCGTAATGGAAAAAATCATAAATTCCGGTGGCTAAAACTAAACCGCCAATTAAAAAACAAATTACCGTAGCTGTTTGTTCTTTTTCATCGTTCACGTTCAATGTGTATAACTCCTTGTTGTGCAGCTAATTTATAACACGCTTGTTAATGAGTTGTCATCAAATCTATATGTCATTAATGTTACTAAGTGTTTAAGGTAAGCTGATCATGGAAAGGGAATAATAAGGCTCGTAAGCAACCCGCTATTTTTTCAAAATTCAAACATTCAACAATGTTTAATGTGGTTCTCTTATTGCAACATTCTGATATGCTAACGCACAGCATCATCCTCGCGTATTTAAACATTCAATGAGATACACACTCTTAGCAAGTATTGGTTTATTGTTTTTTACCCAAACCGCCGTTGCAGCAAACGAACTAAAACCCTTTACCAGTGATGGTTGCAGCGCCTTTCCCGATGGCACGTTTGAACAAAACAGTCTTTGGCTCAACTGCTGTGTTGCGCACGATTTAGCGTACTGGCAAGGCGGCAGTTACCAGCAACGCAAAGATGCCGATATGGCACTTAAAATATGCGTTGCCGAAGTGGGTGAAAAACAAATAGCAAATTTAATGTTGGCAGGCGTACGCGTGGGTGGCACCCCATTTTTACCTACCACATTTCGCTGGGGCTATGGCTGGCCTTACCCACGAATGTACGGTGAGCTAACCTTAGATGAACAAAAACAAGTTGCTGAGAAACTTAAACAATTACCCAAAAATAAAGCCATGCTTACAACATCAAATAAAGCGGTGTTGCTACGCGATCTATTGAAATAAGCTGTTTTTTGTTGGCTGTTCGTCATCAGCCAAAAATTGGAGGTTAACGGCGCTAGTTGTATATTTATGGCTAGCTGAATGTTTAGTCCTGCACTAGTCTTTATTGTGGTTACTTCAACAAAGGTAATGACGATGAAGCTAAACTCCATTCGCATTTTAATGACGACCATTTTTAGTGGCATTATTGTATTTGTTTTAGTGGTGACGCTGCTTGTAATTAACATGTATAACGCGTTAATTGACGTAGAAGAGATGGCTGATAACCGTTACAAAGCGTATCAACTTGCCGACGAATTACGACAAAGCTCGGACGATCTCACCCGCTTAGGGCGCACCTATGCCGTTACGGGTAACGATAAGTACGAAAAAATGTATATGGATGTGCTAGCAATTCGCAATGGCGAAAAGCCAAGGCCAGAAGGCTATCATAAGATCTATTGGGATTTAGTGCTCAATTACGGCAGTAAACCCAAACCAGATGGCAAGCGTTCAGTATTGCTCGACGAAATGAAAGCCACTGGCTTTACGCAAAAAGAGCTCGACTACTTAACGCAAGCACAAAAAAATTCCGACGGCTTAGTAGCATTAGAAGTCGAAGCGATGAATGCCGTAAAAGGTAAATTTAAAGACGCGTCTGGCAACTATACCGTTAACGGTTCACCCGATTTAGCAAAAGCCATTCAACTCACGCACAGTGAGGACTATCACCGCTTTAAAGCGGATATTATGAAACCCGTGGAATCATTTTTCACAGCCCTTGAAACACGCACTCAAAACAATGTGGAAACTGCCAATAACCGCGTTGAATCTTATTTATATTGGGTGATTGTTATTTTAATTATTACCGTGTGTTTTAGCTTATTTGGTGTTTACTTGGTGCGCCGTAGAATTGTAAAACCCATTGAATTATTGGGTAAAACGTTTGATGAAATTGGTCGCGCTAACGATTTAAGCAAATCATTAGACGAAACTGGCGCAACTGAAGTACGCGCAGTTGCAAACGTGGTTAACCGCATGCTCAAAAGCTTTCAAAAAACAGTCACGAATATTGGTAGTGCGGGCAATCAAATGTCTCAGTCATCACAGGAAGTGGCCGAATTTATTCGCAATAATAAAGCGATTAGCGAAGAGCAAAATTCACGCTTAGAAACCATCGCTACAGCCGCAGAAGAAATGACCGCAACCTTAAACGAGGTGACATCTAACACCGTTAGCACCGCAGATTATGCCAATCAGGTAGAGCTAGAAGCGCAGCGCGGAATGGAAGTGATGTCACAAACCAGCCAACAATTTGGTGATTTGTCATCACGCTTTGAGCAAACCGCTAACATTATTTCAGAATTAACAGAGCAAAGCGATCAGGTTGCGAACGTAGTCAGTGTAATTCAAGCGATTGCCGAACAAACCAACTTACTTGCGCTTAATGCTGCAATTGAGGCTGCCAGAGCTGGCGAACAAGGCAGAGGCTTTGCGGTGGTTGCAGATGAGGTGCGTACCTTGGCACAGCGAACACAGCAATCTACCGAAGAAATTCGCGATATTATTAATCAGCTTCAAGTTAAAGCCGGTAATGCCAACAGTGCAATTCAGCAAAGCCAGCAGCAAGTAAATACCACCGAACAACAGGTAATGGTGTCATCAGAAGTGCTCGACAGTATTTTTGAAGCGGTCAGAAAAATCAAAGATCTGACCCAAGGCGTCGCAACCGCATCACAAGAGCAGCTTACGGTAACCGAAGACATAAACGCCAATATCAATGGGTTAAGTGATATATCAAAAGAGGCCGTTGATAGAATGAACGAGTTTATGACAGTGGTTGAAATGCTTGAACAAACTAGCGAACGTCTTAATGAGAACTCTCGCGAATTCACGGTATAACACACCTTTATAATTGGCACTTAATGCAAAACGTCATTAAGTGCCAACCTATTTTCGCCCTCAAGTAGCACATATTTTAAGAGCGCAGTTATTCTCCGATGGGAAAATCTAAAACCACCACCGTTTTATTGCAAAAAACAAACTAAGCACTCCCCTTTCAACACGAAAATAAAAACAATATAAATTCAACACCTTAACAATAAAACACAGCTGCACACCACAAAACATTTCGGGGCATATAACTAAAACACATCTGCTTAGAACTGATAAATTGTATACATTATATAATATATGCTTTACATTATTTTTACAAAACACAACAACAGGAAGCTAATAATGAAAGCAATAAAGCCTATTACCCTCGCAATTTCAGCACTTATTGTTGCAAACTTTGCATACGCCAAAGGCAAACCCACTGCCGACTCAATACTGCCGCATAAATTTACCTGTAGTGCCAGCCTAAAGTTTCAAGCACAAGACATGACGCAACAGCAGTTTATTGATAGCTGTGCGCTAGTTGGCGCAGAGGAAGAATATTTTCACCAACGTTTAGAAACCGGCTATCAACCCGTTGACGGTGATTTAAACGAAGACTTATTAATGGTGATTTTTGATAACTACCGTCAATACGACCGTTATGGCTTTCGCTTATTTGGCATCAATACCAATAATGGCGGTATGTACATTGAAGGCAATGCCGAAGACGCTAATAATCAAGCAACCTTTTATGCCCATGAAGCCGATTGGTTAAGACCTGAGTTTTCAATCTGGAATCTAGAACATGAATATGTGCATTACCTTGATGGTCGATTTGATCTAAAAGGTAACTTTGCTGACTACCCTGAAAACACTGTTTGGTGGAGCGAAGGATTAGCCGAATATATCTCGCTAAAAGACGCAAACGATGACGCAATTGCGTTAGTTCAAGGCAACTTTCAAGAGCGCACTCTCAGCCAAGTTTTCAATACTAATTATTCAAATAGCAGTGACGAAATTTACCGCTGGGGCTATTTAGGCGCGCGTTTTATGTTTGAAAACCATATGGACCAAGTACGCAATATTCGCCTTGCCGCGCGCGATGGGAATTGGGCTGACTACCAGACAATTTTGGCAAGTACCGCAGCAAACTATGAACAGCAGTGGCAAAACTGGCTTGTGGCGCTCGCAGGCAACTAAGTTTACATCATCACAAGGATGTGATTTTCAATTTGGAGTGTGTATGAAAATCAAAATTTTACTTGTCATATTATGTGTTGTTTATAGCTCGTTTGCTGTTGCAAAAGCACAGAACCAAAAATTTTTATTGGAAACGCTTAGTGCCAAACTAAGTGCTAATCAAACTACTGCGCATACTGATTTAATGCAACCAGTAGCAAGTGTAAAGCCCCATTACAACCCTTACACGGGCGCAACATTGTTTATTAATTTTTCGGCGATAGAAGTAAACGAAAACATAAATAAACGCCGTTTAAGCCAAGCTAATCAGCAAAAACAACAAAACTTTAAAGAGTCACAACAACAGGCAAGAGCGTTGTCACACCATATTTATCAGTTAGAACGAAAGTTATCGGCGTTAAAAAAATCAAACAGCAATCAAGCGCAAATCGAATCAATACAACAACAGTTAAGCGAACTTACCATCAATAAAGCCAAAGCAAATAATCAATACCAGCAAAACAAGCATGCCGTATTCGATGATGTAATTGCGACAAACACCTTAACCCAACTACAAAAGAAAATTTCGGGCAATGTGTGCCACTTATCAAACAACGACAAACAGTCATTAAAGTCCATTACATTTGTATTAGCAGGCATACAAAACACAACCCAAGAAATAACATGGCACTTTGCTGATTTAAATCGTTGTAGCGATAACTCACTTAATCAACAAACGTTGTTTACCGAGTCGCGTTTAAGCTCGCAGTTTTAAAGCAAAACCCCAAGCGTGTATAAAAAATAATGACAGCAGTTAAGTCTATAACTGATAAAGCTGCTTGATACTGCGTTCAACAAATTTTAGCTACATTCAATGCATTTTCCTTGAAGCAATAATCCGCAGCTTTTGCGAGTCTGTGGCAAAAATGTAACGCAAGAAATCAGAGTAAATAGCCGTTAAAACACGTTTCTTAGTAACGCTTGAAATTGACGATTTACACTCGCTTGCTCGGCGCAAAGTTAAATACTTTCCTATACTCATAAATAAGTGTGTTAAGCCACAACGCGCTACTCTCATATTTTTTGCTACAGGCTTGTATATGTTTAATTTTATCGCGCGAAGTTTGCGCATTAAGTTACTACTTGTATTCGTGATTATGCTACTTGCATTCTCAAGCGTGCACTTGGTGATCCGCCAGTATTGGACCATTCCGCAACTAGTCGCACTTGAAGTAGAAAAAGATAAAAAGGATATTTACAAACTCAATTCTGCACTGCTTAGAGTGTACAACGAACTTGAAATGCTGGTGTACGATAACGCCGTGTGGGATGAGCTGTACAACGTGATCCTGACGCGTGATTTGGACTATTTGGAAACTAACTTCTTTATACCTAAATCGTTTGTTTCACTTAAAATAAATGGCATGAGTTTTTTTGATCAAAACCAAACGCTTATTGACGAATTAGCGATAGATCAAAACAACAATCCACTATCAAGCTCCCCTTTTAAATCGCTGCCGCCAAGCCTTAAAAAAAACTTGCTGATCAGTAAGCAAGAAATGATAAACAACGGACAACAAACATTGTTTAAACAAGGGCTAATTACCCTTAATGACAGACTTATTTTGTTCGTAAGCGGGAGTGTTTTACCATCATCTGGCGTGGGTGACTTAGCCGGCACAATGTTAGTGTGGAGTTATTTTGATGGCAAAATTGCACACCAACTTAGCGAAATAACCCAAACTACAGTCACTGCTGCACAAGCTGACACTTTCTCTGCCACAACGCCTGTTATCGATTTTAATCAACTCGATGCACAAAACCATATTCGCACCCAACTTTCGAATATTCATGTGAAATTTAATGACATATTCAATAAGCCAGCGTTGATCCTAAGTTATCCCACACCCAAGCGAATGTTTGACGACAGCCCATTTGAAATGTCGATGGTTATGGCGCTATTAATGTCGTTGGTCATACTGCTTATTATCTATTTTATTCTTACCGTTATGATTATTGAACCGCTCAATAAGCTCAAAGCCACCGTCAGGGAAGTAATGGATCGCGGTAATTTTCAACTCACAACAAACTTAGAACGCACCGATGAAATAGGCCGTTTAGCGCTGCTTATTGATGTGTTATTTAATAAAGTACATGTACAACAACATGCACTAAAACATAACAACCGCCAATTAAAACGATTAAGTGATACCGATCCGCTCACTGGTATTGCTAACCGCCGCGCCATGATGCAAGTGTTAGAACAATTAACACCATCGGCTATGCCAATTAGTGTGATTATGCTAGATGTTGATTACTTTAAAAAATTCAACGATAGCTACGGCCACCAGCAAGGTGACTTGGCGTTAAAACACGTGGCTAAAACCTTAAAACACCATACTCGCCGACAAAATGATGTAATTGCTCGCTATGGCGGCGAAGAGTTTGTGGTTGTGCTGCTCAACACGTGCCAAAGTGATGCGCGCAATATGGCATACGCCATACGTGAAGCAATAGAGGGACTTGCCATTGAACATAAAACGTCTTTGATTTCGCAATTTTTAACCGCATCAATTGGCGTTAGTTGTTGTGATGAGTTTGATAATTTTTCTATTGAAACGCTATTTCACCAAGCTGATAGCGCACTGTATAAAGCCAAAGAGCAAGGCCGAAACTGCGTAGTAGATTACAACAGCGAAATGCACAAACATGCAGTTTAGCCTTAACTCGGTTAACACTCTTTAGGTTAATAGCTGGCGTTTCGCTTTCGTTACTTTGCTAAACACAAACCAACCACTCCAAAATAACGCGGTTAAACCAATTGCGGTAAAAATTGCCGGTTTGGGATTTTCAACCGAACTAATCGAACCGGCATAGCAGGCAATAACAGCATAAGGTACCGTACTCACCAACCACAAAATGCAAAACTTCATAAAAGGCATTTTGGTCATCCCCGCCATACACGCTGAAACTTCGGGCAAAATTGGCGTCGCTCTTGAAAGTAAAATCACTACAGCGCCATGTTGCTGAAACATAGTTACTGCATCAGCTCGTTTTTGCTGATCGTTTACTAAAAAATTTAAAAGAAAGTGACCGTAACGCCTACTTAAGCCATAACCACAACCTCCCGCAAGGCTCAAGCCTATTACAGCGCTTATTGACCCAACTAATGGACCAAGAAAAAACCCTGCTAGCAACATCACGGTTAACGTTGGAATAGCAATAAATAAATCTGCAAACAGCAGTAATACAATAACAACACAAACATAAATTGCATCAACCGATTTGGCCATTTCAAACCACGCTTCTACTTTTGAGGCGGTTACCAAGCCGGTTGATTTTAAAACAACGAAAGTCGAGGCAAAAAATATCGCTAATGTCAGCATAACCTTAACTAAAGAAGTCATATTTCCTCCTACGGATAAATAACCGGAATTGTCAGTGATAACGTTTGGCTATCACGAAAAATCGCAGCGTTTTTAAACGTAGGTGCTCCCCGCCAACTTAACGTGGCACCGTTTGAAAAGCCAAGTCCTTCTGAAGGAATAATACCAGTCCAATTTTTGGTGACTTTACGGTCGCCAATTTCGTCGTGCAGCACTTTCACCGCAAACACTGGTAACTCAAGCTCAAGGTGAAAGCGCAATTGCGTGTTATCGGCAGGCGTTGCTAATGTGTAAATTGCTTTATCATGCTGTTTGGGAAAGCCAGTCTCATTAAAAATCATCAATACAATGTCGCCAGGGCGTGATGTATCAATGTTTGTCACGTGTACGGTTAGCTCGCTTTTATTTGCCTGTGCCGCAGGCGCAAACGTTAATGCCGATGTTACGCTTGCGACTATCGCTTTTCGTTTTATAAACTGTTTTAACATATCAGTATCCTTTCATCATGTTGTAAGCCATTGAGGGAAAACACCGCAATAATCCACGCAATAACTTAACTTTGCCGATATTGTTTTCTAATTGCTTGGTTTCTATACCGTGAATAATCTCGCGTGCAGCGTGTTGTGCAGTTATTTTGCCGCTCCCCCGCCCTTTGGTCATGGATGTATCCACTAATGGTAAAAATGCCTGCAACACCTCAACATTGGTGTTAGCTAATTGGTAGCCTAGGCTTTTTGAAAAGGTGTTAACCGCCGCTTTACTGGCACAATACACCGCCGAGTTTGTTTTTGGAGCAAGTGCCAATCCCGAGTTAATGTTAACGATATAAGCGGGCGAAGTGCTTTTCTGTAATGCGGCTAAAAACAAATAACTAAACGCACACACCGCGGTAAAATTAACATCCACTTCAGTGCGTAACATGTCATAGTTGAACATTGGGTCGGTAAAACAGGCTGTGTTTTGAATTGCCGCGTTATTGATCAACACATCAATTGCACCATGGCGCTGCGTAATGTTATTCACCACCGACAGATAACTTTCAGGCTGCGCTAAATCACACTCGTAGGCCATCAGCGTTTTAAATTCGAGCGCTAATGGTTTTAGCCGCTCACTGTTTCGCGCTATCACCAATACGGTGTTGTGCGCAGCCAGTTGTTTAACCAATTGATAGCCAATTCCCGACGTGCCGCCCGTTACCACAATGGTTTTATTGATAAGCTTCATAGTTTCCCTTTTATGCCATTTGAAATTGGCATTAACACTATGCAAACAGGCAACCAGCGACATTAACCTAGGTTAAAAATCACAAAAAACTGATCAAAAAAGGCAATTAGTTTGTAGAATAGCTAAAACGTGTTGACCGTTACGCACTAGTAAGCAAAAGGATGTGGGAAGTAAAAAGGATGAATTTAGAAGAGTTTATAGCAAAACATGGCGTAGCGCAGTCGCTCGAAAAAGGGCAACATGTGTTCTACCAAGGCGACTCAAGCAATTGCCTTTATTTTGTAAAGAGCGGCCTGCTTAAAGCCTATTATTTAAGTGATGATGGCAAAGAAACCATAAAATCATTTATTCAATGTAATAACGTGATTGGTAGTATTAGTGCAGTTACGGCAAACACACATTGTACGTTTAACTTAATTGCACTCGCGCCTAGCGAATTAATCCGTTTTAATTTTAACGACCTACAATATTGTATCGCGCAATCTCATACGCTAGCGCAAAGCGTCATTGCCATGCTGTTAAATCACTCAATTAAAAAAGAGCAGCGCGAATTTGAGTTTTTAATGCTCCCAGCGGAGGAGCGCTATACGCGCTTTAAAGAAAAAGAACCCGAACTTGTTAACAGGCTTACACAAAACGACATCGCAAAATACCTTGGTATTACCCCAGTTGCACTCAGCCGAATTAAACACCGCTCCACGGATGTGTAATGGTAACTCAAGTTTTTAATATATGAAGTAAATACACAGCTAGAAATATGATTGTTAGTTAGCTTGCCGAAAAGAGTTAAAGCTGGTTTGTCGCACCGGCTACAGCGAACAGCATATCCTTTTAAACGACTTACTATCATACAAAGTACAAGCATCGGTTGCATTTACTTTGACAGCCAGTGCATAATGTTTAGTAAAAATTGTTCATTTTGTTCCGCGCCGTTAGATACTAAACCGTATTTTTTTCCTGTTGAAGCTACAAATTGTGACGAGAACATCATGCCCTCAGAAAACACCGCAACCCGCCCTTCTCCTACTTCCAAAACAGCGCCTTGATGCCAACCATTCATTGATACCCTAGGAGTTTTCGCATTTATTTGAAAAGGAATTTTTGGCACAACAGACGTTGCCCTTTTACCCAAAGTTAAAAGAGGTTGTGCTTTCGCTGGTATTTGAAAAGCAGAACCACCAAACGACTTAACTTGAGTGATTCGCTCTGATTGAGAGTCGCCTTGGGTAATCGAATGTTTCTCAAGGGATTTATCATCGATACGGAACAACGCATCACGAACATGACCATTACTAAATTCAAAGCCAAAAGCAGATGATAGGTTCTCTATCACTTTTGGAAACGGGGTGTGATCGGCAACTAAAAAAAGAGAGCCTCCCTGTATTACCCACTGTTTAACGGCTTCAACTTCACTACTGTTAAATGCATCATCGAACGGGGGAGTCCAGTCGCGTCTATTTTTATCTAGCGCATTGGCTACCACCAATATATCCGCTTGTTGCAAATACGCTAAAGTGAACTTTTCACTACTAGATTTTACCGTATAACCATCACTAGACAGAACTTGTGCAAAAGGCTTGTATCGCCCATTTTTTGTCAGAAAATTATTATGAGCCTCATCAATAAACACCACTGGGCTATTAGATTGCGAAAACGTCTTTTTAATATTCTTAGGAACAAAATCAGGATCGGCTTGTTGAACACTATCAGAGCAAGACATCACTGCCACTAAAGAAAGCCCTAAAAAGATTGTTTTACAGACAGATTTCATTTAAATATTCCATATCATTTAGTTTGCTGTAGGGTGAAGTGTGCTAACGCCTTTAACGGCTAATCGTGTTAGGTATTTTTGCGAAAAACCCGCTTAACAAGCTGATCCGGAGGTGACAGATTACAACTTCTTACACTTTGAGCGCCCCCCCATGCTTTCAGCACTTTGTTTTCACCAGATAGACCACCAAGTAACAACTGAAAAGAAATCTGCTCTGCTAATACTTGACCTGAAGCTCGATCATTTACCCAAAACATAAATGGCCTGATGTCGTATTCATCAACTTCACCATATGCGTAAAGTATGTTGTATCGTGCTAGGTAATCGTCATCATGAACTCGAGTAATATCACAGTTCCCTAGAAACGTTTGATCAGCTTGTTCTACAGTTTTTACTGAGATCCGAGTATTTTCATAGCAACTTTGCGTTTCTAGCTTTCCATTTTTTCTATTATATTTGTACCGCACTTCACTAATATTGGTTGGCTCCAATAGTAGCCGTTGCAATACGTATGAAGGTCCGTATATCTGATCTAACACTGGAAGATCTGCAGAACCAATAGGCATATTAGAGTCATGCCCACCAGAAATTACTTTTTGGCTGGCTATGTTAGCCCGAATGGCAAATGAGTGTTCACCAAGATTTACTTCTCCAACAGCTGAGTTATCAATAATAAATTCAGATGAATACTGTAAGCACCGAGACTTAAATTCTTGGATCTTTTCTTCATCGGACATGCCACAGCCACTCAAGCAGACAAATGCCACAAGAGCTAATAACTTATTCATTAGATGCACGCCTCGCTAAACAGCTTATTATGTGCCTAATACACCGTCTTAATGTGGTTATAAAAAATAACTTCGCACGGTAACGAGTCACATATAAATTTCGCAGTTACTGTATCATATCCTGATTGATTCCTATGCTCCTTAAACCGAACTTCAAAATAGCCATCATCATTAGCAATTTTATATATGGCGTCGCCTAGGTTTTTAGGCAATATTTTCGATATATGCCCCGATTCGATTATTGGAGCTCCATCATCAAATTTTGACTTTATCAATTCAATCGTTTGGATTGAAACATCACCCTTGATCTCTATCGACTCAGAGCCAATAGAGCTGACGGAAAATAAAAACACTAAACAATGTAAAAAATATTTCATGGGCACATAACGCCCGCATAATGAGCGGATTAAGCTTGGCTATAATTAGCGAGGAACGAGCGCCAGCCAAGCTTTAGACGTCCATTCATTAATGCGTTTGTTATATGGCACTTACCTTAGATTTGAATTTAACGGGTTGCCATTTTTTATTAATGTAATGAGTTTTGAGCAATGCTGAGTTTTATCTTTATTCTCAGCATTCCAAAATAACCTTTTTTGCATTTTTAATAAGTGATCATATTCTGTTGATTTAGCTTTAACTCTATCAAGTAACCAGTCATGCTCGGCTAACCAGTTTGTAATTTCAGTTGGGTTACCACAAGGAATTACAGATGTTTCAATTATCGATAGCATCCAGGCTCCACCAGTACCCACTTTTTCACATTTTCCAGACTCAGTATCACAAATTTCATTTGCGTCAATTTGAGTTGAAAAGAACACTATGATGAAAAATAAACACCGAACCATATTTGTGCCATATAACAATTTAATATCGACCCATTGGGTCGTTTTTCTACCGAGCCACGGGTCATTTTTATCATTGTACCAGTTCTAACACACTAACTAACTTGTTGCTATAGTTATACTTTTAATCATTATAGAAATTATGAAAGGATAAAAACGATCCAATGGGTCGTTTTCCTGAATATAGGAGAAACGCATAGCAACTGAGCATAACATCAGTGCTGAAAAATAACTTTCTATGGCCGCTGTTCGCGCATTGCCAACTTTGCAGACTGTTGCTAAAAGTCTTTTCCGCTCAACTAAACCCCAAAGCAAAGTTATGAACACGAGAAAAAACTTCACGTAAGAAAGCGTATTTGGATAATTAACGCGTTACTTGCTGACGTTTGTTTGAAAATTTAAATTGTACTTGAGCATTGAAACCGTAAACATGTATTGCTAACAATTAAAAAAACACCACACACCTAATACCGCTAATTACACCTAACACCACTAACAACGCCTAACCAAACGCTAATATTCCTTTAAATACGGTTTTAATGTTGGCGCCATATGCTGTGGTAACCAACGCAACATTACGGTTGTAAACTGCTTACTGTGGTTAAGCTTTGCAAGCGCTTCATCAATCGCTTTAATTGCAATGTCGCCTTTCGGGTTTTTGCTACAACCAATATATCCAGTTGCCACCGCTTTAGCTTCTTGCACGCTCAGTTGCGTGAGCTCATTATTGGCGTCCATCAATTTACTTAAATAGGCGTGTTCGCTGGGGTAGCCCAAAATAATATCCACCCGCCCTTTTAATAACATATAGGTTAAGCTTTCAAGCGAGTCGCGGCCTGCGCGAGTTGATAGCTGTTCGCTAGGCGATGATTTTAGAATTGCATCAATTTCTTTACTGTATGAGCGATTAAGAGTGGTGCCCACGGTTAAACCGTGATTTAAAATTAAATAACGCAACGACACATCAGTACTGTTGCCAAGTTCTAATTTATCAACCAATGATTTACGCATGGCAATAGCAGGCGATAACCCAAGCGTAGAATATTGCTCAGTAAAGCGAATAAACTGCTCGCGTTCTTGATTACGATACAAAGACGCCATACAAAACACCTGATCACTCCTGCCAAGCGCTTTCACCGCTCTACTTGCCGGCATAACATGACGTTTAAATTTATAACCCACTAAGTTTTTAGAAACCAAATCAATTACTTGCTCGTCTCTTCCCTGACCCATGTATTCGCCTTTTAAAATATAGTAAGGAGGGTAATCAACCACAATCCAATTGATCACTTCAGCTAGGCAATACGTGGGGAGCAGCAATACAAGTAACAAAATGCGCACTTTTTTCGCCTCAAATTTAACCACGCTATAAGTCTAGGCTAACACGCTGAAATTTCTTCATAAGAACAAATTTAACTAATAAATAGAGTGTTTATACCAGAGCGTGTTGAACTTTACGGTCTAACGCTTAAATATGAGCAAAACCAAAATACATCGCTTTATGCTGTTTCACGGGGTAAACTAATTTTTCGCGGCTGCACATCAATTTCAGTCACAAAGAGAAATACCATGATTGTAGAAAATGTGCTTCCTAGCGACTATGCAGAAATGCTCGTCGTGTGGGAAAATTCAGTCCGAGCAACGCATGACTTTATTACAGAACAGGACATTGCGTTTTTTAAACCCATTATTTTAGAGCACGCGTTTCCAGCGGTAACGCTAAAGTGTATTAAAAATGATTTGGGTGCAATATTAGGATTTATTGGCGTTCATCAACACAAAATTGAAATGCTGTTTGTGCTTAATGCGGCACGCGGTAAAGGCATTGGTACATTATTGTTGAACTATGCCATTGATCAGTTAGCGGCAACAAAAGTGGATGTAAATGAGCAAAACCCTCAAGCTGTTGGTTTTTATCAACACAGGGGATTTCACATTAATGCCCGCTCGCCAATTGATGATATGGGTAAGCCCTTTCCAATATTGCATATGACATTGCAGCCTTAAACAATAACCATGTAACACGGCTCGGTTGGTCGTCACCTCATTGTTAGAACATAAGCCCAAAGCTAATAACTTTGGGCTTTTGCGTTTATGTAAAAGTCTATTTATCGTTGTTAATATGCCTAATTAAAGACAGCGTCTTAATCAAATAATAATAAAGGAAGTAGCATGCGAAAAATCGAGGTCGTGGCTTACACACCACTATGGCGTGAACACTTCGAGCGTGAAGTCGCGTTAATTTCACCGATACTTGTTGGTAACTTAATCGCAATTGAGCATATTGGCAGTACGTCGGTGCCGAACTTGGCGGCAAAGCCAGTGATTGATATTTTGCTAGAAGTAAAATCCCTCGATGTGCTCGACACATGCAACGCAGCCCTTCAACACATTAGCTACAAAGCCAAAGGGGAAAATGGCATTAGTGGTCGGCGCTACTTTCAAAAAGGTGGCGATAAACGCAGTCATCACATTCATGCCTTTGCTAAAGGAGATGAGCACCTCTTTAAGCATCGCGTTTTTCGCGACTACCTTATTGCGATGCCAAATATCGCTACTGAATACGCTCAAATCAAACAAGATGCAGCAATAAGTTGTAACAATAACAGTGCGTTATATTGTGAATTAAAATCAGATTTTATTGCCCAACATCTTGCTCTTGCAGTACAGTGGCATCACAAAAATAACCTTTAAACGGAACTGGCGTATTTAACCCAATTTAATACGCAACAATATCATGGTCGACCTAACTCAATATCACCTTACCCTGTTAGCTCTTGGCTTAACTGCAATGTTAATGATAGTGCAACTGTTAATTGCCGATGTACTGGCAATTGTAAAAAAGCATCCTCCCGGATTTCCAGTTGAAAACAATCACGAAAATTTATTATTTCGTGCCAATCGTACTCATCTAAACATTAATGAAAGCATTGCCATTTTTATTTTAAGCATAGCGTTTGCGATAGCCATGAATGCCAATAGCAATGTGGTTAACGGAGCCGCGCTCAGCTACTTTGTTGCACGCGCCCTGTATACACTTTGTTATTACTTAAATTTAAAATTAATGCGTAGCGCATTGTTTGCCATCAGTTTAGTGGCGCTTATTGTGATAAATATCGCAGGTTTTATTGCGTGGTTTTAGAGGAAAACATGGATAATAACGCTCTCTCGGTCGATACATTTAATCGTTTAGCCAAGCAATACCAAGACAAATATATGGACTTCGACCATTATTTTGATAGCTACGATACCTTTTGCCAGCTATTAAAAACTAAAAATGCCAGTGTGCTCGAAATTGGCTGCGGTCCAGGTAATGTAACTAGGTACCTATTAAATAAACGAAATGATCTTCAGATCACAGGCATTGATCTGGCACCCAATATGATTGAACTTGCCAAAGCGAATAACCCAACAGCCGAGTTTAGGGTAATGGATTCACGTAATTTAAGTGATTTAAATCATCGCTTTGATGCTGTATTTAGCGGTTTTTGTACACCTTATTTAAACACCCAAGAAGTTGAAAGTCTTATTAAAAATGTGTCGAACTGTTTAACAGCAGGAGGGCTTTTTCATATCAGCACTATGGAAGGTGAAAATGCGCGTTCAGGCCTGCAAACATCCAGCAAGGGCGACCAAATGTACATTTACTATCATACCTTTAGCGACCTTACAGCCATGCTTGAAAAATACGCATTTGAAATAATTAAGGTTAACCGTAAAGTGATGAATTCAGATGCAACAACGCCTGATACAGATCTGTTTATTTACGCTAAAAAACGCGCGCAATAGGAAATACCATGTTTAGCCAACACGTTCTTTACGTCACTATTAATAAAGACCACATTACTATCGATAACTTTGACGCTAACAAACAGCAAGTGATCACTGGTACGTTTTCTAATGCACGATTAGCTATCGCACATTTTCAAGCTTGCGAAGCCAAACTCAAAGAAGCTATCAGCCAAGTGCAAACTAAATCGCTGCTGCAAACGCTCACCTTAGTTATGCACCAAAAAGCACTGAACGACGGTGGTTTGTGTGAAATTGAAGAACGTATTTTACTTGAACTTGGGTTAGGTGCTGGTGCAAGCAAGGTATTTATTTGGCAAGGACAACCACTCACAAGCGAGCTAATCGCACAAAAAGTTTACGAGAAGGGGCAATCATGAAACTTGAAATGCAGGTGATTGATGCATTCACCAATGAGCGATTTAAAGGCAACTCTGCAGCAGTGATCATTACTGATGATTGGCTAAGTGACAGCCAAATGCAAAATATTGCCAGTGAAAACAACTTATCAGAAACCGCTTATTTAGTGAAAAATGAGGCTAATGTTTACCATATTCGCTGGTTTTCGCCACTTACCGAGATTGATTTTTGCGGCCACGCCACGCTTGCATCGGCCTTTGTTCTATTTTCTAACTATCCAGAAATGTCAGAATTTACATTTTTCGCAAGCGCCGTCGGCGAAATGACCATAGTGAAAAACGCGCTCGGCCGCATTGAAATGGACTTTCCAAATCGCAAACCAACACCTGTTGAGCCACACCAAGTGCCAACGGCATTGCTTGAAGGATTATCACACATGCCAGTTGAAGTGCTTAAAAACGACCAAGCCTATTTCGCTATTTATGACAATGAAGCGACTATCAATGCAATCAGCACCTATTCTGACAAGCTCAAACAGCTGGCCCCTTTTGATGTCACAGTGAGTGCACCAAGCACGCAATTTGATTGTGCATCACGCTATTTTTGGCCAGCCAATGGCGGGGATGAAGATCCGGTAACCGGCTCTATTCACACAGGACTTGCACCCTACTGGGCTGAAAAATTGAATAAACAGCAAATTGTGGCGCTGCAAGCATCGAAACGCAGTGGCATTTTGTATTGTGAAGTAACAGACAGCCGCGTCAAAATCTCTGGCGATGCAGTGCAATACCTTACAGGCACCATTACAATTTAAGCAAAAACAGCAAATTACTTCAGCTTGTTCGGTTTCGCTTTTAGGCGTTTACCCGCAAGGTTTAAAAAACGCTGAAACGTTGGGCAAGCTAAATGATGTGGCGCGCTGCACTCAGCAGCGTGGCGCAAGCCATCTCGTATCGCCGTCATCGATTTAATTTGTTTATCGAGCTCGTCGGCTTTTTCAAGCAATAACGAGCGATTCACCTCAACGCCTTTCGGCAGCAGCATTTCAGCAATTTCATCGAGCGATAAACCAACGTAGCGCCCCAAGTTAATTAGCGCTAACTTCTCTAACACCTGCTTATCGTAATAACGGCGTAACCCATTGCGACCTGCAGAGCGGATCAGCCCTTTTTCTTCGTAATAACGTAAAGTTGATGGTTTTAAACCCGATTGTTTAGCAACTTGTGCAATATCCATAATTTTTCTCGCGTGCACTTGACTTAAAGTCGACTTGAAGTAATACCCTTATTCTATTGTTTAAATTCACAGGCGTAAATCATGACCTTTGACAGCATGTGGGACACACGATTTTCAAACAGCGAATATGCTTACGGTACACAAGCAAATGACTTTTTAAAGCAACACGTTTCATCACTTAAGGCAAACAAAGTGCTCACGCTTGCAGAAGGGGAAGGACGCAATGCAGTATTTCTCGCTCAGCAAGGATTTGAGGTCTGTGCCGTCGACGCATCAATCAAAGGGTTAGATAAAGCAGCGCGATTAGCTGACAAGCACAAAGTAAACATTGAGTTTATTCACGCTGATTTAACCAGCTTTGATTTAGGCGAAAACAATTGGGATAGCATCATCTCAATTTTTGCCCCCTTTTCACAAACGCATAGGCGCTTACTTCACGCCAATGTGGTTAAAAGTTTAAAACCAAACGGAGTATTTTTACTTGAAGCCTACACACCCGAGCAAATTCATTTAGGCACAGGCGGCGGCAACGATATCAGTACTATGATCACAACAACGCAGCTTAAAAATGAATTAGCCGGGCTAGATTTTACATTGCTACAAAGCCTTAAACGTACTGTTATTGAAGGTGCATTTCATACCGGTGAGGCAGCTGTGATCCAAGCAATCGCACGGAAATCACTATAAATCAGATAGCTAAAATGTTAAAAAGACGCTCAATCAAACGTTTAAAAACAATAATTTATAAAAAGGAAGATTCATGCGTTTTTCTCTTGCGTTAAGCCTGTTGTTAGGCCTTGCGAGTTATGCGGTTAATGCTAAAAATAGTGACCTGAGCGTATTTGATAAATCACGCGACCGTCATATTCCAGTGACAGTCTCAAAGCCCACAAATTCAGCAAGTTGCACGCAAAAAAATCAATGTCCGGTCGCCATAATTAGCGCGGGATATGGGATTAAACATACTGAATACAAGTTTATTGAACCATACTCAATAAAAATGGGTTTTTAACTATCGCTGTAGGGCACGAACTGCCCAATGACCCACCGCTCTCAGTCAGCGGTGACTTATACCAAACGCGCAGCGAAAACTGGCAACGTGGCGCACAAACACTGCGCTTTGTTAAATCGCACTATGCCAACAAATATACACACTATAACTTTAATGCGCTCACGTTAATCGGCCATTCAAACGGTGGTGATATTTCGTCGTGGCTTGCCAATGAAAACGTCGATTATATCGAGCGCGTAATCACTATAGATCATCGCCGTGTACCGCTTCCTCGAAATCCAAATATTAAGGTACTTTCAATTCGTGGCAGCGACTTCCCAGCCGATAAAGGCGTGCTTTATAGCGAAAGCGAAACTCAGCAGCTACCTGTATGTGTTGTTAAAATTGCAAAATCTCATCATAACGATATGTATGACGGTGGTCCTAAGTGGTTAAAACAGGCAATAAACGCACACATCACGCAGTTTTTAAATAACCAACCTTGTCATTCTAAAAGCGAGTAATATGAAAGATCTGTGCTTGTTCAATAGCCAACGACTCACTGTGTCGGCGTTAAAGCAAACGCTAAACCATGTTGAACTTAACCAGCTGATTGCAATTTTAAGTCCCGAGGTAACACGTTACTTACCACCAAGTTTTCACGGGATTACAACACCTGTTGATGCAAAGGTTTGGTTAAATGAACAAGCACACACAAGCCAAGTTTATGGCATCTATCACAATGCCGAGTTTACACTGATTGGCTTACTTATAATTTATGAAGACAATGGCCATGCACATATTGGTTATTTATTTAACGCGCAATACTGGGGCAAAGGTTACGCCAGTGAACTACTAAAAGCACTCATTCACTATGGCAAAGCAAAAACACAGTGGCGCGTAATACACGGTGGCGTAAGCGTTGATAACCCAGCATCGGCGCACGTGCTAAGCAAAATGGGGTTTACCAAAACGCCTTCTAACACCAGCGATATGCTGCAGTTTGAATTAGCGCTTTAATAAGCTGATGCAAAAATTACTAATAAGCAGCTGTTTATTTGGCAATCCTGTACGCTACAACGGCAAAGCGCTCGCCCTTGAGTTGCAAACACTTAAACAGTACTTTGAACTTTTGCCTTTTTGCCCCGAAGTAAGCGCAGGTTTGCCAATTCCAAGGCCGCCTGCTGAAATTATCTATCGCCAAAAACACAATACCACACGCGTTGTACAAGATGACGGACTTGATGTGACCGACGCATTTATACACGGCGCAAAACTCACCTTAAAATTTTGCCAAACACACCATATAAAATTGGCGTTATTAACCGAATTTAGCCCTAGCTGTGGCAGCACTGAAATATATGACGGCACCTTTTCAGGCAGTAAAGTAAGTGGACAAGGAGTCACTGCACAGCTGCTAAACCAGCATGGCGTAAAAGTATTTAATCAGTTTAATATTAATGCTTTAATTGAACTGGGTAGCTAGGGCCTGATGACCTTTCAAGTTCGTTTTTGCAGCAGTTTGATTGGGTTTTATACCAGGCAGAGGCTGCGTGGCATAGTTATTCTATGTGAGTCAGCCGATAACACAGTAGAAAACCCAACCAAGCGCTGCCGAACGGTTCTTTTGAGCGCACTTTTCTCATTGTTGCCTACACGGATGTAGGTAAGGGGCGTGAGCAGGACGCGGAAGCTTTGCTCGATATTCGCTTAGATTACTAGGCCACACATCGAGCGCCGCGATAAAAGCACGCTCAAACAGAACAAAAATAGAACGGCAAAGATCAACAGGCCCTAACTACAAGGAACACCAAACATGGACATCGACTACCGCGTTGCCAATCGAAGCGATGCCTCAGCAATTGCGTCTCTTCACACACAAAGTTGGCAAAACACCTACCATACTATGTTAAAAGCCGAATACTTAAGCCAAGTTGCCCCAAACGAGCGTTTAGCGCTATGGCAATCTCGATTTGCTACTGAAAATAGCAAGCAGCATGTAATTATTGCGAGCCACCAAAGCAAACTCGTTGGCTTTATTTGTATTTACGCCGATCACAATGCAGCGCTTGGCAGCTTGCTCGATAACTTACATGTCGATGGTCATTATCACGGTAATGGCATCGCCAAGCGGCTAATGTCTATGGCAACACAATGGCTACAAGCAAACGCCACACATCCAAGCATCTACTTAGAAGTGCTATCAGGAAATCATCACGCCATTAAAGTGTATGAAAAGTTGGGCGCTAAACGCGTTAAGGCAGGTGTATGGCATGCGCCATGTGGTTCAGTGGTCGATGAATTTGTTTACCAATGGTCGGATAAAACTCAATTAAGTGAGTACCAACACTCACTATAACCACTGTTTTATTAAGGTGTCGCTAAGTTGTCAGATAGATGACAGGTGAATGTCATTAAGATGTCTGGTATTTGTCAGCGCAGTCGGTACACTAAATTTTTATGCTGTTCCTTATCAACTTACATCGATAAGGAAATACATCATGAGTTTATTTGTGAAACTAGATAATAAGAAAATACAACAACTGCGCTTACAACACTGTTGGAGTCAAGAAGAGCTGGCAGTCACAGCTGGATTAAGTATTCGCACCATTCAGCGTGTTGAAAAAAATGGCAACGCCTCGCTCGAAACCAGTAAAGCATTAGCCGCGGTGTTTGAGCTAACCCCCGCGCAACTGCAACAACAATCAAATATTGAACATATTACCTTTGCCTTTTTAATTAAGTACGGTTGGATTGCCGCGTTTGCCATTTCAAGTGTGATGTTTGGTTTGTGGATTGTCGATATTCTGATCCCTACGCTAAAAGGTGCCAATTTTGATGCCCAATATGAATTACACGGAAATTTTCGTTATTTGGATTTTGGTGGCATCAGCTTTGTGATAGGGTTTGTGTGGTTAAGCATTAACATTTTTGTTGATTTTCAAGCGCGTAAAAAGCAGCTCTCAAATTCAACTCCCTCAGTTTAAGGACAAATATGTATTCTGCCAGTTGCCTATGCGGCGAAGTTCACATGACAATTAACGGCCCAATTAGCGATATTATTCATTGCCACTGCTCACTATGCAGAAAATCAAGCGGCACCGCCTTTGCGACCAATGGCTTTATTGACTCACAGTCGCTAACAATCGAAAAAGGGCAAGAATTCATTAACTCGTTTGAAGTAAAACCGGGTAGAAAACGTCATTTTTGCAAGCAATGCGCGTCACCACTTTATAGCTCAAATGCGGATGACCCAACACGTTTACGCCTGCGCTTAGGTGTGCTTGACTGCGATATTGCTGAACGCCCAATGTCCCATAACTTTGTTGATTCCAAAGCCAATTGGGATAGTTTAAATATGGATTTGCCACACTACAGCGAGTTCGAGCCAAGCCGTTCAAAATAGCATTATGAATAAAGACACAATAAACAAAGTTGTTTTAGTTACCGGCGCTTCTCGCGGTATTGGCGCCGCTACGGCAAAACTGCTCGCTAAGCGCGGTTATAGTGTTGCGATTAACTATGTTAAAAATGCCGATGCCGCAACAGATGTTGCAAATGAGATAAAACAAAACGGCGGAATGTGCGATACATTTTGTGCAGATGTTACAAACGAAAACGCAGTTACTCACCTTTTTAATAACATTGAAGCGAATTTGGGCAAAGTTAATTATCTCGTTAATAACGCAGGCATTTTATTTAAACAAAGCACACTTTCAGATATTTCCCTTGAGCGCTTTTTAAATACCGTTAACGGTAATCTTACCAGCACCTTTTTATGCGCAAAAGAATTTATAAAACGTTGCCCGAGTGATGGCGCAATTGTGAATGTGTCTTCGGGTGCATCGCAATCAGGCGCGCCCTTTGAATACGTTGACTACGCTGCAGCAAAAGGCGCGGTAGATTCACTTACCCGTGGCCTTGCCCTAGAAGTTGCCGAGCGCGGTATTCGTGTTAACGCTATACGCCCAGGGCTTATTTATACTGATATTCATAGCGACGGTGGCGAACCAACGCGCGTTGACCGACTCAAAGAAAAAATTCCACTTAAGCGTGGCGGGCAACCTATTGAAGTGGCAAACAGCATCGCTTATTTATTATCTGACGACGCCTCGTTTATCACCGGAAAAATACTTGATGTTACAGGTGGCATCTAAATAATGCGTTCACCCTTTCAAGTACAACAAATTACCGCCGCTGAAACGATTAGCGTGCGTCATCACGTACTGTGGCCAGACAAGCCAATGGATTTTTGCCAATTACCAGAAGACCAAAACGCCATCCACTTTGGCATTAAAATCAAGCAAGAGTTAGGGTCTGTTGACCTTTCAAGTTCA
>NZ_PQCB01000033.1:474506-814622 GCF_002964745.1 Pseudoalteromonas sp. T1lg24 | reverse complement strand
TTATTCTATGTGAGTCAGCCGATAACACAGTAGAAAGCCCAATCAAGCGCTGCCGAACGGTTCTTCTGAGCGCACTTTTCTCATTGTTGCTCGATATTCGCTTAGATTGCTAGGCCACACATCGAGCGCCGCGATAAAAGCACGCTCAACAAGAACAAAAATAGAACAGCAAAGATCAACAGACCCTAATATGTGTAGCATCGTTATTTATTAATCAAAACGAAGCGCGTTTGCGCAAATTTGCCACCTTGCCTAGTTACCAAAACCAAGGGCTCGGCAGCGAACTTTTACAGCATATTATAAGCGATGTTAAAAAGCGAAATATTGAACAATTTTGGCTTGATGCCCGCGAAACAGCCGTACCTTTTTATCGTCGGTTTGGCTTAACTGTTGAGGGTGAGCCCTTTTTAAAACATCACCTAACTTACGTCAAAATGGTACTGCGCATTGGCTAACGCGGTTGCATTTACGCCAAAATCGCGTTAACTCAATTAAATTTCGTAGTAACTTAAAAACAAGTCCAGTGTATCATTTGTTAGCTCACGCATTTGCGCTTCATTCAATCGCTCATCAAAATGTAACACCTGTGGCCAAAAAGCTTGCCCTTTTAACAAACCTAGTAATTGCTCAGACACTAGATACGGGTCTTTTTTGCGAAACTTTCCATCTTCCATAGCATGTCTAAGCCAACGAATAAGCGTTGTTTCTTGTTCAAAGAACTCCCGTAACTCACCATTAGACATCTCCGGGTTAAATAAGCAGTAACCCATTGCCACGCGAATTAAATCAAGTGTGCCTTGATCGCACATAAACTGAAGCTCGTTGGCAATCAACTCGCTCAGCTGACTGCGCAAATCTCGATTCTTATCGTATTCAAACTCATACGTCAGAATATTCTGACTCCAAATATCACGAATAATGTGAGTTACCAAAATCTCTTTACTTTCAAAGTGATTGTAAACAGTACGCTTTGATACTTGCGCAGTTTCGGCAATTTTATCCATGCTGGTGTCACTTACACCATATTGCTGGAATGCCGTTTTTGCGCCATCAATAATCGCTTGGCGTTTTTGCATACTGCGGCTGATTTTGGCTTCGCTCATGATTTGGTCTCTTAGAAAAGTTGGAAATTATTTTTACACTAATAGGTTTACTTTTCAATTGCGACCAGTAAACTACACCGTACAGTTTACTTGATCAATGATTATACTGAAGCGTCTTTAGCCGTTAACGGTTTTCTATTTTAGGTTTTAAATGCTTTAAAAATCATAAAGATAAAATCAAGTTCGTTTTATTAAACTTTGACAACTAAGCAACAATGACTATGAAAACTCACTTTTTTACCTCTGCGACCCGTGTAAAATTAGTTGCACTTTCGCTGTTAACTTTGTTTTTGCAAGCGTGTTCCGACGCCCCTGCCGAACAACTTACTGTAGAAAAAGTACAAGCCGTTAAGCTAGTACCCGCTGTAAGCAACGCCAAATTGGTTAACCGCACTTTCCCTGCAGAAGTGTCGGCAGTAAAAACCGTCGATTTAAGTTTTGAAGTATCTGGTCGTTTAATCCAAACACAATTAATGACAGGTACACTGGCAAACCAAGGCCAACTGCTCGCACAAATTGACCCAACCCCGTTTAAACAACGCATGCAAGAAGCCGAAGCGCGCTACCGCCAAGCAACACGCGATTTAGAACGTATTGAAGCAACGGCAAAGAACGGTTTGGTATCTCAAAGTCAGCTAGATAACGCAAAAACCAACTTTGAGCTGGCCGACATCGCGCTTAAACGCGCTGAAAAAGATCTCAGTTACACCACCTTACTCGCGCCATTTAACGCGCAGATCTCAGAACGTTTCGCTGAAAAAGGAAACTACGTACAAGCCGGCGATATTGTGGCTCGCCTACAAGATGTTTCGCGCTATTACTTTAATGTGAATGTACCGGAGCGTTTGGTAAGCAAATACAAAGAGGGTTCGTTAGTTGGCGCTAATGCACATATTATTTCGGCGCCCGATAAAGTTTACCAATTAGAATACATTGAGCATGCCACTCAGCCCGACCCTATTACACAAACATACAAGGTGGTTTTTGCCGCACAAGCCAATGACACCAATTTAACCCCAGGTGCGCGTGCGGTTGTACAAGTAAGCCTTGAAAGTCAAAGCGACGAGCAACATTTACTGGTGCCATTTAACGCTTTACAAGGTAACGATAGCGAGGGTTTTCATGTTTGGAAATTCAATCGCGATACAGCACAAGTAAGCAAGGCTAACGTCGATGTGTTATCGGTTAAAACCCGTTTTGCAGCCATTAAAAGTGGTATTACCGAAGGTGATTTAATAGTAGCCGCAGGCGCCGCGCAAATGCGCGAAGGCATGACTGTAAAACCCTATAAAGCGGAGCTATAACTGTGGATATCGCTCGTTATTCAATTAAAAACCCAGTCAATATATGGCTGTTGGTGATTGTATTATTAATTGGTGGCACCCTTGGTTTAAGTAACATTGGTCGCTTAGAAGACCCGGCATTTACCATTAAGCAAGTGCAAGTTGTAACCCAATTTCCGGGCGCTAGTGCGCAAAAAGTTGAGCGCGAAGTCACGGAACAGCTTGAAATTGCGCTGCAACAAATGCCGCAACTTAAACAGTTAACGTCTATTTCAAAGCCCGGTTTGTCGGAAATTACCGTTGAAGTAAAACCTAACTTCGACTCAAACGAGTTACCGCAAATATGGGATGAACTGAGAAAACGACTGCGCGATGTCACCAGTATTTTGCCATCAGGTAGCCATGCGCCAACGGTTTACGATGACTTTGGTGATGTTTACGGCATGTATTACGCGCTGAGTGCACCTGAATTTAGCCCGCAAGAGTTACGTGAATTTGCCCGCATTATTCGCCGCGATTTACTCATCACCGAAGGCGTTGCCAAAGTGCAAGTCAGTGGTGTGCAACAAGAGCAATTGGTGGCTTACATTAACCCATATCAGTTGTCGGGCTTGGGGATTTCATTTCCAGAGATCACCGCGCTACTTGAAGAAAATTTAAAACCATTTAATGGCGGTCGTATTCAACTAGAAGGCCGCAGCTTACGTTTAATTGTTGAAAACCCGCTAGATCAAATTGAAGAAATTTATAACCTAACAATTGTTGTACCAGGTACTAACCAGTCATTTAAAATTCGTGATATTGCTGAGCTTAAATTTGAGCCGCTCGATATCCAGCCTACGCTTATTCGCTACCAAGGTAACGAAGCAATTACCCTTGCCGTATCGGCGCTAAACGATGTCAACATTGTTGAAGTGGGTAAGCGCGTGAATGCTAAAGTGGCCGATCTGTTAAGCGAGCTGCCAGCAGGCATCACGCTGACCCCAATTTACGACCAAGCCAATATTGTTGATGAATCTGTAAAAGGGTTTATTAATAACCTGATCATGTCAGTGATTGTTGTAACCTTAACGCTAATGGTATTTATGGGCTGGCGCTCAGGCGTGGTGGTTGGCTCGGTATTGTTAATTACCGTAATGGGCACCGTATTAATTATGTGGCTGATGGGTTTACAGTTACAGCGTATTTCTCTGGGCGCTATGGTAATTGCTATGGGGATGCTGGTTGATAATGCAATTGTAGTTGCCGAAGGTATGATGCTGCGCATGAAACAAGGCAAAAAAGCGCTTGAAGCCGCAAGCTTTATTGTAAAACGTACGCAATGGCCATTATTAGGAGCAACAGTAATCGGCATTGCGGCCTTCTCGGGCATTGGTTTATCAGACGACGCAACGGGTGAGTTTCTTTACTCGCTATTTGCGGTGGTGTTAATTTCACTCATGCTCAGCTGGGTATTAGCAATCACCGTAGTGCCGCTATTTGGTAAATACTTTTATAAAGTGGAGCAGCAATCTGATACACAATCTGGCCACAGTGCATTTTACCGTGGTTATATCGCCCTACTACACAGCGCACTTAAATTAAGATGGATTACGGTTGCGGTGCTTTTTGCCATCACCTTTATTGCCTACGCCAGTTTTGGTTTAGTGAAACAAGGTTTCTTCCCACCTTCAAATGCGCCTATTTTCTTTGTGCATTACTGGGGACCTCAAGGGCAAGATATTCGCGAAACTACCAAAAAAGTAGCCGATACCGAAAAAATGCTACTGCACTTTGATGAAATAAAGTCAGTAACCAGCTTTGTTGGCCGTGGTGCAGATCGCTTTACCTTAACTTATGCGCCGCAACAACCAAACGAAAGCTACGGCTTTTTCTTGGTACGCACCCACCAGCGCGATGAAATTGACGGTGTGATTCAGCAGTTAACAAAGCTGATGCCAGATATCGACCTCAACGCAGACTTTTATACCGAACGCATGCAGTTTGGCCCAGGTGGCGGTGCTAAATTAGCAGCGCGATTCTCAGGCCCAGATTCTGAAGTACTACGCAAGTTAGCCCGTGAAGCAGAAAACATTATGCTAAACGATGGCAAAATTCGCGATATTCGTCACGATTGGCGTGAAAAAGGCTTAGTGTTAAACACCCATTATGATTCGGTAAACGCAGGCATTGCGGCGGTTTCACGTAATGATTTTGCACAAACTATTCAATATGCATCAACGGGGCTGGAACTTGGCCGCTTGCAAGATGGTGATTACAGCTATGCCATTACCGCCAAAGTTGCAAGCTCAGGCCAATCGGAAACCGAAGCAATTGAAAACAGCTTAGTGTGGAGCTCATCACAGCGTAAATACATTCCATTTAGGCAAGTATCAACGGGCTTAAAACTGGAAAATGAAGAGACTCAAATTCACCGCCGCGACCGCGTAAGAACCATTACGGTACTTGCCGACCCGGGCTTTGATGAAACCGCAGGTAAAGCATTTGCACGTATCAAACCACAAATTGAAGCGATGCAACTGCCTGCTGGCTATAGCCTAGAATGGGGTGGTGAATACGAGTCATCACGCGATGCACAAAAAGCACTTGGTACAGGCTTGCCTGCGGGCTTTTTAGTGATGCTGTTGATTTCTATTGTGTTATTTGGCCGCGTGCGTCAACCACTGATTATTTGGTTAGTTGTGCCAATGGCTGCGGTAGGCGTTGTAACTGGTTTACTTGTTACCGATATGCCGTTTGGCTTTATGTCACTGCTGGGTTTCTTAAGTTTATTTGGCATGTTAATTAAAAATGCCATTGTTTTACTTGAAGAAATTGATCTGCAAATCAAAGAAGGCAGCGTACCAAACGAAGCTATTTTATCGGCCAGCGCGTCACGTTTACGCCCTGTTGCACTCGCTGCGATTACCACTATTTTAGGTATGGCGCCGCTTTTAAGCGATGCGTTCTTCGCCGATATGTCGGTAACCATTATGGGAGGTTTAGCATTTGCAACCTTGCTCACATTGATTGCCGTGCCTGTGTTCTATAGCATTTTTTACCGCTTAAGCTATCGCAAGGTGAAAGTAAGTTAACACTTTGCTAGCTGATTAAAAACACAATTAAAAAAGCGAGTTAGGGTTTCCCAACTCGCTTTTTTGTTATCAATAAGCCGCTACGTAAAAAAACGATAAACGTTAAAGCATGCGTTTTAAAGTATCGTCCTTTTTAATAAAGTGATGATACAGCGCACCCGCAACATGCATAAAAATTAGCAAGGCAAACACAGCAATAAGTAAACTGTGTAATTCGCGAAACAAGCCATAAAGCAAAATGTCTGGCTCGCTTTTCACGCCAATGCTCACTATGCCAAAAAACGAAATTGGCTTACTGGCAAAATACTGCGACAAAATGCCCGTTAGTGGTACTGCACACATCAAACAATAAAGTAGAAAATGCACACTGCTTGCTGCCATTTTCTGCAACTTAGATTCATCACCGCTCGAAGTAAGCGGCGTTGAGCTAAATTTAACGCACACACGCAGCACAAATAACACCAATGCAACTAAGCCAAACGCCTTATGTAGCGCCAGTAAACTGGGTTGCCATGGTTCAAGTGAACTAACCATAGTTAAACCTGCAGCAAACAGCGATACGAACATCATCGCCATTACCCAGTGTAATAATCTTAAACTTAAACTGTGTTTGGCGATCATTGCAGCGCCTCCAGCAGTTTTTCTTTCGCTCTGCGACGATAAGACTCAGTATATGCCGCAGAGCGCGCATTCAAGATAGGATCTTGAGTCGCGGCAATGCCTGTTGGCAAGGTTAGCGGATCAAAGTTTATGTCGTGGCAGCGCGCATCTTCGCTGGCATCGATAGCTTTAATCTTGAGCACTCCTGCAGATACCTGTTCGCGTGAGCTTGGCCAAATTACCGCAGGATTAGTTTCATCATCGTCATTACTGGCTAAAGTAAACACCCAATTAAATGATACAGCCCCGTTTGCTAAACGGCTTGCTAACTCATCAAACAGCGCATTATCGCTATTTGTAAGAGTATTTGGTGTGTTATCGCGAGGCATTACATGCCACCTCACCGCCTGTTTATTGTTTTGATTATCAATCAAATAGAACGCGTTTATGCTATTGTATTGCTCAAGAGCAAAACTCGAAGACGGCGTGTAGCTGGCTTTCCAATTTAAAAAATCTTTGCTTTCAGGATGCTCGTTAAAAAATGCTTTAATCGCATTAGGCCCTTGCTTAATTGCCACAATTTGCTGATAAAAATCATGTGCATTAGTTACCGCCATCGCAGGCGGTGTATTCATCGCAATACGCCACTGCTCAGTGCTGCTTAAATCAAAACTCAACGCTAGGCTACGCACGGGCGCTTTTAAATCTGGCGCTGTTGGATTACTACCCGCAATTGAAAAGCGACCAACAAAATCAGGCGTTCCAGCTTCAAACAAGGTTGCTTTTGTGTAAGGTGCAAGTGCGCCATTAGAGACAAACTCACCTGTTATACATGCACCTTTTGCATGCGCACGGCGAAAACCAGCAAACGGATTATTGCCCTCTTGCAAGTCGACAAATTGCTGCGCAGTGACTTTTTCCTGTGCAACTAAATTGGCAGACAACACCAAGCCCGACCAAGATAAAAATTGAATAAGTGTTTTCAAATGTGCCCCTTAACTTTAAAAAACCACGATAAAGTTCACATCCATACCAATCGCTGAAAATGCAAACATAACTAAAAGAGTGTAGCCGATTGGCATAAATGCACGGTCTATACGGTATAAACCGGAAAACAGGCCAATTTATTTCACCTATTTAGCCTTATTTGTTTCGACTTCAAATTAATATTTGTTTATCCAACTAAATCTAAATAAATCATAAAAACGTTAAAAATAAATTAGATCAATATAAACAAACACTTAAATGCACTTTTAGTGTTGATCAAGTTTTATTCACTTGAAATTAGAGCTCAAATAATTAGAATTGTAATCAATTTAAACCATATGAGGTAAATATCATGAGTACTAAGACGGATCTTTTTGGGTACCTTTCTTTTAAATTTATCGCCGCTGTAAGTTACTTATTAGCCGCGGGTTCTCTTGCTAAAAAGCGAATCTCAGGTGACTCACAAGGGCGCTACGCAAATTCTCAAAGCAAATAACATAATTAATTAGTACTGAAATAAAATGTTCGATTACGCGACTTTTTCTATTTTATTATATTTCGCCCTGCTAATTTTCATTGGCGTTTATGCCATGAAAAAATCCACATCAGATAACGGTGAATATTTACTCGGTGGGCGCAATGTTAGCGCCAAAGTGACCGCATTATCAGCTGGCGCCTCAGATATGAGTGGCTGGATGCTGATGGGTCTACCAGGTGCCGCTTATGTTAGTGGATTAGGCAGTATTTGGCTTGCAGTTGGACTAGTGTTAGGTGCTTATGTGAACTATCACATTGTTGCGCCTAAGCTTCGTGTATTTACAGAACTTGCAGATGATGCTCTGACCATTCCCGAGTTCTTTTCTAAGCGCTTCGCCCTTGAAAAAGGCAGCGTAAGACTCATTGCGTCGATTGTTATTATTGTATTTTTCACGGTTTATACCGCATCAGGCCTTGTCGCCGGCGGTAAATTGTTTGAATCGGCATTTAATATTGATTACACCATTGGCATTGTGGCTACCGTAAGCATAGTCGTGATTTACACTGTGCTTGGCGGGTTCCTTGCGGTCAGTTTAAGTGACTTTATTCAAGGCGTAATCATGCTCATTGCGCTGATTGCCGTACCTATGGTGACCTTCAGTAACTTCGATGCAGAAGCTGCCAGTAACTTCACCCAATCAATGTCGTTTGATTTTGGCAATGTTGAATTGCTTGCCGCAATCAGCTTAATGACATGGGGACTTGGTTACTTTGGTCAGCCACACATTATCGTGCGCTTTATGGCAATTGATAGCCATGAAAACTTAGCCAAAGCACGCAAAATCGGTTTATCGTGGATGACAATTTCGATTATTGGTGCGCTAGTGACTGGCCTTGTTGGTGCAAGCTTTATCGCCAATAGCGAGCAATCAGTATCTGATCCCGAAACCATTTTTATCTTTCTATCGCAGTTTTTGTTCCACCCATTTGTTGCAGGTTGGCTGCTGGCAGCAATTTTAGCTGCCATTATGAGCACCATTTCGTCACAGCTATTAGTGTCGTCGAGCTCGCTGGTTGAAGATATTTACAAAAGCTATGCAAAGCGTCAGCCAAGCAGTAACGAACTGTTAATGATTAGCCGTGTATGCGTGCTCGTGGTTGCCGTTGTGGCATCGCTGATTGCGCTAGACAGCAATAGCAGCGTACTTAATTTAGTATCAAACGCATGGGCCGGTTTTGGCGCAGCATTTGGCCCACTGGTAATCTTTAGTTTGTGGTGGAAAAAGCTAACGCACAGCGGCGCAGTAGCCGGTGTAGTTGTGGGTTCACTCACCGTACTACTTTGGGCATACGTACCGCTACTCGAAAATGGCGAAACCTTAAGTGTTTACTTTTACGAGTTACTACCAGGTTTTGTAGCGAGTTCAATTGCTATTGTGCTGGTTAGCTTGAACACGCAGCAGCCAGATCAGCAAGCTATCAAATGGTTTAACGCAACAAACGCCAAGCTCCAAGAGGCTTAATTTATGCAACAAAATCTTAAAAATATCGGCTGGAAACGGATTGTGATTAAAGTGGGAAGCGCATTAATTGCGCCTCACCGCGATGGATGCAGTAGCCAGTATTTATTAAGTATCGCAAATTTTATAGTACGTTGCCGTGCATCAGGTATTCAGGTGGTATTAGTATCATCGGGTTCAGTTGCCGCAGGCGCGCACTTATTTAATAACGTCGACAATTCGTCGATGACAGTAAAAAAAGCCATGGCGGCAGCAGGCCAGTCTGAGATGATGGCAACTTGGGATAGGTTATTTGATTTTAATACTGCCCAAGTACTGCTTACGCATGCCGATTTACGCAATCGCGACCGCTTTGAAAGTGTGCGCGACACACTGACTGCGTTACTACAAAACGATATTCTGCCTATCGTAAATGAAAACGATACGGTAACCACCGACAAGCTAAAAGTGGGTGATAACGATAATTTATCAGCAATGGTTGCCAGTGCCGCTTACGCCGATGCATTGATTATTTGTTCTGATATCGACGGGCTTTATACCGCTAATCCTCATGAGGACAAAAGCGCAACGCTGATTCCTGATGTAATGCGTATTGACCCTGAAATTTACGCAATGGCAGGCGGTGCAACCAGCGATGTAGGTACTGGCGGTATGAAAACCAAAGTACAAGCAGCGGAAAAAGCAGTTTCACACGGTATTAATACATACATTGTTAACGGCTTTAGCGAAGCGACGTTTAATACGTTATTACAAGGCGGTAACCCGGGCACCTTGTTCCACGCTATTGAAACGCCAATGCAAGACCAAAGTCACTGGATGAAACACACCACCAAAGCACAAGGTGAACTAGTTGTTGAAGACACATTTGCAATGCAAAAACAAAGCGACAATCTTATTACGCCGCAAGATTTGGTGAATGTTATTGGTGACTTTTCAGCAGGCGAAGTGGTATTACTTCGTAAAGAAAACGGCGACAAACTTGCCAAAGTAAAAAGTAATTACAGCAGTTGCTTACTTAATTTTGTGGCCGAACAAGACAACGATGACTTGTCTGAGAAGCTGCATGACTCAGCAGCGCCTATTCTCTCTGAGCAATATGTATCTTTAAGTAATTAGCAACTAACTTGCACCGTAATTGTTTGACCCTATCAAACATAATTACAACCCAACAAAGGGGTTAGCATAGCGCTAACCCTTTTTATATTTACCTCACTAATATTAATCACTTTGCAGTGCATCAATCGGATCAAGCTTAGAAGCCTTAATCGCGGGGTAAACACCAAAAACAAGGCCTACCAAAGCACAGATGCTAAACGATAGCACAATTGCGCTCAGCGACCACGACACCGCCCACTGGGAGTAAAAAGCAATCAGCTCTGAGAGTGCAATACCAAAGAACACACCCAGTAAGCCACCTAAAATGGAAATAGTAAAACTCTCAGTAATAAACTGCACTTGAATGTTCTTTTGCGTTGCGCCAATGGCGCGCAATAAACCAATTTCTTTGGTGCGTTCAAGCACAGTGGCTAGCATAATGTTCATAATGCCAATGCCGCCCACCAGCAGCGAAATCCCCGCTACGCACGACATTACAATATTAAAAATTTGTTGGGTTTGCTTTTGCTGCGCCAATAACGCGGCAGGCACAATCAGCTTGTAATCATCAATATCGTTATGACGCCCTTTCACTAAAGCATCAATCGCTTGCGCGGCCATCACAGGGCTAAAGCCCGGTTCAGTAGCAAGTTTAATACGGGTAATTTCGGGGTCGAGTAATTCGCTTTTAAAACGGTGAATTGCAGTTTTAAGCGGAATAAAAATCTGATTTTGTTCATCGCCTAATTTAACGCCCTGAAACTCTTTTTTCTTTAAAAATGGCGCTTCAAGAATACCCACCACTTCAAACCACAAATGGTTAATTTTGACTGATTTTCCCACCGCATCGCCAAGCGGGAACAAAGTACGCGCGGTATTTGCACCAAGAAGCGCCACTTGCGAAAAATGTTGCCCATCTTGCTGATTAAGCAATCGCCCGGCACTTAAATCAAAATGTGCAAGCTCAAAGTAGTTTTCACTTACACCTACCGCTTGGCCATCAAATTTGGCGTATTCACTAAACACATGGTAGGTTTCAACCACTTTTTCAGCGGCAAAATCGTTGATAAACGGCAAGGCTTCAACTGCAACTTTGCCATCGTTAAGCGATAACCCGTCTGAGTGCTTACGCTGCTCTCTAAGTTCATCCTCTTCAAAGTCTTTAGCTTCTACAATTACGTTATTAAGGCCCATTGAATCAATCATTTTCAGTGCTTCACGCTGTGCACCTTCACCAATGTTCAACATAGCAATTACCGCACCTACACCAAAGATCATACCGAGCAAGGTTAAAAAAGTGCGCATTTTATGCTGTTGCAATTGCACTGCGGCATCTTTAAATAATCCGACTAAATTCATAGTTTGCCCTCCTGCTCAACTAGCGCAATTACATCACCTTTGGAAAGGCCCTTTACAATTTCAACATGGCTTAAATTACTTGCGCCTAAGGTAACTGGCGCTTTGCTGTAACCCGATGCCGTTTTAAGTTGCACATACGCGCCTTCTTCGTCAGCAAATACGCTAAATTTTGGTACGATTAGTTTTTCGGCTGGCTGATCCGCCACTATGTTTGCCACCACTTTTAAGCCCGGTCGTAAGTAGTCGCCTTGCTCATCAATACTGGCGGTGATTTCGTAATACTTTTGCGGATCTTGTCGCTTAATTGATTTAGGAAACGGTGCAAGCTTACTTATTTTGCCTGTAAAGATTTTATTGGGTGTTGAAATAAGCGAAAACTCAATTGCTTGATCTTGTTTTAAATTAATCGCTTCGCGCTCTTTTACAAACAACTTGATTTGCATAACCGAGGTATCAGGCAAGCCCGCAATTTTTTGGCCCGGCCATAAAGTTTGCCCTGCTCTTGGCTTTTCACCATGCCAGTTTACACTGTGGGTAAGCAAGCCATCGTGCGGGGCAACCACCTCTAACGACGACAAATTGCCATCGAGCATATTAATTTTGCTTTGATGCTGCTGGCTCTGCATGTTTAACAGGTCTAACTCGCCTTGCGCGCTGCTATTAAACTGATCAGACTGCCAATTAAAATAGGCCGTTTTGGCATTTAAATAGTCGACCTTTTGCGCTTGCTCTAAAATCTCAAGTTTCGAGATAATACGGTCATCGTCGATAGAGAAATTTTCAGCAAATTGCTTTTCTTCTTCAACGATTTCCATATCAAACCCTAAGTGTTGTCTGCGCGTGTCGATTTCGGTATTTTTACCCGATAAATCTTGCGACACTTTTTGGTTTGAAAAATCACTCTCGCGCTTTTGCTTAATCATTACACGACCATCAAACCGTGCAATCACTTCACCTTTTTTAACCTGAGAATATTCAGGCATTAACCACGCCAGCGTTTGCGGCCCGCGCGATGACGCAGGGGTGCTAATCACGGTTTCATTGGCGGCAATCAACTCACCTTTTGCCTCTACATAATTTTTAAACGGGGCTTTTTGCACAGTGAACGTAAGCTCAGCAGCTACATCATCGGGTTTTGAGCACGCGGTTAACAAAATCGCGCTTACAACAATAGCTAAATACTTCATAAACGCACTACCTCTCCTTGTTCAATACCGCTTTTTATTACCGCAAAACCATTACTAATATTACCTACCGTAACAGGGGTTTTATCACCATTTTTTTCAATTACATACGCGCTTGATTGGTCGCTATGCAATGCGCTTACAGGCACAATCAATACATCGTCAATTTTATCGGTAGCAATCTCTACGCGGGCGGTTAACCCTGGGCGCATTGCAGCTGCATTAATATTATCGAGTTTAATTAAGGTGTCGACGATTCGGTGTTTATCTTGCGGCGATTTTTCACGAAACGCACTGCCAATACTGGTTATTTTGCCCGATGTAATAATCGGCTCAGAGCCATCAATGGTCACTTTAACATTCTGATTAAGTGCAATGCGGCCAAAGTCAGCTTCATCTATTTGCGCTTTTACCTGCATATCTTCAATCACCGCTAATTCAATTACCGGCTGACCAAATTGCACACTTTCACCTACCGTAGGCTTTTCGCCACTGGCATCTATGTAATACATTACAATGCCATCCATGGGTGCTTTTACTTTGAGCTTTTCAATATCTTGCTCTAGGGCATCAACTTCTGCTTTTAAGCGCTCGGCTTTACCTTTAGCTAAACGAATGTTGAGCGCTTTGGTTTCATCTTGAAAGGTCAGTTTTTTCTTAGCCAGCTCAAGATCATTTTGCGCAATGGTAAAATCAATCTGTGCCTTGCGTTTGTCGTTATCCGACATTGAATCATCGTTAATATCGGCCTTACGCTTGGCAATATCGTAATTCATTTGCGCTTCTGCAAGGGCGAGTTTTAATTCTTCTTGGTTTTTAATTTCTAGCGCTTTTTGGTTTTCGAGCTCTTTTACTGCGCGATCATATTCGCTGGTTTTTTCAATTAAGCGGTCGCGCACGGGTTTATCATCAAAAGAGGCAACCATCTCGCCTTTTTTCACTTGTTTATTCTCAGGCGCTAAAAACTTCACCTTGTATTGCCACATACGCGAAATAGACGGCGGTGCAATAAGCGATTGCTGTGCCGACTCTAATTCACCATTGGCTTGCACAGCCAATTGCAGGCTAGTTTTTTCAATGGTGTGATAATCAAATTCATCATCACCGCAACCACTAAGCGAAAACGCGATTAGGCTTGCAACTAAGCCAAGCTTAAACTTATTCATTACTGCCTCCTTGCACCACAACACGCCCCGTCATACCCGGTAAAATTTTCAGCTGCTGTGTGTCTTCAAACTCAAACACTGCGCGATAGTAGGCATCTTTACCCCACTCTTTGCGCTCTTCCGGTTGTGTTGAAATATCGCTTAATTTTGCAGTGAGTGGCGTATCTTGATACGCATCAAGCGTAAGCGACATTGTTTGCTCTTGCTTTAAGTGCTTATAATCAATTTCGTGCACCCAAGCTTCTAAATAAAGGCCGGTCATTGCTGGAATTTCAGCAATCTTCCAACCAGGTTGTGCAGTAACGCCTGAAAATAATTTAGTGCCATACCAAGGGTGATTACCATACAAAATGGGGCCTTGATTGGTGGCCTTATGGGTAAGTTTTTGCAAACGTTCGCGGTTTTCTTTTAAGTTAATTTGCAAATGTTCTATTTCGATTTCTTGCTTGCGAATGTTTACCCGCGCCGTAGTTTTGGCCTCAGCTAGGCTTGCTTTAGCTTTGTGTTTTTGAATCACCGCTTGCTCAAGCTTTAGCTGGTTTTCTTCATAATCAAACGCGCTCACATGGCTTTTAGGCACAGCCGCATCAATTTTGGCTTTTTCAAGTAACAAATCAGCACGGGCAAGCGCAAATTCGGCTTCTAAAATGGCTTGTTTGCCCTTGTTTTGTTCGCGTTTTAATTCATCTTGTGCGGTATTAAGGCTTACTTCGTCTTGTTCAATAGTGCTGGCAATTGAGCCGCCCTCAAATACCACAACCACATCACCAGGTTTGGCAACTTCGCCCTCAGGTAACATCCATTCAACTTGAATGCGCCATGTATCACTTTGCGGTGCAAAAAAGGTTTGGCTGTCGCTCGCTTTTATTTCCCCAGTAATAAAAATATTTTGCGATGCAAACACCTGCGTTGTAAAAAGCGCGCTTGCAAGCATCAATGGCAGTACGCTAAGTTTAAGTGTTTTCATTGAACGCTATCCTCTATTTTCACACCATCTTTCATGCGAATAATGCGCTTAGCGTACTCGGCAATGTCTTCTTCGTGGGTCACCATCACAATGGTGTGGCCTTGGGCGTGCAGGTCACATAACAGTGACATAATTTCGTGGGATGTTTTGCTGTCTAGGTTACCGGTTGGTTCATCGGCAAAAATCACTTTAGGCTCATTAACTAAGGCTCTGGCTATTGCCACACGTTGCCTTTGCCCACCGGACATTTCATTTGGCTTATGCCCTGCCCTATGATCAAGCCCTACCTTGGCAAGCATAGCTAACCCTTTTTGTTTTGCTTGTTCTGGCGATATATCACTGTACCTAAGCGGTAAGGTAACATTTTCAAGTGCGGTTAAACGGGTTAACAAATGAAAGGTTTGAAAAATAAAGCCAATACGCTGATTACGGATTTTTGATAAGTCTTCATCACACATATCTTGAATTGATTGTTTAGACAAAAAATACTCGCCTTTAGTTGGCGTATCTAAACAGCCCAAAATATTCATTAGCGTTGATTTACCTGAGCCTGACGAGCCCATAATGGCGACGAACTCCCCTTCGTCGATGGTGATAGAGACATCGTTTAACGCAGTAACGCGCGTTTCTCCACTGCCATACTCGCGATACAGATTCTTCACTTCAAGCACTGCATACATTCCTTGATTATAATTTTTAGCCGTTAACGGTATACAATCTGAACAGTTCAGTCAACTGATATAACCAACTGATTTAAATAGATAAAAACACATTTAAATGAGAATTAATCGCGTTAACTGTTTGTAACAAAACGTGTATTTGGAAAGGTGGGAGTTTTGCTTGATTTGGCTATAAAAGAAAAACAAAACAAGCGTGTAACAAGTTCAAAAAGCCTGTATTGAATGAGATGTAATAGAGAGTGATAACTGAGAATTAATATTGAGATTAGAATGCAGCTGTTTGAATTTAATAAGCTATTTAGTTAATAGACATATCAATAAATAAGCAATTAAATACTAAAATCAAAATTAATTCTGGTCTATGTGAATATTCACTTTTTCTAAAAAGTCATGGTTATCTTTTTGGAATGAATTTCAATCTAAACCAAGAATGTTTTTAAGCAAACAAATAGGCTGAGCCCTACATTCTGTGTCATTAAGCACTAATCAAATAAAAGGAAATACAATGACCAAGCATAGTCAAGAACCACCTATTTTATGGTTTTATGAATACAAAGGAGAAAGGAAAGGGGGTGTTGGGGAGTCCGAGATTATAGGACTGATAGAAAATGGGACAGTTTCACACGGAACATCAGTTTGGAAAAAAGGGTTTTCTGATTGGACTAAAATCGAAGATACTGAACTTAACATTCATCTAGATAAAACTTCCCCACCCCCTCTTTCGGGTGAGCATGTAAATAACACGGTTGTATGGATATTAGCTTTTGCTCCAATAATTGGTTATTTTCTTGAGTGGGTAGTTGCAGGTGCAATAAATAGCAGTGAATGGAAAGCTGAGAAAGCTATGGCTGAAGCAAAGTACTTTTACATAACTATTATTTTAAACGTTGCATTATCTTATCTAGATGAGAAAAGGCTCTCACAAGCTGGGCACAACACCGAAAAGTTTAAAGGTATGACTTGGCTAGTACCTGTTTACCTTTTTCAAAGAGCAAAGAATTTAAATCATAATATGGCGTATTTCGCAGTGTGGATTGTTTCGTTTCTATTGGTTCTTTCTGCATAGCTCCCCTTAACAAAAATAAAGGAAATCGAATGAAAGATCCTAAAATATGGGATGTAATCGCTTGGGTATCGTTTATTTTGGGAATCATCACAACCCTAATATATTTCTTTGTTGATGAAGGTTACACAGAATCCCCAACATGGATATTAGTCTCTATTGCAGCTTGGTATTACAGTGACCACTTAGAAGATAAAAAGTCTGAAAAAGTATAATAAAACCAAAGTAGCTAATTTCCAAAACCCACAAAAAAAGCTCCGTAAACGGAGCTTTGATCGTTTCAAAAAACTAAAAGTGTTATTCAGCTAAACCAAGTGCTTCGAGGCGCTCTTTTGCAAGTTGGTAACGTGCGCGTACATCATCAATTTGCGCTGCCGTAAGCTTTTTGCCTAATGTGCGTAGGCCGCCTTGTTCGTCATTGTGGTGAATACCAAATGCAAACTTTAGGTATTCTAATAACAGTGGCTGAGCATCAAGGTATGAAATTGAGTTCATTGCTTGCGAGATTTTATTCGCTTCAGCCCAATTGCCGTCACTTACATACTCTTGCATGGTTACGCTTGCTTTCGGGAAGATACACCCAACACCTGTAATGCCGCCACATGCGCCAGCAAGGCCTGCGTGAACAGTTACTGTGTCTACACCTGCTAAGATTTTTGCATCTTTGTTTTCTAACATCAGTGTTTCAATAACTGAAACGTCCGTTGTTGAGATTTTAAGTGCTGTTACTTCTGGCAGTGCTGCTAGTTTTCTTAAAATATCGGTTGAAAGTGCATGGTAACCCGCTGCATCTGGATTATTGTAAGGCATAATAGTAACACCAGCTTCACGTGCTGCGTCTGCAGCAAGCGCGTAGTAAGCATACATTTCATCATCAGAAGGTGCTTCTTGGGTTTTTGGTGGCATTACCATTACCGTATCTACACCTACTGTTGCCAGTTCTTTAACAATCGTTGCAAGCGCTTCTTTGGTTTCTGCCGCAGCACCACTAATTAAAGGTACGTTAAATTCTTTAGCAACCTCAGAAAGCGCACTTAGTAAAGAAAGACGCTGCTCAGCGCTTAGGTAGCTGTTTTCACCCAGCGTGCCCGAACCAACAAGACCACCCATGCGTGTGCCAGCTTTACCTTCAACACGTAAAATATCTGCTGCGTACTTTTGTGTTGCAACTAGGTCAATTTCAAGTGCGCCTGTTTCAGTCTCTTTTAACCATGTAAACACGGCAGGCATAACCGTATAACGCCAATCTGTACTATTTGTTTGCATCGTATTACCTTTTGTATAAAATCTTTATTGCCCGACTATATCGTATAAAATATACAAAATAAACATTTGTGTGAAATTGTCTTTAATAAATGCTTAAAATTAGTGAGCTGTAATGAGTTTAGTAAGCATACAATTTACTTTAGCTTAAAGCCTATTTGCCGTAAAACATCTACAAAACCAGTCATTTAGATAACCTAAACCTACGTTTTTAAATGCATTTAGTTATCTTTAGTTATTGAAAGGTTTACTAATGCACGTGCGCTATTTATAGTTTTGTAAATTTTTGGGCGCACTTACTTTGCCCTTAGCCATTTCACTATTGCACTTTTTAAGTGTTAATACGTGCTGCTTATTTATGGAAATTTCATGGAAGTTATCGATATAAAAACATTTATTCCGAGTAAAGACTACGAGGTTTCTTTATCTTTTTATGCTGAAATTGGCTTTAAGTCTGAATATGTGAGCGACGATCTTACCCTTTTTGAAAATGGCGATTGTCTTTTCTTCTTGCAGCGCTTTTACAACGAAGATTTAGCAAATAACTTTATGTTGCAAATTTGCGTTTCGGATATCGATGACGCATTTGAGTTATGTAGCAACTCAAAATACAAAACTAAAATCTCACCAATTCAACAAATGTCTTGGGGCAAAGTCTTTTATCTTTGGGGACCTTCGGGCGAACTTTTGCATATTACCCAGTTAGGCAGTTAATTAACAAAATATGATAGCTCAACTTACCCATTCAAATAGCGATATTGCTTCGCACATTTACGCTGTGTTTCAAGCTTCTTATAAAATTGAAGCAGCATTAATTGGCACCGATAATTTTCCACCGCTATCGCGCACGCCACAGGATATAGCAAACTCAAATACCTTGTTTTATGGTTTTTATGAGGGTGACAGCCTTGCTGGTGTTATCGAAATCACATATCAAGACAACCTATTAGACATAGGCAGTTTAACCGTAGCGCCAGAGCATTTTCGTAAAGGCATTGCCGGAAAACTGATGGAATATGTGTTAAATGCGTTTGATTTTAGCAAAGCCATTGTTGAAACCGCAGTGGTCAACGCGCCTGCTATTAGCTTATACCAAAAACACGGTTTTAATGAGTTTAAGCGTTTTACACCCAGCCATGGCATTAAAAAAGTAGCGTTAGTAAAAGAACAATAATAGAAGACATCTATAAAAAACTATGATTCGACATGCATGCAAGGACGATTGCTTACAATTAGCCGCCCTTTCAATAAAAGTGTGGCTCGACACCTATGCCGTTGAAGGCATAAAGCGCGAATACGCGCAATATGCCCTTGCTACATTTACTGAAAGCTATTTTAGTTCGTTACTTGATTCGCCAGATTACAACTTATTAGTGATTGAAAAAGACCAAGTAATACAAGGCTATGCGCTGCTTAATATGAACTCTCACTATCAATCGGCAAATAATGGTTTTGAGCTTGAAAAACTGTATATCGATACCCAATTTAAAGGCCATGGGTTAGGTAAACAACTTTTAACCGCGGTAGAACACGAGTTTGGTAACGTGTATTGGCTGTACACTTGGGTTGAAAACGAGTCTAACGGGTTTTATTTGCATTTAGGGTTTCGCAAAATTGGCCAACTCAATTTTGAATTTGCTGGCACAAAAATCGAAAATAACGTTTATCAATCGGGGCTTATCTAACATACAATTGCGCCATCATAACACTTAGCTTGTTTGTCATATTTAATCAGCAAGCACTCAAAGCCCCACGAAGGGCGATTAGCCAAAAATAATTGAGGTAAAATGGCCGTTTTAGAAATATTAAAAGCTCCAAACGAGAAGTTAAAAGTTAACGCCAAAAAGGTAACCGATGTTGCCAGCGTGCAAACTTTAATTGATGACATGCTAGATACCATGTATCACACCGACGATGGCATTGGGCTCGCCGCAACACAAGTAGGCAGAAGCGAAGCCATTATCATTATTGATATTTCTGAGCAACGAGATGCACCATTAATCTTAATCAACCCAGAGGTTATAAGTGGCAACCACAAAGAAATGGGGCAAGAAGGCTGTTTATCAGTTCCTGGTTACTACGCAGACGTAGAGCGTTATACCGAAGTAACCGTTAAAGGTTTAGACCGCACAGGCAAAGAAGTAACCATTGAAAGTGATGATTTTCTTGCCATTGTATTGCAGCATGAAATCGATCATTTAAAAGGTAAGTTGTTTATTGACTACCTTTCGCCTTTAAAGCAAAAAATGGCACTTAAAAAGGTCAAAAAAACAATTAAGTCAGTTGCTTGATAAGGTTTGTCAAAAAAGGTTAGCTGTCGCTAACCCTTGGGCTTATATCATCAAGTTGATTTATTAACCTGAATTCAGTTTGCGCTATTAAAAAATCCATTCGCAACAATTTGGCTGTCTTCAATCATTTTCTTGCCATTGCACCATACGCTGTGCACAGTTAAATCCGATTGGCGAAGCAGCACCACATCGGCATCCCCATTTTGTTTAAGCTCGCCCTTATTTAGACCAAGAATGCGCGCGGGGTTTATCGTAATCGCACTTAATGCCTTTTCAATCGACACATTAAATTGTTTTACCGCCTGCTGAAATGAACTTAGCAATGACAGCTCAGTACCCACTTCAAAACCGACTAGCTCATTTTGCTCATTATAAATTGGCAAACTCGCGTGACCGTCTGAACTCATGGTGAGCTGCGCGACATTCACCCCTTTATCTAAGCAATATGCAAGGGCTTCGGCCGCGGCAAGCTCGCCGTTAGCCAAATCGTATTCGGTAGTGCTGGTCGTAAAGTCGATGGTGCCACCTGCACGGCAAAATTCAATGCCCGCGGTTAATAGCTCGGCGTTACGGTTCATATGTGTTGGGTAAAACTGCGAGATCGGAATATCCGTGTTATTGGCCACATCATGCAGCAAATTAACATGCTCTTTGCCTGAGCCAACATGAATCGATACGGTGCCGCGTTTACCACTTAAAAGGCCTGCGGTTCTGGCTTCGGCTGCTACTTCAGCGAGTTGCTGCGTAGTAATTTGGCGACCGCGATGATCGCTAATGGCCACTTCACCCAAACCAATCACTTCATCTACATACATAATGTCGTGACTAATGCTTTCGCCCAGTGTTTTTGCGGGTAAATGATACGAACCAGTATGACAAAAGGCGTTTAAGCCTTCTTGCTTTAACCCTTTTGCTTTGGCGATTAAGTCGCTGTGAGTACGGCTAACATCATCCGTACCAAGCGCACCAACCACAGTGGTAATGCCTGCAATGGTGGCATCGGTTAAGTTCATTTCTGGTGTGCGGCTGGCAAAACCCGCTTCGCCACCGCCGCCACTAATGTGTACAAGTGAATCAACAAAGCCAGGCGCTACAATTAAATCGCTGCCATCAATCACTTCACACGCAACATTGGTATCGAGGTTAATGTCAGCTTCGATTGCAATAATTTTTGTGCCTGCAATAAGCACGTCTTGTTTGCCGAGTCTTTTAGGGGAATAACACTCGGCCTGCTTAATTAGAGTTAACATAATGTTTTATTGATAATTTATAAGATGCGCAACAATGACCACTGCGCTTGCTAAAGAGAATAAAAACAACATAAAGCGCCAAATGAATTGCGCCCATTCGTTCCATGAAAGTTTTACAACGCCTAAACAGCCAATCAAACTAGCTGACGTTGGGATAATTATATTCGTTAGGCCATCACCTAGCTGAAATGCCAGCACCGCTGTTTGACGCGATACGCCAATTAAGTCAGCAAGTGGCGCCATAATTGGCATCGTAATCGCGGCTTGACCTGATCCCGATGAGACAAAAAAGTTAAACACTGATTGGAATAAATACATAAACCAAGCAGCTATCACATCGGGCACATGCGAGATAAACGACGCCGCATAATAAAGTAGCGTATTGAGTAACGAATACTCGGCCAAATCGCCACCACCTAGCAATAGCACTAAGCCTTTTGCAAGACCAACTAATAGCGCAGCTGGCAGTAGTTCGGCACTACCATGTTTAAACGCGGCCACCGACTCTTCAATACTCTGCCTGTTGCCAAGCTTGGCAATAATCGCCACAACTAAACCCAAAACAAAAAACTGTGTAGCAAGTTCAGGAATGTAATAGCCTTTTGCCGTAACACCATAAATCACCCAAACAATCACCGCTAAAAAGCTAACTAACAACAGTTTGTCGGTATTGGTAAGCGCAGCTTGCACGGTATTTTCTGGCACTTGTTCAATGTTACGAATGCTCGATGCGTAGCGCACGGTAAATACCATTCCAACAAAAATAAACACTGCCGCAATGGCAGTGCGCAACTCAGCACCTGAAAAGACAGGTAAGCCTGCAATACTTTGCGCAATGGCAATACTAAACGGGTTCATAGGTGATGCCGCAAAACCAATTTGCGTTGCCACATACGTCACCAGCACAGTGACTTGCGCGTTATAACCAAGCTTTTTCATTATCGGAAAGAGCACAATACAAAATGCAATGGCCTCTTCACCCATTCCAAAAATAGCGCCGCCTAACGCAAAGGTGATAAACAAACTAGGTATAAACAGCCAATCAATACGCGTCGTCGAGCTAATTAGCGCCATAATGCCGTTATCAATGGCTTTGGTATGCATCATCACACCAAATGCACCACCAGTAATTAAAATAAAGGCAATTACGCCAATTGCTGCGCCATTTCTATCACCGCTGACTAGGCCTTCAAACAGAATATTAAGTAAGCCTGCATCGCCGTTTGTTGCAAACAGCGCTGCAGGCTGTGCGCTAGTTGCTTGGCTAAATTGCGCCAGCGATACGGTAGCACCTTGGCTGATACCGTCGAATTTTCCCGGCAATACAAAGAAAGACACGAGATAGCAAAGTCCTGCGATCATTAACAAAATAACGAACGCATCAGGCATTTTAAATTGTTGTTTCATGTGTGTTTTAAAAAGTGGGGTTGCCCCCACTTGCCCATTAGAAACGGTAAGTTACACCAAGGTTATACGTAGTACCGTAAGCATCGTGATTAATTGAGTCAAAACCACGTGATGAGCCGTAAACGCTCGGTGGCTTTTTATCGAATAAGTTATCGATACTGGCGCGGATCATCACTGAATCTGATACTTCATAACCCGCACTTAAGTCCACCACAGTCCAGCTTTTCACATCGCGCTGTTCGTTGTCATCTAATTCGCCAAGTTCAATTAACTCGTCGATTTCACGGCCGCGTAAACCTTCTATATCATCTTGATAACTATCAGTATAGTTTGCACCAAGCGAGATGTGATAACGCTCTGCATCAAATGAAATTGAAAAACGACCGATATTTTCAGGGTAGCGGAATGTGCCAACAAGTTGCTCAATGTCGTCTGAGCCCGGCTTGTTGCGGTCGTAATCAAGGTAGTGCGTGGCGTCGATTTTTAACGTTAAGTCACCCGCATCAAAACGAAAACGCTGATCAATTTTAATGTCTAAACCACGAATATCTTGGCTACCGGTGTTTTCTAATTGGATCACATGGTCGCGATAAAGCTCTAGGCTATACGAGCGCGGATCATATTCATTGATGTAAGCCGCTAAAATTTCATCTAAATTTGCACCCGCTTGTTCAATGAAAAGGCCGCTATTATCGGTCACACTACATACGTCTTCACCGTATGAAATACCCATTTCACCATTAGGAACTAAACCACAGTGGCGCAATGATTCATCAGTAATAGCACGGGCAAGTACCCCCGTCATATTGGTATCAATGACATCGTCGTAATTAAATTGCCAGTAATCTAATGTGACGGTGGTATCGCGACTTGGGCTCCATGCAAAACCAAGTGAGAGTGACTCAGATTCTTCAGCATTCAGTGCGCTGTTACCTAGCTCTAGACTATTTACCGTCACTTGTGTGCCGTCACCTTCGCAGTATAAATCCGCTACTGCTTGGTTAGCGCCACAATCAAAAATTGATGTGGTTGTTCTGAGTTTTACACCTGCTTGGGTAAGCGAAGGTGCTCTAAACGAGGTTGCCCACGCTGCGCGTAACATTACTGAATCAACTGGGCGATAGCTTATGCTCACCTTAGGATTAAAAGTCGAGCCAAAGTCATCAAAATGGTCATAACGCCCTGCAAGTTGCATTTCAATTTTGTCACCTACTGGTACATAAAGCTCGGCAAATGCACCAAATTGCGTGCGCTCAGCTTCAGCAATGCTCGAACCATAACCAAATACATCAACAAGGTAGCCATTGTTTGCATTCGCCACAGCGTTAGCTGATGGTATATCTGAAAGCTCTTCTTTGCGGGCTTCAAGGCCAAATGACGATTGAATATCGCTGCTGCCAATTGACATTAGTTCACCAGAGAGCGTGAAATCCCAACCGTAAACACGGCTTTTACCGTTACGCGTTGGTGTTTCTTGAGTTAGCGCTAATGTTGCATCGTTAGTGCCATCACCCACTAAAAATGGGTTATAAAAATCAAGTAACGAACCCGCACCACAGCTAATATCGCCATTATTTTGCTGTGCAATTGTGCCATCTGAACACAGCTCACCAGCTAGTGCCGCATGGAATTTATAACGGTTGTAAACGCCCTTTACAGCCACTTGATCTGAACGTGATTCAGAAAACATGATGCCCGTTTCCCAATCCCACTCTGCTAATTGCCCTTCAAGGCTAGTAACAAACCGCATATTTTCAGATTCAACTTCAACGGTGCGAGGGTCGTTAAAGCGAGCATCAAATTGGAAACCCCATTGTTCTTGCCCAAGCAAAGTATCAAACGGGTCAATATACAGCGAATCAAGTAATGGGTTATTGCCGTTAGCATCGTCATAAATAAACAAAGCATCTTCTTTTACCCACGGGCCTTCGCTGTCATCCAGCTGGTTAATTGCAGCAGGTGTTGAATACGCGGTAGATTTAGTTTTGCTGTAGAACATCTCGCTATTCCAAACAAGGTCACCCACAGCTTGGTTAAACATGAAACCGCCCGACATACTTTCAAACGGTGCACGTAATACATCGTCTTGATTACCGTAGTAAGCACAAATTTGCTCGCCATATTCGGTTGTAACCGTCTCTGTTAAACAGCTAGGTGCAGGCTGTTCGTTGCCATCACGGCTGCTGTAGTAATAAATATTTGGCGTGTTTTCAAGCTTTGGTAAGTATGAATAACTGTTAACTAAATTAGGTGATGCAAGGTAATCACGGTCGCTTGCATTAAACTGGTTGCGGTCATAATAATCAGCGAATACGGTTAAGTTGCCGTCACCAATTTTGGTGCCCCAAATAAGGTTAATTTGCTTTTTACTTTCATCTGAATCTTCAAAGCTATCACCGTAGCTCACCTCAACTTCGCCACCATCGAAGTCTTTTTTCAAGATATAGTTAATAACGCCTGCAACCGCATCTGCACCATAAATTGCCGACGCGCCTGTCGCTAAGATTTCAACGCGCTCAATTGCTGCTAATGGAATTGAGTTTACGTCGACAAAGTTTTGCGTGCCTGCGGCAAATGAACTTGGCGCAACGCGGCGACCATTAATCAACGTAAGTGTTGCCGATGGTCCCATACCACGTAAACTAGCTGCCGCTTGCCCTGCTGGTGTAGAGGTTGACGTACTGCCACTTTCACTGGTTGAGAATGTGCCTGCGCCGCCTTTTAGCTGAGGAATATCTTGCAGTAATTCGTAAATGGATGAAGCGCCTGAACGCTCGATGTCTTCTGCACTTAAAATAGTAATCGGCTGGGTGCCTTCAAGGTCAACGCCTTTAATGCGTGAACCGGTTATTTCAATGCGCTCAACTGATGCTTCTTCTGAATTTTTGGTTTCTTGTTCTGCAGCCTGTGCTGACACTGACAGTGCCGCAAAAATGGCTAGGGATAACTTGTTATACATACTTCACCTGTTTCTGACTGGTGCGATTCAACAAGACACGCAGATTCACAAACGATAGACGGATCTATCATGCAATTTGGACGTAAAAATGCTGTGTTTTAGTTGTGATGATTATGGCAAATCACACGCAACTTAATTGTTTAATCGACAAATTTATTGTTTTTGTAATTTGGGGGGTGGGTTGCATACCAATAGACAACACCACGGTTAAAAACCGTGTGTCTACTCGTCGAACCACTCAGAAAGGTAGTGTGGTGAGTAGAAGTAACAAACAAGCTGATTCGCTTTTTTTAACATTTCTTCATCTCGTGTGTTTTGACATTACAAACTGGCGTGTGCTAGTTTGCATCCCGCAAAGTTCATAATTTTTATATCACAGCTTTTTTTGTGATGACAAGCCATTTTTTTAAAACTTGATTGGAAATTAATCATGAACATTGTGTCTTTTGTAAAAAATTTCACCCTCGCGTTTTCGCTTTTTTATAGCCTAACATCCTCAGCGCAAACACTTTATTTAGCGGGCGGCGCACTTAAAACATGTTCGAGTTTAGCGCCAAAAAACTGCAATGAAAAAACTTCATTTTCATCACACGCAAAAACCCATTCACTCTATTTAGTTAACAAAATAGCCATCACTGCGATTAACTCACACTGGCCAAATACCAACACACAGCACAAAATTGCCACGCGTAAATTACTTAACAAAATAAAAAGCAAAAACGCCATTTCCAAAGCAGAGCTTATTGATAAATTTAAAAACGAAAATGCCGCGTTATATCGCGCTTTAAGCAATCAAGAATATTACTTTGTATTTGATATGCTTGAACTACCACTCATTGTGAATAATAAACGCATTAGTGAGCAAGTGCTCGCAAACAAAAACAAAGTCAAAGGCACAACTGAGATTTTAAACGCCATTAGTTTAGACATTAAAAACACACCAAATAAAACGCTTTATTTAGTCACGGCGTCTTCTCGTGACCCATATGAATCGGCGGATTTTTATAACGGCTTATTTAACCAATACAACATAAATGCAAAGTGGTTAGCGCTGACCCCAGCCCTTGCTAAAGCCATTTCAAAACAAGATTGCGAAAACCTTGATAAGTACCGCAACAAAATTAATTTAGCCTATAACCGCAGCATGGTTTACCCCGATTTAACAGCCCAAGAGAAAGCCTTGTGTGACGCTGGCATCGACAATTTAATCAGTACCCTAAAAAACGCCGATGGCCTGTTTTTTAATGGCGGGGATCAATCGCTTACTAAGCAGGTGTTTATTAATGCTGAGACAAAAGAAGCTTACCCTTGGTTTGAGGTTATTCAAAACCGAGAAATTTTAGTAGGCACAAGTGCTGGCACGGCCATGCAATCGGGTGGCCAAAATAATTATGGCAATGTACCTATGATCACTAACGGCAGTAGCCTAAACGCACTTAAAAATGGCGCGTTTGATGCACCGCCTCCAGCTGAAAACTGTCAAAACCAAGGCGGCTGCCAGCACCTTGAGTTTGATACACTAACTTACGATAAACACGGTGGGTTAGGCAGTTTTGATTTCGGTATTTTGGATACCCATTTTAGCGAGCGTGGCCGTACCCCTCGCTTAGCCGTTTTAATGCAAGCAACCAAGCAAAAATTTGGCTTTGGTGTAGATGAAACAACTGCGCTAAAAGTGGAAAAAAGCACAGGCAATATGTCAGTCATCGGTAAAGAAGGCGTTGTAATATTAGCGCACACGGCAAAGAACACCTTTCGTTATCACTTTATGCCTACAGGTGAAGAATTTACACTCTCAAGGCTAAAACAAGAAAAAAGCGAAAATAAAAAAGCAATTTCAGGTGAAGAAAACGTTTTTGAAAATGCCATTTCAAATGGACAAATTCGACGCGCACTGCAAGACTTTTGTAACAGCGAAAAACAGGAAATTACACTCGTTGAAACCGCGCAAAAAGACACACCAGTCACATTTACAAAAGATGCAAACACCACTTGTGTTAAAACGCATTCAGGTGCTTACCGCATTGAAAATATGTTGATGCGACTATAGGTATTGTGTTTATAAAACGGGTAACAGATTGCTTTCACACCCATTGTGTTACCTGTTTTAAAGTTAGAAAAATAGCAAATGACATATTTTAAAATAATATGCTAAACCGTATACTGACCCCAATTTAAAAACACAGATGTAATCATGGTTGCGCACGGAAAAGTTAACTACTCTTGGCATGGCAATATTCTTCAGTTAGATGTATTTGGCCCTTTTAATGTTATTGGTATCAATAGCGCATTTGAAGAGCTCAAAAAGCAAGTTAGCGCTAACTTTTTTGAAAAGTGGTATCGCATAGATGTAATTGATGACGAAACCTTAGGCTGCCCTGAAGTAATGAAAACCATCGGGCAAACTTACGTGTGGAGCCTTGAAAACAACTGTCAAATGATTGCTATTGTGTGTGCCAATCGCGTGCAATTAAGTTTGCTTAACGCGTTTATTGAAAAATCTGGCTTAAATGTTCGTGCCTTCACCAACCAAGAAGATGCCTTGGCCACTATTAACGCTTTATCCGGCTAATACTATTGTGGTTACACCAATATAAAGTTAATTTAGTTACGAATTCTCCGCCTTTTTGTTCATTAAGCTGGCATAGAACCAACCAAATAATAAGCCCCAAATAATTCATTTAACCCCAAAAAGCTAATGCCTGACAGCGTGACCAAAAATGTAAGTAACGACGCTTCACGGTAGCGCGCATTTGAAAATGCACTTTGCAAACACATTAATAAGGTGCCCAATAATGCAAAACCAGCAAGCATTTGGGTCACTTCGCTTGGAAACGCAACAAAAATAGAGACAACACTTGTCGCTAATAGCCCCGCTAAAATATAAAATAGACCAGCCCAAATTACCGCACGATAACGATTGCCCTTGTTGCTATCAACCTCTTCAGTCATACACATTGCGGCAGAAATAGCAGCAAGATTTAAACTAAAACCACCAAACGGTGCAGCCATCATATTTATAACCCCTGTGCCTATTAAAATAGGTTTAACCGGTGCGGTGTATCCATAGCTTTGCATCATCGCGATACCTGATAAATTTTGCGACAGCATAGTGACAATATAAAGCGGCACTGCAACGTTAAAAATCGCCATCACGTCAAACTCTGGGGTAAGCCAAGCGGGGTTAGCAACGGCAAAGTGTGCTGTGCTTACTAAATCATTATCAAGGTAAAACGCCGCAGCTAAACCAACAATAAGCAGCATTAACATGGTGTACTTTGCGGCAAACCGTTTATTTAACGCATAAGCAATGAACATCAACAAAAACACACCCGGCATACTCATAATAGGTTCAAACGCTTTTACGCAAAACGGCAACAAAATAGCGGCAAGCATGGCGGTTGACAGTGATGAGGGAATACGTTTTAGGGCATTTGATAGTGGTGTAACAAGCCCCGTAATGAAAATGAGCGCACCAGTAACAACAAACGCACCAACTAACGTAGGCAAATCATGTTGCGGGGCAATGCTTACTAGCATCGCAGCCCCTGGGGTAGACCACGCCGTTAAAATAGGTGTTTTGTAATACCAAGAATAACCGATTGAGCTCAGTCCCATCATTAAGCCAAGGGCGAGCAACCAACTTTCAATTTGCGCCGCAGAGGCACCTGCTGCCGTTGCCGCTTGTAAAATAATAACAATAGAGCTGGTGTAACCGATTAGTACAGCGCTAAACCCCGCAGTGATATGACTTACAGATAGGTATTTGGTGTTCATCATTCGTTATTCTCTGTGTTATATTTTTAACAACTTGTGCGTAATAACGCACAACAAACAAAACAATAACATCGTGCGCTATAACGCACAACTGAGAAGTTACTATGAAAGATGCGATTTTTAGAGCCGAAATTGCCCAACATTTAAAAAGTGAACGTCAAAAGAAAGGGCTAAGCTTAGATAAAGCCGCTAAGCTAACTGGTGTATCAAAAGCCATGCTGGGCCAAATTGAACGTGAAGAATCTAGCCCAACCATTGCCACGTTATGGAAAATTGCCAGTGGGTTAGAAACCTCGTTTTCAGCATTTTTCGCAGATAAACCAGACTTGCGCGCAAGTGAGCGGGTATTTCCTGAAGATCCGCGTATGAAAATAAATACCTTATTTGCGTTTCAACCAGACACAGGCATTGAAGTATTCGAGATCACCTTATCTGAGCGCCACCAGCAACTATCAAGTGCGCATAATGTGGGCGTGATTGAGCATATTCACGTGATTGAAGGTGAATTACAGGTGTTTTTTGACCAACAATGGCACCCCTTAAAACAAGGCGACAGCATTCGTTTTTATAGCGATCAACCGCACGGTTATGAAGCACTAAGCGAAACCGCGGTTTTTCACAATATTATTAGTTACCCTAAGTAAACTTAGTGTGTGTATGTCGCTAAAAGTCATAAATAAGCATATTTTTTAGCGACATTTAACACCTTATTGCTCGCTTGATTGACACAAGCCATCAAGAATTGGGCAATCGGCACTTTCGTCACCACTACAGTTATCTGCAAGTTGTTTTAGGGTTTCTTGCATTTGTTGCAGTTCGTTAATTTTCTGCTCGATATCGTCTAAATGATGCTGTGTTATCGCTTTCACTTCTCGGCTAGTGCGACTCGGGTTTTGCATTAAGTCGAGCAGCGATTGTATTTGCGCAAGCGAAAAACCCAACTTGCGCGCTCGTTTAATTACCGTTAACTGCTGCAATTGCTGTGCGTTATACAAGCGATAACCTGCCTCACTTCGCGTCGTTGAGCTTAATAAGCCGCTGGCTTCGTAATAACGGATCATTTTAGTGGTTAGTCCGCTGCGCTTTGCCGCTTCACCTATGGTGATTAAGGTGCTCATTTTATTTATGCCTTTGGTTGCCAACGCTGCAACAGCAGCGCATTACTAATTACCAACAAACTACTGGCTGCCATCGCGCCACCAGCAATAATAGGATTGAGATAACCCAATGCTGCCAATGGAATACCAATCACATTAAAAATAAACGCCCAAAATAAGTTTTGTTTAATTTTGCGATAAGTGAGTTTTGACATGGTTAATGCCGACGCCACTAAGCTCGGCTCACCGCGCATTAATGTGATAGCCGAGGCACTGACTGCCACATCGGTGCCTGTCGCCATAGCAATACCAAGATCGGACTGTGCCAGCGCCGGCGCGTCATTAATACCATCACCCACCATAGCAACCGTGTAACCCTGCTGCTGTGCTTGAGCTATGTACTGGGCTTTATGTTCAGGCAATACCTGCGCTTGATATTCGTCCAACCCTAACCGCTCGGCAATATATTCCGCGCTGGTTTGACTATCGCCAGTTAACATTGCCACTTTAACGCCTTGTTGTTTTAACTGAGTTACCGCGCTGGCCGCATGTACTTTCGGCGCATCGCTAAAATAAAACAGCGCGAGTACTTTTGCTTGTTCGTTCGGCGATTGACTTACCAACCAAGATAACGATGTACCCGGTATTTGAGTCGATAAATCAGGCAATGAGATTGCAAGCTCTTGCATCCAAAACGTGCTACCAAGGTAAACCGTATTTTGCTGATAACTCGCTTTAACCCCTCGCCCTGCAACAACTTTAAAATCAGATACTGGTAAATAGTCGAGTTGCTGCGCAGCCGCTTTATCAACAATCGCTTTTGCTAACGGATGTTCGCTATATTGCTGAAGTGATGCGGCTAATTGCAAAGCATCTTGTTGCGTGGCATTAAAAGCATGCATTTCACTTAGTTCTGGCTTACCGACTGTGAGCGTGCCAGTTTTATCAAAAATCACCATATCGATACTGGTTGCTTGTTCCAGCGCGCGGGCATCTTTCACTAAAATGCCAAATCGTGCAGCCGTGCCAGTACCCGCCATAATTGCCGCAGGCGTTGCTAAACCTAAGGCACACGGGCAAGCAATAACCAAAACTGCTACGGCGTTCAAAATACCCGTTGTCCAATCATCTGTGCCGATTCCAAAGGCAAGCAAGGTGATCAGTGCAACCACCAGTACAACAGGGACAAATATCGCACTTACTTTATCAACTAAGGCTTGAACCGGCGCTTTTGCGCCCTGTGCTTGTTCAACTAAACGAATAATTTTGGCAAGTGTTGATTCTGCGCCAACGCTCGTGGCGTTAACTTCCAAAACACCATCTAAATTAACTGAGCCACCGGTTACTTTGTCTGATTCGGTTTTATAAACGGGCACGCTTTCACCGCTGATAAGCGCTTCATCAATTTGTGACTGGCCACTTAGCACCACACCATCTACCGGCACGCGTTCGCCTGGCTTAATTTTAATGCGCTCACCGCTTTTTACATGTGATACAGCGACACTTTGCCAAGTATTGTTACGCCAAACGGTTGCTGTAGTTGGTTTTAGATTTTCTAATGCCTTTAATGCACTGGTTGTACGGCGCTTAGCGCGATGTTCAAGGTACTTACCGAGCAATACTAAACTCAGCACCGCACTGCTGCTTTCAAAATACAAATGGGGCTGACCGTGCTCAGCGCTGAATGTCCACCACAAGTAAAGCGATAATCCATAGGCGGCGCTGGTGCCAATAGCAACAAGCAAGTCCATATTGCCAACACCCGCTTTTAATGCGCCCCATCCTGCACGATAAAAACGGGCACCAAAGTAAAACTGAATAGGCGTTGCTAACGCCCATTGCACCCAAGCGGGTGGCATCCAATGAAAATTAAATAACAAGCCAAACATTGGCAATAGCATGGGTAGCGTTAATACCATCGAGGCAGCAGGTGCAAACCACTCTCTACGATAAATTGGCAGATTTTCACTGGTATTGTGCTGCTCGTTTGGCGTTACTGACTCTGGCTCAACCAGCGCATAACCAGCTTCGCTTATAACATGTGAAAGTTCGTCAAAAGCAGGTTCAGATAATACGGTAAGCGTGAGCTTTTCTGTTGCTAAATTAACGTTGGCGTTAATAACTTGCGGTAATAAATATGCAGCCTTTTCAATGCGACCGATACAAGAAGCGCACCCCATACCTGTAACTTGGTAGTGAACTTCACGTGTCTCTACGCCGTAGCCCGCATCTTTTACGGCTTGCACAACGTCAGCTAAATTAGCATCACCTTCAACACTAACACTTTCGCTTGCTAGGTTAACGCTCGCCTTAGTCACTCCGGTTATTTTAATTAGCGCGTTTTCTACGCGACCAACACAGGAAGCGCATGACATACCAGACACACTAAATTGTATGCGTTTATCCATTTTAATCTCCGCTTTGACGTTTTTGTCGAGATATCACTTTAATCCTTACCACGATGGTAAGGTCAAATAGTAATTTTGTTAACCTTAAAAAGTACCAGTGCCATTGTTGACCTTGCCACCAGCGTAACCTTTAGGGTGTGGTGTTTTTAAATAAAGGAAGCAAAACATGCTAAAGCTGACCATTGACGCAATGACCTGTAATCATTGCGCTAATACCATTAAAGACGCGCTAAAAATACTAGATAAGTGTGCATTTATCGACATTAACCTTGGCTGCAAAACGGTCATTGTGGCAAGTGCTAAAGCCAAAATTGATATCATCAAGACAATTGAAAAAGTGGGTTACCAAATTAATAAAATTAATGGCATTGCATATGGCGGTAATGCTTAAAACAACTTAATTTCCTACCTTCGGTTTTATGTTAGCGGCGTTAGACGCGTCAAAAAAAGCCTAACATTCAAAAGTTAGGCTTTTTAGTTCGCATAATTAACCGATATCAACAATTACTGTTCGCATACGTTAGCAAGAGCAATATCCACCCAAACTAAACGATGATCTGATGAGGCACTTCTATCGGCAACTAAATGTGCACCTTGTTTACCTTTAGCGGGCCAAAACACAGCGCTGTTTAACACCTTTAAATTTGCTGACGGCAACACATAGTCGGCACGCATTCCCCACCCTGCGGTATGTGTTGCGGCGTGTGTGTTTTCAGGTTTATTTTGCAAGCCACCTTCAGATTGCGGCGCGCCATAGTGATTAACATCTGGGTGAGACAATAGTTGATTAATCGCATTTGGGTGCGCATCACCATCCACTGCGCTGGCATTTAAATCGCCTAAAATCACAAAAGACTGTGGACTAACGCCGCCATGGCGACCGTTATCATCATAAATATAGTGATTGCTTGATGGGCTAATGTAATCTCGCCAAAAGCGGATTTCATCGTGATTGCGTTTTCCATTGCGGTCTTCTTCACCGTCAAATACTGGTGGTGTTGGGTGGCTTGCCAGCACATGAATCGTGTTATCACAAACATTTATCGGCACATCCCAATGAGACTTAGACGACAAACGCATTATCGCGCGCTCGTCACTTGAGTACCATTGGCTGCCATTTGGGTTAACTGGCATCAAATTATTCGGCATATCTTGCCATAAAAAGTGTTGGAAAGTGCGGACTTGCTCTGAAACGATGGGGTATTTCGACAACAGTACCATGCCATACTGCCCAGCGTAACGGCCAAAGCCAAAATGAGTAAGCTTAACAGCATCACCTTTTAATTCGGTTTTTACTCCCGTGTTTACGGGTGCAAGATACACATATGGGTAAGTAATTGGCGCTAAGCCATTTTGCGATACTTCAAGGTACGCCGTCTTAAATAAATCGATGCCTTTCTCGCGCTTTGCAATGTAATCAAACTCGTTAAGTAAAATAATATCTGGGCGAGTGCGCTGAATAATTTCAGCAATATTATTAATTTGTTGTACGTCACCACTTGCTAATGCTTGCGTAAGCGCATGTGCATTTAGGGTTGATTTTGTAGCTGATTGTTCGCTTGATTGGTAATTCGTGGCTTCCATACTGACATTAAATGTTGCAATGCGAAGCACTTTGTTCTCGTTGATATTTTTAACATCTTGCTGCGGTGTTGGCACAGTATTGCAGCCCAACAGCATACCTAACACAGCAGCGTAACTAATGGCACGTAAATTAATATTCATACACTTTAACAATGGCTTAATTTTGGCTTGGAAAATAGCTTAGTTCCTAGTGAAGCGCAAACAAAGGCGCTCAGCCACCAATAAACACCTCATCCGTTAAAACAAACTTAAATTAAGCCTTGCGTAACTTTCTGTTACATCTATAAAAATATAACAATGGCAATAAGTTATACAATTTGATGCGAGAGCGTGTTGACCTTTACAGTCTATTTCTGCAGCAGTTTGTTTGGCATGTAGACAAGACAGCGCGATTGTGGTGTAGTTATTCTACATAAATAAGCGATAATACAGTATAAATGCCAAACAAGCGCTGCCTGTAGGGTTCAACCCAAACCATTGTGCTCTTTGTTGTCACTTTTTGACTTAGCCCACTAGGCCTACAAAGTGACGCCGCGATCAAAATGGTTTGGATTTGAACAGAATTTAGACCATAAAAGTCAACACGCTCTAATAATAAAAATAAGCTTTGCACAAATAAATTGTCATTCTACATATGAAAAAATTAATCCTCTGTTTATCCCTTGTTTTACCCAATATTGCGATGAGTTGCCCTACGTTGACCGGAACATGGACATCATCCAGCGAAAAGTTCGAATCATTCAATAAAAAGTGGGCCAATGTTAACGGTAATGCGTGGGCTTTTATGACCCAAACTCAAGGTAAAGAAGTCATAACATTCAATAACGAACAGGAAATGCGCATCAATACCCCTGACATTGAGATCACAATGGGCGAAAAAACCATGACGATGCCAGCGAAAGAAGAACGCATAAACTACTCAATTTTAGGATGTACCGATAGCAGCATTGTTTTACAGTTTGAGCGATACGGTAAAACACAGATATCACAGCTCCATTTCGAAAACGAAACCACTTACTGGGAATATATGGGAAACTCACAAAATGATGGCAATAGCCACATACGCGAGTATTACACTAAACGTTAACGTTGCAACCCATGAAAAAAATCGCCACTTACACCGACACACAAAGAAAAGAAGTGCTTTACTTTGCAATTAACCAAAGCAATGTGGCAAAACCTTTTGTGCTTGGCGGCTATACTAACGATCCCAACTTGCCTCCGATTGCACAAACCGGAGGCGCCAGATCATTTGGTTTAAGTGAGTTAGATAGTGCTGTTGGCCCAGGAGGACTAAGCTGGCGCGATTTTTTAAGCAAAATAGGATGCAGTTGGGGCATACCTATTATTGAAAAAGCGAAAAAGGAACAGAGCACACACTATGCTTTGGAAATCTTTAATAAACGAGCTTTAATACCTTAATATCTTTATTAATACGCTACAAAGTATACCTAAACACTTTAAAACCTTACTTTTTAAAAACCTCAATCAAAGCCCTTGCATCCAAAATTGACTTAACTGCGTAGCTGAAATATTTGAGGGTGATTGCGGCTCTGTCTGCTCAACAAATATTTTTTGAGCGACTTGCCGACCAACGGTTTGAGCAGTTGTAGTTTTAGTGAACCTTTGTTGATAAAAGCGTGTAAGGGCATCATTCAACTCAACTTCTGGGTGCAAAAGTTGAATAAGATGCCATGCATCTTCTAGCGCCTGACATGCGCCTTGCCCTGAAGTGGGTAGAGGTGCATGAGCGGCATCGCCTATAATCACAACGTTATCACGATGCCAATATGTTAATGGCTCAAGATCATGAACAAAAATACGGTTTAACGTTGCTTTATCAGTTGCGTTTAGCACACTTCGAACCGGCTTTGGCCAGTTTTTAAAACGGGCATGAACCTCTTTTTGCCAATCAGCCAAGGTCCGCTCTCTAGCTATTTCTGTATTCCACGCCGCAGCCCAATAACACCAACCTTGTTTAACGGGCACAATGCCGAACCGCTCTGCGTTATCACGAAAATCACAAATAGTATTAGATACAGAATCTTCGCTTAGCTTGCTAACACCAATAATATTAATAAAACCATGGTAACTAGGCGTTACAGTTTCTGGGTATAAAAACTGGCGCACCGCTGAGTTCATACGTCCATCAGCACCTACTACCAAATCAAATTTTTGTTTAAGGCTAACGATATCTTGCGCTTTAATGGAACAACTCAAGCGAATAGCACCGCCTAAATCAGTGAATGCTTTTACCAAAATCTTCATAAGATCGCGGCGTAATATGGTTACACTTGGAAAGCCACACAACAGGTTCACTTCTTCAATATCAAATTCACCTTGTTGTACACCATAATGATTAAAATGCCGCATATAAGCGGGTTTTCCCCCTGCACGCGTTACTTCACTTTCTATTCCTAGCTGCTGCAATACAAACATGGCATTTGGCCACAGGGTTACCCCCGCACCAATTGAGCACACTGAACTAGCGCGCTCGTATACTGTGACCTTGTAACCTCGTTTTGTGGCAAGTATCGCCAGTGCCAATCCCGCCACGCCTGCACCAACAATCGCAATTCGATTAATGTTATTCATTTTTCAATCTCTATAGTTAAATCAGAAACGATAATTACAAAATCAATAAATAGGATAAACATGCTAATATTGATTTATTAATCCCATTATTTGAGTTAATAGTGATAGAAAAAATCGAGCTGCAATGGTTACTTAGCTTTCAGGCTGTTTATGAACAACTCAGTTTTAAGTTAGCGGCAGAACAACTAGAAATACCGACCTCGAATGTCAGTCGACATGTCGCGTTATTGGAGCAAAACCTCGGGCTACGATTGCTGGAGCGCACAACGCGAAAAATGATTTCAACTGCTGCTGGAAAACAGCTTTATCAGTCAATTACACCGCTTACCTGTGCGATAAATGATGCATTGGAAGAAGTTTCTCAATTTGGCGATTCATTATCCGGGCACCTAAAGGTCGTGATGCCAGATCTTCCCTTTCTAGCTGAGATTATTGCGGATTTCTGTTTCGAGCATACACAAATTAATCTCAGCTGCGATACCCATTTAAACCCGCAAGAAGGCTTGTTAGATGGCTACGATTTGGTGTTACGCTTTGGTCGTGGCGCATTAGAGGATTCAGGCTGGGTAGCTAAAGAAATTATATGTTGGCCTAGTTGTATAGTGGCGTCTCCTCGTTTGCTTGAGCATACCGCATTACCAAAGTCATTAAGCGATATGAGCAAAGTGCCGTGCATTACGTCGCTATCCGTACTGCAAGGCATGCCTTGGCGATTTAAAGGCGAGCAAACCATTCAGGTGCAATCAGATTACAAGGTCAATAGTGGCCATATGGCAAAAGCGGCTGCATTAAAAGGACTTGGCTTTGCGATATTGCCGATGCATGCGTGCCAAACAGAAATTGATAACGGTAGTCTTATCAAAATAGCGCTAAACTGCGAGCCTGAAGATCTTGTTTTATATGCATTATACTCGGGAAGAAAGTACCCACTAGCAAAAGTAAAAGCATTTTTGGATCACCTAATCTCAGGGCTAAAAGAGCTCAATTTGACCACGAACTAGTGGCCATAATCAGTATATTGGTTTAGCTAAAATATCAAATGCAATAAAGACTAGCGAAAATAAAAAAGCGCTGAATTATCAGCGCTTTTTAAGAGCATCTTGTTAAATATTTCCCACTTAAACTATGGGAAGCGTACATTTATTTAAGCTAAAGCTGTTAAATCGCTAGCGCAATATACAACAGCTGTAGCCTAGTTTTTTATGTACAACACAGACGATGCGTAATTGTATTTGTTTTTATAATTACGCTTTACAAATTAGCTTTTCAGCTTGTTTTGTATCGATTTTCTTAAACAGTAAATCCATTGATAGCGAAATACGCTCAGCAGCGTTACCGAACTTACCAAAACCACCACAACCAACAGTATCTACTCTTACGTTACCGATACGATTGTTTTTGTTGTATAAACTAATATCTGCATAACGCATGTAAGTTGTAATATCCCACGCCCAATTTGCTTGATATACAATTGCTTGGTCATACTCAAGTACATAATTTGGCGTTTCTACAACTTCAAATTGGTAACCTTGTTTTGTTAACCAACCAGTAATTGAGTCACGCACGCCATCACGTGTACGTGTGTCGTCAATTACAGTAACGGTTTTATTGGTTTCAAGTGAAGCTTGCTGTGAGTTTTGAACTACTGTCATACAACCAGAAAGTAGTAACGTAGAAGTAATAGCGACTGCTGATGCTAACTTGTTCATGAATTCAAAATCCTTTGAAATATAGAGAGGGGTGTTTATGGGCTTTTGAATTTTTGCGGGATTAAGTGAGTATTTACTACAAAGCGATGCTAAGTCAGTTTTGCATAAACCTTAGTTTAACCACTACAAAAACTACCAAGAAAGCCGTAAAGACCCTAAAGATTGTTTTTAAAAACACTTTATCAAGATAAAGTAACAGTATGATTTATATCATATTTAACACTACTTATCCCAATAAATTATTAGTTTTATCTCAACAAACGTTAAACAAACTAAAATATGAAAGAGGCGAGAAACCTAAATTGCTAGGTAGGTTTTAACCAAATTGATACTAAAACCCTGAAATATCTGCCACATCACATAGTAATATCGTACCAAATATGGCTTTCAGTAAGCGCAATTATCAGCAATATTGCACTTGATTACGACCTTGGTTTTTTGCGATATAGAGTGCTTTATCTGCACGTTTAAGCATGGTTTCTAGCGTTTTATCATTTTGATCAAACGTACTCACGCCAATACTTAGAGTGTATTGCACGGTTACGTTATCCAATGTTACTTGCTGCTCTGAAATGGCTTGACGTATACGCTCTGCGAGCGAAGTTGCATCATCTTGCGTTGACATAGGCAAAAACACAACAAATTCTTCGCCGCCAATTCGCCCAGTAATATCAGATTCACGGGTAAAATGCCGTAGTATATCTGCTGTGTTTTTTATCACTTCATCACCCATCGCATGGCCGTAGTTATCGTTGATTAATTTAAATTTATCTAAATCTAATAACAACAGCGCACATGACCCCGGATGGCGCAAATACTGACTAAATAAATGATGGGCAGTTTTAAAAAAGCCTCTGCGATTGTATAGCTCAGTAAGCGGATCGGTCACCGCTAGCTTAAGCGCCTTTTGTTTTTGATATTCTAACTGGCATGTGCGCTCTTCAACTCGTTGTTCTAATAACCGAGTTAATTCTTCTTGTTCATCTTGCCTTTGGTTAAACACGGCTTGCACCAAAAGCACCACGGCAAAAATAAATAAAAAGAAAAACTGCAAAGTGATTTCCGCACTGGCAGCATGATGTTGATAAAAATAGCCCCAACCTTGGTTACTACCAATCCAAGCAAGACAAAACACCAGCATATTCATACAGCTGGTTAAAGTTGATGACAATCGCATAGCGCAATATAAAAGCGGAAACAGTATTAAAGACGGCTGTAAAATAGGTAAATCGAAATGGGTATAACCAGGACCAAAAATTAAATAACAGCATAACACTGTAATGGCGGTTATTAGCAAAGACTGCGTAACATTTTGGATCGTCATTTTATGCGGCCAGCGTCGCCATAAAAAATAAAGTGCAGGGCTTATCGCTATTGCTGCAAGCGCGTTACTAATACTCCAATTTAATACGCCAAAGAAGAAACCATCGAACCACTCGAGCCCAAGCACATAATAAATGCCCACACCAAAAATAGCCGAAACCATGCCCATTGCGGCGCAGGCAAAAATAAACGTGCCAGCGACATTTTCGACTCTTTTTAATGGATTATGCAACACAATTTGCTTGTACATAATATTAAATGCACACAGCGCCGCTAGCGTATTTCCTGTTGATGTAGCTAGGTTTATAGCAAAGTGATTAAATGTGAATGGGTTTAAATTATATAGATGAAAATAATAGATAATTGCTAGAAACGAGCCCAATGCAACACCTAACCATGCCTTACGGCCAAATAAAGTGAGCGCAGCAAGCGCGACTCCCGCAGGCGGCCACGTAGAGAGAGTATGCAGTGCTTGCATCGTAAAAATAGCAAACAGCAAGTATATGCAGCAGGTAATTAGATTAAATTGCCAAGGCTTTAATACTATTTTCATATTCTTGTTATTTAGCTCAAGTGGGCTGAACTAAATGCATCTCCCCTTGGACAACATAGAGCGTGTTGACCTTTACGATCTAAGTTCTGTTCAAATGTTTAAAATCCATAATGAGTATTACGCTTGCGGGTTTCCAAAATACGTGTGTTAGCCTTACAAAATAGCTTTGTGCTTATTGCTCAGCTAGTACCATATTCTTAATTTTTGTCGCTTTTTCAAAATGATCAAGTTTATGTGTTTCAATCCACCACGTAGCGGCTTCCATTAAACGTTCAGGGTCGTCGTTTTTATTGGCAAAAAACGCGTAAAATGACACGCCTACGTTGTCGCCTTTCGCTGCAATTTTTTTATCGCATACTGAAATTATTTTTTGCCTAAGTTCCGCTCTCATTAATACTTCTTCCTATTTATGGTTTAAAAACCAAGTTAAGCTGCACAAGCTGTAAACCCCGTTTACAGCTCTAATGTTAATTTAGGCCATTTTTCTTGCCACATTTTGTTATTAAGTCGTGTTAAAAAAATAGCTTTATCACGTTTGGGATTATACCGCAGGCTTAAATTAAATAACGACTCAAAACCAAACCCCGAGATAAAGGTAAGCTGATTCATATGGTTTAGTTTCACCGCAACGGCGGTTTCTTTTTCAGGCCAGTAACGCATCGCATCCACCAAACAACTGTAAGGGTTATCGTGATTTTTTGTGTGCATTAACGCCTGATTTTTTACTTGCCAATTTACGTTTGGCATTAACTTAACTAAGCTTGCTTGATAATGTTTTGCAATATTGTGCTCTGTCTCGTTTTGGTCAAAGTAAATAACATCAACGTCATTTAAACCGCTTAATTTAGATTTCCCATGAAGTTTGTCCCACACCAAGTTACGTAAAAAACCCGCCGCAATATACGCACTTGGTATACTAAGTTGGCGTACCGCATTAAGTGCTGACATCCGAAGTGGGTCGTCTAACACATCGCGTTCAAGCAAGTGCTGGTAACTATGATCACGAGGCCTTCGCATCAAATATTCAGCACAGTCTTCACCTACAACTTGAAAACCCAACTTCAAATACAACCCATATGCTGGATTTTGTTTGATTACACTCAGCGCCACATCGAGCTGCTGCACTTTGGCGTTTTCAATCATTAACGCTATAACTTGGCTACCAAGTTGCTTATTTTGAAAATCAGGGTGAATTTGTAATTGATAAATGTAACAACATCCAGTTTCAAGCTGATTAGCAAATTTGACCATACCAACAATATTGCCATCGAAAACTATTAAGTGCGTTGCATCAAATTGATAATTAACACGCGCTAAATGATCTTGCTCCGAACATGGCATACCCGCCTCAAGCAAATAGCTGAGCATGGTTAATTTTCGCAGCGATACTAAATAGTCAACATCGTTTTGTGTTGCTTTTTGTAGGCTAATCATTTGAATTTGCAGTGCCGTAGGCGTTTGGATGCTGTAACCCATCATCGCCAATTTCATCCCACGACGCTTTTGAATCAACCCAAATATGATGTCGTACTTTAAACTGCTCAGCACCATGAGTGATTAGCCCTACCGGAATAAACTTTCGTTCGCTGTCGTTATCGCCCGGTAATTTAGAGCCACACACAGCGCAGAACCACGTTTGCCAGTCGCTGTTTGGTTTTTTCCACGTTGCGACATGGTCTGCTCCGCTTTGCCATTTAAAGTCGGCGTTAGCAACCACCAGCACACCAATACCATTTGTGCCTGTCGCCTTGCGACAAATCGAACAGTGACACATGTAAATGTCTTTTACATCACGGGTTATTTCAAACTGCACCGCATTGCAATTACACGCCCCTTTAATCATCGCAACGACCTCAATCTGTGTTTTATCTTAATTATTTTCACTTTAAAGTAATTTAGGTAATGATCCTAGGGTCTATCGATTTTTCAAATTCAGCAGACCCAAAGCATACGGATAGAAACAACATAAAACAGGAACCCAGATGAAGCGCTTTTTTCAGCTATTTTTTATATGTGTCGTATTTTTCGCAACGACCATTGAGGCACAAGCTCAACGTATCACTACCGCGTCTAGCACGCTAAATGAAGACAGAACAATTCAAGTATTACTGCCTGAAAGCTACGCAGCAAACCCCAATGCTACTTACCCCGTAATTTACTTGCTTGATGGCGACTACAATTTTAACGCGGTATCTGGCATGTTAGATATGCTCGCCAATAAAGGCGAACTGATTCCAAATGTGATTTTGGTGGCAATTGCTGATAAAGGCACTCAGTCATACCGTAGCTATATGACACCTAGCTTTAACGAGCAAAAAACGCTCGACAATGCGACAAAATTTGCCACCTATTTAGCCGAAGAAGTAAAACCTTATATCAGTAAACACTACCGTACGGCAAATAATCATATTTTGGTGGGTCAGTCGATTGGCGGGCTGTTTGTACTCAATACGTTAATTGAAAAGCCCAATAGTTTTAATCATTATATTGCGATTAGCCCGTCTGTTTGGGTTGGCGATAACGCCATCGTTAAAAAAGCCAACAACCAATTAAAGCAACAAAACGATACGCCAATTTCGCTTCATTTAGCCCTTGGCGATGAAACCCGCATGGGGCAATATGATTTTATTAATTATTTGGACTTAAACCCTAGCGCTAATCTAACGTGGCAATTTACCCATTATCCAGATGAAAATCATAACTCTGTAGGTTTAATTGCATTACGAAATAGTTTAAAAACGATTTTCAAAGGTTGGCACATCAATGAGCGTGAACTTGCAACAAAAACGCCGCAGTCAATCATCGAGCATTATGCTGCTTTACAAGAGAAATGGCAGCTAAAACAAGCAATGCCCAATAGTGTCGCGCAAAGTTTAATGCGCTATCACTACCGCAATCAATTAGTTGATAAGGTGCCTGAGTTTATCGCATCAGCAATTAATATTTTGCCACAATCAAGCCAAGTTTTAGTGGCGAAGCAAGCAAGTTACGCCGGTCATTTTGATTCGCCAAAGGCTGCGTTAAATATTCTAAAAGAAAGTGAAAGTCAGCATGGTGAATCAATAAGTCATTTAAAAGCAATTGCCGGCGTTTACGAACAACTCGGCGATAGTAAAAATGCGCAGCAATATTACAAAAAGGCCCTCACGGTTGCGAAAAATCAAAACGCACAGCAATGGCAACTTAATATTTTGGCTGCAAAAATTAACTAGCTAGGCCTTTTGCTTAAAGGTTCGTTAACGATTTAAACTTGATAGATAGAATAGCTTCGTCATATTCCGCATATTGAGATTGGAAAAGTGACAACCTTATTAAGCGCCAAATTGGCGCTTTTTATTGGTGCCCAGTCAATAACTAGATTTCACGTTAATTTGAATTACACTCAAAGAATGAAACTTAGCCAACTCCAATAAAATGGCAATTGAACACGGAACTTTCTCACTTACATTATTACCCAACAATATCATCGTGGCCGATGCAAAAGGGCCTTGGAATATTGAAGCCGTTGATCATTACCATAATGACGTAGCTGCAATAGTAAATGAATTTGCCGGAAACCCATGGCATCATATTGCAATTCTTCGTTGTGAAACGGTATTTATTCCACAAGTTATCGCACGACTTGAACAACATTTTTTGTGGCGCAAACAAAATAATGTACAGTCAGACACCACCTTACTTACCGATAGTTTTAGCAAAAACATCTCTAAGCAACAAATAACACAAATCTTCGAAAAACTTGAAATGACGCATTTTTTTGCGAGCGATTTAGATAATGCACTACAGCAAATAGCAAAGCTAAAAGCTGTAACGAAAAATTGAGCACTAAACAATCAACTAACTAATTAAATTAGCCAATCCATACATTCAGTTAAAAAAACGCTTGTTATATCTACACATGTAGAGATAACATACATCTACATTTGTAGACATAGAGAGATCTGATGGCACTTTCTAATTTTGAACTAGAAGTGATGCAACTTTTTTGGCACCACAAAGAGGCCAGTGCACCTGAAATTCATAAGCAAATCGCACATACACGCGACGTAAAGTACAGCACCGTTAAAACAATCATCGACCGACTAGAAAAAAAGGGCAGTGTAAAGCGCAGCAAAACCCAAGGACGTACTATTTTTTACGCACCTACCACAGAAAAACAAAGCGTTAGCGTGCCGCTAATTAAAGACTTTATAAACAAAGTGTTCCTCGGTAAAAGCCGACCATTAGCGGCTCATATTTTAGAGCAAGAAGCGCTTTCAATGGACGATCTTGAATACTTAGAGTCGGTGCTTAAAGAACGTAAAAAGGACTTACAAAAATGATGTTTTACTTGCTTATCAACATAGGCATTTCGGTACTTGTGCTGAGCTTATTAACATTTGGTAACGGGTCAAATAAAGCAAACTATCGCTTATCGGTATTTGCGCTTGTTACTTGGTGTATTCCCTACCCTATGCTCGCTAAATTACTACCATCAGATGAATTGGTTAATCCAATTATTCTGTCGCAAACATTCAGCACAATAACCGCGCAGCAAACACGTCTCAATACTCATTTTATTGATTATCAGCAACTAAGTTTAATGCTATTGCTTAGCAGTGTGTTGTTGGGTGGCGTGATATTTAGCACACGCTTGATACGACAGTTAAAAACACACGCACGCATTGTTAATAGCGCATCATTTAGCTATTGCGACACCTTATCTAAGCAACATGCAGTGCCCGTTTACCGCGCTGAAAACGTGCCTAGTGGTATGCTTATGGGAGTTTTTAACAGCAAAATAGTGCTATCGAGCTCCATCACGCAAGCCAACCAAATCGCGCTTATTGTTAACCACGAAAAAACACACAAAGTACGTAACGATAACTTACGTTTGCTGTTCTTAACCTTAGTGGAGAGTTTGTTGTGGTGGAATCCTCTGGTTAAAAAGCTGAGCAAACAAACACGCTTTTATATTGAAGCCCTGTGTGATGAACAATGCGCACAACATTATGGCCATAAAGCATATCAAGCTGATTTTGCCGATTTAATTTTACACCAACACCAAAGCCAGCAGCTCACTTTAAACTGCACGGCAACCTCAACTAAAAACAATAACATTCAACGACTAAAACGTCTCAAGGAACAAAGAGAAATGACTTTAAAAAACAAACTTACCTATACCATGTCGGTTACAGCGGCACTATTGTTAATAACATGGCACACACTTGCGCTAGCTGCACCAAACAGCGCTAACACTAAAAGTGAGCAAGGTGCTTTTGTAAATTTTGAAATTAACGTGACCGAACGCACAAGTGATCAAGCGATAAACACACACACGTCACAAATGACAATGTGGGTACATTTTAACGAAAAAGCAGCGTTTAATATTAGCGACAAATTTCATTTTAACTTTGTGGTATCTGAGAATAATGACGTTGCTGAAGTAGAAATGGCCATTTTAGAAGTAAGCGACGCGGGCGAAGAAATTGTAGCGCAACCAAAGCTCATTGTTGCATTTGACCAACAAGCAAAAATTGAAATTGATAATTACCAAGAAAGTAACCACGCGTATTTTATTGCGTTTACACCAAGCCGAGGGCAAAAACCGGAATAAAACAGCTAGGTCTATTTATCAACTTAGAGCGCAGATAAATAGGCCTGTTGCAACGTTGTGAAAAGTAAAACTAGCTTCGCTATTACGCCAATACAAACTTAAATCCAGCGAATAACGTAACTTTAAATCACAGGTGATTAGTCTTTTTTAGATACATTTTTCAAGCTAAAGCTCAGCGCAAATGCAATGCCACTAAGAAGCGCAAACGCTAACATCACCGCAAAAATTGAAAACTGCGCTAATGCCCCGCTTAATAGGCCAATTAGTAACAGCACCACACCTATTAAACTATTACTGACCGAAACATAGTCAGTTCGTTTATTACCACCCGCCATATCGACTAAATATGTTTTTCGTGCTTGGCGCACACCTTCATGCACTACAAGTAGTACAAAAAACAAAGCAAGGTAAGGGTAAATACTGTCAACTTCAAACCAAATAAACAGTGCACTAAGCAAACAAATAATCGTATTTAAACTTGCGGTAAATGCCATCAGCCCTTTACTGTTTTTGTCTGCCAATTTACCCCAGATTCGACCACTAATAAGGCTTGCTATACCACCAAGTACAATTAAACTGGCTAACGAAACATAAGAAGAACTGGCTTGCTGCTCTGCCATTAAAACCAAGTAAGGAGCCGCTAAACCAGAGCTTATCATCAGGCTTCGTACCCACACAAAACGAGCAAAACCAATATCTTGCTTAAGTAGTTTTAAGTTATTTTTTGCAACATCGAGCGCACTTTTGTCGTCGCTCTTATCACCATCATATTCTTTAATAAGCGCACAACTAAATGCACTTAACAAAAAACATACAGCGGCCAGCGCAAGTAAAATAATCGATCCATCTTGTTCGCTTGAGCGTAGATATAACGCACCACCAAACACAATTGTAATTGCACCCGCAATGCTGGCGGCGGTACCACTTAATTTGCCACGTTTACTTTTATCAATGGTTTTACCCATCACATCTTTATTTGCGATAGAGGAAATAGCGCGTGCCAAACTAAATAAAATAGTTAAAACAACAATAGCGATACCAGCCACTATGCCACTCAAGCTTATTGCCGCAAACAGCAAAGCAAGTACCGCAATAGCCTGTAATACCGCGCCATAAAAAAGATATTGCTTGCGCGTTGCTTGGCGGCGAATATGCGCACCCAATACAATTTGTGGCAACATCGCACCCGATTCACGTATTGGCACAAGCAGAGAGGTTAAAAAGATTGGCGCACCTGTGGTTGCCATTAGCCAAGGCAACACCACTTTAGCGCTGGCGAGTGAATCGGCGATTTTGCTTAATACCAGCGACACAACAAACAACAGGTAATTACCGTTTTGCGCCTGACAGGCGTTATCGTCAAGTTCGTTACACTTGGACGAATTACTGCCGATGCGATTATGGAAACGCTCTACCCATTTTGAAAAATGTGTCATAAATCCTTAGAAATTCCGTTTTAATTAAGCTTATTACTACGAAAATATATACTATTTAGATCAGATACTTAACCATTAGACTAGTTATTAAGCAAAGCAACTGATGCAATTAATTAAAACGGCAATCGCAAAACCTTTGCAAACACATTAACTAATTTTGTCGCTAAAAGTCGTTTATAATGGCAAGTTCAAATTACGTAATATTATTTCGGCAAGCCGTTAAAACAAGGAGTGTGCGCAATATCATTAAACCAAGGCGCGCGGCTTTTAACAAAAATTTGCGCACTTGGAGACATGGGCACATCTGTATCTAAACTGCCAGCAGGGACCACAACATAATTTAAATCGTGATCGTGTGTTGGCAATGGCGAACCGCAATCGGTGCAAAAACTTTTAACATGACAAGTGTTTAAATGTTGATAACGTTTTACCTTTTCCAGCCCTTGCAGCCAGTCTATCTGCGCATTAAATGCAAATAAATTGGCACCATGAGCGGTACCGGTTCCCTTTTTACAGCGCGCACAGTGACACAAATAAAATGCATTAAAACTACCGGTTACCGCATACTTAACTGCGCCACATAAACATGAACCTTGATGCTGCATACGCGTTTCTCCTATCCGCTCTCTTTTAGACTGAAAATCAGCGTTCTCTATTTGCCATTGGGTGATCAGCGTTTAATTGTAGTAAATCCCAACGATTTCCGTACAAGTCCTCAAATACGGCGACGGTGCCATAAGGCTGCTGTTGTGGCTCACGAATAAACGACACCCCAACCGATTTCATATGCTCATAATCGCGCCAAAAATCATCGGTATTCAAAAATAGAAAAACGCGCCCACCCGCTTGATTACCAATAAACGCGCGCTGCTCAGGTTTTGATGCCTTTGCTAATAACAGTGCCGTACCGGTAGAGTTTGGTGGTGCCACAACAACCCAGCGTTTATCTTGTTCTGCCTGATAAGTGTCTTCTATCAATTCAAACTTAAGCTTATTTACATAAAAATCAATTGCTTCATCATAGTCTTTTACGACCAGCGCAATATTTACAATATTCTGTTTCATCACTTTTCACTTTTGCGGTTTTTAGCTCAGATTATTTAGTTTAACGACAAAGCGCCAGCCAGTTAACTTAAAACAACAAAAGCGGCTAAAAAGCCGCTTTTGTTTGCTAAATGTCTTATCACCTTTCTCGATTAATAAACTCAAACAAGGTTTGCGTTTGTGCAAATGTTAGCTCCACTAAACACTGCTCTGTCAGTAGCGAATGTAATTGTTTCGCCGAGGTAATGGTAAATACCTCTTGCTGGTTATGTGCATCGTCAAAAAAGGTAACTTGGTTATTCCTAATTAAAATGCGCTCGTTATCCATTATTCGTGATACCACTAGATTATTCACAAATGCCGCATTTTCGTGTTGCGAGCTATAAAAATGGCCAATATTGCAATCCATCTCGGTGAATTCACTTAAATCAAAACGATAAAGTGTGATCGGTTGGTCATTATTAGGCGCTAACGCCAAGCGATACGCTTGATCGCCAGTTTGTTCAAGGCTATACCGTCCATTTGGCGCATCAATCGTTGTAGTTTTTAATGGCACGATAAAGCGCGGGTTAAGCACGCCAAAGCCCACATCTACAATGTATTGTTTCCCTTGATACTCTAATAAAGTAACACGGTGCAAGCGGCCATTTTGCTCATTACCATCAAGTAAAACCCGTGTTATAAGTGGCCTAACCGTAAAACCAAGCGCTTTTAAGGCAAGGTAAAATACCTTGTTGTGTTCAAAACAATATCCGCCTCGTCGATTTGTTACTACACGGTCAAACAATGCTTCAGGTTCAAGTGATAAGTTTTCTTTTAAAATGACATTGGCGCTATTAAAAGGGAATGTCGCTATATGCGCTTTATAAAGCGCCGAAATAAGCGCTAGTCCTTGCAGTTGTGGTGCATTGAGCTGATTTAAATAATCTTGTACGTATTGTTCCATCAGTGTACTCCTACTTATTTAGTGCCACGTTAAATTGCGCTAACACGGTGTTATCTAGCGAAAAACCGTCACGACAACTAGCATGTAGTTTCGCTGTGTACTGAATATCAAAATAATTAAACACTTTTGCGAAAAAGCCATCAAAAATAGGGCATAGCTCATCACTTGCCGATGTGGCCAAAACAAAGGCCTTTTTATTAGCAAACGCACGGGCTTTTGGTTTGAGTGATTGTACGTCTGTTAGCTCTGTGATCCGATCGATCAATTGTTTAATTGGGGCGGTGGGTGCATGCCAATACACAGGCGATGCAAAAATTAATTTATCGGCCGCTAAAATTCGCTCAACCAACGCATAAAAATCGTCTTCAGGGTATTCATTTTGATAGTTGTATGGCGAAATCTGTAACGAGTCGATATCGATTACATCCAATTGGTGGTGTTTCGCGACTTGCTCAATTAGTTTTGCTGTATTGCCTTGTTTATTTGCACTTGAAAATAACACTAACTTTTTCATCAGTTTAAAGTCCTTTTGCCAAAATTGTGCAGGTACTTTAAAAGCTCAAGTTGGGTTGAGGTAAAGCGTTTTTTTAAACTTTTTTATAAAATTGACTTAGCTGCTAAAAAGTCAGATGCAGCGACATATTCAAATGCCGACCAAAAATAGGCCTCGCATAGTAGTACTCATCCGTTTGGCTGAAACTACCGCGAGGATTTCCCTCGGTGAGGCCTTTCGAATTAAGGGCATTTTCAATGCTAAAACTTAATTTAACCTGGTTACTAAGCGCAAATGCAAGGTTAACATCGAGTCGCGTATACGCTGGCAATGAAAAATGATTGGCTATATCTGAATAACGCTTACCTATATAAGCTAAGGTAACAGTGCTTTCAAATGCTTTATATGTGAAAGTTGGCATAATTCGAAATTGTGCTTTGGGTGTGCGCGTTATTTGGTTGCCATTGTATTGGGATTCATTATAACTTTGCGGAATACCAGCAAACTCACCATGTTGCCAAACACCTACACCAGCAACAGAAAAATGGTCATTCACTTCATATAAAAACTCGAGTTCTAACCCTTGAGTTTTAGTATCAATAAAAATTGCTTTGTGCTGGTCATTCAATCCTTGATAAACGGTAAAGGGAAGCGGATCAAAACGCGTTTCAAATAAACTAGCAGATATACTGGCTACATCTGTCGCACCGCGCCAACCGATTTCACAAAACGTTAAATCAACGGGCTCTGCAAAATCCACGTCACTAGGGACATCGTCATAGTAGTCGCCGTAGCCAATGCGATTACCAAGGTTAAGCAAGCGCGGCATTTCAAACGCACTGGCATAACGTAAAAACAGCGCATTATTATGCTTAAACTGCCAATTTACACCTGCGCTATAGGCCCACTCTTTTTCTGTTTGGCTGCGTGAAAAAGCAAACTCACTGGCGGTTTTGTGTTTAAGATTGGTAACCGGCTCTATGGTTTCAACATCGCTAAATACGCTGCCATTTAGGGTTAAGTGCTCGTAACGTGTGGCAATATCAAGCTGCAAAGTATCACTAATATCATAATCGAAATTAACATAATGAGAGTACGATTTAAGGCTGCCATCACCACGAATGTATGCGGGTCCTGAAAAATTCAAAAAGCCATTGTGACTAAGTCTATCGACAACACGATTATGACTATCAAGTGCAACCACGTCATAGCGCTGCGGCCGATGTTTTACGTCAATTAAAATTTCGCCAAGCCAGCGATCGTAGGGCAAACTTTGATAATCAGAAAATGCAATCAATTGACCTAATTGCAATTGCCAACGTTCACTTAACCACTGCGCAGAAAAGTGGTTAATCCATTGAGTTTGCGAATAATTCGCCGCGAGTGGGTAGGCAAAGGTCATTAATCCATTACCATTTAGCGATTGCGTTAGGGAAACAGGCTCGTCACTATTTGCATACGTGAGCGCGGGTCGCGCTGTCGGGTATTGCGCCATAAACGCCGTAATATCCTCTCGTGCCAACAGTGTTTGCACCGACATCAGGGTTTCATTACCCTGATTGACCAAGGTATAAAAATCATTCTTTAAGTGGCTAATGCTCAGCTTGTTGTCGATAAAAATATGTGGATTAAGCTGCTTAGCAAAAAATAGCTTGAGGGAATTAAGCGAGGTTTCTTGGCTATCGGCCAGATCACGCGTTTTAAAGCCGTTTTCACTCGGATATGATAAAAAACGCAGCTCATTGCTTAATAAAGTGCTTCGGCCCGCATCAATAGGTGAAATGCCAGTTGGATTACTTGGGTTTTGCATCGGGATCGGTGCATAAAATCCGGTAGTATCTCGCAAATGTTTCAGTTCAACAGCTAAGTCAAATTCAGCGGATAGATAATCAACTCGTGTCTTAACTTGGCCACCGTGATCTGTGGTATATCCCGGCGCACGCAGTCCATTACTCGTGCGATAAAAGCCGCCGGTACTATAGTACATGTTTTTTGTAAGTGGCCCCGATGCAAATAGGTCAATGCGCTGATAACCGTAATCTAATCCTTGAGTCCATTTCGCTTCAAATAGTGCCGTATCACCGCCTTTTCGCGTATTAAAATTCACCATCGCGGCAGGGCCATTGGTGGTAAAAATACCGCTAGAACCCCCTTTTACAATTTGCACCGACTCTGTCGTTAGGTCTTGACGCAAAAAGAAATCAGGCCAAATACCATCGTAAACCACCGGAAGCCCGTCTTCCATTAATGATATAAAACGGTATCCCTCACCGCCCCTCAGCCCACGAGGCGCAACATTATTGTTCGTTTCACCGCCCGAGTCCTCAACCCAAAAGCCACTGGCAAGATTAAATAATTCGGCAGTGCTGTAGGGTACATGTTGGTTTAATTGCTGTTGTGATAAATGTGAAATTGAAACCGAAGAATCTAAAATTGAGCGATGATTCGCACCGTGGCCGGTAATCGTTACCCGCTCCCATGTTTTGTCATTTTCCACGTCAGCGTTTCGTTTAAACACTACTAAGCTTTGTAGTTCTGGATAAATTGCAAAGCTATACTGCGTATTTTTAAGTAACTTTTCGAGTTGCTGGCGAAGCGGTAATTGGTGGGCAGGTAATACAACATTGGGTTCATCAACTAGAGGCATCATGGTGAGTTGGTAATCGGCACGATTTGCTATTCGGATCAATGCTTGACTAAGTTTAAACGAGGCATTTTCAGATCCATAAACAGGGCACAGCCAGCTACCTATGAGTAGCTGACCAATAACTAATAAAATTCCAAGCTGATGTTTAATCGGTATTCGCCCCATACAATTCTGGTTATTGCTTCATATTCAGCACTCGCACATCGCCATTTTTCTGTACTTCTAAATCGTAAAGCAATGCGACACTTTGCAACCACTGCTCTACTTTGTCGAAATGCACTGTGCCGGTGAAGCGCAGATCTGAAATGGAGTCGTTAGCCAAGTAAATTGTCAGTGGCGAATATCGGGTTAAATCAAAAATGATGTCGGCTAAGCGTGCATCAATAAACTGTGCTTGTTGATTTTGCCAATCTGCTGTGTGCATTTTTAGCGGCTGTTGTTTAACAATAAGCGCATTGCTGTTCGTTGCATCAATTGCGGCATATTGCCCTGCGTTTAAAAGAGCATTATGCGATTGGTTATTAACACGAACTTTACCCTCCAACACGCTCACAACTAACTCTCTAAGACCTAATTTAACATTAAAAACCGTCCCCACAGCAGTTGCTTCGCGATTACCATCCGTTACGGTAAATGGCCTATTTTTATCGCTTGCGACGTTAAAAACTGCTTCACCTTTAATTAAATGGATCACCCGTTTATCAACCTGATATTGCACTAAGAGTTCAGAGCTTGGCGCAAGATCAATTACACTACTGTCATTAAGCGTTATGGTGCGTGGCTGGTTAAACAGCGTTTTAAAACGTGTTACCTCAGCTGGTTTTTCAGCAGCCAAGGTACTGTTTGTGGGAACGACTTCACTTTGCCAAAAACGCGACGAAACAAGCGCAATACATACAAAACTTGCAGCCCATGCAAAATAGCGCCATTTACTTTGCCTTTTAACATTGCTTACTGGTTGCGTATTCTCTAATTCACTAGGCATGGGTAGCTCGTCTGCTAATAGCCACATTGAAGACATTTTTTCAAACGTTACTCGATGATCTTCACTTGTTGCAAGCCAATCAGACAGCGCTGTGTTTAATGCCTCTAAATCATCAATATCTGTTGTTTCGTCCAGCGCAACTAACCATTCAGCGGCTTGCGCTTCTATTAATTCGTTACTTACGTTCGCATCTTGCATTTCAATTCCTTACTACAACTCATCTTTTAAGTTAGCGAAACAAAAGCGCACGGCTTTTAGTACATGTTTACGTACCATACTGCTTGATATATCCAGTTCTTGGGCAATTTCTTCATATTCTTTTCCTTTTATCTTGTATAGATAAAAACTACGGCGGCACTTGTATGGCAGAGATTCCACCAGCGCAGCCATCTTGGTAAGTAACTGAGTGTGTTGGGTGTTATCTTCAGGTTTTAAGTGCGAGGCATAATGTGCGATATCAAATGCAGCATCACCGCTTACCTCAGGACTGCGCGCTCGGCGGCGCAATTTATCTATGGTTAAATTGGTCGCAATGCGATACAAATACGCATTGATATAACTGGCAATATTTGGGTTATCTAAACCGAGTAATTTTACAAAGGCCTCGTGTGCAATATCTTCAGCTTCAGCCTTTGTCATGCCCTTTTTCATAATATGGATCAGCAATTTACTGTGATGTTCAGCATAAAGCTTTTTCATCTCACCATGTTGAGTGACATCGGTTATATTTTTAACGTTACTGGCGCGCAAATCGGATCCCTAAAAAACTCCCTTTCAATTAGTAAACGAATTAGCGTTACTATTTGGGAATCCAATGCTGCAATTTTTTTTGCTAGTCAACAATAAGCCAATAGCCTTATAGCAAGCTTTACTGTTAGCGCTTCCTTCATTAAAAAACCGCAATTTCGTCAATATACAGAGGTAACTTAGGTATTTGCGGATCTTGTGAGTTATCGGCATTGATGACCGTTACACGTAGGTATTTGGCCTTTTGCGGCTCAAAACTAAGGGTGAGCAATGGCCCGGTTATTTGCTCTTGTGATAGTGTTATCACCTCTTGCCAATCACTTGCATTGTTACTAACGCTGACTGATACCGACAACGGTGGATGGAACTGACGATGTCGTCCCGTGTCAACCCCCATTACAATTTTTGAAAACGCTGTTGGTTCAATAAAATCAATAGTGGCATCCATGTTATTGCCATAAAACACCGCAAATTTATTTACATCGTAAAACTGATCATATGCAAAACGCCCATCAAGAATCGTCTTTGCTCCGCCCTTTGCAGGCGCATCTACAAAGCTAATTTTTTTGTTTAATGCTTTATGTTGCGCAAAGGTCAAATGACTTCGCTTTGAAAACTCGCCGAGCGAATTCAATTGCTGTTTCGCGCTAACAGTGTAAATTTTATTGGTTGCGAATACCGATAGCGATTTTTGATATTCTGCTGAATTAAAATCAATAAATTTATTGTCTAGCGTGTAACGTAACGCGCCATCATACCCATCTGCGTTAAGTGTTATTCGCGGCGTGGCATTAAACGAAACGTCAATATGCGGATTATAGTGTGACGTTGAAACATTAATACCTTGTTGGCGGTAGCGCGATATTAACTGAGGCAGTGCACTGTTAAACGCTTGCCAATCTTTTTGCTTACTCCACAGTACTTCACTAAGTGCGGCAAGCCTTGGAAACAGCATATATTCGGCGTGGCGTGGAGTTTTGATATACTCTGTCCACAGTGCGCCTTGAGCACCTAATACAAGTGATTGTTGGCCTTTTGTTAGCTGTTTAGGAATAGGCTCATAATGATACACCTGCTTTAACCTAGTTAGCCCATGAATCGCTTTTGGTTCCTCACTTGATTCGGACTGATACGCGTCGAAATAAATATGCTGATATGGGCTCATAATGACATTGTGACCAAGTTTTGCAGCTTTTATTCCCCCTTCTTCACCGCGCCAACTTGTCACAAGCGCGTCTTGCGCTAAGCCGCCCTCTAAAATCTCATCCCAGCCAATCATTTTCTTATCTAACTGTTTAATAATTTGGCTAACACGCTTAATAAAGTAGCTTTGTACTTGCTCACCTGATGTCAGTTCTTGTTCAGTCATTAATTGTTTCACAAAGGCACTTTCTAACCACTGCGTTTTTATCACTTCATCACCACCAATGTGAATGTACTGAGAGGGAAATAGCGCCGCTACCTCGCTGTATACATTTTTCAAAAACGCAAAGGTTTGTTCGGTAGGACATAATACCGGCTCGAAAATACCGAAGTTATCTTCCACTGCTAGGGTTTGATTTTTGCAGCCAAATTCAGGATAGGCCGCAAGCAAGGCTGTGCTATGTCCTGGAATATCAATTTCAGGGATCACCTCAATATGACGTGCTTTGGCGTATTCAATTACCTCTTTAATTTGCGCTTGGCTATAAAAACCAGATACCGTTTTACCATCAAATAAAGGTTGATAATCGTATGTATGACCAACCACCGTTTGCGAACGCCTAGCACCAACACTGGTTAGTTTAGGGTATTTTTTTATTTCAATGCGCCAACCTTGATCGTCGGTTAAATGCCACTGAAACACATTAAATTTATGTGCAGCGAGCCAATCGATGTAGTTCTTTATAAATTCAATATCAAAAAAGTGCCGGCTTACATCTAAATGCATGCCGCGATAAGCGAAGCGCGGTTGATCGCTAATTTGCACAGTAGGAATTACCCACTGTGATTGGTTTACCGGTGCATTGGCAAAAAAGCTATGATCAAATAACTGTTTAAATGTTTCAACCGCATAAAAAAGTCCGGCTTTACTAGCACCAATCAGTCTTGCCTGTTGGCGCGATACTTCGATGCGATATGATTCATCTTGACTAAAATCCGTACTATCGATTTGCAGCACAATGCCCGACTGCATGTCATTTTTTCGCGTTGCGGCTGTCGCCGGAAACCCTGACGTTTTATTTAGCCAAAAGTGTAAAGCTTCCGCACTGGCTTGGCTTGCATCATCAAGATAAACCAAAGTGGTATTTTTATTGAGTGTAAACTGGTCATTTTGCCAAACAAGGTGATTAGGTTTTGGCACGATAACGGGATTGGCAAGCACTTGGCCACAACCAAAAAATGCTAAAAATAAAAGGCGTAATACTATTTTCATAACATATCCAAAGAAAAAATAGCCTAAGCGATTCACCGCAAAGGCCATTTGGGGGAAGTATAGGGGCGGCAGAACATCAACCCCTACGGTTAGCTAACTAAAAATCGAGTGTGATCGACGCCGATACAGTACGCCCTAAAATAGGGCGGGCGTAGTAGTATTCAAATCCCGCTTGCTGATCATTAATCGCGCGAGGGTTACCCTCTGTTAAACCAATTTCATTGGTCAGATTTGTGGCTTTAACGTGCAGCTTTAAATGGTCGTTAAAATGGTAGTTAATACCTGCATCAACTGTCATGTACGCAGGTAATTCAAACTTGTTTTCACCATCAGAAAAGCGATCGCCAAGATAATGTGCGGTTAGGTACACATCACCATTGTCAAAGTAATAAGTCGGTGTTAAACGCAGTTGCACTTTGGGTGTACGCTTTACCTGATTGCCTTCCCAATGACTGTAATTTTGATCAAACCCTTCCATTTCAGGGTTTTGCGCCACGCCGGTTAAGTCAAAGCGCAGGTCACTAATTGGTTGCCACACTGCTTCAAACTCAATGCCTGTGGTAACTGTATCGATAGTTTGATTTGCAACAGCGCCATCATCACCTGTGAAGTTGCGCTCTGTGAGATCTTTAAATTTCGTTTGGAATAACGTTGCTGATGTACTGAAAGTATCACCACTGAAGCGTGCGCCGAATTCACTAAAGGTTAAATTGACCGTCTCGTTAAATGTCGCATTGTCGCCGCTATGAATTGTCTGGCCATGACTCAATAGTCGAGGCATTTCAAAAGCATCGGCATAGCGTGCAAAAAACGCTGTCGTGTCATTTAAGGTGTAATTAAAACCAAGTGTCCATGCGAGTTCCGACTCATCACTTTGCTTGTTGTAAAATTTATGCGATGGCATATCAACATAGTTGTTAGCAAGATTATTGTCGATATCATTGCCGTTTTCATCAAATGCCCCATTCACAGGTTGGGCGAATAAAGTGCCTGATGCCGTGCTATCTAGACTTAAAATTTCGTAACGTAAGCCGCCATCAAGTCGTAAATCGTCGGTGACTTGAAACTCTTCGTTAATGAAAAATGAATGTGACGTTGTGGTACCAAACGCAGTAGCTTGACCCCAACCAGGTGCATAGCCCGTTGAGCCACGGTCGGTCAATTGCCCAACTACATTGTTGTTATTGTCAACCGCCACAATATCAAGGCGTCGTGCATTGTCACGCACTTCAGTTAAAAACTGTGATTCCCATTTATCAACTGGTAATGAATCAGCGTCAACATAAGCAAATAACCAACCCATGGTTAAACTATGTTGCTCTCCCTCATAGGTAACACTTAATTTATTAACGAACTGCTCAGCATCGTAGCGTGAATAAAGTGGATAGCTGGTGGTAACTAAACCATTGCCATTTAGCGTTTCTGGGTTTTGTAACAGTTGATCGGAACCAACGAAGCGATACATCGCTTTTACAGCGCCGTCATCGGCAAATGTGGTTAGCATGTTTTGTACATCTTGATATTCGAGTCTACTATTTGCATCAACTAACGTAGAATTATCAAAGTTAAGCAAAACATACATATCATTTTCAAATGATGAATAACGTCCTGCGGCGTTTAATAACCAATTATCGTTAAGTTCCCAGTCAAGGTTATAGCCTAGGGTAGAAAACTGTGTGTGTTGTCCATCTTTTAAATCACGGGTTAAATAACTGCCGTCCTTTTGTAAATAATCTAAGCGACGTTGGTCGTTGCCAATTAGCGTGCCAAATTTCGGATCTACACCGGGGATCCCTTTTGGATTTTGCTGATTTTGCAAGGGGATAGGTACAAAAAAAGTGGTATGGTCATTTAAATGTTTCGCTGATAACGTCAAACTACCTTTGTCAAATTCACGCATCAAGGTTACACGAAGCTGACCACCTTGGTCGGCGGTAAATTCGGTATTACGCACCCCATCTGACACGCGATAATAACCACCCACAGCCATTTTCCAATCATCACCTATTGGCGTGCCATAGTATAAGTCAGTGCGATACAAACCATAATCTGCAGCTGTAAAGCGAAGCGTCGCTTCTTCCATATCATCTGGTTTGCGCGTTATAAAGTTAACCATAGCGGCAGGGCCATTAGTTGTGAGCAAACCACTCGTTCCGCCGCGCACCGCTTCCATATGCTCTATTGTGATATCTTGACGTTGGTAAAAGTCTACCCAAACTCCATCGTAGACCACAGGCAAGCCATCTTCTTGCACACCAATGTAACGAAACCCCTCACCGCCACGTAAGCCTCGTGGAGCAACATTATTGTTAGTTTCACCGCCAGAATCTTCAACCCAAAAGCCGGGAACAACTTCGAGCAAATCAGCAGTACCTAAGGCTTGTTCTCGCGATAGTTGATCCGCATTAAGTGTAGTGATTGAGACCGACGATTCTAGCTTGGTTAAGCCTCGTCCTGTGCCACCCGTAACAATAATTCGTTCCATATCAAGTAAGTCATTGGCTTTTTCTTCACTTGATTGTTGGTTTGCATTTACGCCTGTTGATAAGCATGCTGCAATCGCAGCAGCAAGCGATGTGTATCTAATAGCCTTCGCCATAGTATTCCCTCATTCCAGGTTATTTTTATTATTGCCAGCAACGCTGACCCTATAGCTAAATAACGAAGCAAGATGAAATATTGGGAATAAAAAAGAAAATTATTTTTTTAAAAGTAACTTTTGATAGCGCAGCGGTGTTGTCGAAAACCACTTTTTAAACGCATGCGTAAACGAAGATTGTTCTTGAAAACCAAGCTCGTAGGCGGTTTCAGCAATAGTGTGCTGAGTTAGTAAAAAATCGACTCGCGATTTTCGCTCATCTGTTAATAATTCAATAAAATAGGTATTTTGCTGTTTTAGTTTGCGCTGCAAAGTTCTTGGGCTCATAAACAAAGCAGCTGCGATCCGATTTTGATCGCAGTTTTTTAAGCTGCTTTTTGCTTTTAGCAGCAATATTACCTGCTCTTTTATATTTTCATTGGGTTGGCGTGCTTGTAGCTCTTTTTCAGATACCTGTATTAAGGCCTGAAACATTGCCTTGTTTTCACTTGTAAAGGGGATTGACAGTAACGCTTTAGAAAAAACGATACTGTTTTTAAGTGCGTTTGTTGTCACATTACAATTAAACCAATTACTCAGCGTAAGCCGTTCATTTTGGCTTAAATTAAAGGTAAATGTTATTTCATCAGGTTGGTAGTGTTCACCAAGAATCTTGCGCACAGTGGCAACCCAAGCAGTCGTGTTTCTTAGCACCATTTGCTTACAATCGTCACTTTTAACATGCCAGTCTAGCTGAACTTGTTGATCCAAATGACTCACCTTAGTTTCGCCAATATCCGCAACTAACGAATCAAAACGAATAAGTGCCTCAATCGCTTGTTCTAAATTTTCACAGCTTTCAACCAAATAGCCGAGCACACCATAATCTTTGGCTTGAATCCGTTTACCTAGTTCAAAACCGAATAAGCTTTGCTCACTTAAAAGCGCGCCGCTATTAAGCAAATCAACATAGTGCTCCATTGAAACTTGGTGCGCGCGATCGCTATTACTCAGCGCAACACTTGCGTTATGCGCTGGTGGTTCTATGCCTAAATCATGTAAGTAGTGTAAAACGCTTTGCAAATACGCAATTGAAACCGATGCCATAATATTGTCGTAAAATAACAAAAACTATGACGTATTAGCGCAAGATAAACAGCTAAAGTCAAATTATGCTGCTAACAGGTGTTCATTAGTGTCATTTTTTATGATTTCTGTTCAATATCAAAAAACAATACAGGCCACGCCAGATCAAATTTTTACTAAGTTGATTGATCACAAAAACCTTAATCAGTTTTTCAATGCGTCATTCAAGGTTGTAAAGCCACAAGATAATAACGAACCAATAGGTGGAAAAGGCTGCGTGAGGCAAATAAGTCTGTTGGGTATTACGTTTTTAGAAGAAATTATCCATGCCAGTGAACATGAGATCCGTTATCGCGTATTAAACGACTTTCCTGTGAAAAAGCATTTGGGCGTTATTACCTTGCTACCACATGGTAACACACAACCGTAACTTACACCATACAATGTAATTCACCTTGGTATTTACCTGGTGTTTTATTGCGCCGCATTTTGGCCAACGACATTCGCAATTGCCTTGATAAATTAGGAGCATATTATGATCCCAGTTGAACTTATTTTACTGGGGTTGAGCCCCGTTTTTATTATTTGTGTCGCGTTAGAGTTTAAAAAAGCGCGACAACACTACAATATGAGAGACAGCATTAATAACACCTTGCTGGCGCTGTTACACCAAGCATCAGATGCCGTGATATTACTGGTGTTAATGCCAATATTTTTATGGCTACATCAGTATGCTTTATTCGACATTAAACTCACCTTCACATCTTTGTTATTTGGTTTTATTTTACAAGACTTTTTATATTACTGGTTTCATCGTGCATCCCACAATATTCATTGGTTTTGGTTGGCTCATGTTGTACATCACAGTTCAACCCACATGAATTTTACTACGGCATTTAGACAAAGCATCTTATATCCGATTGTTGGCATGTGGCTATTCTGGTTGCCGATGATTTTAATTGGCTTTTCACCGAGTTTAGTGTTCGCAATTGTGGCAATTAATTTGGCATATCAGTTTTTTGTTCATACTCAAGTGATAGGTAATTTAGGCTGGTTTGAAAAGGTATTTAACACACCGACCCATCATCGTATTCACCACGCCACTAACAGGCCGTACATCGACAAAAATTACGCTGGTGTATTAATTGTTTGGGATAAACTATTTGGCACATTTGCACCAGAAGATAAGGCAATTACCATTAAATATGGCATTGTTGGTGAATTACCAAAAGACAACCCACTGAGCGCGAATTTTAAACAATTAGGTGTTTTAAGCAGGCAGATAAAGCAAACTAAAACCCTACGAGCAAAGCTCAGCGTATTATTTGGGTATCCTAGTCACTAGTTAAGGTTAGTCGAATAAAGACGGGTGTATTTTGATACAATACGCGCTATCACACCGCGCTCTGTAAGCGCATCAATAGCAGCATTGAGATTTGGTAACAAGTGCTGCTTTTGTTTATTAAGGCGTAATCTCAGTAGCCCTTCAGTATGTAGCTTTTGGAAATCGAGATTTACATCGTAACGTTTACCCCAATAACTCGCCGTTAAATCGCCAATAAGAATGCGCGAAACACGCGCTTTTTTAAGTGCTAACACCAATTCTCTTTCTGATTTAAAATCAATGCGATTAAACAAGCTATCATCGTAGTAATAGTAACCAAGAACGGTGCCGATGTTGTCGTGGTTTAAGTGCGCAGTTTTATCCGCATCTTTTAACCCAACAAAATATTCTTTTACGGTAAACAAGGGCTTTGATAACACAAATTCAGGGCCAACTTCTTGGTTTGGAAACCATTCAGCACACACAGTATCAAAGTCGAGTTTGCCTTCTAATAATGCTTGGTTGGTACGCTTGGGCGGTAAATTAAGCTGCACGCCTTCGATTTTTGCCTCTACTAGAATAAGCGGAATAAGCTCACCAAGAATGCCTGGCGTTGCTTTATCGGGCATGTAGTAAGGCACCCAGTTGTTAGAACCAGACATGTTGTAACGCAAGCTGTTTTGCTCCGCAAACGCTGAAAACGTAAGCAAACTCAATGTAAGCAGTAAAATCCGTATCAAAATGCCTCCAATCTCCTTACCATCGATAACTCAAAACAACAAAAGCGATAAATATTAACAACCTATCGTTAAGCTTAGCGTAAATAAGCCTAACTGCGTAAATAAAATTAAACGATAATGAATATAAAATCGATCCATTTAGCCATAAAAAAAGGCCCATATTTAGGCCTTTAATGTATTTCTATGGTGATAAAAAACACTGCTTATTTGCGAGCGTCTTTCAATAAATCAGCCACTAAGAAACCAAGCTCAAGTACCTGATCAGCGTTTAGGCGCGGATCACACTGAGTGCGATAACGCTGTGCCAAGTCTTCTTCACATAAACCATATGCACCACCGGTACATTCCGTTACGTGCTGGCCTGTCATTTCTAGGTGAATACCACCTGGGTATGAGCCTTCAGCTTTATGAACCGCAAAGAACTGGCTTATTTCACGCATAATATTATCAAAGCTACGCGTTTTATAACCATTGCTGGCTTTTTCAGTATTGCCATGCATTGGATCTGAGCTCCAAATCACCTTGCGGCCTTCTTGCTGTACTTTACGTACCAACGCAGGTAGTTTTTCAGGTAATACGTCCGCACCCATGCGTGTAATAAGCGTTAAGCGACCAGGGATGTTATCTGGGTTTACTGCATCAATTAAGCGGATCAGTTCGTCAGGATCCATGCCAGGGCCCACTTTTACACCGATTGGGTTTTTAATGCCACGGAAGAACTCAATATGAGCGTGATCTAATTGACGTGTACGCTCACCAATCCATACAAAGTGCGCAGAACAATCGTACCAATCACCCGATAAGTGATCGCGACGTGTTAATGCTTCTTCATATCCAAGTAGTAGTGCTTCGTGCGATGTAAACAATTCAGTTTCGCGAATATTTGCAGAGTTACCTGATGTAATACCGCACACTTCCATAAACTGAAGTGCATCTTGAATGCGATCAGCAAGCTCTTGGTATTTGTTTTTAAGTGGGTTTGCCGCAACAAAGCTCATATTCCAACGGTTTACTTGATGTAAATCTGCTAAGCCACCTTGAGCAAATGCGCGTAATAAGTTTAATGTTGCCGCACTGTGATGATACGCCTGCATTAAACGCTGCGGATCAGGAATACGTGCATCTTCTGTAAATTCGAAACTATTAACGATATCACCGCGATAAGACGGTAGGCTAACGCCATCAATCGTTTCAAGATCAGCTGAACGCGGTTTAGCATATTGACCAGCCATGCGCGCAATTTTAACGACAGGACACTTACCGCCGTAAGTTAAAACAACCGCCATTTGCATGAGCGTTTTAAACGTATCGCGAATGCTCGCCGCGTTAAACTCTGAAAAGCTTTCTGCGCAGTCACCACCTTGTAGTAAGAAGGCTTTACCTTCGCACACATTCTCAAGATACTTAAATAAACTACGTGTTTCTTCTGCAAACACCAGTGGTGGTGCTGAATTTAACTGTGCTTCTACGTTTGATAATTGTTCAGCGTCTCTGTAATTCGGCTGTTGTTGAATAGGGAGATCTCTCCAGCTATTCGGGCTCCAAGGTTTCACTACATTTTTCCTCATTCCAATATAACCTCAGTTCCGAATTTACAGGGCTAAAATTAAATTTCAAGTGATAATTTGTTTAATTCCATGATATTTGGTAATAAGCATTATTTTCATAACTTATTTGCGATGAATTAAGGCCAAAACAATCAACAAGATTCGAAATTTTAATATCACGACCTGCTTTAAATTCGCCTATTAGCGAACCTTTTTTCATTAATAAACAGGGGTTTTGCGATTTTAAGGCGAAATTCACCTCATGATGAGAAGATAAAACACAAATTCGACTGCTAATATGTTCTAAGTAATCGATTAACCATAACGTATGTTTAATATCTAACCCGGTGAAAGGCTCATCCAACAATAATAAGTTAGCGTGAGGCTTTAGTTCTTCATCACAACCAAGCAAGGTAGCCGTTAGATAACAGCGTTGACGTTCGCCGCCGGATAAAAACTGCAGCGGTTTTTCAAGTAAATCAGCCACTTCTAAGCCACGCACTACCGCATTATTTTCAAGTAGCACTTTTAAACTCTCTATCTCGCTATCAAAACAAATTGCCAGCATTTCATAACCAGTAATTGAAAAATGAGCTTGGTTTTGCTGAGTTAAGTACGCCCGCTTATGCGCTAATTGTTGAAGCGATAACGATGAGTAGCAACTTCCAGAAATAGTAATCGCGCCATAAACCTCGCTGTAGAGGCCTGCAATACAATCAAGTAAGGTTGATTTTCCCGCCCCATTTGCACCTAATAAATGATAAAAACCAGGGCTTAACGACAACTCAGATACCTGAACCGTAAAACCATTAAACGGGTTTAACAATAAATCGTTAATGCTTAAACTGATAGGCGCTGTCATTACATATGGTTCCTGTGCGCAAAGTGCTTAAACAACACCCAAATAAATAACGGACCACCAAGTGTTGCACTAACAAGCGCTAAAGGTAAGTTGGTACTCATTAATGAACGAGATAAAAACTCGATAAACACCATAGTCGTAGCGCCAACGAAGCATAGTTTAGTGATTAAATGCTTGTTGTCATTTCCGAAAATCATGCGGCACGCATGAGGAACCAACAAGCCTAAAAATGCCACAATACCACCTAGCGATACCGCTATCGCCGTTAATAAAGCAGCAACTGACAAGCACTCTAAACGCAAGCGTTTTACGTCGATACCATGCAATTGTGCGTTTCTATCACCGAGATAGACAAAATTAAGTGCGCGACTGCGACGCTTTAATAAAGAAACAATTACACCGGTTGCTGCAAGTGTTACCAGTGCGCTGGTCATAGTGACATGTTCAAAGCTTCCGAGCATCCATACACTAAAAATGCGTAACTGATCGTTATCTGAATAAAAAATAAACCAACTAGAAATCGCTGATGTAATTGTGGTTATACAAATGCCTGCCAAGATAATTGCGAGACTGGCATAATTTCCGAGCTTTTTCGCGATCAAAAAGATCACACTTATTGCCAATGCAGCACCGCATAAGGCAAATAAAAACATGTAGAACACACTAAAATCAAAGGCACTTGATATCAGCCCCGCCGCACCTAAGATGACAGCAAGCGATGCGATACCTGAAATGCCAAGTAAACTGGGTTCAGCAAGCGGATTAGCTAACAGTAACTGAAACAAATGCCCAGCAATCGCCAAACAGATCCCTACTGTTATAGCAGTAATAATTTTTGCTAAACGTAAATCAAATAAAATCACTTTATCAATTTCGCTTAGCTGCCAAGGCAGAATGGTTTTACCGCCATTGAGCCCAATAAAAAGGCTCAATAAAATAGCAATAAACCCAACACCGTACGTAAAAATAGCGTGTTTGCGCATGAAACAATTTAACTGATTGGTAATACTGCGTTTATATCAGAAAATGGCGCATAAAGCTTGTGCTTGTCAGCAACAGTAAATACCATCAAACACTCAGTATCGCTAGAGATCAAAGAATGAATAAACGTTTTTTACTGCGCAGCCACTTTGATAAGTGCACTCAACTAATTGAACAATTACAACACGCGTTAGTTAATTCAGATCTCGCATTTTGTCATTATTATCAACTGCCAAAAGTCAAAGAAGCGGAAAACCACCGTCCTCCCGATGAGATTCCCGTCACTCCATTTGAAGGACTAGATGCGCTCAATAAAAGTTGCTCGGCATTTAAAGATGTATTTAAACAACCCGAATTAAGCGGAAAATTATTGACTCGTCATCCTGGAGTGATTGGTATTAAAGGGGATGATCCCGAAATACGAGCACTTATTAGCGCAATTAATCAAGAAAAACAGAATTTTAAGCAAATTGTATTATCAGAAAAAAGCAAAGATGCCCGTTTTGAACTGGTTCACAGTACAATTCCCAACTTGATCACCCTAGCGTTTTATCGCCAGATCTTTTGTGAAAGCCGCAGCGCGTATTCAGTACGATTTACTTGGATGCATAAACATTCAATTCAACACTTAAGCGCAAAACAGGCACTTACCTTTTTACAGCAAAACCAAAGCCATAAACCAATGATCACGCAAGATAAAGCAACATGGCAAGCAATGGTTGAACAAGAAAAACAACGGATAGTAGGTTTAAGTGAAAATAAAAAGCTACGTATTCGTCGCCCTATTCGGGTGTCACCCCAAGTAAACGTGCGGTTTAGCGCCAGCGATCGCTATCATGTTAGTGCAGCGCTACCGTTTATTTTATTTAACGCTGAAAAGGTTACAAAAATTGGCAAGCTTACAGATTATGCTAAAAAGCCAGATACACGCGCAAAAAAAAGTCGCTACCTAATTGAGCGACTTTTCTTAGAAACACCGTAAAAGCATTTAATCTTCAACGATTTGTACAATATCTTCTTCGTTGTCAATGACAATAGCGTCATCGGCGATGCGTTTACCACTTTGAATTTCCAAGCGTTTCTTCTGCTTGTTCAGGCTCAACATTTCTTCACAGAAATCATCTGTTGGGAACATTTCATAAACGTAATCAACAATTTTGCCAGACTTATCATCTTTAACATTATCAATGGTGTAGTCTGAAATTACCCCTTTACTGATCAAATCTTTCATCGTTGTCGTCATATCACGACGCAAAGCTTTAAGTTTGTTCTCAGTAATTTCTTCATCACCTGTAATTGATCCGTACTTTTCCATAATCGACAACAAACGGAAGTGATGTGTTTTTCCTGGAGCAGCATAACGCCACAAATGGTAAAGACGTAGCATCATCCAACGTGATAAGCCACGTTTAAGCTCTTGTGCTCGGTTAAAGTAATAGCCTTTGTATTCAAGGTTATCGATCATGTTGTGAACGAAGGCATTAAGACAAGCAACACACTTAATGTTACCGCCTTGACCTTTTTTACCGCTAAAATGTAACGACGATAAAAAGTTCATATTCGACTCATAAAACGAGTCATCAACATCAGTATTTTTGGTATCTTTCGCTGAATATTTAAAGCTCAGCTTAGAGCCTTGCAGCGCCTCTAACGCCTCTTTAATTTGAGGGTAAGGCATTGACTGACCAACACTTTTAAGTTCTTGTGCCAGCTCGTTCATAGAGAATACAACCGCGTATTGAATACCCGATTTAAAGTTAATTTTTACAATTTTGCCTTTTGAAGCAAGGCGGATAAGTGCACGCTCTACTTTTTCTTCGCGATCAGATGGCCAGACTAAAAATTCTTTTTCTTCACCCTGCTGCTTGGTACTAACAACCGCTGGTGTAATTTTTAATTCACCTTCATATTGAATACCATCAATGCGTTCAGAGATACGTCGAGTAACAATCGTTCTACCCGGCGCTTCTTCTACCGGCAGTTTTTTATGACCCGATCGCACAAAACGGCCCCAAAGATCATAATGATTAAAGGTGTTTGAATACGCGCGAAGATCGTGGCGAGCGTTTTCAATAGGAACACGAACATCTTTATTATCGGTAAACAATGCCAAATTTTCATTATCAATAGCGCTTTCAACGCCATGGATCTGCCCACGTAAGGTATCCGGCAAATTCTCAACCGAGATATTTACTTTGTTAGACATTCAAGTTCCCATCTAAATTTTTATTATCTGTTAATATCATCACAGATCATTACTAAAGTTAATTAAATTAGTTAGTAAAATTGTGATCTGCCCTCGTTTTTTTTGCTCAGATCAAATTTTTACCAACTAAAACTAGATAAAACGAAATAAACATGGCTGTTTCGTGTAAAAAACACACAGACAAATCAAATTTTGACGTACTGGGATCACTTTTTTACTAACAAATCGTTTTCAGAACGATATTTTACCAACTCAAAGCACGATTTATTAGTATAAATAGCGTTTTTTTTAGAGAAACAGGCCCCGAGTTGGTAAAAATCGGTTCTGAGCCAGTAAAAATGGGCACTCAAAATTTAAAATGTGGATAACTCAAGATCGAATTAGTAGGGATCTGATCTCAACCAAGTTAGGATCCGATCTTAATTAACACGATCTAAGTAATTCCTTAAAAAATTGCACAATTACAAAGCGTTATCTTAGTAAAAAGCTGATCTAAACGGCCTTTTTTGTGAATTGTGCTGTGCATAAACTGTACATTAACGGTGAATATAAAAATTAGTCAGTAAAAGAGTGATCTCGCTGTAGATATAAAACGGATCTTTACCAAGTATAAAGTCGATCCGAAAAAAAATAATAAAATGATGTTTTACAAACAGTTAGATCAACTATTCACAGCTCTAACCTTAAATACCTTAGTATTTAACCACCTTTAAACTTATTTCTTATTCTTTAAGTAAAATTATAACGCAATAAAACAGTATTTTTTTCTTTCAATTAAAACGATGTCGTCATAGAATAGTGAAAACAGCAAATTTAATGGACATTTGCATATTACACGTAAGTGTTAAGGTTTAGCTATGACAATCACTCAAAATGCGTTAAGTACCTATAAGCTATTAAAGGCCACTGCAAAAGTAGCTGAGGAATCTCTTGAAGGGCGTATTCAACATTATCGCGCTCATATTAAGACAGATGAAAAAGAATTAAGAACGTATACGCAAAAAGCAGCTGCGGACTTATTAGGATGTAATAATCGCACGCTTAAACGTCGTCATGACCAAGGCGATTTTGACCACCTTGATATTAAGAAAGGGGCAAATGGTCATTATGCTTATACACTAAGTAATATTTATCAAATGGCCGATATCTTAGGTATTCCTGCAGATAATCGCGCTGAAGGTGATAAATTACAGGTTATTGTTGTTAACTCCTTAAAAGGTGGCTGTGGTAAAACCACAAGTCTCGTTAATATTGCTGCTGCATTAGCAACAACAAATATTAAACGCTACCGCATAGGTATTATTGATCTTGACCCACAAGGATCCTCTACAAGCTTCTTTCCACCAGCAGAGCCTGAGCCAATTACGGTTGGCGATCTGATGCGTGACTGTATTGATCTTGAAGAAGGTGAAACATGGGCTGATGTAGTATCAAGTGCATTTGCGCCAACGCATATTCCCAATATTCGCTTTTTACCGTCAGGTATGGACGACTTCTACTTTGAGCACGAAACTGCAACAGAGCTAAAAGAAGGCAAAGGGTATGAAGAATCACAGCATTATCATAAGTTGCTCGATAAAGTGATTAAGCCCGTTGAAGATCAATTCGATATTATTTTGATCGACACAGCACCATCACTTAATTTTATGTTTTACAACGCATTAATGGCATCAACATCGATGTTAATACCGGTTCACCCAGAAGCGGTCGATTTTGACGCTAACAACAAGTACTTAAAGCGTTTAGGTGAAATTTATCATACGGTTGCGGCATTGGGTCATAACGGTTGGGACTTTATGCAGTTCTTGGTAACTAACTATGTTAAAGGCAATCACTCACAGCGCGATATTGTTAAAGATGTGCGCAGTGCGTTTGGCCGTCAGGTGATGAGTTATCCGATTAATCATAGCTCTGCAATTACCGCAAGTTCCTCGTCTTTCAATACAATTTTCGATCAAAAAACATCTGACAGTCTCGCCAGTCGCGAGTCTTTAATAAAATCACAAGAAAACATCAAAGATGTGGTTGATGAACTAGAAATGTTGATCCGTTCAAACTGGTCGTCAACACAATGTCAGTTAGAAACAGCTTAATTTAGGTTTTACAATGGCAAAGAAACGTAAGAATGATACTCGCATCGATCCATTTGCAACAACAGTGGAGTCGAGCAGTTTAGACGCTTTATTAGAAAACGCACAAGCCGGTGATCAGATCACTATGCCTGCACCATCGGATCCTAACCGTGAAATTAAACTGTACTGCAAACTGATCAAAAATGCTGATATTGCGAAAAGTACAGACGTTTATGGTAAAAACCGCCGTGTACAAGCGTTACTGAACGAAAAGTCAGTCGCTGATATTATTACAAGCATCAAAAGTGATGGCCGCAACCAACACCCTGCCCTTTGTTGGCAACAAGGTGAACAAGAAGTGGTACTTGCAGGATCGCGTCGTCGTAAAGCTTGTATGATCTCTGGCAGTGATTATCTGGTACTCAGCTCGCCAGATTTTACAGATGAAGATGCAAAAATTTTAGCGGTGTCATCTGATCAGTACATTGCGCCAAGTTTATGGGAACTCGGCCAAGCTTACGCACAAACAAAACACGATTTAATTGCTGAAGGGCGTAAAGGCTCTTACCGTGAACTGGCTGAAATTGAAGGTGTTTCGCACACAGCGATAGCTGATGCATTGAAAGCCTATGAAAAACTGCCACAAGAAGTATTATCGCTTTACCCTACTGCAAACCATGTAGGCCGCGAAGTCGCTAAAAAGTTAATTGATGCCCGCGAAAAAGATCCACAACAATTTGCAGAAAAAGTGGCTGACGTTAAGCAGCGTTTAGCTGAGCTAGTGCTTGATACTGATGATAAAACAGCTCTAGCAATTACTCGTGAATTAACGTACGCAGAGCCAGTTAAATCAAGCGCTCGTCAAAATATCGATATGGGCAATAGCTACATTAGCGCGCAAAAACACGAAAAGAGCGGTGATGTCGTGATTAAAATTGATAATCGCGTACTGACCGACAAACGTTTGGAGCAATTAACTAAGCTACTTGCTAACTTTAACTAGGTTAGTTGCTAACGTTAACCAAGTATGACTCGCAATAACGAGTAGTCACTTACACTAAAAGCGTGTTTACAGCCCTGTAAGCGCGCTTTTTAATGTCAATTTTTAACCATTCGCTAATCGATATCATAAATTCGTCATAAATCGCCAGAATTCGCTTTGCCCGCAAGCTAAATAACCATATACTGGCAGAATTATTGATTTTTTATAGCCCCGATATGTCACAGCGCTTGTCAAAAAACGATTTACTCGCCTTATTTGATGAAATAAAAAACGAGGAGCTGGCCAGTTTTCCACTAACTGAGTCATTCTTAAAACGTTTTTTTAAGCCTGCTGTGTTCAATAAAGCGAAAGATTACCTTAGTCATGACCTTGTCTTATGGCGTGAGGCCACCGAAGGCTTTAAATCAATCAATGGTGAAGTGGCTAACCAAGAAGGCGAGACTTTCTACCCACAAGCAACCATCAAACAACTTAATGGCCAACCTAAAGTAACCACATCGTGTTCGTGTCGTTTAGGGCAAAAATGCGAACATATTGCGGCAGTGTTCTTATCATTAAAAACTGAGCACTCGGGTGAATTTGGCAAGAACTACTTACTGCATGACTGGTTTACGCGGTTAGAATCGCTGAAATCTAAATCTGAAAAGCACGCGCCTAATGTGTTGCTATTTAGTTTAGAGAAAAATGGCGACGACATCGTGTTATTGCCTAAAATCGCCCCGCGTAGCGAAAATCAGTACGGACTAGGTCGCGCACTTACGGCCAAACAACTGAGCTCGCAGGTCACACCAAAAGATCTCGATGAAAAAGACTTTCGACTATTTAGTTGGATCCGATCGCAAAATACGTTAGGCAAACTAACGCTACATGGTGAATGGGGCGCGTTGGCACTGGCAAAACTCGTTGAAACTAAGCGCTGTTATTGGGGCGATGAGCGCACTCCGCTTAGCTTAATTCATAAAGAGCCACTGGCTATAGATTGGCAAGAAAACGAGCTGGGTGCTGAGCTTAAATTAAGCATTAATACTCACCAAAATTGGGTATTAGTGCCGACCACACCACCCTATTTTGTTGATTTAGAAACAAAACAAGTTGGTGAAATAGATACCAGTCTTGCCAGTGATGAAATGAGCTTATTACTGACCATGCCTGCGGTTGAAAAAAGCAGTTACGCCCAAGCGCAGGATAAACTTAACGGTTTGTACGGTTTTGGCTTTGTGCCCTATTTGGTTGACAGCGACAGCCAATCAACCACCCCACAGCCTTGCCTCCGTTTTGAATTAGTGGACGAACTGCCAACACTTGCGCTTAGTTTTAATTACAAAACAGCCGTGCACAATGGCGCGTTTGAAAACACGTGTATTAATCAGCTTAACAACTATGGCTTAGAGCTTGTTTCTAGCGAAGCTAATACGCGATACTTTCGTTTTCCACCGGCCAATGAAAACCAAGTGCAATGGCACTGGTTTATCAATGAAGTATGCGATGAACTAAAGAGTCATTTGTGGAAAGTAAGCGAGCCGACTAAAAAGTTACACATGCCGTCAGAGGCAAAGTTAGTTGCCAATTTATCGCGTGTTGCAAATAACAAACTGCAACTTGATGTTAATTTCTCGGTTGATCAGCTAGTACTTGATTTTAATTTGTTGCGAGAAAAAGCAGCGTTAATCAATAACAAAGCGAACAAAGGTTATTACATAAACTATCACCAAGACCGTTGGCTTGTGGTAAGCCGCAGCGATGCGCTAAATCTAAAACAGGTGATTGATCAGTATTATGGTGAAAAACGCTGGCCTAAGCGTTTTACCTTGCCATTGTCGGCGCTTACGTTGCTGCGTGTGTGCGATAGTGCAATGTTTATCATCGAAGATAAGCAACTATCTGAATTGTTTTATCTAGAGCACAGTGAGAGCAGTCTTACGGCAAGCTTACCAAACGGCCTAAACGCCACGCTACGCGACTATCAGTTAAAAGGTCTGGCTTGGCTACAGTTTTTAGAGAAACACGGTCTAGGTGGCATTTTGGCTGATGATATGGGCTTAGGTAAGACGATTCAGGTACTTAGCTTCTTACTCAGCCAAAAAGAAGCAAAACGCAGTACTTTGCCTAGTTTAATTATTTGCCCAACCAGTTTGGTAAACAACTGGCTGCTTGAAGCTGAAAAGTTTACACCTGATTTAAAGCTGGTTGCCGTTCAAGGCGCGAATCGTAAAAAGCTGTTAGCTAAAGCGGCAACGGCCGATGTGGTCATCACCAGCTTCCCATTGTTATTGCGCGATCATGAACATTATTTACAGATGCACTTTGGCAATATTATTTTGGATGAAGCGCAAACCATTAAAAACTACCAATCAAAAGTATCGCGCTTTGCTAAGTCATTGAAAGGTGATTTTCACTTGTGCTTAAGCGGCACGCCGGTAGAAAACAATTTATCTGAACTTAAATCGTTATTTGACTTTGCTATGCCGGGATTACTTGGCAGCACCGCATATTTTAAAAACCATTTTCAACAACCCATTGAGAAAGAAAATAATGCATATCGGGCCGAGCAATTAAACGACATTATTGCCGGATATGTACTGCGCCGAACGAAAGCGGAAGTTGCTAAAGAACTTCCAGCTAAGTCGGAAATGGTAAAAGTGATTGAGCTTTGCGATAGCCAAAAATCCCTGTATCAAAAAGTCAGTGAGCAAATTGAATCAAAAGTTAAATCGATCTTTGAAGCCGGTGAGCAACAAGCTAGTAAGCTACTGTTTTTAGAGTCATTATTAAAACTTAGGCAAATATGCTGCGATCCGCGATTAATCAGTAAGTCTACCGATCCAGATGAAGCAATTAACAGCGCTAAATTAAATTATTTAGCTAATACACTGCCAGAAATGTTAAAAGAGGGGCGAAAAGTCATTATTTTCAGCCAATTCACCAGCATGCTGTCGCTTATTGAGCAAAAGCTTAGCGAAATTGGAATTGATTACAGCCTACTAACAGGCCAAACTCGCCACCGTCAAAAAGCCATTGATAAGTTTCAGCAAGGTGATGTCAGCGTGTTTTTAATTAGCTTAAAAGCCGGTGGTACAGGGCTTAATTTAACCGCGGCTGATACCGTTATTCACTACGACCCTTGGTGGAATCCAGCGGTTGAGCGCCAAGCAACCGATCGCGCTTATCGTATTGGCCAAGATAAACCTGTTTTTGTTTATAAACTGATTTGCCAAAACAGTATTGAAGAAAAAGTACAGCGCATGCAGCAAGAAAAAGCCGCATTAGCCGAGCGCTTTTTCGATAGCAATAGCCACGGTTTTTCTGATTTTAGTGAACAAGATCTACTGCAATTAATTGGATCGTAATTTTTTTAAATAAATTTGAACTTAACGAAAAACGGTAAGTCTATTACTACAGATGACATATTGACTTTGCTGTTGTTGTCTCAATCCATCCCTGGATTAAAAGATTTCCCGTTGATTACTAAGTTAGTAATTTTTGGCCAGCCCCATTAAACAATGTGGCTGGCTTTTTTCATTTTATTTGGTCAAAATAGTTTCAAATAATAAAAATTGCGTCATCAAAGGCATACACAATGCGCTGGGAAGATATAAAACGCTATCAAGTAATTGAAGCGCTTTTATTATGGGAAGGTAAGCTAAATGCTCGCCAACTTATGGATTACTTTGAAACGAGCCGTCCCACGGCACAAAAATACATTTCAGAATACAAGCAGCTTAATTCAACTGGATTTGAGTTTGTGAGCCAGCAACGTGCACACATTGCCAATGTCGATTTTACGCCGCAATTTATTGATTTAGAATTCTCAAGCTATCACGCGCTTTTTAACACTCAAGGCGACCATGCAGTGACATCGCTTGTTGAAACATTGCCGCAGGTACACCGCAATATTAGCCCGCAATTAGTCAGGCCTATCCTGCAAGCAATCCGTTATCAATTACGTTTAGATATCGGCTACATTTCGCTTTCGAGCCCTGAATTTGAAGACCGAATTATTCAGCCCCACAGCTTAGTATTTGACGGTACACGTTATCATGTTCGTGCGTTTTGCGAGAAAAACCAAGACTATCGCGATTTTGTTTTGTCGCGTTTTTCGGGGGAATTCGCATTTGAGGGAGAAGCCACGTTTGATGAAGCGCATGATACGCTGTGGCAAACTGAAGTTACGCTCGTGGTGTGTCCGGATCACCGTTTAACTGAGTTGCAAAAAAAGGTGATTGCACACGATTACCAAATGACAGAGCAAAAGTTAGCACTTAAAACTCGCGCCGCTTTGTTAAAATATTTGCTACAACATTTACGACTTGATATTTACCAAGCGGCCGCTGAGCAACAGCAAATCGTGATCGATCCTGAATGCCGAAAACTGCTTGCACCATACATTAATTAACCTGAACTCGGGTTAAATTAGTTCTAAACGCATATTAAAAAGCCATAAGGGTTAAATATGGGATCATTAATATACCAACAAAAGTAACCGCACCCAGAGCGTTACTCTGCAATAAGGCTAAAAGCTGCTGATTTCGGGCTGCTCTCGCTTCGGAACATTGTTTTACTAACTCTGAAATTTGGTACTCTTTTACATCGCTTTTTATTAATTGCTGCTCTACTTTTAAGAGTTTTTTATAGCCACTTTGTGCGCTTAAAAAATTATCTAATGTATTCATAATAAAGCCTTTTTATAATTCAATTCGTTTGCTTAAGGTTATTAAAGCCAACTTTTATTTAAAAATAAATAGACCGATTTTTGACCTGTAAAAGATGTTTACAGATCACTTTTTTACTAGCCAATAAACCACTTTTTTACTTACTCAATGGCAATGTGGGTGTAAAAAAGTTTTACAGGTAGTGATGTAAATAATTGATTTGTGTGCGGCATAAATGGCAAAAAAGGTATACTAATCACGTCTTTTCAAATAGGAATCGCTTATGCAAGCATTGTTAAACCAACCTGAAATAGTGATCACAGCGTTTTTATGTCTTTTTGTGGTGTTTTTAGTGACTATTTTGGTGACTGTAGGTCGTTCTAAAAACAAAACTGCATTGCTACAAGCCCAGTATTTACAAGAAAAAGCAGGATTACAAGAAAAACTGGTGGACCTTGCAAAAACCTCAGATCAAAATTTTACCAACTGGCAACAAGAGCAAGAACGCACCAATCAACTGCGTATTAAGTACAGCGCTCTGCAAACACGTCTTACTGAGCGTGAACACAGCTATCAGCAGCAATTAGCGAGTTTACAAGATGCTAAAACTGAACTTAAAAAAGAATTTTCATTGCTTGCTAATCAAATATTTGAAGAAAAAGGACAAGCGTTTAAATCGTTAAACCAAGAGAGCGTGTCTAATTTGCTAAAGCCAATGCAAGAAGAGCTCAGAGGCTTTAAACAAAAAGTTGAAACCATTCATAGCGAAGAATTAAAACAGCGTTCAGAACTAAAAACAGAACTCGTGCATTTACAAAAATTGAATCAAGCTATTACTTCACAGGCTGAGCAACTTACAACTGCATTACAAGGACAAAAGAAAACCCAAGGAAATTGGGGCGAATTAATGCTAGAGAATGTACTAGAAAGTGCCGGACTTCGCGTTGGTGACGATTACCAACGCGAATTTCATGTTAAAGCGTTGGAAGGAAATTACCGGCCTGATGTGGTGGTGTTTTTACCACAAAAGCGTCATTTGGTCATTGACGCTAAAACGTCGCTGAATGCCTACACTCAATATGTAAATGCAGAGAGTGAACTGGTTGCAGAGCAAGCATTAAAACAACATGTAATGGCCGTAAATGCTCGCATCGAGGAGCTTGCAAGTAAAGGATATGACAAACTACCAGGCTTAAATTCACCTGAAGTGGTGATTTTATTTATGCCAATTGAATCGGCTTATGTTGAAGCATTGAAATACCAACCTGACCTTTATCAACGTGCTATCGAAAAGAATATTTTAGTGGCTACGCCAACGACCCTCTTAACAAGCATGAATATTGTGCGCCAATTATGGCGTTTTGAAGAGCAAAGTAAACACAGTGCTGAACTGGCGCAGCGTGCAGAACGTTTTTATACTAAGTTAAATGGCTTTTTAACCAGTATGCAAGGCGTTGGTAAAACTCTTGATAAAGCAAAAGAAGGTTACGACCGTGCATTTGCACAGCTTTATTCTGGTAAAGGTAACTTAATTAAACAAGCTGCTGAATTTAAAGAACTAGGCGTAGCTGTACAAAAAGAACTGCCAAAAGAACTCATTGAGAAGGCCGAACTTGAATTAAATTTTGAGCAAAGTGAGTAAGTTTTAAAAGTACTAAGGGGAAGTGTAAATCCCCTTTACAGTTTTAAATGGTTTGCCAAAACCACCAATAATGTGTCATTTTCAGTAAATTACCTTGTTGTTGAAAATTAAACTTTAAATGTAATTTCTGGATTTTTGAAACGCTAAGGCCAATAAAAAGGCTTCGTCAAAAAGCACATTAATTTTATAATCACTCTTTCTAGTAGTAACTCAAAGGATTGAAAATGAAACACTTCACTGCCCTTTTATTAGTTGGTTTTTTCTTAACCGCTATCAACCTACACGCAAATGATCGTCAGCTCAGTAACGCTTATAAAAATCAGCAAAGTGATATACAAGTTAAAGGTTCAGGCACAGTGTTACGTGTTTTGCCTGATGATAATAATGGCTCAAGACACCAAAAATTTATTTTGGGTTTAGCTAGAGCGTGGTGACATTTACGGTCTAAATTCTGTTCAAATCCAAACCGTTTTGATCGCGGCGTCGCTTAGTAGGCCTAGTGGGCTAAGTCAAAAAGTGACAACAAAGAGCATAACGGTTTGGGTTGAACCTTACAGGCAGCGCTTGTTTGGCATTTATGCTGCGTTATCGCTCATTTATGTAGAATAACTACACCACAATCGCTCTGCCTTGTCTAAATGTCAAACAAACTGCTGCAGAAACAGACTGTAAACGTTACCACGCTCTAAAAACCCTACTCGTTGCGCATAATATTGATTTAGCGCCGCGCATTTCGAACTTAAAAGTGGGTGATAAGGTAGAGTTTTACGGTGAATATGAGTGGACAAAAAAAGGTGGCGTGATGCACTGGACACACAAAGATCCGCGAAATAAACATGCTCATGGATGGCTTAAACATAAAGGCAAAGTTTACGAGTAAAAAAAGACTTGAAAATAGGATTAATAACGACCTAATGTATTGTAAAATCGAGATATTATGATTATATCTTGCATATTAGCTAGTTATACACTTGCTTTTTTTAAAAGTGATTTTCATCGGTTTTGACTACAAACACCTTATCATTTGATAGATATTTATTTCACTAAAGGAGTTGGGAATTATGGATAGCTTTACAGAATTTGAACTTGTAATGATAGGCTTAACAGCTTTACCAGTACTTATTTATTTTTGTTCACCTCTGCAATCGCTGTTTGAAAAGGCCGCTCGTGGTGGAGGTGTGTCTATTGTGGTGTTACCTTTTTCTTTATCATGGATTTTAAGTGGTTATGCCGCTGAAAGTGATATTTTTAGGTATGTTATGTTGGGTTTTGGCTTCTGTTTTTTCACCGTATTCTATGGCGCAGGCGTGGCTTTACTTTTAAAAGAGAAACGAAAACAACGTACACAATAAAAATGCAAACTATGTAACTGTGTTGGTTTAATATCAAACCTTACTCGTTTTGGGATTGTTTTAGTGCACGAAACGCTTGCTTTAGTATATTTTTAATAACTTGGCTGTTAGGTTTGAACGATAAAATGGAGCAAACCTAACAGCACAACAGGCATGAAATAGTATAAAGGGGGTTTACACTTCACCTGCTAGTTAGTGGAACCCGTTTAATCGATTTTAACTTCACCTTTTACATTATCGATATTTAAATCGCCAGAACCATCGTCTTCAACAATCAATCCACCCGCACCGTTTACGGTAATATCGCCGGAGCCATCATCTACTTTTACTGTGCCCGTAACATTTCTAACAAGTAAATCACCTGAACCATCTTCAATGGTGACTGCACCTTTGGTGTTTTCAACCTGGGTATCACCCGAGCCATCGTCAATTTCAACGTCACCTTGAATATTGCTTATGTAAAGTGAGCCAGAGCTGTCGTCGACGTATACTGATTTACCGCCATCAATGGTTAAGTCACCAGAGCTATCGTCTACCTTAATGGTGTTACTTAAGCCGTTGATTGTAACATCGCCAGAGCTATCATCTAGTTCGAGTGCTAGCTTGCTTGGCATGGTGATGACAAGGTCGATGCTATGCCCTTGGTTGATGTGAATACGTAAACCATCTTGAATATCGTGTATTGCAACGAGTTTTGCAGTATCACCAGATTGAGTTAAAGAAAGTTCGTAATTTAGATCTTCGCTGGTATAAATGTCGGCATTCACTGTAATTTTATCGCTACTGTCTGAGCCTATTATTTTAAGTGAGCCAGCACCAGTTTCGGCGATAAGTGTAGACAATTGACTTGCGTTTAGCACTAATTCTCGCTCGATGTGAGTATCTGCAGAATTGGTGTTTCCACCGATATGCACAATACAACCTGAAAGCAGTGTTGCCATAGCAATTGCTGAAAATGTTTTATACATGATGTTCCCTTCTAATGAATTATTTTTATTATTCATTGTCGTGTTGAGTGACTAATAGCAATTTAAAGCAATCACTAGGCCAAAATTTAACTCATTGAATAATATGGTTTTATTCTTATTTAATAAAATAAAGAAAACAATCAAACGAATTATTAGTAATTTTTGCCATTCGAACTTTGTCATTTTGACCAACTATGCGCGTTCACGCCATATTTACTGTATTGAATGTTTTTTAAAAGTGTCATTTATCTTTCATATTTGTTGGCTAATTTTATCGCCGAATAACAGCTCCAAATATAAGAGAATATTGTTATGACAAATACGATCCGCGCTGGACGTCGAAAGTTTTATGACGATGAGCATTTTGCCGGTGGCATTGAGCGTTCTGGCTTTTTTACTATTTCTGAGGCTAATTTTTTAGTTGAATACGGTGACACATTAAATGGATTAAGCGCAGGTAATTTAAATCCTGAATCTGCTGCTGAATCGGAATTTGTGGCCTGTATGCAGTCTAATATTGCCTCTAACAGCTATGAAGTAAAGCTCTGGCGAAAATACATAAAAGCTGTGCACAGCGTGACGCACAGAGCCAGTGCGAATAGTTCACGTACAGAACAACATTATTCATTTGAGGGATATGATGAAGCGTAGTTTGCAACAAGATAGCTATTTAGAAAAAACAAAAGTTGGCCGAAAATCAAAGCGCGATAAGCCGAAAGCCAAATTTGATAATAAAAATAAGCGTAAAAAATTTGATGATCATGACTGGGATGATCGCGATTAATAAAAGCGCTTAACCTTTGATGATAATTGCGGCCAGAGTTAGCGCTCTGGCCGCCTTTATTTAACGTGGTGTAAACTCGGGTTTTAGTAAACCAAAGCACGTTAAATCGTGATATTGGTTTTTCCAAAAGCCACTTGCGCGGCGGATCCCCTCTTGTTTAAAGCCAAGCTTTTTAAGCACTGATTCAGACGCGTCATTACCCAGCATGGTATCAGCCTGAATGCGATATAGTTCACCAAATGGTGAGTTGTCTGAATAAACTAGTGTAATAATCGCGTTTAACGCTTCAGTGGCATACCCTTTACCCCAATGATCACTTGCAAATTCATAACCAATCACTGCATTGTGCATTTTTGAATTAAACGAATTAAAACCACATGTGCCAATTAGCTCGCCAGTTTCTTTGAGGCGAATAGCCCAACGAATGCCCTCTTGCTCTTTAAATCGTTGATTAAAGAAATCTATTAAATCAAGAGATTGCTGCTTGGATGTAAACGCTTCAATATTATAAAACTTAACCACAGCTTGATCTGAAAAAATCGAAAATAACCTATCGTTATCATCGATTGTCAGTGTGTTTAGTGTTAATCGTGCAGTGTCTAAATTTGGAAATTGCAGATTAGTTTGCATTAGTACTTCTTGTTTCTTTTCACGGGTTACGCTATTTGAATGAGCAAAATAACCCACATTGACAACACTGAAATCACAGCCCCCCAAAACGTTAACATGCGATGTAGTACATTGTTGTAGGTAAGGTGTACAAAGGCCTGTAACGTTCTAAAAGTAACAAAACTCCAAGCCAAGATGAGCGCTAAGCCATTCGTAATTTCTAGGCTCACAAATAAGGTAGAGACAACATAAAATAATACCGGTACTTCGAACATGTTGTTAAAACAACGCGTTGATGTGGTTAATTTTTCGGGCACGTCTTGGCCTTCCATTGTACGATAGTATTTTATTTTCACGCTGCCATTTTTAACGCTTTTAACACGTGTGGTAACGGCCACAATACCAACGGCAAACGTTAATAAAACCATTCCAAACATTGCATAGATCATACAGGGCCTTTTATTTGTTTAATTATTTAATTCTGATCTGATAGATCGTTTATCTTACTTATTCTGATTCCTTTTGTAACACAGAGAGGACTATGAAATACATCGCTTTTTACTGTGAAACACTTTTGATATTAAATGCGATAAGTATTTTGGTATATCCATGTGATTTAAATTTTCGCGTTTTCGCGTTAGCTACAGTAATTCCGTTATATACGTTTGTAGCTTAATCATTTCGTCACACTTCTTTCATACACTGCGCTAAAAAGTCAGATTTCTTATTGTCTATGCGTATTTTATTTGTATCTCGAAATAGCAGTCATGCTAAATATTACCGAAAATTAGTAGGTAAGCTGAACCTAGACGCGCAACTTCATGTAACTGGTTGGCCGCGTTTTGGAGCGTTGAAACACACAAAACATTTGGCAAATTTTGATAGTAATGAAATGCTAGCGCATCATTTATTAAGAAAAAAAGCGCGTCATCCCGCATTATTTTCAGTAAAGCTAGTTTGTCAGGTATTTCGTGGGTACTTAAAAGCAATAGAAACGTTACGCTTTCTAAAATTTATCGATTTATTTCAAGCAGAGCAGCCAGATAAAGTGGTTGTTTGGAACGGTAAAAAGCTACCAAATCAAACTGTGGTATGTGCCGCTGAGTGTTTAAATATTCCGGTGATGTTCTTTGAAAATGGCTTAGTACCTAACACCACATGCTTAGATCCCAAGGGAGTAAACTATTTATCGAGTTTGCCAAAGCTGCCAGAATTTTATTTAGAACGGGAACTTTCAGGGGTTGCGCTCGCAGCGATAGAACAAGCAAAAAACCATAAAAATCGCACTAGCGATAGCGCGGAAGTAGCACTTTCTGAACACTATATTTTTGTGCCATTTCAAGTACCAAACGATACCCAAGTAGTGGTTCATTCACCTTGGATCAAGAGTATGGAGCAGTTGTTTTGGCAAGTAATGCAAGCGATTGATGCGTTGCCACAAAGTAACCTTAAAGTGGTATTTAAAGAGCACCCTAACTGGCCAAAAAAATTCACGCACTTACATAAAGCCCATGATAAAGCGATATTTGCCAATGGCGTAAAAGCGTCTGAATTGATAAAACGGGCCGAGGCGACAATTACCATTAATTCAACCGTTGGATTAGAAACATTGCAGCTAGGCGGTAAGCTTATTACGCTAGGTAATGCCTGTTACGCTTTGCCTGGCATGGTATTACCCGCAAATTCGCAGCAACAACTTGTTGAACAATTGAAAGAAATCAACAGTTGGCAACCTAACACACGGTTAATTGAACGTTTTCTAGATTATGTAAACGGGGTTTACGCTATTCCACAAGCATGGCGACGAGCGGATAAACATCATATTCAGGCAATAGAGAATAGGCTGTTAGGGTGTGATGAATTTTCAACACAAATCAACCACTAAATGGTGATAAGTTGTTCTTAAAACGCACCTAAATAATTGGCAAACAAAAATAGATTACTTGAGCTTTAATAGAATAAAAGGGCAATTCCATGCCCTTTTTTATTTCAATTAGAATATAAAATCGATACCCATACTAATTGTTCTTGAATCACCATGATAGGCCCAGCCTGATGGTTCATGCCCTTGATCTACAAAAGTATCGTATTGCACTTTAAAGGCAACATTAGAATAAAAGTCATAACGTAAACCATAGCTCAACATATAGTGCTCTTCTAAATCTTCTGTTGGGACTTTCGAACGTTCATGATCCGCTTTGGAGTATGATATGTAAGGTTGGAATTCACCAATGTTATATACCACAGAGATAAGATATGTCGGGAATTCTGTACCTACAGCATCATCATATTCAACATAGTTCATATCAAAAAGAATAGTGAAGTCACTTATATTTACTTGACCACCTAAACCTATAAACTGTTGCGAGAAAGGTGTATAGGGGCTAATGCTCCCATCTTGTTGAATGGTTTCTCTGTCTCTGTCATTTTGAAAGTATACAAAACGGAGATCAAAGAAATCACCTGACATATTCCAGTTAAAGCCTGCGATATCGGTCCAGTATTCATTTACTGTTCGCGCTGTACCACCATACAGTTTATCGTAATATAGCATTTCTACATTATCGTCTGAATATTCATTACCATAAAACGCAGTAATGGTATTTGAGTAATCACCGATTTCGAAGTTGTACATGGCATGAGCACCATCAAACTGGGTTACTTGCCACCAGTAAAGGTTTGAAGGTGGGCGCATCCAAGGGTAGGCGTAACCTACTTCTGCAAACTCTGAGAAGTAGTACATCGGGATATTTCGACGCCCAGCCATAAATGTCCAATCTTCATTGGCTTGATAGGTAACATAATACCAATCGAACTCAGGTTTGAAGTCATCTACACCTTTAGCAACCAATTGTGCAGTAACTGAAAGCTGACTATTAAATTTATAGGTGCCTTGTACAGCAAGGATTGACTCGGCTTTAAATGTGAGATCATTATTATACTGACCAACATCATAAAAATCAGCCGTGAGAATTTCATCTCGTTTCTGCCCCGGATTAAGCGGATCATCGACTGTACCTAGGGTTTTACCTGCGATAATTGAACCGTAACCACTTATTTTTAGCTCTGCATTAGCTGATTGAGAGAAAATAATAAGCAATGCTGATGCGACTAGTGAAAGCTTTTTCATATTATCTCTCCTCAGAAGGTTGCTACTACTTTGACATCAGCTGTTACGGCGCTAGCGTCTAAATAGCCAATTGAATCAGGGTTGGATGCTACCGATGAAATAACAGCTGCATTTGAATCCATTTCTTGCGGAGGCGTCCCTTTACCGGTAAAAAGAATTTTCGACCAATAAGCTTTGACTTGACTGCTCGATTTACCCAGCACTTTTGAATTAAACTCTTCGGTAGCTGGGTCATTGTAGCTTGCACTAATTAAAATGGCAGAACGGCCGTTAGAGTAGCTTTTGGTTTTTCCTAAAAATATCTTTTTAATGGTAGCTTGATCAAAGGTTGAATCATTCGTTGGATGGACAACAACCGCGACATCAGCGATTGCATGTGACATGTTCATTAATATCAATGTGGATACTACACAAACAACTTTCCACGTTTTTTTGGTTGAAGGTAATGACATAGTTAATCCTTATAATTGCTGCGCTAAGCGTTATGCGTATCGCATAACGATATTCAAAAAGTAGTCTTGCATGTCCCTGATATCAAGAAATTGAAGTTAATTTCGTTTTTTAAACTTGTAATAAGAAATGCTTTTATTTTGTATTATTCGCGTAAATCTTTGCGAAATTAATGTCAGAAAAAGGAAATTATTGATGGCTTTTGATGTAAACGGGGTTTACGCTTTTGCTTAAAGTTAGCTTATCTTCCTCGATAGCTTATTCGCGGTTACCTTTATCTATTCTTTTAAAAATCAAGTACTAGGTGAATATATTTAATTTTCAATGCCGCTTGTCACAAAGTTGTTGCTTAATTGTTATGCATCTGTAATTCTTTTTCATTAAGGGCAGAAAAGTATTACAACAAGGATAAGCAATGAAACACGTTTTTGTGTTTGCAATGACAGCGCTGTCTTCGGCGGTGCTGCATGCGCAATCTTCAGACGCTGAATTAATGCAACAATGGTTAGATTTGGAAAGTCAAAAAGGCAAACTGCAGCTTAATTGGCAGGCCAATGAACAGGCACTTAAAAATCAACTTTCTCTTTTAAAACAAGAAAAACAAGCGCTAAACGCATTGCTTAAAACAGCAAATGCAGCGCGTAGTGAAGTTGATACCAAACGCTTAGCACTCACCGAACAGCAAGTAGCTTTTGAAAAAAATCAGCAAACAATTGATACGGCATTAAAAAATGCTTATTTATTTGTTAAACGCATAACGCCACTCTTACCTCCTCCAATACAAACGGACTGGCATAACAAAACAAGCCAAATAGAGCAGACTGAGCTTCCAAACAGTGAAAAGCTTGAGCGTTTACTCAGTATGTATAAATCGGCTGATGAGTTTAACCAACGCCTTGCGATTCATAATACCAGTATGCGAATACCTTTAGACAATGGCGAATCAGAGCGTTTAGTAAATCAAATCTATTTAGGTTTATCACAAGCATGGTACATCAGTAATGATGGCGAGTTTTTTGGTTTAGGGCGAGTTGAACAAGCAGGCTGGCAGTGGCATCACGGTGAGGCTGCAAAACAACTGATTGGCAATCTAAATGATGCAGACTTACCTAGCGATTTACTTGCGATAAAAGCGATGCTTGAAAAACCGACGAATGCAGCATTTATAAAAGCCCCGTTAGCAATTGCGAGTATTGATAAGGAGCGTCTGTGATGGTTCGTTTTATGATTTTAGTGGGCTTGTTTTTTAGTGCTTTTAGTTACAGTGAAACAAATGTAAATCAACAACTACTCGATCGCATTGCCAAATCTAAACAACAGTTAATGGCTATTGAGAAGCAGGTAAATCAGCAATCTCTCTCCTATCAAAAGCAAATTAATCAAGCGCTTAATGATGTTAAAGCCTTACGCGTCAAAGCATCAGCAATTCAGCGTGTTGCTGACGAGCAGATTTTGAGTGTTGAACAACTTTCAGAGCGTGTTGAAAAATGGCGTGCGCAAGACAACTATCAGAAATTACTACTGCAAAGCTACTTTGAGCAAAATGGTACGCCGCTTGGACAATTTACAAATGCGAATGGCGAAGTAGTAATCAGTGAATCGGTTTTTAATACCCTACAAAGTCAATTAGTTGATGCACTTGTACCGCGTTGGCAACCATCGAAAGTGGTTGATGAAAATGGTGAAATTGAACATTTTAATGTACTTGAAATGGGCCCGATAGCACTTGCGTATAACCAAGAGCGAGCGTCGGGCGGGCTTATCGAAAAACATGTAAACCAAGCAATACCAAGTTTAGTCAAGGGGGTTTACAGTGAAGGAGAAGTTGCCCAATTAGCGCAGCTTAACTCAACTGGGTTAGGTACAGTAATGTTTGATCCAACGCTCGGCAATGCTGCTAAATTACAAAATAAACAACAAGGTATTTTAGAACACATTAAAAAAGGCGGTGTATGGGCACTTCCTATTTTATTTTTTGGTGCGTTATCCTTGATTGTGGCCCTTATTAAAGCTGTACAGCTGCTTAAGTTGCCATCCGTTAAAGCAGATCTTACCGCGCGATTATCATCAGCAAAAGACCTTCGCGGCGCTGAATTAACACTTGTTGAAATTGCAAAAAATTACCCTGTTTCAAGTCAACGTGACGACCAGCTAGTAGCGTTTTTAATGAAATATCGCTATCAAGTAGAGAATTACCTAGGTGTGGTTGCAACGTCAGCTGCAATTGCACCACTACTTGGTTTACTGGGCACTGTTTCAGGCATGATCAATACCTTTATGATGATGAATACTTTTGGTACGGGGGATGCAGCAACTGTTTCAGGCGGCATTTCAGAAGCGTTAGTGACAACTGAGCTAGGCTTAATTGTTGCCATTCCTTCACTGATTTTAAGTGCCTTACTGAGCCGTAAAGCGAAAAGTCATAATGCCAAGCTTGAAGCGAACGCTATTCAACTCAGTAAATATGAGTTTTAAACCATGGATTTATCTGTGTATTTAAAACTTTTCACTAACGCTGTAGTTTGGGCGTTACTGGCGGTTGCCATATTCAGTTATGGCAAATTGTTATCTCTACTGTTTTTTATCAAACCTAATAAAGCATGGCTAATGCGTTGTAATTATTGGATAGCAGCATTAAAAACTATGCTAGCAGCCTTACCGTTACTGGGGTTACTTGGCACCATTAGTGGGCTTTTAAGCACTTTCAATTTTATGTCGCTTAATAACGGCCTAGATATGCAAGAGATGGTAAGTGGTGGTATTGCAAGCGCCATGTACACAACTCAACTCGGGCTCGTATTTGTGGTGCCAGGTGTCCTGCTTCATACCCTTTTAAAAAGCAAGGTAGCCGCTTGGCAAGTGGAGGCAGTATGCGTTCGTTAATAGAGCAAAAAATAGAAGACAGTAAAAACCAAGAAATCGATTTAGCCCCCTTACTGGATGTGGTGTTTATTCTACTTATCTTTTTTATTGTAACTACCGTATTTGTTAAAGAAACCGGTGTTGAAGTTGATAAACCCAGTGCTGTTTCGAGCCAACAATTACAAAAATCGGTGCTTATGCTCGCCATTACTGATGCTGGGCAAGTGATGTACGCGGGCACAAATATTGGGGTTGCAGGTGTAAGAGCCACTTTAATGCAAGCAAGTAGAACTAAAGCGCGCCCTTTAGTCATTCAAGCTGATAAGCGCGTGCCAACAGAGCTCTTGGTAAAAGTGATCGATCAAGCAAAGCTTGCTGGGGTTGAAAACATCAGTTTGGCAACTCAGGTGAAATGATGGCAACACTCAGTTTAGCTAAATCGCCCAGTAACACTGTATTTAGTTTTATCGCACCTTGGTGTATCAGTGCCATATTAGTTGCTTCACTTGTTTATTTACTGCATGTGCTTAAAGAAACACCAGAACTACCCGAGGCAACACTTGTGGTGCGCAAAATAGATGTCGCATTGCCAACGCCACCACCTCCGCCACCACCGCCAATGCGAAATCAGGCAAAAAGCAGTGACACTGCACAAACCAGTTTAAATATTGTGGGTTTAGGTGATGGTCCTCAGGTGAATTATGCAGATAAACCTAAAATGACATTGCCAAAAGTGCAGTCGTTGGCATTACCTGAATTTACGATGGACGCCAATATTATTCAGCAGCGATTGGCACTCGACATGCCTTTAATGGCGGTAGAGAAACTTGATCAGGTACCACAGGTTGTGAAGCAAAAGTACTTTCCACCACCGCTGTCAATTCGGCGTAAAGGCATTAAGCGAGTTTCAACAGAAGTTGAGCTGATAATCGATCAAACCGGTAAGCCTTATATTAAGCGCATCACCGATCCAGTTTACCCAGAAATGGTCGAAGTGATCCGCAATTGGGTAGAGCATGCACGTTTTAGTATTCCAAAAAAAGATGGCCAACCTGTGCAAGCAATTTATTTATATGGCATTCATTTTAATTACGGCAGATAAACAATGAATAAACTAACCCCCTTATTTTTTGCTTCGTGCGCTTTTATTGCTGTAAACAGCTTGCCTAGTAACGCAAGTAATTCAACAAGCAAATTTAAAATTGAAGTAGAACAACCAACATTTGTCTTGCCTCAATTTGCAGGACCCTACAGTGAAAAAGAGGCAAATATTGCCCCTGAAGAGTTAGAAACTGCAGAGCGCCTTCGCACTCTTCTAGAAAGTGGCGACAAGCAAGCAGTATTAAAAGAACTTGAAGCTTTTTATGACATTGAACTTAGTGTTGCTATGTTGATGTTAAAAGCGCAGCTTTATTTTGCTTTAGAAGATTATGAGAAGGCTGAAAAAACCTATCTTGCATCTCTTTCAAGAAGCCCGCAGTTAGTTCGCGCACACAGTGATTTAGGGCAGCTTTATTTAATCAAAGATGATCAACAAAAAGCGCGAGAGTATTTTGCTAAAGCCATTGCGCTTGGCGCAAATGATGCGGTGGTTTATGGTCAGCTTGCTTATCTTAATTTAACGCTCTATGGCCCTTACTCAGCAATTAATGCTTACCAGCAAGCACTGGCTATTGAACCTGAACAAGAGCAGTGGCAACAAGGTTTGTTTGTGGCGCTTACTCAAGCAAAAATGTATCAGGCGGCTGCAGCATTACTCAGTGAGCTAATTGCAAAATCTCCTAATGACAGTAAGTTATGGTTAAATCAGGCGATTTTAGCACTTGAACAAAATGATGGTCGCGCCGCATTGGCCTCATTAGAGATGGCTATTTTACTTGGTGATAAGCGAGAAACTAATCTAAAAACCGCAGCACAATTGCATTTGCAACAAGACAGTTTTGAGCGCGCAGTCGAGCTTATCAACACCCATTTATCACAATACGATTTGGATTTGACCAGTTTAAATACTTATCTTACTTGGTTATCACAGCGTGGCCTTTGGCAACAAAGCAAAACAATTCTGGCATCCCTTAATAGCAAACTGGCGACATTTGATGCACAAACCAAAAGTGTTATTTATTTGCATAAAGCCTTACTTAATAGCGAAACTGCCAACATTAATGGTGCCGAACAAGCGTTTAAACTAGCGTTAGATGCAAATCCAAATCATGGTCAGGCGTTAATTGCTTATGCCGATTTCCTAATTGATAGAAAGTTATTCACACAAGCCGAAACACTGTATTTGCGTGCAGAAGCGCTAAGCGATTGGCAAAAACAAGCAATGCTGAGTCGTGCGCAATTGTATGTTGATATTCAAAAGTACGATGCTGCGCTTAGCGTATTAAAAAGTGTGACAAGCCGTTTCCCTGAAACTCGTGGTATTTCAGAGCAAATTACCTTGCTTGAAAATATTATTGTGACAAAAAAACAACAAGCTGAAATTTAAGGAAGAACAATGAGAAACAATCTGAATCTGGGTTTAATAATTGGTTTTATGGCATTGGCTGGCTGTCAATCTACCCCAACAGACAATGAATTTGTCTGTAGCACCCAAACTGATTGGCATCAATTAGGGTTAACTACTGCGCAAAAAGGGAAAAGTGTTCGTGCTTTTGATAACTATAAAGCACAGTGTGGTGATGCGTTACCTCAAAATGCGCAAGATTTATATCTCGATGGCTTTACCATTGGTATTAAAGAGTATTGTACCTATGAAAATGGCTTTGAACTGGCACAAAAAGACATTGAAAACCCTAATGTGTGTCCATTTGAAATTCGCGCAGAATTTGATAAAGGCTATAAAATTGGCTACCTCGATCGCCGTGAAAAGAAAGAAAATGCTGACTATGCTGAGCGCGAATTGGAAAGAAGAGCACTACAAAACCGTAATGGCCAGTCTTCTACAGGGCAATAGGATAAGAGCTTATTATGAATAAACACGTTGTTTTAATAATGGGTATTGCAACTCTAGTGGGTTGCAATACCACCACTAGCCAAGTTGAATGCGATAACTCAATAGATTGGATATCGCTTGGTAGTGAAGTGGCTCTTGCTGGAAAATCGGTGCGTGAGTTTGATAAATACAAAGCAAGCTGCGGTGATGGTTTACCTAGCAATGCGCAAGCATTGTACTTGGATGGTTATACGGCAGGCATCCAACAATATTGTAGTTATGAAAATGGCTTTAAACTTGGTGAAAAAGGTATTCCTGATCCGCAAATATGCCCATTAGAAATAAGAGCAGAATTTGATAAGGGCTTTAAACTAGGTAGTCTTGACCGCCGTGAAAAACAGCAAAACACAGAGCTTGCTGAACGAGAGAAAGATCGCGCCCTAATCTCATCAGGCTCAGCTATGTCATCTGTAGGTGGCTGAAATCACATTTTAAAAGGTAAGCACGGATTAAACGCTAGCGATGGCAGCGTTTAATCTCTTCAACAAGCGCTTTGGCAAGCGGCGAAACTGAGCTCATTTTTTTAGTGATTAACATTACAGGGATTTGATAGTGGTATTTCTCTGGGTGAATTGCTTTAAACACGCCTTTATCAACCCAGTAATTAGCGTAGTGCTCTGGTAGATAGCCTATAAAGGCGCCGGATAAAATCAAATGTGCGATACCTTCATCATGATAGGCGGTTGCACTATTTTGATAATTAAGGCCATCATTTCGCACTTCTTTATCTCGCATATAGTTTGAGGTAATCACCTCGGCTTGTTTCAATAACTTATTGCGCTCATTCGGTTTACAATCAAAAAGGGCATGCCCTTTGGCGCAATAAAGATAATTGGTTTCGTTATGTAGTGGGAAGTAATCTAAACCACGCAAATGATGGCGACTTACACCAAGCCCTACCAGCGAGCGTCCATTTACTACAGAAGTTTCTACTTCCCTCGCCTCACACACATTGATATCAAATTGAATGTTATCGCTTTTTTGCTTAAGCTCGCGGATCACCTCACTAATGCCGCAGCGTGGATCGCTTACCATGGTATCAATCACCGAAATTGTCACGCGGCCTGATAGCTCATTCTTAGAGCCTGCAACTGTGGTGGCAAACGCTTCGCACTGTTGTAATAGCTCAAGGCTTGCTTGATAGGTAATACGGCCAGGCTCGGTGAGTTCAAAACCGCTGCGCCCGCGTTTACATAATTTGATGCCAAGGCGCACTTCTAAATCTGATAAATGTGAGCTAATGGTCGAACGGCCAATGTTCAGTCGAGATTCTGCGGCAGAGAGCCCGCCACATTCCACAATAGCAACAAATATGCGCAATAGGCGCAGATCAACGTCATGAATTTGCATCTTTTTTAGCCTTGTTTTTTAGTTCGATAATATCGGAATAAGCATCGATAATTATGCATTTATAAAACTTGGGTCGCAAGCTAACATTACCCTATTGACTAATCATCACAGTTAGATGACTAAAACGTTAGGAGACAACAATGACGTTTAAATACGGCGTAGATCGCCTGAATATTGATATTGTAAATGGCATTGCCGATGGCAGTGTTAAAGCTGAGCTTAGCCAAGAAGCGATTGATAAAATTAATACCAGCCGTCAACGCGTAGACAAAATGGCTGCATCAGATAAAGCGGTTTACGGTATTAACACTGGCTTTGGTCCACTGTGTGATACGCAAATCACCCCAGCAGAAACAAACCTATTACAAAAAAATCTGCTGATCACTCACGCAGTTGGCGTTGGTAATCCAATTGCTAAATCGATTTCTAAATTAATGCTGATCACTAAAGTGCATGCGTTAAGCCAAGGTTTCTCAGGTATTCGCCTTGAAACCGTTGAGCGTATGCTGAAGTTTATTGAGCTTGATTTAATTCCAGTCGTACCAGAGCAAGGCTCGGTGGGTGCATCAGGCGATTTAGCGCCATTATCGCATTTATTCTTACCACTTTTAGGTGAAGGTGAGTTTTGGGTAGGTGATGACATTGTGCCTGCGGCAAAAGCGCTTGCTGATAATGGGTTAGAGCCAATGGACCTGCATGCTAAAGAAGGTTTAGCGCTGATTAACGGTACTCAGTTTATTTTATCTCATGGTATTACTGGTCTAACTAAGATGCGTTACTTACTTGACCTTGCCGATGTTGCAGGTGCAATGAGTATTGAAGGTATGCAAGGTAGCCAATCGCCATTTAGAGAAGAGCTACATGCAATTCGTGCCTTTGCTGGCAATGTTGAAGTAGCAACACGCATGCGTCGTCTATTTAAAGATTCGCAAAATATGGCTGATCATACCGACTGCGACCGCGTACAAGACCCTTATTCGCTGCGCTGTATTCCGCAGGTGCACGGTGCATCACGCAACGCTTATAACCACTTAAAAGAACTTGTTGAAATTGAAATGAACTCGGTCACTGATAACCCAATTGTGATCAGTGAAGAAGAAGCAATTTCAGGCGGTAGTTTCCATGGTCAGCCGCTGGCAATGGCTCTTGACTATGCGTCAATTGCAGCTGCTGAATTGGGCAATATTTCAGACCGCCGTTGTTATTTATTGCTTGAAGGTTTACACGGTTTACCGCGCCTACTAACTACATCTGGCGGCCTAAACTCAGGCATGATGATCCCACAGTACACCACAGCGGCGCTTGTAACCGAAAACAAATCATTGTGTTTCCCACCGTCTGCGGACAGTGTGCCAACGTCAATGGGTCAGGAAGATCACGTGTCGATGGGCAGTATTTCGGGCCGTAAACTTAACCAAATTCTTGGTAATCTTGAGAAAATCTTCGCAATTGAGCTAATGTACGCAGCACAAGCCGTTGACTTTAGACGCCCAAATACTTGTTCAGATATTATTGAACAAAATCATGCGCTCATTCGTACTAAGGTTGCGAAATTAGAAGAAGACAGACTATTAAAGCCTGATATTGATGCCATGGTTGAGTTTGTAACATCTCAGGCATTTACTGTTACGCTTAATTAAGGATAACTGAATGAACTTACAAGAATTTCAAAATAGCATAAAACAGGGTATCCCAAGCGAACTGCCTGCGCCTAAAGCATATCCTGCAGGCGCTAACCGTGCGCCAAAGCGTAAAGATATTTTATCGGTTGAAGAAAAACAGCTAGCGGTACGTAATGCGCTGCGTTACTTCCCGAAAGAGTGGCATGCGGAACTAGCAGAAGAATTTGCGCAAGAACTAAAAGATTTTGGCCGTATTTATATGTACCGCTTTAAGCCTAACTATGAGCTAAAAGCACGTTCAATCTCTGACTACCCTGCTAAATGTGAGCAAGCTGCGGCGATCATGCTAATGATCGATAATAACCTTGATCCAGCAGTGGCACAGCATCCAGAGGAACTTATCACTTACGGTGGTAACGGTGCGGTATTCCAAAACTGGGCGCAGTACTTACTTGCGATGAAGTACCTAAGCGAAATGGAAGAAGACCAAACGCTACATATGTATTCAGGCCACCCAATGGGTTTATTCCCATCGTCTAAAGATGCTCCACGTGTGGTTGTAACCAACGGTATGATGATCCCGAATTACTCAAAGCCGGATGACTGGGAAAAATTCAATGCATTAGGTGTAACGCAATATGGCCAAATGACAGCAGGCTCATTTATGTACATTGGCCCACAAGGTATCGTTCACGGTACAACCATTACGGTGATGAATGCATTCCGTAAAGTACTTAACAAAGGCGAATCACCAAAAGGTAAGATCTTCTTAACTGCCGGTCTTGGCGGTATGAGTGGTGCACAGCCAAAAGCCGGTAACATTGCTAACTGTATTACTGTATGTGCAGAGGTGAACCCGAAGGCGGCAATTAAGCGTCACCAACAAGGTTGGGTAGATGAGCTGGTAGATAATATGCCAGACCTAGTTGCCCGTGTGCGTAAAGCGCAAGAAAACGAAGAAGTGGTGTCGATTGCGTTTATTGGTAACGTTGTTGATGTATGGGAAAGCTTCTTAGCTGAAGATATTTTTATTCATTTAGGTTCTGATCAAACGTCGCTTCATAACCCTTGGTCAGGCGGTTACTACCCAGTTGATATTAGCTATGAAGAATCAAATCGCTTAATTCGTGAAGAACCAGAGCTATTTAAAGAAAAAGTACAAGCAACGCTTAAGCGTCATGCAGATGCTGTGAACAAACATACAGCAAAAGGCACTTACTTCTTTGACTACGGTAATGCGTTTTTACTTGAAGCATCACGCGCAGGTGGCGATGTAATGGCTGAGAACGGCATTGACTTTAAATACCCGTCATATGTGCAAGATATTCTTGGCCCAATGTGTTTTGACTATGGTTTTGGCCCGTTCCGCTGGGTGTGTACTTCAGGTAATCCTGAAGATTTAGATAAAACCGATGCAATTGCGGCAAAAGTGCTTGAAGAAATTATGGCAAACTCGCCTGAGGAAATTCAGCAGCAGATGCAAGACAACATCACTTGGATCAAAGACGCGAAAGAAAACAAGCTAGTGGTTGGTTCACAAGCGCGTATTCTTTATGCCGATTCTGAAGGTCGTATTAAGATTGCAAATGCCTTTAACGATGCCATTGCGCGCGGTGAAATTGGCCCAGTGGTACTTGGTCGTGACCACCACGATGTATCAGGCACAGATTCACCATTCCGTGAAACATCAAATATTTACGACGGTAGCCGTTTTACTGCTGATATGGCTATTCACAACGTGATTGGTGATGGTTTCCGCGGTGCAACTTGGGTGTCTATCCACAATGGCGGTGGCGTTGGCTGGGGCGAAGTGATCAACGGTGGTTTCGGTATGTTACTTGACGGTAGTATTGATGCCGAGCGTCGTCTTAAGTCAATGCTACTGTTTGATGTAAACAATGGTATCGCACGTCGCAGCTGGGCACGTAACGAAGAAGCTAACTTTGCAATTAAACGTGAAATGGAGCGTACTCCTAAGCTTAAAGTCACGCTTTCACAAAATGTAGAAGACGATATTTTAAATAAACTAGCGTTTTAAAACTGCTTAAAAATTTAGCAAAAAGGCCATTCTAAATGGCCTTTTTTGTTGCTTAATCGGATGTTAAATCTATTTGCTAATTTAAACTAAACTTCAAAGCGGTTTTTACCTGCGCGCTTAGCTTGATACATTTTTTCATCGGCAGTACGAATAAGTGCCTCTAATGTATCGCCGCTATCAGGGTAATAAGCAATACCTAAGCTAGCACTGATATTTACTTTGTTACCCTGCCCGACTGCATCTTTAATTTGATAGTCTTTCGCGATTTCGTTGATGGCTTTTTCAGCGAGCCTAACCGCGTCTTGTTTGTTTGCAAGATTTGGCAGGCAAATTAAAAACTCATCGCCACCTAAGCGCCCTACTGTGTCTGATTCTCTGAATGTGCTTTTAAGTCTAATCGCTACTTGCTTAAGTAATTCATCACCACTACTGTGTCCATAGCTATCATTTACCTGTTTAAAACCATCTAAATCGATAAACATCACAGCCAACAGCGACTCATTGCGTTTTGCTTGTTTTAGCGCGCTTGCTAGGCGCTCTTTAGTGAGCCATACCGAAGGTAATTTAGTTAGAGGATCGAAGTGCGCAATTTTCTTAAGCTCGTTTTTGGTGTGTTTGAGCTCTTCAATAGTGTCATGAAGCTCGGTAATGTCATATTCAGTAACAAGAAACACATAATCGCCAGTTAAGGGATGGCGACTAATGCGAATATCAACGTTATGTCGTTTTTCACCAAGCTTGGTAAGCATTATGTGCTCTTGGCAACCTGCTTTGTGTTGCTGAGAGTCAATTAAGCGTTTTTTCCCCTCATTTGGATTGGCAAAACGCAGCTCAAAGTCACTGATAGTGTCTTGTTTTATTGTTGAATACCACTGCGTAAACGCGGGGTTTTCGAACAGCCGCTTACCCTGCATATCGTAACAACTCACTGCAACAGTGGTGTAACGCATCGCTTCTGCAAAAAGCAGGTTTTCTGGTTGGCTGGTGGCATCCATTTGTTCGCTAATAAAGGCAATAATGCCGCGGTGCTTTTCTGGGCCCAGCAACACAGCTACATGACGCATTAACATCACTTTTGGCTCACCATTAGGGTAAGTTGTCCAAGGGTCGTTAGTTAAGCCCTCTTGTGTGGCTTTTACAAAGGTTTGTTCGGTGCGCTTGCGTGCGCCTTCGGTATCAGCGGATAAGTCTTTGTCGATGAGTTGTTGCACATCGCTTAGTCCCCAAAAGTTAAGGGCGTGATGATTGCCCCACCAAAATCCATGACGGTCTAAGTCAAATACCCAAATAATATCGGGCGAAAAGTTAAATCCACCCAGTTCCTGTGGTGATGTAATAATTGGTAAGTGATCGACAGCGACATCTTGATACACAAAAAGACTCTAGCATTTAGTTGTTTAGAATATATTACTTAATTTGATAGTGGTTGCCAGTAGATTATGGTGGCAATTAATGCATTTTTTAAATCAATAGGTGCATGTAATTCCCCCACTTTGCTGCGCAATTATTCTGATGAACAGGTATGAATAATAGTGTTTTGGCAAAGACGCAGTGCCTTGTTTCAGTTACACTATCAATTATAACAATTTACCAAAGACACAATGACCAATCCCAACTTACCCCTTGTTTACCATCCTAATTATTCATTTAGTTTTGATGAAAAACACCGCTTTGTAATGAGTAAATTTGCACGTCTTTATCAATATTTAGATAGCAAAGGGTATATCAATCAGCGCAACTTATATCAGCCGCCAGTAGGGGATTTTAAACCGATGGAATTAGTGCATTGTGAAAGTTATGTATATGACCTCTTTCATAACCAACTTGATAGCAAGGCGATGCGACGCATAGGTTTGCCATGGTCAGAACAATTAATGGCACGCACCTTTACCGCACCGTTAGGTACGCATTTGGCGGCTGAACTTGCGCTTGAACACGGTATCGCCTGTCATTTAGCTGGGGGCACGCATCATGCTCATTATGATTTTGGTTCAGGCTATTGCATGGTAAATGATTTGGCCTACACAGCAACACGGCTAATTAATGAAGGTAAAGCGCGAAACGTACTCATCTTTGATTGTGATGTGCACCAAGGCGATGGTACTGCGGCGATGCTTGCCCATAACCCTTATGTGTTTACCTGTTCAATTCATTGTGAAAAGAACTTTCCTTTTCGTAAGCAACACAGCGACTTAGATATTGGCTTAGAGATAGGGTTAACTGATCTTGATTATTTAAATATCGTATCAACTAATTTAAATGACTTAATTGAACAGCTAAATCCCTCGCTGGTTCTTTACGATGCTGGTGTCGATATTTGGCAACAAGATACCTTAGGTAAGCTTGATATTAGTTGGCAAGGTATCGCAGAGCGTGATTATGCTGTGCTTGAGATTTGCCAGCAAAAAGGTGTGCCAGTAGCCACAGTGATTGGTGGTGGCTACGATAAAGATCATCAGCGATTAGCAGAGCGTCACGCTTTAGTTGTTGAGCAAGCAGCTCGCTTCTAAAAGTGACCGCAATTAAGTTGGAAATTTTAATTTTGGTTTCGAGATTTTATGCAACATACTCTTTCCCCTAATAAACTCTTACACAGTAAATGGACGGCAGTGTCACCGCAAAATAAAGAAAAGCATTTTATGGTAACCAGTGTTGAATTTGATGAAGAAAATAACGTGGTTGAATGCATTATTGAAGCGGTTTTAACCAAGCGTGAGCAAAGTATAAACTGGCGCAGCTTGAAAGATCCCAAAGTGTGGAAAATGGGTTGGCAATAGGTTTAGCTGTTGCCAGCTCAGGTTAGTTAGCAACTAAGCGTCGTTGCCAAAATTTGGCGTTGGGGTATTTATTTGCGCCTCGTTGATAATGTTGCTGATGCAATGAAATAAATGCATTAAAGTCATTAAATACCAGCGATTGATAGTCTTCCAAAGAGTCTTTTTGTGGTGCTTCAAGCCACTTTTTTACCGCTTTTGCCGCGACACCTGCGTGCTTTAGCGATTTCGTAATTCCTGCCGACGAAATCGAATCGTAACTTGATGCTGCGTCCCCAACAGCAAGCCAATTATGCCCAATCACGTTCGATAAAATGGCAGATGGTGCCGCTTTAGCGTAAAGCTTTACAGGCGTTTTTGTTTTATCTTGCAAAAACGTTGTGCATTGCTGAAAAAACCAGTTATTGGCTTTTAAACAATTTAACCAATTCTCATAGCAAGTTAGCTTTTGTGTTTTTAACTCCGTTGCGTCAGTACATAAGCTGATAATAGCCCTGTTGTTTGGCAAGATAGCACCGTACCACCATCCATTTGGGTCGCTAGCAACAAGAGTATGTGTGGTACTAGCCGATGTGTGTTCAAGTTCAAAAAAGGCGCAGGCTGAAATCACGTTATCAAACACGTTATTGCTAATATTTAGGCTCTTTGCTGCAACTTGGTGCTGCCCGGTTGCATCAATTAAAAAATCGCATGTTATGCTGGTGGTGTGATTATCACAGTGTAATACGTAACCTTTTTTTGATGAATCTATTGTCGATACTTTAGTGTTTTCGAAAACTGTTATCCCCCTAGTTTTGCATAGTGCAATAAGATCGGCGTCGAAATGTTTGCGATCAAGATGAAAGCCCTTTCCGACTGGTGAAATAAAAAAGTCATTATAACCGGTTACTTCATCTGCCCACCTAGATTTACTACCGGGGCAAACTAAGTGTTTATTGCTAGTTAGAATGTGTTCAGCATCGAGTTCTCTTAGGTAAAAACTCGCGGCGGGCGGGATTGTTTCGCCGATACTTGGTGCAGTAGCTTGTGGCGCGCAAATAAGTATTATTTTTACGCGTTTGTTACTTAAGCTGAGTTTTTTTTCAAGGGCAAGTGCGGTGGCTGAACCCGCAGGTCCGCCACCGATTATGCCTATTTGTATTATTGGCTGAGCCATAATATGTCCACTTGGCATGTCACTCATAAAGTTTACTTATCACACTGGGTTGGACCACAGCTATCAGGTGCTTTATAACCTGGTTCTGATGCTTGCGGCCATACTTCAACACCATCGCCTTTGCTTTCGAATTGGCTGGCAACTTCAAGAAAATAATCGGGTCCATAATTTTGCTTGGTGCTGTCATCATTGATTTGCAGACCTTGAATAACAAATCCAACTTTATGCCAGTTTTCAACAAAGTCGAAGTAGCATTGAAAGCGACCTTGCTGCTGTGGGTAGAGTGTTTTTGTACCATGACCCTCATCGCCGCGCACACTATAAAGTGATACGCCTTTACCCTGCCCGGTATTTGCATCGTACTTAAACAAAAACTTAGGGTAGACAGTCACAGGACGCTGCGCGGGCCAAGACCAGTACAAAGTGTTATCAGCGATTGCTTCGCCTTCCCCATTGGGGTTTGGCATCGTTGGATTTGGGTCAGGCGTGTGTGTTGCACAACTGTTGTAGTCAGTATGCCAAGGTTGCGACATAAATTTACTTAAATCGCCTGGCTCTACTTTACTGTCTCGCAGAGGAATATACCCGACCTGCAAAAAAGGCTCATTTTGAGTTGCTTTGCTGTAATCCAGCGTCGCCATATTAATGCGAAATGGCCCTGTTTTACCGTGCCAATCGGTTTTATATAAATGGGTATCACGCACAATAAAGGTTAAATCAATGCCCGGTGAATAACGTCCGCCTAAACAGTTCTCTAACACTACTTTATCGAGTTGCTCCCCCTCGCCTAGGCTCGGTGCAGTTGCATTAAACTTATTGTTGTACCATTGCATCAATAAAAAATATTGGGTCTCAGTAACTGATAAAAAGCTTTTCATTGCATCGCCAAGCGCCAGTGGCATTTTTTTACGCGTACCGTCTTCATTGTTTGGCTCGTCTTTGGTGCCCGGGGCTGATGGCTTTCTTAGCAAACTGGTAAATGACGGGATTTTTTCACTGGGGGTGTCGCTTGGTTTTATTTCTTTCATGCGCTTATGGCCCTGAATGCCTTTTTCAGGTAATGCGGTATTCCATTGTTGCAAGAAAGCTCCGTGAAATACTGGCTGAACATCACCATCGAACGAGGCTAAATGGTCATGATTAAAGCCATTGTCAAATATATTTGGCGCTAGAGCTAAATGTTGTATCCATGTATCGTAAACGTCATCCCAGGTTGATACTACATTGCGGGTTTGTGGTGCGTAACTTGGATCTGTACATACAAACCATCCGTGTACAGCCTCTTCAAACGAGCCATCATCAAAAACAATGGTGGCGGTTACTGGGCCATCAGATGTATCGTCAAACCAATCATCATTATCAATCGCACCGTTTAGTTTTGGTGGTTTGCCATCGCTAGTAATGCCGCTGGCTCTTCCAAAGCCACCCGTGACAATCAGTCTTGCGGTATTTTCTTCAATACGCATTTCACCAAGCGATGAGATTGCGCCAAGTGGGTTATACATGTCGAAAAAGTCATCTGGAAAGCTTTTTGGATAGCAGGACGCTGCGGTTGCTATTTTGCCTTCTTCAATAAAGCTATCTGGTGTTTTTTTATCGAAGCTTAAGCAGGTGTTTGAATTACTTGTAACCGAAAGGGCGCGTGGGCCCGGATCAACCACTAATTGTTGGCGGCGCATGGCTGTATTAAGGTCATCGCCAAAGTGTGGGTTTCGTACCGGAGGCGTGTTTTCATTTTGATAGGCAATAATACCTTCTTCTTGAGGCTCACCGTCAACAATGGATGTGATTGTAAAGTTGTTATTCTTTTTATTAGCGGTATGAACCTGCCAAATAATATCTTTAATCACTTTACCGCCGATATTATCGCCAATATTTATTTCACGGCCACCGTCATTTGATGGGTAAGTTGTTTGTTCGTCGTCATAAGCAAAAATGCGAAAGCGCGCCGCTTGGCGTTTTACATTGCCATGACTATCACGAAAATCGTGTTCGTCAATTGGTGTATTGTTTGTACCCGGCTTTATTGGCAAACCGCCAAATAAGCCGGTGCACTTATCAACAATTGTACCCGCAGCGGTTTCTGGGGCGATGTAATACTCTTCACTATTGCCAACACGTGCAAAGTTGATACTTGGGTGAACTCTGAAATAACTCATTATTTCTCTCCTTGAGATTGTAAGTAGGCAATTGCAGCACGTTGTTCTTTTTCTTGAGACCAGAAAAAGATATTTTGAAATGCATGGCTAATGTTTAAGTTTGTTGCTGGTAGCGGTTTTAATCCGTCTTTACTTGCAAACGCTTGTTCCGTGTTGTGGCAACGGAAACAATTGTTCATTGCGGTTGCTGATTGCGTGTAAGTTTCAATGGTGCTGTTAGAGAGTTTTAAAGAACCTGTGAGATATTCATCGGTGGCAAAGTCGAGCCCAGGTTTTAGTGGCGATACATCCGGTTTACCTGTAGCTGCTTGGTTGTTGATCCAAATTGCGCCAACTTCAAAGTAGTTTCGCCAAATACTTAAGTTATTTGGTAAGTGCTTTTTAGCGCTCGCATTCAGTGATTTTATATTATCGGTATTCGATTGTTTTTGGCCCGCTGCATTGCCGTAAGCATAGCGACGACACACTTGGGTAATCGGCGTAAATTCCTGCGTTGATTGCTCGAGTGCTAAGCCGCTAACCGCCGCGTTTTTATTGCAATTCCCAAGTTGCGTGCCTTTTTTATAAAACAGGTAATCTTGATCTGCGACAATTTGGTCAAGTGTCATGCCGTCGGGCACATCCGGTGCATTGTTATCAAATTCAAAGGTAGCCCAAATCATTTCTGGGTGATTGGCAACGACGCCACCAATATGAAAACCAACTAAGGCAAGCGTTTGCTTTTCGACTTTTGCAGGATTGATTTTGATACCCGATGGCGAGTTTTCAAACTGCGCGATGTCTTTCTCAATGGTAAATAACTTACTGGTATCGTCATCTTTACTAACGATTTTCCACGATGCTTTCAGCTCTAGTGTGCCTTTGCTGCCGATAATTGGAAACGCAGTGCGCGGGTTCATTGTGAGCACATTTGCTGGGATTGTTAAATCGGGTCCACCACTTTTACCTTGCATAAAGTCGGCAAAGGTTTGATTAATGTACTGCGAGTAATAGATGGCGCGGTGGTCTTGGTCTATTAAGATGCCATCGGTACCCGCTTGTAAATATTCGTCAAATGATGCGCCTGTATGTGGTTGTTTGCGGGTGCGTGGCGAAAGGCCTCGTTGCTCTAATCCGATTAAAGACTGTGGCGAGTCAAATCCGAGAAAGCGAGGTTGGCCATTGTCGTCATCCATTAACCATAAAAACATTTGCCATGACCATTGGTGGAAATCACAATTGTTTGGGTTTGCTGGAAAAGCACTGTCATCAGGCCTAATCACTTTGCCGTTTTTAAACCAACTCGGCTCTATTTCACATGTGTTTGATGTTTGAGCGGAACTGCTATGCGTATAACAAATGGCGAACAATATAACTGCGGGTGCGATGCGACTGAGCATGCATTTACTTGCGTGTTTCATTTTGCCTCCTAGGCGCGGTAACGATAAATCCTTAACGCTCACAAATTGAGCTACATCGATTACTCTAGTTAAGTCGCAAAGTAAGCGTTTCGTTATCACACTTTATTACAGGCACTGAGGCGAAGGAGCGGGTAGGGCAATGGAAAATTTAAGAAGTATTTTTTGTGATGGCTTATGTGAAATTAATGAGGCTTACATTGATGTAAACCCCATTTACAGTTAGGTTTATTGCTCTGCTCTTACGTGATTTATGCGCAATAAAATTTCGGCTGCAGCTTTAGCGTCATCGAGCGCTCGGTGGTGATTTTTAAGCTCAATATTAAGATCGCAGCAGAGTTTACCTAATGAGTAAGATTTAAAGCCGGGTAAATATTTACGTGCTTGCTGCACAGTACAAATTTTAGCGCGCGTGTATTTTTTATTGAGTCGGGCAAACTCTTGTCGAATAAAGCCATAGTCAAAATTAACATTGTGCGCGACAAATATAGCATTTCGGCTAAATGTATCTAACTTTTCGGCAATTTGTTCAAATTTGGGGGCGTCTTTAACCATTTCATTACTGATCCCCGTAAGCTCGGTAATCATTTTCGGGATATGACGTTCTGGATTTACCAGTGTTTGCCAGCTGTCGGTAATTTTTCCTTGTTCAACTCTTACCATACCAATTTCAGTGATGCGATGAGTATCTTTTTTTCCGCCAGTGGTTTCGATATCCACGACAACGTAATTTTGCTCACTATTAAAACGCCATTCGGTGCGCTGAATTGATACGTTAAAACCTGCGTTTATTAATTGTTTGATACTGACCAGCTGATTACGCCTTAGGCTATCGCTCGGCGCTTTTATTTCCTCAAAAAACACCTCACCCTGTTCAATATACATTAAATCAGGGTAGCCATCGCAAAGCGCTTTAAAGGTTTTACTCATTGCTAATAAATGATGTTTTATTGACTCAAATGGCGCATGTTGAATAAAGGTGGTTAACACATCTTTTAGTTCGTCATGCCAGTAGAACAGGCCATTCGGTTCACCCGAATATTGATCAATGGTGGCACTAATATAATCACAGAATTGCTGATTGCTGGTAAGTTCCGACAATTTGTGATCAATTTCTGTGTGCAACAAGTCGTAAAAATTATCTTGTTTAAGTACTTTTGGATAATACGAAAATTCATTGGCACGCTGTGATGCTGGATGCTGAAATAGCTCATGCCAAAAAGTTAATGCAAATAACGCGCGCCAAAGCTTGTTTTCGGTAAAGTAGCACAGACGATGCTGTTTGATGTAACGGTCCTTTACACCTGTTTCGACCTGGCCTATGTACGCTTCGTCAATACCAATTGGCTCGCCTGATTTTTTGAGCATATCAGTCAATACACTGGTGCGCTTTTGGTTAAACTTTTGCGCATAAAAATCCTCGGCAAAGAGCAATAAGGTTTCACTGTCGGGGTCATCTAAAATAGCCAGCAGCAAAGCTTCACACTGTGCTTTTCTGTCGCTTTTGTAGAGTAAGCGAATGTATTTTTCTCGTGCTGCAGGGTGTTGTGATCGGCTAAGCAATGTTTCACCGAGAGTAGGCTCTTGTTCGATTAAAACAACCGCCAGCTTATATAAACTGTGGTGGTACTTTTGCGTAGCTAAAAAGCCGATTGGTTTGTCGGATGCGATAAGTTGCTCTGCAAGCGTTTGCAATAATGGGATGTCGCTCTTATTGGCTTCCTTTATCGCTTTAAACTGGTTTGCGTAATAAAACGCACTTTTGGCTTCATCTTTATCGCTGAAGTTAGCTTGTTGCTGTTGCACACTTTGGGTTTGCATTACGCCTAAGTCGCGCATAGAGAATTGATTGAGGCGACCTGATAAATGGCCAAAATATAAAAACAATAAATAGTGAAACGTGTCCTGCTTGGCAAAGTAAATATGGCTTGTTAGCACCGGGCTTTTTTTAACTTGGTCGTAACTTAAAGCGTTAGACAGCGCGTTGCTCACAAAATTAAGCCATTTGTTTTTATTTGCGCTTTTTGCTGGCTTATCAATCGTTAATGAGATGCTTAAGTCGATTAAGTCTTGCTTATTAAGCTGGCTTATAAAGTCGTGAAAACAGTGTTTATTTATGCGAGATACAAAACCAACTTTTCTTAATAGGTTAATTGCCGCGCCAGAGTCAGCCACTTCACTGTAGACTAGGGTATCTTTTCGCACAAAAGGGGATTTGCGGTTTACAATCCGTACCAAAATACATTGGGCATCTTCTGGTAGTGTTGCAAACTCGGCAAAAAACGCTGTCTCGTCATCGCCTAACAGGTGTGAAGACGTGGATTTTATAAATTCGGCAAATTCGATAAAGTGCGTTAAATAATATTTTTCTGGCAGTTCTTTCATTGCATCGCTGCGACAAACATTGGCATAGCTAATATTTTGCGTTGCTACGTTCGACTTATCAATCATTTTGCACGTATTAACATTTTCTAACTAATTTGCTTTTACTGATAGCACCAGTATTTGATAGTTTATGATGACATACAGCGAGGAAGTAACATGAAAATAATAACAGCATTAGTCGTTACTCTGGGATTTGCCAGTACGTCGAGCTTGGCAAATAGCAAAAAAAATTTGTTTAATGAGGTGGCAATAGAAACCGATCTCACCTTGTCACACCCTGTCTATCCAATAGATTTATTGCCTAATCCTGGCAAAGAATTAATGCTTATCGGCACACATAGCGGACAGCAATATATTGATATTTTTGCTGCATCAGAGGCTCAGCTATATAACCGCATAAAACGTGTAAAAGTGCCTGATACTATGCTTGGTGTTGATTTTACTAAGTGGCAAGATGTCACGCAGCAGGTTTATTTATTTTCATCTAATGGCATTTATCAGTTGGCGCTTGAAGGGCCTGAGTTAGTTGTACCGGTTGTTGACACTCAAACCTACTTGAAAAAAAGTGGTGCTCAACACCTAAGCAAAATGGAGTTTGTTTACAACATTAATGATGACCAAAAAGCGGACTTTTTCACGACAGATCTTAATCACAGTTATGTGCATATTTCTGATGAGACTGGCTATCAAATGGCCAAGGTTGATTTGCCTGCACGATTAGAAATAGAAGGGCACAGTGCTGAAATTGAACCGCCTCGTTTTGCCTTTTTTGATACAAATGAAGATAACATTTCAGAGCTTATCGGCTTTGAAAATGGCTTATTGAATTTACTGCCAAGTGTTGGTAGTAATCCTGGTCAGGCGATAAAATTGCGCGATGATATTATGGTGGATGACTGGTGGCATACCAAAGATGCCGACGGTGATTCACTTGACCAAAGTAATTTAGTGTATCGCAAACTAGAGCGTGTTGTTGACGTTAACCACGATGGTATTTTTGATTTGGTGGTGCGTTATACACGAAGTAGTGGGGCGCTTGATAGGCAAAATGATTATGAAATCTACTTAGGTGCGATTGAGCAAGGAAAGTTTATCTTTCAAAACCAAACGAATTCGCTTATTCAAGATGAAGGCACATTAACCGATCTGCACTTGCTGGATATTGATAACGATAAACAGTTAGAGGCTTTGGTGTCGGGTTTTGATATTGGCGTATCACAAATTATTGGTGCGTTGTTATCGGGGTCGGTATCTCAAGATGTGCATCTTTTTTATCAAAATGAAAAAGGCGAATTTAGCCCCAAAAATAAAATTACACGAGAGGTTGAACTAAGTTTTAGTTTATCGAAAGGGCGCAGTGGTTCACCTGTAGTGCTGTTTGCTGATGTAAATGGTGATGGTAAAAAAGATTGGGTACTGTCGGATGAACAAAAAGCGTTTAACGTGTATTTAGCTAATAATAAACATAGTTTTTCTCGTCGCGCGAGCAAGTATAAAACCACCTTGCCAATGCAAGGTCGCCGTGTTGTAACAAGCGACTTGAACTTAGATGGCAAAGACGATTTGGTAATGAGCTACGGTCGATTAGATGATAAAAATATGCGTAAAACCATAAAGATATTGTTTGCGACGAGCTAAGTTTTCGTATTCAGTCAGCAAATTCTAGACTACACTTGCTAATTATTTTTCCAAGGGCACTACAGTGTTAAAAAAATTACTTACAGCGAGCTTAATAACACTTTCCTTTTCAGCTTCAGCAGGGGCTATTCGCTTTGGCTATAATCAGCAATATTCAGCGCCACATGTGATTAATAATGGAAAGGGTACAAGCGTATCGGGCATTGTGATTGATGTAAGTAATGCGATTTCGCAAGAAGCTGGGTTTATGGCTAAGCAGCTTCCTTTACCGCGTAAGCGTATTGAACAGTACCTTATTGATGGCAAAATCGATGCACAATGTCATGCTAACCCTATTTGGTACAATGCGCCCGCTATTATATGGAGTGAGGTGCTTTATTCTGATGCTGACATTATTGTGAGTGATCAGGCTATCGCCTCGCTGCAAGCGCTAAGCTCTCACAAACAGTTCAAATTAGGCACAGTGCTTGGCTATAAGTATCCTAATCTTACCGAGTATTTTGAGGCGGGTAATCTTAAACGTTTTAATAGCACCTCATCTAAAGACAGCTTAACGCGCTTTACTAAAGGCGAATTAGATGGTTTTGTTGCATCCTATAGCGAAGCGAATTACTTAACCCGACTAAGGCGTTTTAATGTGTTAGAAGTGAACTCCTATGACTTACATTGCTCGTTTTCACCTAAGCTCAATGCAGAAAAACGTCAGCGTTTAATTGATGCGGCGCATAAACTGCGTGATAACGGTGAATTTAAGCGGGTATTCGCTAAATATATTAAGCCTGAATAGTTTAATACCAATTCACTTAAGTAGCTGATCATCCTAGCGGACTAAGTATCATGCTAACTGCGTTAGAGTTTATCAATGTAGAATAACTACATAAGACAAATCTCGCCTTGTTATTATGTCATTTATCCAGCGCTATCTCTGCTCTCATACTTAACAGAATTGGTATAACGCTCAAATAGCGTTTGGTTGAGATTACATAATTGAGACAAATAAAAAGGGCCCATAAAGGGCCCTTTGGTTTTCTCTAGTATCGTTCAAATTTTTTGCCAGTCTTAACCCCTTAAGACAATTAGGCAACCCTTTGCAGGGCTCCAGTACCGGAGTGTTAATCAAGTACCTGGATTTGGGTAGCAAACAGGTTTTGCCTATTTGCTAAATAAAGCGGCTATACAAGTAACTTTATACCCTTAGGTATTAACTTAGCCTACATCCCACATGCTGTAGTTGTTGATTTAGCACATTTATCAACACACTCATTTCTATCGTGCCTGCAATAAAAACGAGTAACTACGTTGCTAAGTTAAGTTACTTCTAGCCGAGTAACCGTTATGCAATTGACAGGAAAAAGCCTGCAATCGCTGCACTCATTAGGTTTGCCATTGAACCAGCTAAAACCGCACGTAAACCTAGTTGCGCAATATCTTTACGACGACTCGGTGCCATACCACCAATACCGCCTAGTAAAATTGCAATTGAACTCAAGTTTGCAAAGCCACACAGCGCGAAAGTAACAACGGCTTTCGTGTGCTCGCTCAGCTGCGCTTGATAGTTCATAAAGTCTAAGTAAGCAACAAACTCATTTACTACAAGTTTTTGCCCGATGAAGCTACCAGCAAGCTGTGCTTCACTCCAAGGAATACCTAACAACCATGCAATTGGTGCAAAGGCGTAACCTAAAATTTGTTGAATTGTTAGATCTGGGTTATCAAACCAACCACCAATCCAGCCAACAAAGCCATTACTTAGGGCAATTAGTGCCACAAATGCTAATAGCATTGCGCCTACGTTCATTGCCAACTGCATGCCGTTTAACGCGCCGCTTGCGGCTGCATCAATCACGTTTACTGGCTTTTCTTCACCGTGATCTAAATCGTTTAGATCTTGTTTTGGTGTTTCTGTCTCTGGCACCATCATCTTTGCCATTAAGAAGCCACCCGGTGCCGCCATAAAGCTGGCTGCAATTAAGTATTTTAATTCAACACCTAAGCTTACGTAGCCTGCTAAAATAGAGCCTGCTACCGTCGCTAAACCACCTACCATAACGGCAAATAGTTCAGAGCGTGTCATCGTGGCTATAAATGGTTTTACTACCAGTGGCGCTTCTGTTTGGCCAACGAAAATATTAGCGGTTGCAGAAAGTGATTCTGGTTTCGATGTACCTAATAACTTTTGTAGGCCACCACCTAAAATTTTAATAACAAAATCCATCACTCGTAAGTGATATAACACCGCAACAAGCGCAGAGAAAAAGACAATTACTGGCAGTACTTTGATTGCAAATACAAAGCCGATGCCGTCAATTTCATCTCCCGCTAGGCCACCAAATAGAAAGCGAATACCGTCATTCGCATAACTAATAACGTTGGCAACGCCTACTGAAATACCGTTTAATACTTCACGCCCTGCAGGTACGTACAAAACAAATGCGCCGATCAGCACTTGCAGTGCAAACGCACCGCCTACGGTGCGTAAATTTATTTTTTTTCGGTTAGTTGAGCATAAAAATGCGAGCGCTAATAAGCTCGCGATGCCAACTAAACTCATTAATGAGGTCATATATATTTCCCAAGTTACCTTCTATTGAAGTAATTGTTTTATTTTGCTTTTTAGTATATCAATGGCAACTCGATTTCGCCCCCCGCGGGTCACAACAACATCTGCATTGTGCTTCGACGGGTCGATAAATTGGTAAAACATTGGTCTTACCGTGGCTTGGTATTGTTCAATCACCGATTGTAAGCTTCTACCGCGCTCTTCTAGATCTCGCTGCATACGACGCATCAGGCAAATATCTAACGGTGTATCAATAAACACCTTAATATTAAACTCATCGCACAGTTTAGGATCTGATAAAAGCAAAATACCTTCAACAATCAGAATCTTAGCTGGCTGAATTCGACGAGTTTGGTCGCTGCGCGTGTGCTTTGCGTAATCGTATACAGGAATATCGACTGGTTTACCTTTCTTGAGCTGATTTAAGTGCTCAAGCAAAAGTTCATGCTCAAAAGCGTCTGGGTGATCATAGTTCGTTTGCGTTCTATGTTCGAACGGCAAATGAGACTGATCACGGTAATACGCGTCTTCTTCAATAATAGCGATAGCACCAGGTGCTAGTTCGTTCAAAAGCTCATTGTAAATAGTTTGACTAAACAACGATTTACCAGAAGCTGATGCACCTGCAATCGCGATAATTGTGCGTGTCACAAAAACGTTACCTTAAAAATCATTACAACAGTGACTTACCTTAGCAAAAAAGCGCACAATTATCTTTAGTTCGTGACGCCTACCGGTTCTTTCCTGAATACAGCGGTAAATTTAGCCCCTTTAACTGGTTAAAAACAGGACAAAAGTCCTGTGTAACCCTAGGCACACAGCCTAGAGTATTTATAACGCTGAGCGTGATTAGCTAGGCGAAATGTGAACCAATGGCTAAAATTAATGCAGGCACGCCAATTATTTTTGGCGAGACACAAACGCATTTGGTATATCAGGCTATTTTAAATTGAGGTAACTATGGCAAGAGCGCTAATTTTAATGGCAGACAGTTTAGGCATAGGTGCTGCACCTGATGCTGAACGCTTTGGTGATAAAGGTGCAAACACTTTGGCACATTTACTCGCTGCTTACCATGGTGAAACTGGCCAAAAACTCGCGCTGCCTAATTTATCAAAACTTGGATTAATTGATGCGTGCGAACAAGCAAGCAATACCAATTGCCAAGTTGCTGAGCGTAACGCTCCGATTGCAGCATATGGTTATGCAAAAGAAATTTCATCAGGCAAAGACACACCATCAGGTCATTGGGAAATGGCCGGAGTACCAGTGTTATTTGATTGGGGTTACTTTCACGATAAGCAAAATAGCTTCCCAGATGCGTTTATCGCCGAGTTTATAAAACGCGCTAATCTACCGGGTATTTTAGGCAACTGCCACTCGTCAGGTACGGTTATTTTAGAAGCGTTAGGTGAACAACACATGCAAACAGGTAAGCCTATTTGCTATACCTCAACCGATAGCGTATTTCAGATTGCCTGCCACGAAGACACCTTCGGTTTAGAGCGTTTATATGAAATTTGCGAAATAGCGCGTGAGTTATTAGATGAATACAATATTGGCCGTGTGATTGCACGCCCATTTTTAGGTGACGCAGCAGATAACTTTGCGCGTACCGGCAACCGCCGTGATTATTCGGTATTGCCACCTGCACCAACATTACTCGATAAACTAGCTGAAGATAATGGTGCAGTAATCAGCATAGGTAAAATCTCTGATATTTACGCACACCAAGGCATTACCGAAAAACACAAAGCGCCAGGGCTTGAAAACTTAATGGCTAAAACCGCCGAGGTATTTAAACAGGCGGAAGACCATAGCTTAACCTTTGTTAACTTAGTGGACTTTGATGAAAAGTTTGGCCATCGCCGTGATGCGATCGGCTATGCCAAAGCGCTAAAGCAATTGGATGATTATTTACCTGAATTTTTAGCCTTACTTGGCAAAGATGATGTGCTAATGATTACTGCAGATCATGGTTGCGACCCAACATGGCAGGGCACCGACCACACTCGTGAATATGTGCCGGTTTTAGCGTATACACCTGGTATGACGCCGGTTAATTTAGGTGAGCGCGAAACTTTTGCAGACATAGGTCAAACATTAGCAACATGGTTTTCACTTGCGCCACTTGAATACGGTAATAGTTTTAAATCTCAGCTTGGCAGTTAACTTAGATAGGAAAGATTATGAGTACTCCACACATTAACGCACAATTAAATGATTTTGCCGAAACGGTATTAATGCCAGGCGACCCGCTTCGCGCGAAGCATATTGCAGAGACATTTTTAGAAGATGCACGTGAAGTTACATCTGTAAGAAATATTCTTGGCTATACCGGTACTTATAATGGTAAGCCTGTGAGCATTATGGCATCTGGCATGGGTATTCCATCGATGAGCATTTATGCGCGCGAATTGATTGTGAGTTACGGTGTTAAAAACTTAATTCGAATTGGTACTTGTGGTGGTATTGGTAGCGATATCAAAATTCGCGACGTAATCTTTGCTCAAGGCGCATCGACAGATTCAAATGTTAACCGTGCACGTGTACAAGGCTACGATTTTGCTGCCATTGCTAACTTCGACCTGTTGGTTAACGGTGTGGAAGCGGCGAAGCGTTTAGGCATCGCTGCTAAAGTAGGTAATGTATTTACGACAGATACTTTCTATCAAGCGTCGAACGAACTTTATCAAAAACTAGATAAACTTGGCGTATTAGCAGTTGATATGGAAACTGCGGGTCTTTATGGCGTTGCCGCAGAATATGGCGCAAATGCAATGGCGCTTTTCACGGTAAGTGACCATGTGATCACAGGTGAAGCTACCCCAAGTGAAGAAAGACAAAATAGTTTTAATGAAATGGTTAAAATTGCTCTCGAGTCAATTTAACGGTTTTATTAAAAAACTCCTAAACAGTTGTGAAGTCAAAAACCAGTAGATAATTCTGCTGGTTTTTTTTCATCTACAACTTGCTGAAAGCACATCAAATACATATTTCATTACAGTTAGATCCTCGGGTTAACACTGTGATTACCTCTGTAACAGGCGAAATTACTAGGTTCTGCTAATTTTAAAAGGCGTTCTGAGAGAGTGAGGAATGGAGTATGAAAGCATTAGCAACTACTGCAATAGCGGCATCGCTATTGGTGTTACCTAGCGCGGCAATCGCGTTTGATAAATCGACTATTGAGAGCTTATTAGTACAGGCATGCAAAGATGTAAAAAGTAACAAGGTACTCAAGCTAAAAACCAATTTAAAAACAAATCACTTAACCCTTCCGTTAATTAGTGAAAAGCTTATGTGTAATGGTGAAAGCGTGTATGATTTTGCTATGACGCACAATGCCGATAAAACCGCTAAGCTGTTAAGAACCGGTTCGGTGTCAATTCATGATGTTGCCTATAATAACTCAGATAAAATTTGGGTATGGCTAGATGATTGAAATATAAGCATTTAAATTATTCAGCCTGCAATCATGCAGGCTGTTTTGTCAACCCCCTTTACAATCATCTTTCATAATAAATCTAAAGTACTGTCATATAACTGCCATATAAAGTTCATAACATACCCGAAAAAAAATGAGGTATGGCAATGGAACAGGAAAAACAACAGTTAATCGAGCAAATAATCTCAACTGCCAAACGAGAGTTTGATATCGATTTAGCAAAAGAAAAGTTAATCTCAGAAGAAGAATATCGCGCGTTAGTGTTCACTGAGCTTTTGAGTCTAGAAAACGCAGAACTAAGTCGTCTTATTGAGCAGTTTAATGCGTCACCTAGTCATCAAGCGCAAGCTTCACAGGCTGAGCCGATTTCTCAGCCAAAACAGCGTAACAACGGCGTAATAATTGCTGCATCAGTTGCTGTGTTAGCGCTTTGTGCGGTAGGCGCTTGGTTTGGCTTATCTGGCGACACTGCAGCACAATCGAGCCAGGTAGCGGCAGTACCGAACAAAGTGATTTCACAAAAATCAGCACAAATGAGCAAGCCTACTCCGGTGGAAAAAGAGCCAGAGGCGGTGTATCAATCCCTATTTGCAATTCACGGCTCGAACACCATAGGCGAAAAACTCGCACCAGCATTATTAAAAGCCTATTTCGAAGAGCAAGGTGCTAAAGATATTGATTGGCAACAGGGACGCATTGCAACTGAGCGCACCATGCAGTTTGAAATGGATGGTGAAAAGTTGGAAATAGGCTTGGCAGCACATGGTTCGTCAACCGCGTTTAAAGCGTTAAACGCGAATATGGCGCAAATTGGTATGTCTTCGCGCAAAATTAAAACCAGTGAAGTTGAAGCGTTAAAAGGTCAGTCAGGTGATTTATCTAAGCTTGGCAATGAGCACATTATTGCACTGGATGGTTTGGCAATTATTGTTAACCAGAATAACCCGTTAAAGACCATAACAACTGAAACATTATCGCGTATTTTCTCTGGCGAAATTGATAATTGGGCCGAGATCGGTGGTGACCAAGCCCCGATAAAAGTATTTGCTCGTGATGATAACTCTGGCACATTTGATACGTTCAAATCGTTAGTATTAAAGAAATATGGTCGCAAATTAACGAAGAAAGCAGAGCGATTCGAATCGAGCTCAGAGCTGTCTGAGCATGTGTCACGCGATGATTATGCAATTGGGTTTATTGGCTTAAATTACATTCGATACAGTAAAGCACTGGCAATTGCAGATAGCAGTGACACTAAAGCAATTTACCCAACGCGTTTTACCATTGCGACGGAAGATTACCCGCTGGCACGTCGACTGTACCTATACACGCCGACCAATAGTGCTACGCAAATAAAAGACTTTGCTAACTTTGCAATTTCAGATCGCGGTCAAGAAATCGTGCAGGAACTGGGATTAATCTCACAGTCTATTCGTGTTGAAGATGTTGTGGCAAGCGAACTGGCTCCAGAAAAATATAATCAGTATGCAAAACTTGCGAAACGTTTATCGCTGAACTTCCGCTTTAACTATGCAACGCGCGATCTTGATAACAAAGGTAAGCGAGATTTACAGCGCCTTGTGTCGTTTGTTGAAGAAAACCCAAATCGCAAGCTTGTACTAATGGGTTTTTCGGACAGCATTGGGGCACGCGATAAAAACACCATGTTGTCGCTAAGTCGCGCTAAAAGTGTTGAACAAGAGCTTAATGCTCGCGGTATTAATGTCTATGCGGTAGAAGGCTTTGGTGAAGATATGCCACTTGCAAATAACGATAACGAAGTTGGTCGTGAACGTAATCGCCGCGTTGAAGTTTGGGTGCTTTAATACAAATTAAAGTAGCCGCATAAATCACACTTAATACTGAGTTTAGTTAACCTAGTCATATATTTGTCATGTTTGTTGACTAAACTCAGTGCCTTATCTGATTAGGGAGGGCTTATTGTGTACAATTTATTAATGGATAAAGCGAGTTTATCGCAAGTTTTTCTGGCGTTTGCACCGATGGAAGCGCTTAAAGTTAAACACAATATTGATTATGCACTTGAGGCGTTATCACTGCCATCAGCTGAGCTATTAGCCGAGATGCAAGTTTTGGGAATTGACCTACCAGATATGCCTTCAGCATCAAAAAAAGTGGATTTAACCACAATTAATAGCACAGTGCTAAGTTCACATTTGACCGAATTGTTTCTTGATAAACACAAGCTACTAAAAACATTTTCAGATTTCTCATTATCAGAGCAAGTTGAGCTGAGAGCGTTTCTGCAAAGCTTGATGCCGATGTTACATTTACCGCCACAAGCGTTAGTTGAAAAAATGCAGCGCGAGGGTGTGCTTGATGTACTAATGGGCGAAAGTGATAAAGCAAAAGCCGTTAAAGATAAAATCGCAGCACTTTCCCAAAATAAACGCGATGATAAAGTTGATGAAGTTAAGGAGCGCTTAGCTAAGCTTTCTAATAAGCCGCAGCAGTGTGCTGATGAGCTAAAAATAGCGCGTGTTAAAGCTAATCTTAATAAAGCCTCAGTATCCGATAATGCAGCTATCATTGCAGATGCAAAACAGAAGATTGTACAGCTAGGTTAAATAACCTAGTTGTACTGATCCCCTTCGTTTTTTCTATAACTACTGTATCAGACCGTTACAAACCAAAATTTTACTAACTTACTAGCGTTCCCCCTTATTTTTAAACGTACTCGGGCATATTTACCGTATTTATTTCTTAGATTTGAATACAGAGATCATATTTTTACTAAGCTAAGCCAGAAAAATATTAAGCAAGGCCGTTTTAGTTAGTAAAATTTTGATCTCGAAGCTGACTTTTAACTAAAAATAGCGTTTAGTTAGTAAAATTATGATCTCTAAAAACACAAAAATGCCGTTTTACTGATTTTAGTTAGTAAAAAACTGATCTATTAAGGAATTTGATCATTAATTTACTAATCAGCTAGTAAAATAATGATCTCAAATACGCCGCAACTTAGTAAAAATATGATCTATAAAATCAACAGTTAGTAAAATTTTGATCTCTATTGTTTGGTTTTGGCTGTGAAAACGAGGTGTTAGCGGCACTTTAAGGGGGTGTTAGGGTTAAAAGTAATCAGTTGTTAACTTTGATTTTACAAATGAGCGTGATTTTAAATCGCTAGTAAAATCTCGATCTGTTTTTTTAGCGGTAATCTTGATACTTAGTAAAAATATGATCTCTATCTCAAAGTTATTATTTATTGAAACAAAAAAAGGCCGTCAGGCCTTTGGATCACAGTTAGGGATACATAATATCAATTCGCTTAAATAGCTAATCAGTCTAACCGGCTAACTATCATGTTAAATGCGCTGGGGCTTATCGATGTAGCATCACACTATAAGAAAGCGACGCCTTGTTAGCATTTTATTTATCCGGTGCTAAACCTGCTCAAATACTTAACCGAATTGGTATAATAATGGTAAAAAAGCTAGGCAAGTGCCTAGCTGGTTTACTGGCTAAACAGTATTAAGAGAACTGATTCATGGTGTTGTCTTCACCTGCAGCTTTTAGGGCTGCATCTCCAGAGAAGTACTCTTTGTGGTCGTCACCCATGTCAGAACCTGCCATGTTTTGGTGCTTAACACACGCAATGCCTTGGCGAATTTCTTGACGTTGTACGTTCTTAACATAACCCAGCATACCTTGCTCACCAAAGTATTCTTTTGCAAGATTATCGGTAGATAACGCTGCAGTGTGGTAAGTAGGCAGGGTAATTAAGTGGTGGAAAATGCCTGCTTCACGTGCTGCATCAGCTTGGAAAGTACGGATCTTTTCATCAGCTAATGCTGCAAGTTCAGTGTTATCGTATTCCACGCTCATTAGCTGCTCACGGTTGTATTGAGATACATCTTTACCTTCTTCAACCATAATATCGAAAACTTGCTGACGGAAGTTCAGAGTCCAGTTAAATGATGGAGAGTTGTTGTAAACAAGTTTAGCGTTTGGCACTACTTTACGAATTTCATTTACCATCGCGCCAATTTGGCCTACGTGTGGTTTTTCCGTTTCAATCCAAAGTAAGTCAGCACCATTTTGTAACGAAGTAATACAGTCAAGCACACAACGCTCTTCACCCGTACCAGAGCGGAATTGGAACAAGTTACTTGGTAAACGCTTAGGACGAACCAGCTTACCGTTGCGGTTTAAAATAACATCACCGTTTTTGATATCAGTCGATTCAATTTCTTCTACGTCTAAGAATGCGTTGTATTGGTCGCCTAAATCACCAGGTTCGTTGCTTACTGCGATTTGTTTAGTTAGACCGGCACCAAGTGAATCGGTACGCGCTACGATAACGCCGTTATCTACACCAAGTTCAAGGAATGCATAACGAACAGCATTGATTTTTGCTAAGAAATCTTCGTGCGGTACAGTCACTTTACCATCTTGGTGACCACATTGTTTTTCATCCGATACTTGGTTTTCAATCTGGATACAGCACGCACCTGCTTCAATCATTTTCTTAGCAAGTAGGTAAGTTGCTTCTTCGTTACCAAAACCGGCATCGATATCAGCAATAATTGGTACAACGTGTGTTTTATGGTCGTTAATTTTAGCTAGGATTGTCTCTTCTTCTGCGCTGTTACCTGCTTTACGCGCTGCATCAAGTTCACGGAAATAACCGCCTAGTTCGCGGGCGTCAGCCTGACGTAGGAAAGTGTAAAGTTCTTCGATTAATGCAGCAACCGATGTTTTTTCATGCATTGATTGGTCTGGAAGAGGGCCAAATTCAGAGCGTAGTGCTGCCACCATCCAACCTGAAAGGTAAAGGTAACGACGGTCAGTACTATTTTGGAAATGCTTTTTAATTGAAATCATTTTTTGCTGACCGATAAAACCATGCCAACAGCCAAGTGATTGCGTATATTGAGATGGGTCTTGGTCGTACGCTTCCATATCTTTACGCATAATATCAGCAGTATAACGCGCAATTTCTAAGCCGTTTTGGAAGCGGTTTTGCAAACGCATACGCGCTGCTGACTCAGGGTTAATATTTTGCCATTTCTTCTCGCCTACTTCTTTTAACGTTGCAATGCGGTCGATTTCTTGTTGGTAAGTTAATTGTTTAGCCATCGTGTTAAGTCCTTCATCTTGTTGATTAGATGGCGCTGGTGTTATTACCTTTTTGAGCAACAACATTGAACGGGTAGCGCCTTTACATTTAAGTTAGGCTGAAACAGGATGATTTATAAAATTTATAGTTTTTATCATGAGTATTTTTTTAATGAATGCCAAAAGCAAGCTTTCTTGTGTAACTTAGATAGAATCAAATAACCAAATTATTTAAACGCATACAATTGTGTGCCACTTCAAGGTGAGAAAATTTATGACAACACGTATTCACCATGCAGGGTTAGCTGTTGATCCCAGCTTATACGCATTTATTAACCATCAAGTTATTCCAGGTACGGGCATTGATGTGGAGCACTTTTGGCAAGGCTTCTCAAAAATCGTGTCTGAAATGACACCGATTAACCGCGCACTGTTAGTGAAACGTGATGATCTGCAAGTGCAAATCGATCAATACCATCAAGCGCATTCAAACTTTGAGTTTGACCATTACAAACAATTTCTACAGCAAATTGGCTATTTAAAACCAGCACCTAGTGATGTCACAGTGGTAACTGAAAGCGTTGAGCCTGAAATTGCCACAATGGCAGGCCCGCAGCTAGTTGTGCCGGTAAGTAACGCGCGCTTTGCGCTAAATGCTGCGAATGCCCGCTGGGGGTCATTGTATGATGCGTTATATGGCACCGATGCAATCTCGTACGACAATGGTCGTGAAGCCGGACGTGAGTACAACCCCGTACGTGGTAATGCGGTAATTGATTTTGGCCGTGAGTTTTTAGACCAAGCATTGCCACTAACATATGGTTCGCACAAAGATGCCAGTGATTACGCGATTGTTGATGGCAAGCTGATTGTCACGTTAAACAATGTAAGCCAAAGCGCATTGCAATCACCAGAGCAGTTGGTGGGCTATAACGGTACTAAGCAGCAACCTACAGAATTAATTCTTAAAAATAATGGGCTGCACATTGTGATTCAGTTTGATGAAAACCATCAAATTGGCAAACAAGATAGCGCGCATATAAAAGATATTGTGCTTGAGTCGGCATTAACCACCATTATGGATTGCGAAGACTCTGTTGCGGCGGTTGATGCAGAGGATAAAGTCGGTGTATACAGCAACTGGCTTGGTTTAAACAAAGGCGACTTATCGGTTGAGTTTGAAAAAGGTGGTAAAACACTTACGCGTGCGCTTAACCCAGATTTAACCTACACAGATTTAAGTGGCGATGAGCAGCAGCTCAAAGGCCGTAGCTTAATGCTAGTACGCAATGTTGGTCACTTAATGACAAATCCTGCTATTCTCGATAAAAATGGCGATGAAGTATTTGAAGGCATCATGGATGCGGTTATTACATCGTTGATAGCATTGCATGATTTAAAAGGCAAAAGCACCCGGAAAAATAGCCGAGCTAATAGCATTAATATTGTAAAACCGAAAATGCATGGCCCTGAAGAAGTGGCTTATGCGAATACGTTATTTTGTAAGGTAGAAAACTTACTTAACTTGCCAGAGAATACCTTAAAAATGGGTATTATGGATGAAGAGCGTCGTACTTCGGTTAACCTCGCTGCGTGTATCGCTGAGGCGAAAGAGCGCGTTATCTTTATCAACACTGGTTTCTTAGACAGAACAGGCGATGAAATTCATACTAGTATGCTCGCGGGACCAATGTTGCCAAAGGATGCAATTAAAGCGCAAAAGTGGATTGGTGCGTATGAAAACAACAATGTGGATGTAGGCTTAGCATGTGGCTTAAGCGGTAAAGCACAAATTGGTAAAGGTATGTGGCCAATGCCAGATGAAATGGCGCAAATGCTAGTGCAAAAAACTGCACATGTGCAAAGTGGCGCAAATACGGCGTGGGTGCCATCGCCAACGGCCGCTACCTTACATGCGATGCATTATCATCAGCAGGATGTATTTAGCTTACAACAGGAAATTAAACAGCGCGTTGCCGCTAATGTGGATGATATTTTGTGTCCGCCACTGCATCCAGAGCCAAAATCAATGACCTCTGATGCGATTCAAAATGAGCTGAACAACAATGCACAGGGTATTTTAGGCTATATGGTACGTTGGGTTGAGCAGGGAGTTGGTTGCTCTAAAGTACCTGATATTAATAATGTGGGCTTGATGGAAGACAGAGCCACATTACGTATTTCATCACAGCATATGACTAACTGGTTATGCCATGGTGTTTGTAGCGAGAAACAGGTAATTGACACCCTTGAAGCAATGGCCAAAGTGGTTGATAAACAAAATGAAGGCGACGCTAATTACCGTAATATGTCAGATAATTATGCGCAGAGCGTGGCGTTTCAAGCAGCACTAGAGCTAGTATTATCAGGTACAAAACAACCGAACGGTTATACAGAGCCTGTGTTACATCGCCGCCGTTTAGAATTTAAAGCAGCGAATTGATATCAATTCACTTAAATAGCTGATCATTCTAGCGGGTTAAATATCATGCTTACGGCGTTTTAATTTATCAATGTAGAACAACTACATAAGACAAATTTCGCCTTGTTATCATTTTATTGATCCAGCGCTAGCTCTGATCACACACTTAACAGAATAGGTATTAATTGAATACTAATTTTATTAATGACGTGGTTTTTCTAAAGCAACCAGTGAAGCGTAAATTAATGCAATTTTTATAAACACTATTAACAAAAAAAGGCCTGAAAAATCAGGCCTTTTTTATATGACTTTGATTAGTCTTGTACGATTGCGTTGTGATAGATGTTTTGAACATCATCGCTATCGTTTAGCATATCCATAAACTTTTGGAAAAGTGGGATATCATCGCCTTCAATATCCACACTTGTTTGTGGTACGAAAGTGATTTCTTCAACATCTAGCTTCACATCTGGAAATGCTTCTGCCAGAGCCGTTTTAACGTTATAGAACTCAGTGTGTGGTGCAAATACTGAAACGATGCCATCTTCAACTTCAACGTCAGTTACGTCAACGTCTGCCATCATTAGTGCTTCTAACACTTCTTCGTCGTTGTCGCCTGCAAATGCAAATACAGCTTGGTGATCAAAGCTGTGTGCAGCTGTACCTGGGCCACCAATTTTTGAGTTAGTTTTAGTAAATGCTAAACGTACATCTTTAATGGTACGGTTTGGGTTATCCGTTAAACAATCGATAATAACCATGCAGTTACCTGGACCAAAGCCTTCGTAGCGTGCCGGTTGGTAATCTTCGCCAGCGCCGCCTTTTGCTTTTTCAATCGCTTTGTCGATTACGTGTGCAGGTACTTGGTCTTTCTTTGCTTTTTCGATAAGGCGTTTTAACGACAAGTTAGTATCTAGCTCTGCGCCGCCGTTTTTAGCCGCTACATAGATCTCTTTACCGTATTTAGAGTTTACTTTTGTTTTTGCGGCTGCTGTTTTAGCCATCGCGTTCTTGCGAACTTCAAACGCTCTTCCCATCTTAATTCACTCTCTATTCTCGCAGGAAATTTAGTTGCATGATTCTAACAAGTAAGGATTAAAACAGCTAGTGCTATGACGCTGGCTTTTTATTCAACATTACCTTAGATAATTAGAAAGGGCATTTATTTAACATAACGTCATTGAAATAAAATTATTTAATGTTTTATATTTTAAATATAAATACAATGAATAGTGGCAAGTGAAACTCATCAAATACTTTTAATATATGAATAAAGAGGGGTTGCACTTAAAATGCAGTAGGTGTGGATTAGAAGCGATAACCAATACGCCAGCTAACGCTCGACACATTATCATGTGGTAAAAATGCAATACTGCTATCTAGCTCAACCATCCACTCTGGCGTGATATCGTACGTGACAAATACACTCAGCTCGGCGTAATCATCATCAGTATTGTGAGGATACGACTTTCTGCCTGCAAAACTGACAAACTTATCGGTTTGTTTAGTACCATCGCCTTGAAACAGTTCATTCCAGCGTATAACGCCACCTGCAAGTAAATAGGTATCGGGTCTAATTTCAATGATCTTTGACGCCGACAGTAAGCCACTTACTACCAGAGTTTCGTCCTCTAGTGCATCGCGCAATGCTAGCGCCATTTCATTTTGCTCAATCATAATATCGCGATAACGCCATTCGTTGTATTGCACAAGTAACGACGGCTCGATAACCCACTCGTCAAAAAATATACCGTAACCTACAGACAGGCCGTAACTAGGAGCATACGTTTTGTGTTGTGACGAGGGGAGCTCTAAAAATGATTCTCGGTAATCGCTTTGCCAGTAAGTGTAATTTCCCGATATCGCAAAGTTTTCAATGAAATAGGTTAGTGTTGCAGCGTAAGATTGTGAGTCAATCTTTAGTGAATTCGCTTTTCGTGAAAAGTGGGTATCTTCCCAGTTTATATAATCTAAACTGACTCGCACGCTCTCACTAAAGTCGTGTGCTAATGAAAAACTCGTGCCACTGGGAGTTACACTGGTCAATGTGCCAGATTGATCTAGCGGTAAATCTGAATGGCTTTGGCCTACTTTAATTTCAACAGCATTCGCACCAGTTGTTATGCCAAGCATTAAAACTGGTAAAAAACAGTGATATGTAAAGCGGTTTAAATTGCACATAGCCAACTCATAACGATACAGCGGTGACGATAATAGCAGCAATTAACCGCGGCAAATAAGTGAAATTGCTAATAAAGTGTGAAACTTTGTAATTCAATTTAACAGTTGAGTGCTTTTTATACGCTTATGTGGTTTTTATTTAATCGACAGCCGCGCAACCCTTAGTAAATTTGCTTAGCGTAGCGTGTGATTCAAAGTTGACGATATAGATTGACTGTACTTTGAAAAATGAATTGTTACTGCGGATTACGTAACGAATGAAAAGATGACTCGCTTGGTTGGTAAATTTTTATTCACTATTGCTAATTGTGTATTGCACTTTTTTTCTACTTAGTATTTAATAGCCGCCACTTTTTTGCCTTGGGCAAAAATACCGAAGTTAGTATTGGTTAGAGAAATAAAAATAACGGTGCGTTATGGATTTTTATATCCTAAAAAAAGGGGATGAGCTAAAAGCCATTCCTGCTGACAAAGCAATTTGCAAAAGCTATGAAAAATCGGGTTATAGCTATATTGATAAAGTAGCGGCATGTACTGAGCAAGCAGCTATTAACAAGCTAAAGGGAAAAACCTTTGAAACGCTTAAAGGACCATTGCTCCGTTTAAGTGTTGTTATTTTTGCATTGATTCTACTGTGGTGGGTGAGTTAACCACCACAGCTTCCTCATTTGCCCTAGCTGGGTGAAATCTTTCTTTTCTTTTTATTTATTGCCACACGATAACGGTTATGCAGTATGCCAACGCGTTCGACATACGCTTTCGTTTCTGCAAATGGTGGTATGCCTCGGTATTTTTTAACGGCATTAGGCCCTGCATTATACGCAGCCGTTGCTAATCTGATATTGCCATTAAACTTTTCTAATAAATAAGATAAATACTTAACGCCGCCTAAGATATTTTGGCTCGGTTGAGTTGGGCGTTTTATGCCCATATATTTAGCCGTTGCCGGCATCAGTTGCATTAATCCTATTGCGCCTTTTTTTGAACGTGCATTGGCTTTAAATGCCGATTCAGCGTGGATCATTGCACGCACGAGAGCAGGGTCAACATTATGTTGTTTACTTGCTGTCGCTATTTCCAAATGATACTTGTCTGGATAGATAGGAATTTTATGCCAATTTAAAGACGAGCGCAGTTGGCAGGCATAACAGCCCGTACGATAAATACTGTAGCTGTGTTTAATTGGTTTTCGGTCGGTAAAAGCAATAGAACCATCACTTTTGACGTACTGATAAATAGGTTTAGCAGCCGCTGAAAACGCGAAAAACAGCATTATTAGAAGTAGTCTAAAAATCATTTTCGGTAAGGTATAACGTATTATTGTAATTATGGTCTGAAAGAGCAGATTTTCAACTCTTTCAATGGTGGTTACTTTACCTGTTTTTAGATGTGCTTTGTAGCCTAGATAGAGGAATTCGATAAATTCTGTTATTGATAAATGAAATGCTAACAAAGCTGAGTTTATCTTATCGCGTTATGCTATATCGATAAATTAACACGTAGTGAGCATGTTATGTAGTGCGTAATGATGATGAACTGGTTAAGAGAAGTGTTATCAAGAGTGCAAAAAAGTAAAAAGGCGCTTAACGCGCCTTTAGTAGATGACAGTGTATCCTATTTAAAGGAAGTGAATTTGCTTACACCATATCATCGAAAGGGTTGCTTGCAGTTAGTTTTACAGAGTGTGTAAAACCAGGCAAAGAAAGGGTTTCTTGCGTTAATTCGATATCGTTTTCATCAATTAAGCCATCACCAAAGCGGTAAATTAATTGGTAATCACCTAAATTTGCAGCCGCGCTGTAATCAGCTTGGTTTTGTTTAGTTTGTGTGAGTTTATCGCGATACGATGCCATTGCGCTTTCGCCATGACGTTTAGTGAGCATCTCTAGCGTAATATTTGCTGAGAACATTGGCGCCGTAGCGTTATTACCGCCAAAGCCTTTTGAGTTAATAAAGGCAATATCTTGTGCTTCACACTCATAGTGTTCAGTACGAATATCAAGGCGCTCGGCGTAAACGTCGTCAGCGACTTTATCGATTGTGGTGATACCCGGCATAATGTTATGGCTAAAAATACCAAGTGCCATGGCCATTTGGTCGCCACTTGCTGGGCCAATTGTATGACCAACAAATGCTTTCGGCGCGGCCAGTTTCCAATTATCAATATTAAATGCTTTTGCAACGCGGTCATAAATGATTGACTCAGTTACACGGTTTTGTGGTGTACTTGAACCATGGGCAAGAATATAGCTACGTTTTTGTACCGCTTCTTCACCGAGAATGCTTGTTGCAAGTGCAACTGATTTTGCCATCGTAATATAATTACCTGGACCTGGCGCAGTAATTGATTTTTTGATGCCATCAGCGTTTACAAATACATCAGGTACAGAGCCCATAACGTCAGCGCCAAGCTCTAATGCTAAGGCGTCATCCATTAATACCGCAAATTGTGCGCCTTCACCTATGGTAAAACCGCAGTTTTCACCAAATGGACGGCTGGTGCGACGTAAATCTGGGGTATCGCTATTATCAAGCTTTTTCAAGCCTTCAATATTTGCCAGTGCGCTCATATTGCCAAAGCCTTCAACAATTTCAGGCGTAATTGCACAATCAACACTGCCAACAATAGCAACACGAGTGCGGCCCGCTTTGATATCGTGCACTGCTGCACGTAAGTTGTATAAGAAGGTGGCGCATGCGCCTGATGTAGTGAAGGTTGTACCTACATTGCCGGTTACATAAGCGTTAATAAAGTCCGTCGACATGGTATTTAAACCAAGTGCTAAGTTTTTGGTGCTAACGCGGTCGCCTCTTAAGCGGTTTTTCATCATACCGCCGAATGCTTCATCTTGCATTTGGCCTGCAACAGATGCGGAATAAGTACCGATTTGATCAGGGTCCACAACAGCAAGTACATCTTGCCACGCTAAACCAGTTGATTTGATTGCATCAGTTGCGGCAAAAATAGTGGCTTGTAAGCCACGAGGCTGATAGCGACTGTTATAAAGCGTGCTTGGATCAAAGCCCGTTGGAAATTGGCCAGCTGCTTTAATTGGATTATCGCGGTAGGTATCGTGCTTAAGTGATAATTCACCGTTAATCGTTACTTTAACTTTACCGCCTTCCAAGTTTTCTATTTGCCAATCGCGCGGCTGGGGTGACGGTAAGTGACGCGCACTTGTTTCAAATACAATGCTGTCGCCTTCACTTGGCATTACCGTCATTTTTTGATGTCCATGAGTGGCATCAACATCAAAATGATTGTTTTCTATCTTACGAATTAAGGTACCAGCAATAATTTGCTCACCAAATTTAGCTTCGATCTCGCTTGCGCAAATAGCTTGGTTTTCATGGTCAACAAGTTCACCGTTTTCTTGGCGTACTAGATTCATTAACGTTGCAAGGCCAAGAAATGTTTCTTGTCGCGCTTCTTGCGTTAATTTATCTATTACAATGCGACGGAACCCTTGGTGAGCAGATGTGCGTCCTGCGGCATTAATACCACCCATTCCAACAACAATAGGTAATGCAGTCATAAAAACCCTAGTATATACAGTTTGCGTTATTTAGGCACAGTTTATTTTGATTTTAAGTTTTAGTTTGTGTTTAATTGGACATAGTTTTGGTGTATTTGGCCATTTTGAACTGGTTTGAGCAGTTATTATGACAACAAAAGTACGACTCTTATTGTATCCACAAATATTGGCGACCAGCGTTACGCTGCCAGTAGAAATGCTTAAAGCGGGCGAAGCATCATTTCATGACCGCAAAAATCGTAAGCTCGATATTAAGTTTGTAGCCGATAAACAAGAGCTGATCCAATGCCGCGCGGGGTGTGCTTTTTTACCCGAATTAACTGTTGGCTGTGATGACAATGCCGATTTTATTATTGTGCCGGGGATCTGGCGAAATCCTCGCCCTGTTATTAAGCAAAATCAAGCGGCGATTGGCTATTTGAAAGCTCAATGGCAACAAGGTGCAACAATTGTCGGTGTTGGTACCGGTAACTGTTTACTTGCGGAAGCAGGTTTACTTGATCACCACGCAGCAACGACGCATTGGCATTACGCTAAGCAATTTCGCAAAGACTATCCTAAGGTCGATCTAAAGCCGGAATTTTTTATTACGCAATCGGAGCGTATTTTTTGTGCGGCCAGTTTAAACTCGCTGGCTGATATTATGGTTTACTTGATTGCGCAATTATTTGGTCGAGATGCTGCGCAAAATGTGGAACGTAACTTTTCTCATGAAATTAGAAAGCCATATGAAGAGCAACGCTATTTAGAAGGGGCAGTTGATAGACATGCCGATGAATTGATTGCGCAAATTCAATTTTGGCTTAAAAACAACGCGTCGAGCGAATTATCAATGCAGCATGTTGCTGAGCAATTTGGTATTAGCCAGCGCACCTTATCACGGCGTTTTAAAGCGGCAACGGGCACCACAGCCACCCATTATTTGCAAAAAATGCGCCTTGAAATGGCGCAAGAATTATTGGCTTCGACCAACCTAACCGTGCAAGATGTAGCAGTGGCTGTAGGTTATGTTGATCAAGGTTATCTTACCAAAGTATTTAAGCGCGAGTTAAAACAAACACCGTCCGATTATCGTTTACTGGTGAGGAAAAAATTGTTTAAAACGGATTCGTGATTTTTTAATTATCTAGATGTTTGAAATAGCACTTATCTAAAATTCATTTCTGCAATTGAGTTTAAAGTTTTTCGCAACTTACTGTGCGCAAAAAACGGCGCAACAAATTGGTCTTCTACAAAGGTTATATCACGAAGTCTCAATGTATTTACAGTTATTTTGGTAGTGACTGAACACAGATTCAATATGCTTATTTGTGATGTTTATTGAGAGATTACAGATCTTCGATAAAGCGTAGGTAAGATAGCACTTCACGCCTATCGGCAGGTGTTGAGAGCGCTCTTGTTATAGCTGAATAATCTAACTTATTTGATTTTTGTTAATTTACTGTAAATAAATGTAAATCTTTATTTTTCAATTGGTTAAGAGTGTATAAGCAAACTCAAAAAGACAGCGTTGTCATAATAAATTCCTTTAAAATCAATCACTCGTATGTTTTCTTCATGATTTGCTGTAACTGCTATCGGCGTACTTTCTTTTTTATTGTTATCTGTTTTAAATGTTCGTCCCGATTAAAGGGGAAATACTAAATTTCAGGGGACAAAATGAAAATAAAAATAAAACCTTCCTTGTTGGCTGCAAGTGTAATACTTGCCTGTAAGCCAGCAATTGCAAAAATTACTGATTCAACTTTTCCATTACAAAATGGCGATCCATTAGTTGCTGAGCAATGGCACCTACAGAACATTGGACAAACCGGCTTCTCACAGTCTGCAGGCACATCTGGCAATGACCTTGATATTGATTTCACGCATTTAATGGGTATTAAAGGTCGTGGTATTACAGTTTCTGTGATCGATTCAGGTGTAGAGATTGATCACCCAGATTTAAGAGCTAACGTTGTGGCGGGTTCTCTTAATTTAGGTGACGGTTCAGATTATCCGCAAGATAATAATGGTCATGGTACATCTGTCGCAGGCTTAATTGCTGCTACCGAGGCAAATGGACTCGGTGGGCGCGGTGTTGCACCTCACGCTAATATTGTTGGCTTTAACTATTTACCTAATCAAACTGTTGGTAACTGGCTTGTGTCTCACGGTTTGTCAGAAGATTTTCGTCAATTAGACCGTTTTACCGATCCGCGAGTGTTTAACCAAAGTTATGGCAGCACACCTGCGACACCGGTTGTGCACAATTACGTACTTAACCCGTGGCAAGAGCTGCAAGACGACGTGTATCGCTACATTACTGAACAAAGCCATTGGGGACGTGGTTCTGTTTATGTTAAATCGGCGGGTAATTCGTTCGGAACATATAACGCTTATTACCAAGGTGTGCCTATTTTAGTGCTGCCTTACGAAAACAATCAGTTCTTTAATAACCAAGGTTTACCTTTCCATAATGCGAATATCGCTCCGGATAACAATAACCATTGGAACCTAGTCGTGTCAGCATTAGATGCGCATGGCAAGCTAACGTCTTATTCATCTGTGGGCTCTAACGTATTTGTTGCAGCGCCTGGTGGTGAATTTGGCGAAGCTGCACCTGCAATGGTAACAATTGACTTACAAGGCTGTGAAGCCGGTAGTAATGTAGCGGGCGAGCATGGCAATGCATTGCATGGTGGCACGGAGCTAGATCCGAACTGTGATTATACAGGCACAATGAACGGCACGTCATCGGCAGCACCTAATACATCTGGTGCAATAGCGAATATTATGTCTGCGAATCATGCACTTGACGCTCGTGCGATTCGTCATATTTTAGCGCAAACAGCACGCAAAACAGATGAAAACCACCCAGGTGTTGATTTAACATTTGAAAATGCTGATGGTGAGCTAGTTACTTATAATGCAATTCCATCTTGGCAACGAAATGCAGCTGGCTATAACTTCCATCAGTTTTACGGTTTTGGTGCGGTTGATGTGGATGATGCAGTATATAAGGCGTTGTTCACACCGGTAACACCACTGCCTGAGCAAGTGATTACGCCGTGGCAAACGCAAATCGCAGATGCTGAAATTCCTGATGCAAGTTTGACTGGCGCAACCAGCACATTGGCGTTTGAACAAGATGTGACTGTTGAAGCAGTTCAAGTGAAATTGAATATTGATCATACTCGCTTACGCGACCTTGCTATCGAATTAATTTCACCTTCCGGTACCCGCTCAGTATTAATGAGTGCACGAACTGGCTGGTTAGGTACTACTGAAGGTGGATATACCGATACACTAATGCTTAGCAATCATTTTTATGGTGAATCAGCACAAGGTGAATGGCAGTTAAAAGTAATCGATACAGACAAAGGTAATAGCTTTACTGTTGGTTTCAATGCAAGCATTGGCTTAGTTGGCTTTAACCGAAATAACAATGCAGAAAACGGCGTGTTGAAAGACTGGTCGCTACGTGTAATTGGTCATTAAGGAGTAAAACATGAAGAAATTATTTATCATTGCTGCGTTAACTCTAAGCACGCAAGCTGCAATAGCAAATAGCGCCGAGCAATTTAAAGGCTTAACAATTACTCCGGTAGAACAACTCACCTTGGCGCAATCTGAAGTGGTTGTGAACGATAAAACGTTTAAAACTAATGGTACGAAAACGGTTGTACCTGGCTTGGATGTATTTGATGTTAGCGGGCTAAATGCCTACACCGTTACGGGCGAAATTATCGTAAAACTTTCAGGTGATGTAGACTTTGAGCAATTTAATAAAGACAATGACCTGATTATTAAACAGGCATTTAAATCTTATTACATTCTTAAATCGCAAAGCCAGCGTGATTTGTTGCCATTAGTTGATGCACTGAAAAAGTTAGAAGGTGTAAGCTCGGTAACATTAGAGCTAGTTGATAAAGGCGTTATTGAAAAATAGCGTTATTAAATCACGCATTAGTATAGTTAACGTCTGCTATTTGGGCTAAATAGCAGACGTTTTTTTAAATGAAGTTTGCTTTAACTTTTGCTGCACCGAAAATGGATCTTGGCTGGCAAGTTCACGCTCAAACAATAAATGACTAATTGGCTTAGAGACAAAGTAACCTTGGGCATAGTCGCACCCAGCTGCCTCTAATATGAATAATTGTTCTTGTGTTTCTACGCCTTCGGCGATTACTTTTAAACCCAATTTATGCGCCATTACGATAATTGCTTCACACAAGGCTTGGTTTTGTGCCGAACTTTCAAGATTCATAACAAAGGCGCGATCGATTTTTAAAAAGTCGAGTTCAAACTTGGTAAGGTAAGATAGCGCGGCGTACCCAGTACCAAAGTCATCAAGAGAGATTGCTACGCCTGCTGAGCGAAACTTCTTAAGTGTTTCTTTTATTTCTTCATTGTCATCAAGTAATAAACCTTCGGTAATTTCGATACAAATACCGTGCTTAAGACTCAATTGCAGTAAAGTATTGAGCCAAATAACATCGTGCTTACTGACGCTTGACTGAAATTGTGCAGGGGAGCGGTTAACACTAATTTGAAAGTGTTGATCATAGCTTGATTGCCATTTTTTTACTTGCTCGGCAGCCTGTTGAAACACCCAATTACCAATATCAATAATCATTCCTGATGTTTCAGCAAGTGGAATAAAGTCAGCAGGGCTCACCATGCCAAGTTCTGGATGATGCCAGCGCAGTAGCGCTTCTGCTTTATGAATTTTTAAATCAGAGATTGATAAAATGGGCTGATAGAGCACTTCGAGCTGTTGATTAATGACAGCAAGACGCAGCTCTTGCGTGAGTAAGTGGGCTTTTTCGGATTTTTCTTGCAAGGTTTTGTTGAAATGACGGTATTGTTTGCGCCCTTCTTCTTTCGATAAATACATTGCTTGATCGGCAAAACGCAGTAACTCTTCCATTTTTTCGCTGTGATCAGGAAACAAAGTAATACCAATACTGGCCGAAATAAATATTGATTCATTATTTATGTAGAACGGCATCTCAATCGCTTGAATCAACTTTGAGGCAATGTTTTCAACATCTGCTAGGTTGTGAATATTACACAGCAGCGCAGTAAACTCATCGCCACCAATGCGCGCTACCGTATCGGTTTCGCGTAAAATTATTTTTAGGCGCTCAGATACCTCAACTAACAATAGGTCGCCCGCATTGTGACCCATGGTATCGTTAACTTCTTTAAAATGGTCTAAATCAATAAATAACAGTGCAAATTTATCGCCTGAGCGCTTACTTTTGGCGATTTCTTGGTTAAGCCTGTCGGTAAACATATTACGATTGGGTAGCTGGGTGAGTGCGTCAAAGTTAGCTTGGTGCCAAATAACTTGCTGAGATTGCTTTTTCTCAGTGATATCAGACATTGAACCAACCATGCGATACGGATTGCCTTTTTCATCGCGCATGGCTTCACCAACAATATGGAACCATAACTCTTGTTGTTTGGCGCTATACATACGCACTTCAATATCAAATGCTTCAAATGGGTCGGCTAGGTGCACCTCAAGGCTTGCTTTAAACTGTTTAATATCATCAGGGTGGATTTGTTCAGTAAAGGAAGCAAAATCACAACCAAACGCTAGATTGTCAAAGCCAAGTAGCTCGGTAAATTTAGTTGAGTAAAATACTTCGTTATTTGAAATATCCCAGTCCCATACTCCAGCGCTGGCACCTTTTGCAGCTAATTCGTAACGTTGTTGGCTTAAATAAAGCTTACGCTCTGTTTCATTTATGGTTGTTACGTCTTCAACGATGCCGATATAGGCGGTGATTACTTTGTTTTCAATGAGCGGTTCAGCGTGAATTGATAACAGCTTATTTTTTGTTTTTGCAGCAGATCGGAATGTAAATTGAAAATTAGCACCTTTGGCGGTGCAGGCATACCAGTGTTTAATGGCTTTTTGCCGATCATCTGGGTGCATTGCGTTAATGTAGCTGCTGCCGACGATATCAGTATTGGTTAAACTTAACACTCGATACAGCGCATTATTTGCAAACATGCATTCGCCAGTTGGCTTGGCGACAAACAAACCAATCGGGACGTGCTGCAGCACCGCTTTTGTGTTAAATGCAAAACCTTTGCTTAACTTCCTGACCAAAATAGCTATTCCATTATCTAAATACGCTTAGCTTGTAGTAAGTGTAGTCAAAAAAAGTGCGTATGTTTGAAATCCTTGTCTTTTTCTAACAATAAATTGGTGAATTTTTAGTTTAGAGAAAAAGCGCGTTGAGAGGGACGTTTTTTCCGAACTATTCGCTTCGCCTCTTAAGCTAATAGTTCGCGTTAACAGCTACTTTTTTAAATGCAAAATTAACTCTGGTACCTGTATAAACAACGACTAGCAATACAAATGTTGTTTATAAATGATATTCGCTACATTTGCGGTAGTTGAAATCGTTCTAGCTGAATACAGTTGTGTTGAACTAGCTGCTCACACATTTGTGCTAAAAAATCGATTTTACGATTAGAAAGTTGGCGATAGTCTAAAAATGGTGAAACCAGCAATTTGTTTTCGATATCGTACGCAAATTCGTCGTTAAGCCAGGTTAAATTGCCACCAAGTAGATTTTGTGAAGCAAGCTTTTTTGCGTAACCTCGTCCAGCAATTATATGTAGCGTATTTGCGCGTGTGTAGTTTGGCGGGCTGAATAACAATGCGGTAGCAGAGCCTTGCTGTAGTAATTGGGTGTCTCGATATTGCTGCCAGGTTGGCGCTGCGGTTTTACCCGAAAAAACACTGGAGCTTAGGTTGTAAATGAATTTAGCGTAAACATTAAACTGTTTTCGCCAGCCATTACCGCATGCCATGGAAATTTCATTAATCGCGCCCGTGGGTAACTCAATTAATGAGTTTGGAGTCGCGTATGAGGAAAACTGTGGCGCGTTTTCAACATAAAAAGCAAGCTGATATTGATTGCAGCCAAAACCGATTTCTGACATGTTTAGTACTGTGTTTTTTAAACGAATTTATACCACAAAGCGGATAAGGCTTAAATGGTTGAGTCAAACGAAAAGGATCTAAAATGGAACGTTTGTTTAGCTATGGCACTTTGCAACAAGAAAACGTGCAGCGAGCTAACTTTGGACGGGTGTTAGAAGGCGAGCGTGCAGTACTTCAAGGATATGTTTTATCTGAAGTGAAGATTGAGGATAAGGATGTTATCGCCAAAAGTGGTAAGCAGTACCATCCAATTTTAGTACGCACAGGTAACAAAATTGATGAAATTACAGGCCATTGCTATTGGCTTTCAACGAAAGAGTTAATGCAAGCGGATAGTTACGAAGTGGCGGAATATACGCGCATAAAAGCTAAAACAAAGGATGGTCAAGCATGTTGGATATACGCTGCTAGTAAAGAGCAAAAAAATGCATAGTAACTAGCAGCGTTAAAGCTTAGTATTTTGCATCATTCGCGCCATGTGGCTGCTCAACGCTCCATTGACCTAGGTTTAAATGGGTAATTTGATATAAAAATAGATACGTATCTTTAATTGACTTCATAGTGGCTTCTCCTTTACACGTTTTACTAGTAATGGAAAATCCGTGCCAGCATCAGTTTGTTATTTAAATCAAATGATTAGAAATATAGCCATATTTATTCGAGTTATAATGGTGCAAATTTGCACCATTATAAAACTAAGGTGCAAAGGTGATCTGCCCTAATACTGCTGCTTTGTTAGCACCCGTTACAGAGGGCGCATTAGCTGGCAGACGATTTAACGTGCGATAAGCCAGCCAAGCAAACGCCATTGCTTCCATAAAATCGGCACTGACACCAATATTATCGCTAGTAGTAACATGCCAACTGGGTAAATGATGTTGCAGGCGTGCAACCAAATAGGCGTTTTTAGCACCACCGCCACACAATACCAACGCACCTTCTTTTGACTGAATAGGGCTTGAAATGGTTAGCGCTGTAAGCTCAGTTAGTGTTGCTAACATATCGTAGTTATTGAGCGTATTTTCAGCACACTTCTGTCTAAGCCAAGTCAGATTGAAATACTCTCGCCCGGTACTTTTTGGCGTGGGCAGTGCAAAGTAGTTATCATCTAATAGTTGTTTAAGTAACTCTTGATTGATTTTACCTTGCTTTGCAAGGTCGCCATTGCGATCGTAAGGTTGGTCAAATACTTGCTGTGTAAAACTGTCAATAAGTGTATTGCCTGGGCCTGAGTCAAAACCAAGTAGGGTGTCTTGGTGGCAAATCGTTAGGTTTGCAATGCCGCCAATATTGGCAAAAACCAGAGAGTCTTTATGCTTATTAGTGCTTATTTGAGCTAACAAACTTTGATGAAAAAGTGGCACAAGCGGGGCGCCTTGTCCACCAAGGGCAACATCCATTTCGCGGAAGTTATGTACACAAGTAATGCCGGTTTTAGTGGCGAGCACAGACGCATTTAATAACTGGGTTGAATGTGGTGTTTCACTGTTAGGGTCGTGGAAGACAGTTTGCCCATGTGCGCCAATGGCTTTTATTTCGTTGGAATCAATTTGCTGTGTTTGCAGTAAGTGATTAACGGCAACTGCGTATTCACAGGCTAGTTGATAGGACGCATTACCTATATCTGCAATATTGCATGTCTTATTAGTAATAATTGAAGATAACAACTGATGCAGTGAGTCTGTAAAGGGGGTTTCCAAGCTTGCTACTAACTTAGTTTGCCCGTTTACTATGCTAACTAACGCAATGTCGATACCATCCAAGCTAGTACCAGACATAATGCCAATGTAGTAGATAGAATTTTGTTTCATGATTTCAATTTTGAAATAAGTATTCGTCAATTGTAAAGGTTAATTCAATGAGATAAAGCCGTAGACGGAAATATGTAAATAAAAATTTAAAATGCAAATATTTGTAAATAGCATGTTGTGCGCTTTGTGTGACCTTGTTAACTTGTAACTAATTTATTAACAAGGGTTGATTATGAAAAATAATAAACTGAAGTTATCAGCACTTAGCGCAGCTATTTTAATTTCTCTAGCAGGATGCGGAAGTGATGATAATAAAAAGTCAGTTACACCAGATGTTGCACCTACTGCAAACGATGTGATGGTATCTGATGCGATGCAATGGATGGTTTTCGAAGGCAAGTTAAATGCGCGTGATGGTAACTATGATGAATTAACCGTTAGCTTTAGTGAAAATGGCGAAACGGTTACAGCTCAAGATGGCGTATATACGTTCTCACACGGTGTGTTAGAGCTAAGCGGCATTGACTTTAAATACGTAAGTATCTCGGGTGAAGATGCGGTAATTGATTACACTGTTTCTGCAAATGGTAAGTCAGCGTCTGCTCAACTTGTTGTTTCAGGTGTGAAAGGTGACCCACTTGCTAAGCATCAGTGGCATCTACGCAATTCAGGCCAAAAGGCGTTTGCACTTAGCGACTCGTTAAAAGCACTATTAGTTCAGCTTGATGTAGGACGAGGTTTAAGCGAAGAAGAAGCTAAAGCAAAAAGAGACGCAGAGTTCGCAGCTGATGAGAATTTTTATCTTGTAGCTGGTGAAGATATGAATGTAGTTGAAGCCTACAAACATGGCGTGACGGGCGCAGGTGTTACAGCAGTTGTTGTTGATTCAGGTCTTGAAATTCGTCATGAAGATTTAGCGCCAAACGTACTACCAAATCGTTCTCTAAATTTAAATGACAAGGCGATTGATAGAACAGATCCTACAAGCACCTCAGAAAGTGGTGACCATGGCACAAGTGTTGCCGGTTTGCTTGCGGCAAAAGGTTGGAATGGTCTTGGTGGTCGTGGTGTAGCCCCTGATACAGGGCTTATCGGTATGAATTACCTAGGTGGTGACAAAGTACCGCAAACTGAGTTTTTAGTTCATGGTTTCCCTGGCTCAGGTATTTCGCTAAATGAAGAAATTTCTGCGTTTAACCGTAGTTATGGTCTGACTGTACCTACACATATTGTTTACTCTGAGCTAGATGAAGCGATCGAGTCTTATCCAAACAAAGCGTTACGTGGTGGTAAAGGTGCTACTAACATTAAATCAAGTGGTAACAGCTTTGTAGATGGTGGTCGTGAAGGTAGCTTCTGTGAAGATAATGGTGCTAATGCTTTAGGCCTCACATGTTATAACGGCACAAGTGAGAGTAGCCAAGCACATCCATACTATTTCTCAATAGGTGCAGTAAATTCAAATGGTAAGCATACAAGCTATTCTACGGCAGGTGCTAACGTGTTGGTTGCGGCGCCTGCGGGTGAATATGGAGTGTTTGCACCAGCTATGGTAACGACCGATTCGATGACATGTTTAAACGGTTATTCTGGCTATAAAGGCAGAAGTATCGTGCAATATACATCAGACTTTGCGGCAGCTATTTACCCGTTCGACTACCCAGGACATGAAGAAAATACGAGCTGTAATTATACGTCTACTATGAATGGTACGTCATCGGCTGCTCCAAATGCATCAGGTGTGGTTTCTCTTATTCTTTCTGCCAATAATGAGCTTACATGGCGTGATGTACGTCATATTCTTGCAACGACTTCAACTAAGAATGACGCCGAAAATGAAGCGATCAAATTAGCTGTCGGTGAAGGTGAATTTGTTGCTCATGATGGTTGGATTGAGAATGCTGCAGGATACAAATTCAATAACTTGTATGGGTTTGGTCGCGTAGATGCGGGTGCTGCTGTCGCCATGGCTAAATCATACTCAGTTGACCTTGGTGATGAAGTGATTACACCATGGCAAGGTGCAGGCTCTGTATTGGGTCAAGAACCATTATCGTTAGAAATTCCGGATAATAATGCCACTGGCGCCGAATACAAAATAGTCATTGAAGAAGAGCTAAACATTGAGGCTATGCAATTTAAATTTGACGTATTTAGCGCTGAAATGGGTTTCGGTTTTGAAACGGATAATGGTGTACTTCAAACAACAGCGGGCACAGACCTTGCCATTGAAGTAACATCGCCTAGTGGCACACGCAGTGTACTATTATCTTCGAAGCAAGCTTTATCTTTACCAGCACTTGATTTATCTAATGGCTGGGAAGTTGGGTATATTTTGAAAGATGGTGCGTTCCTATCAAATGCGTTCTACGGTGAGTCGTCAAAAGGTGAGTGGACTGTACGCTTTTTAGATACATCTGATGCTAGCTTTACAGCAAAGGATGGTGGTGACAGTTGGGCTGGCTTTGCAGGTTATGTAAATAATACAACACCATCTACAATGACTGGTATTGCAGTTCGTGTATTTGGTAATGCTGCTAATTAAGAGGTAATTGCAATGAAATTTAAAAAGGTAACGATCACTTTAGCAGCTCTAACATTGTCCGCTCATGCGGCAGCTGCTAATAATTTAGAGCTTAATGTGCCAAAAAACGCGGTTGTGAATAAGCAAGTTAAGAGTGTTATTAAACCTGATTTTGGTACTTACAAGGTAGAGCGAAATTTGGCGCTTGTTCCCGCTTCAATTGCATCTGCAGATGCTGTGATTGAAAAAAGAGGTAATGAAGCTGTTGTAAAACTTGATAAACGAAACGATTTGGTTACACCGGGTACATTGGTACGTAATATATTTACCGGAAACCTTGCACCTGTTTCTGGGAACATTACTGTTCTTCTTTCTGAAGGTATAAGTGCTAACGATATTTTGGTTAAAACAGGCTTTAAATTAGTAAGTGAGTTTACTGAAACAAGGCTAGCTGTTATTGCAGTTGGTGACAATCAAGATGTTCTGGAAGCAGCTGAAGAGCTTCGTAGTTTGGGTCTTGTAAAAGAGGCACGTGTTGAAGTATTAGAAACGCGTCATACAGCACGTTAGTAAATGCTTTTTAAATAAAGCCCGCTTTTTAGAGCGGGCTTTTTTTTGCAAAATCTAACCCAAATAACTAAAAAAGTGGCTACCTATTATTAGTATTGCCAATATGCAGAAAAAATTAAGGTCATTAATAGAGTTAAGCTTTTGCTCGGCTGCCGTTGTTGTAGTAACTAACTAGCCTACAAAAATATCACACTAGAGTTAATCGAAGTTCCAATATTTGTTTAAACGCCTTTAGCTGAGCGGCTCACTATTCAATTGGTGGTTTAAAATATAAAAAGCCCGGGAGTTAAAAACGAATATGTATTGAATATCGCTGACGTTATTGTTGCATTCTCAATAACTAAATTATCAACATCGCTTAGTTAACCAATGGAAGTGGTTGTTACCGATACTGCTGGCAATATTTCTGAGCCTGCGATGGTGAAAATTATGGTGACAGATGTGAATGAAAATCCACTTCCTGAACCAGTAACGCCACCTAAAACGAAAAAATCGTCAGGTTCATTTGGTTGGCTTGCACTGCTTGCTGCACCGCTGGCATTTATTCGTCGTAGAAAAGTGAAGTAACTATTTCATTTTTATTGAAAAGCCCGCAATAATGCGGGCTTTTTTAGTGCTTTTGTCTGACGTACCAATTAATTAGATAAGTGTATACTAGCGAGCCCCTAAGAGCTTAATTAGTGGCTAAGTACAGTGCCTGTTTTCTGTACTACACTTTGTATAACTAAATAATTAATAAAAAATAATTGGCGTCGTCTTATGCAGAAAAACCAAACCCTCACAGGCAGTGAGGTAAAATTAAAGTCGTCACAACGGATTGTTTCAACCACAGATCTTAAAGGTCGCATTACTTACGCAAATCAAGACTTTATCGATATTAGTGGCTTTCAGAGCGAAGAGCTTATTGGTCATGGCCATAACATTGTCCGTCATCCGGCAATGCCGTCACTGGCGTTTAAGGATTTATGGAGCACTATCAAGCAAGGTAAGCCTTGGATGGGTATCGTTGATAACCGCTGTAAAAATGGTGATAACTATTGGGTTGATGCTTACATTACCGCTGTGATGGAAGGGCAACAAATTGTCGGTTATCAATCGGTGCGCCTAAAACCAGAAGAAGAATATCTAAAACGCGCAAAAGCGCTTTATAGCTCGGTTAATAATGGCGCTAGTTTTGGTCAAAAAATTACGTCAGCATTGTCGTTTAACTTAATGGGTAAGTTAACGTTTGCGGGCGTGTTTGCAACTGTTATTCCTGCCTTGATTGCTTCTTTCTTTGTTTCGTCAGTTGTACAGCTTTGGCCATTAATGCTGGCATTCATGCTGTTCAGCGTATTTGCATGGGGTGTTGCCAAACCTTATCAGGATGCTGCACGAAAAGCGCGTGAGATTTTTGATAATGATATTGCTAAACAAGTGTATACCGGTCGCAGTGATGAACTAGGCCAATTGCAGCTTACGATTAAAATGTTGCAAACCCAGCAAGAAACCATTGTGTGGCGTATTAACGATGCAACGTCAGGGCTTGATACTGTTGCGCACAGCACCATGGACACGGCTGAGAAAACGAATCAATTAATGCAGCAGCAAAATCGTGAAGTAGAACAGGTCGCAGCTGCCATCAATCAAATGTCTGCAACGGTAAAAGAAGTGGCGCAAAATGCCTCTCTTACTGCTGATGCAACGCAAGTAGCCGATAACGAAGTCGTTGAAGGACAACAAGTAGTTGATAGAACGACCGCAGACATTAACGAGCTGGTACGCGAAGTAGAATCGGCTGTAGCAGTCATTAACAAACTTGCGTCAGATAGCCAGCAAATTGGCACTGTGGTTGATGTAATTCGTGGTATTGCTGAGCAAACCAACTTACTTGCGCTTAATGCCGCAATTGAAGCTGCAAGGGCAGGTGAACAAGGTCGTGGTTTTGCCGTTGTTGCCGATGAAGTACGTACACTCGCCGCACGTACCCAGTCATCGACAGAAGAAATTCAGCAAATGGTTGCGACGTTACAACAATCTGCGGGTGAAGCTGTATCAGCGATGCAGCAAGGGCAAACTAGAGCAGAGCAAAGTGCCGATCAGGCGCAACTTGCAAAAGCGTCACTTAGTCGTATTTTAGATGCGGTAAATACCATTACGGATATGAGTGCGCAAATCGCAACCGCTGCAGAAGAGCAGTCTGCGGTATCCGATGAAATTACAAAGAATGTGATTAACATTGATAATGCGAGTAAAGAAACACTTGAAGCGTCAGAGCATGCATTTGAGTCAACAGAAAAACTGTTAAACGAAGCAGAGCGATTAACCACGATGGCGAAGCAATTTAGTCAGCATCGTTAATCTATAGTTGGGTCATTTATTAGCTAAGGTTTAAGTTAATAAGACTCAGTGTGAAAAAAATGCCGCGATATTCGCGGCATTTTTGTATCAATTGATAGTAACTCTAAGTCACATTACTTAACTGGGAAGCCTCGGTCACGCATTAGTGCTTCAACTTCTGCGTCACGTCCTCTAAATAAACGATATGCTTCAGCTGGGTCCATTGCGTTGCGAATTGAGAATAAGTGCTTAACAAGCTTGTCAGCTAATTCTTTATCGTAAAAACCACCCGGTGCTTCAGCAAATGCTTCAGATGCGTCAGACGTTAGTACTTCCGCCCATAAGTAGCCGTAATAACCTGCTGAATAACCTTCACCAGAGAAGATATGGCCAAAGTGTGTGCTGCGGTGGCGCATTACAAGCTCACTTGGCATACCAATGGCTTCTAATTGCTCTTTTTCAAATTTAGCTGGGTCAATTTTAGCTGGATCGGTTGTATGGTATAGCATATCCATAATTGCCGACGCTAAGTACTCAGTAGTTTTAAAGCCTTGGTTAAAGGTTGCTGATTTCTTAATTTTAGCAACTAACTCTTTTGGCATTGGCTCACCAGTTTTGTAGTGAACAAGGTAGTTATTGATCACTTCATCGGTTGTTAACCAGCGCTCAAGTAGTTGCGATTGGAATTCAGTATAGTCGCGTACACCTGAATGCGATTTAGGGTAAGCAACCGTTGCTGATAAGAAGTGAAGTGCGTGGCCAAATTCATGGAAATAAGTCTCTGCATCTGACCATGAGATCAGCGTCGGTTCGCCTTCAGGGCCTTTAACAAAGTTAGAATTGTTTGACGACAGAACGGTCTTCTTACCATCGAATGTTGTGTGGCTGCGGTAGGTTGTTGCCCACGCGCCTGAGCGCTTACCTTTACGACCAAATGGATCTAAATACCATAAACCAATGTGCTCGCCAGTGGTTTTGTCAGTTACATCCCATACGCGCACATCTTCATGGAACACAGGTACCGAACCGGTTGCCACTTCTTTAAAGTTGAAGTTAAATAAACGACCTGCCACATAGAACATCGCTTCGCGCAGTTTATCTAGTTGCAAGTATTGTTTTACTTCGTTTGAATCAAGATCATATTTCGCTTTACGTACTTTTTCTGCGTAGTAGCGATAATCCCATGGCGCAATTTTAATGTTTGCACCTTCGCTATCAGCGATAGCTTGCATGTCAGCAACTTCTTCACCCACGCGCGCAATTGCCGCAGGCCATACTTTATCCATTAGGGCTTTTGCATTCGCCGGTGTTTTTGCCATGCGATCTTCTAAACGCCACTGGGCATAGTTGTCGTAGCCCAATAGCTGCATGCGCTCGTGACGAAGCGTTAAGATGTCTTTAATTGTTTGGTTGTTATCAAATTCATCACCGTTGCCACCACGGTTATAGTAGTTTTTCCATACTTGCTCACGCAATGCACGCTCATCTGAGTAGGTTAAAAACGGATCCATTGATGAACGCGAATTAGTGATTGCGAACATTTCTGGTTTACCACGATCTTTCGCCGCCGCTTTTGCCGCTGAAATTAACGAATCAGGTAAGCCTGAAAGTTGCTCTTTAGTTAAAAACACCACGTAATTTTCTTCATCTGCTAACACATTGTTGGCAAATTTAGTGTGAAGACCTGCAAGCTCTTGGTTAATTTCTGCAAAGCGTGCTTTAGATGGTTTATCAAGCGTTGCTCCATTGCGTGCAAAGCTATTGTAAGTAAGCCAAGTAACTCGTTGCTCTTCTGGTGTAAGTGATTTTAATGCATCGCTTTCATATACCGCTTTAATGCGCGCAAAAAGCTTTTCATTTTGCGTAATTTTTGAGTTGAAGGCTGATAACTTAGGAGCCATTTCTTTTTGAATTGCACGAAACTCTGCACTAGAAACGTTTGAGCGCCAAATACCGTAGTAAGTGTAAACGCGTTTTAAAAGGCTGCCTGATTTCTCAAATTCAACAATGGTATTGTCAAACGTCGCTGGCTCAGGGTTGTTGGCAATGGCATCAACTTCTGCCAGCTTTTGTGCCATTGCGGCATCAAATGCAGGCTTAAGCTCGCTCAGTGTTACTTTATCAAATGCTGGTACACCGTTATATGGACCGCTAAATGCTGCCAAAATTGCGTTGTCGTTTTTAGTGTTTGTGGCAACTGTTTTTTCGGCTGCAGGTGCGTTTGAAACTGTTGGTGCTGATTTTTCACCACAGCCTGACAAAGCAAATACTGTTGCCATCGCAACCAGCGAAAGGTTTAGTTTTTTCATTGTGTGTTCCTAGTGTTATTTGCGAGTCTTAATTGCAATCGTGTTTAGAAAATAAGGCACGCTAAACGTGAATGCTCACTCTTTAAATAGTTAATCATTCTATGGGCTAAATAGCGTGCTGAATGCGTGCATTTGGCGTGATGTCTGATTACATACTTAATAGAATTGATACAAAACAGGCAAGCAGGTGAAAAGCAAATTTTAGTAAGGAGGTTTCATACTAAAAATGTTCAATGCACCAAGTTGCTATGTTTAATTCGCTAGCAGAGCGACTCGCTTAATTTGATTGTGTGCTTATGCTAAAAAGCTTTTTGCATAAGCACAATGTTTTTGCGTTAAATGAGCGTTTGCTTAAGGTTAAGCTTAGGTGATACTTCGCACAGTGCACCGTTTACCAAGGTAAGGTTAGGCGGCTGATGGCCTATGTCCATATCGTAAATGATAGGAATATCAAGTTCGGCTTGCGTGAGTGCCAAAGCAAAATCAATTTGCTTGTTAGCAGCAGAGGCCGCATGTCTGCCAACAAAAAGTGCATTAATGCGCTCGAAATGGCCTTTGTATTTTAGCATTAGCAATGCGCGTAGCCAGGCAGTAGGGCTGAGTTCAGCATTTTCGATGTATAAAATAACACCTTCTTTTTCATAGTGTTGGCAAAAAACCTGCAGATCACAATACGGACTATCTAAGGTAAAAATAAGCGTATCTAAACAGCCGCCAATTAAACGCCCAGAAACACGCTCGCTTGGCCAATTAAGTGTTTTCCAACACGTTTTTTGCGTTAAATTATAAGCTGCATTTGGATTGTTAATTAAATCAGCGTAGTCTGCTTCAAAGTGACTTGATGCGGTTTGTGTAAAGCTATCGCCCTTTTTCAGCGTTATTGCGTTATAAAAAGCAGCTGTCGTACTATCAGATTGATTAGGAACCAATTGCATTAGATTAGCTGTGTGCATACTTGCCCAATTTAACCGCGTTGACAGTGCAACTTGCAGTGTACTTACATCCGAAAAGCCAATTAGCCACTTAGGTTTCGCACTTTGTAATTGAGCAAAATCAAGCAGGGGCAATAGTTCCATTGCAAGTTCTCCGCCCCAAGGCGGCATAATCGCATCGATACTATCGTCTAGCAGGTATTGCATTAGTTGTTGTGCGCGAACTTCTTTGTTGGCGCTGACATGCTGGTGGTTATGTTTTAGGTTTGGGTCAAGAACTAGTTCAAAATCCAATTGTTTAAAATGCGCTAGTGCTAAAGATAAGCGGGGGTGAAAGGCTTCGTCGACGCCTGATGAAAATGCACAAACAGCGATTTTACTGCCTGCAACTAGAGCATTTGGGTACTGCATTATCTGTCTCTAATGTAATGATTTTGCACCACTTTATCGATATACTTTTTGCTTGCCAAGAGTTTAAAGCCCAATGGCTCAGGTAAATCGCCAAATAATGGGTAGCCACCACCTAACAGCACAGGAATTCGTGTCAGGATCATTTCATCGACTAAGTCTTCCTTTAAAAAGCTTTGAATAGTTTTACCGCCGTCAATATAAAGGTTGTGATAGCCAAGTTCAGCTAAGTTTTTGACAATTTTTTGTAGCTCACCGTTTACCAGAAAAACCTTGCCTTCGTAACCCTTAGGAACATGTGTTAGGGAGTTAGAAAGTACAAAAACGGGTTTGCTGTACGGCCATTCCACGCCAAATGACAACACCATTTCAAAGGTGTTTCGGCCCATTAACAGTGCATCGATGCCTGCGATAAACGCATCAAAACCAAAGTCGTCGCCGTCCGGGTTAGGTAACTGATGTAGCCAATCAATTTTGTTATCTTTATCAGCAATATAACCATCGAGACTAGTTGCAATAAATACTTTGTTTGTCATCAGAAATTCTTCTTTTTATTGTTCCGAATTCAATTTAACGTAAAAATTTTAATCGGGCTAATAACTCTTTGTTGTAGTGAACTAAACCCATACGACTTGTTTTGGCATAAAAATAGTTTTGTGATGGGATTTTCCTCATAAGCAGTGATGCCACTTTTACCTGCGTAATTACATTGAGCTTCTATACTTAAAGCGTTATCAGTGAGGAAGTTAGCCATGTTGCGGTTATTGGTTTTTATTGGGTTTTTGTATGTTAATACAAGTTACGCAGAGAGCTATACGGTATTGAGTTATCACGGTGCCAACCCGCCCTACAGTTATTTTGAAGGCGATATTATGAAAGGTATTTTTCCTGATATCTTTGCGCGTATCTCGGAATTATCTGGGCATCAGTTTACGTTTGTCACATTTTCTGTTGCCCGTGGTTTGCGGCTGTTCGATCAAGGCAAAGTTGATATTGAACCGGGCATAAATCCAATATGGCGAAGCCACACCAAAGTACCGGGTATCTACAGTGAATTTTATGCCAGCTCACGAGAAATTGTCGTCGCGTCGCAATATCGTCAAGAAAGAACACCGTTAGATTTGTATCATAAAGTACTCGGCGTAGTACGTGGTTATCGCTACGGTGAGTTTGAACAACACTTTGCACCAGGGAAAATAGTGAAAGTAGATTCCCGTTCTGAGGTTGAGTTATTGGCGCAAATTGAACATGGCAATATTGATTACGCCATTTTAGGCGAAGCAAGTGCGCTGTTTTATATAAATAAAAACAAAAGAACCTCGTTTAAACCGGTATTATTAGTGAGTGATTTGCCAGTTGCCATGCGGTTTCAACCACATTTACGTGTTTTGCGCTCAGAGCTAAATAAAATTTTGACCGATATGAAGCAACGCGGTGAAATAGACACTATTTACGCTAAATATGGCGCAAAGCCGTAACGTCTAACGGCCAACTTAACAGCTGAAAAAACGAGCTTAAAAGTGCAACACACAACAAAGATTTAGTATATGCTACAGGCCCCTGTTATTTAACGTTAGCATTGTGTATGTTGCTTTGTTTTTCCTTTCTCAATGGAGTGTTATTTGCTCCGTTTATTAGCCTATTGTATAACCTTACTGCTTTAAATAAGCAGCGTAGTATCGCTTTTCTCACCCTAAACGTATCGCTATTTGGGTATAAATATGACCAATAAACAGTTTTTTCTTTTGCTTTTGCTCGCTGCAATTTGGGGCGCGTCGTTCTTGCTTATTCGTATTGCCGTCGACAGCTTTGCACCGGTTTTTTTAATTGAGGCGCGGGTATTATTTGCTGCGCTTAGCCTATCAATTATTGCGTTATTGATGCGGCGTAAAGTGATGGTAAAAGGCCTAATTGGGCATTACTTTTTTGTCGGGCTTTTTAATTCGGCAATTCCATGGATGTTATTTGCCTACGCGGCGCAAACCTTAACTGTTGCGATGTTAGCTATTCTAAATGCCACGGCACCAATTTGGGGTAGTTTAATTGGCCGATTTTGGCATGGTGAGCGAATTTCTCGGCAAGGATGGTGCGGACTCGGTTTGGGTATTTTAGGCGTTGTTTTAATGGTTGGATTAGCCCCGAATATGATCAATGCCGAAAGTTTAGTCGCGTTACTAGCCGCTACGTTTGCGGCGTTTTGTTACGGTATTGCGACAAATTACACTAAGCATGTAAAACACAAAGTGCCGGGTTTTGATACATCTCATGGCAGCTTGTGGGCAACGGTCATTTTATTGGTGCCGCTATTGCCGTTTTTCCCGATGAATCAAATGCCATCAACAGATGAAATATTGGCGGTGGTATTGCTTGGCATAGTGTGTACTGGCATCGCGCTTATTTTTTATTTTGATTTAGTTGCCGAAATTGGCGCAGCATCAGCATTGTCGGTCACCTTTTTAATTCCGGGATTTGCTGCAATTTGGGGTTATGTTGTCCTTGGCGAAGTACTAACTTTAAATGTGTTAGTAGGCATTATTACGGTGTTACTAGGTACCATGTTAGTAACTGGATTTTCACCCATGCGTTTTTTGAAAAAACGTAAACGGGATTTACAACCATCAAGCAAACTGTGACATATTGTCGCAGTTTGCGGTTTTTACTTTGTGATGTGGTGCTTTTTTTAAGAAAATTTCCTTAGTTTGTATATGGAAGTTTTTTATGAAAAGCACACTTAACACAATAACGCTTTGTATTCTCTCGCTATCTTCATCTTTAGTATTTGCTAAGTCAGATATGGAGGTGATCACTGTTTCGTCTCACATTAATCAATTTGCGCTATCGACTGAGCAGGCCAAGGCCAGTGTATCACTGCCTGATGTATCAGATTGGTTACTTTCAGTACCTGGGGCAAATGCCAATAAAAATGGTCAAATATCGGGTATAGCTCAATATCGTGGGTATTACGGTGACCAAGTCGCTGTTGCCATTGACGGCGTAAAGCAAATTGGTGCAGGCCCTAATGCCATGGATGCACCGCTGAGTTATGTTTCGCCTCTTTTAATTAACTCGGTAGATGTGTATCGCGGTATTGCACCGGTGAGTAGCGCGTTAGATTCGTTTGGTGGTGTGGTTAAGGTGCATCAAAAACGTGCTGCTGATATTGATGCAGGTGAGCGTAATTTAGCACTTACCGGTACTTATTTATCTAATTACGCGGGTTACAATGTGTCAGCTGTGGCAGGCGCAGGGTTTGATGAATTTGCCTTAAATAGCTATGTCGCATTACAGAATGCGGATGATTATGAAGATGGTGATGGACGAGAAGTTCACTCATCAAAAGTCGAACGCTTGCAGTATGGCGTTGATGTGGCATATCGCCAACAAGCGTCTTCAGTTGGCTTAATTTGGCAGCGCACTGACACCAAACCGACCGGCACAATCGCATTGCCAATGGACATTGATTACGTAGAAAGTGATCGCATTAAGCTTGATTATCAAACGCAGCTTAACGAGCTTGCATTAGATGCATATATTGCCTACCACACAGCAGAGCATGGTATGGACAATTACTCACAGCGAAGTAATGCAAATATGCAAAAACATCGCTACAACACAACAGATGTTGAGAATTTAAGTTATTTTGTCGCGGGCAAATTGGCACAGTGGCAATTTGGTTTAGAGGGCTATGTTAGTGAGCATGGCTCACGCATTACCAACCCAAATAATGCGATGTTTTTTGTTGAAAACTTTAATCAAGTTGAAGACCACCGCCATTCAATCTTTACTGAGTGGCAATCAGAAGCCAATGATTTTAGCCAGCGTGTGGGTGCGCGTGTTAAGTACAATCAAGCAGATGCAGGTACTGTGTCTAGCTCAATGGCGATGATGAATCCGCATATTAAAATGTTACAACAGCAATTTAATAATGCCGACCGCAGTGTTAACGATACCACAGTTGATATTAGCTACTCGGGCAGGGCGCAGCACTCAGAGCGCTACTCTACGGAAATTAGTTTTGGTTTAAAACAACGCGCGCCATCTTACCAACAGCGTTATTTATGGTTACCTATGCAAGCGACTGGTGGCCTTGCTGATGGTAAAACCTATATTGGTAATATAGATTTGAATGCGGAAACTGCTTATCAGTTAAACCTTGCATGGCAATATCAAGCCAATGGCTTCAGTATCTCACCACAGGTTTTCTATCATCAAATTGATGATTATATTCAAGGTACGCCATCAAATAATATGGCTGCGAATATGGTTGGAACTATGATGGGAGGTGAAGCGCCACTTCAGTTTAACAATATTGATGCACACTTATTTGGTGCAGATGTAAATCTAGTTTGGCGCTTAAATGATATGTGGCAACTAACCGGGGTTGTTAGTTACGTCACCGGTGAGCGAGAAGACATCGACGATGATCTCTATCGTATTGCGCCGTTAAACTCGCGGATTACTGCTCATTATCAAATTGGTGATTGGCACTCGCAGTTAACACTGAGTGGGTATGCCAAACAAACAAAAGTGAGCGAATTAAACAACGAGAAAGAGTCGGCAGGTTACGGCACTCTTGATTGGCAATTGGATTACGATGTAACAGCACAACTAAGAGTTAACTTTGGTGTTAACAACTTGCTAGATAAAGCTTATCGCCCTCATTTAAATGGTGTTAACCGTGCAATGGGCAGCGAAATAATGGTGGGTGAAGGTGTACCTGAGGTTGGCCGCAATGTATTTGTTGGGTTTAACGTGAGCTTATAGCGAGCTACTGTAAATATTAAAAAAGGAGCGATATCGCTCCTTTTTTGTTGGGTATTGAGAGCTATTCGTTAAACTTTAAAGATACTAATGTCGTTATTAAGCTTACCCGATAACTCCGACAGCGTACGACCAGTTTGCGCCATATCAGATGCGCTAATTGTGACGCTGCGAATACTATCGCTAAACTCGTTAATATTTTGCGAAATTTCAGCGGCAACCGTAGTTTGCTCTTCAGTTGAGGTAGAAACCACAATATTCATATCGGCAATTTCGGTAATTGCTTCGGCAATAGATTGAATTGAACTGGCTGATGCCGCGGCAATTTCAACACTGTGGCTCGCTTTACCTGAGGCATCCTCCATGCTCGAAACCGCGCGTTGAGATGCATCTTGTAAGGCGATGATCATAGAGCTTATTTGCTCTGTGGCTTTTTGCGTATTGTGAGCAAGTTGGCGTACTTCGTCGGCCACCACAGCAAAACCACGGCCCGATTCACCAGCGCGTGCAGCTTCAATTGCCGCATTAAGTGCAAGCAAATTAGTTTGCTCTGCTACATTTTGAATAATTTGCACCACTGAATTGATTTCATTGCTTTTTTCACTCAATAAATCAATGTCTTCTTTGGTGTGACGAATCACCTCGTTTAACTGATTAATTGAATCAATGTTCTCTTGAACTTTTGCTAATCCGTGTTTAGCGGTGTCGTCAGATTCGTTGGCTTTATGTGATGTGGTTACCGCATTGGACGCAACTTCGCCAATAGCTGCGCTCATTTCGGTAATAGCGGTGGCAATCATGGTGGTTTGGTGTTCTTGTTGCTCTGTGGTTGCCGCTACTTGGCTACTACTACGCGACATTTGATCTGATTCATCACTAAGGGTTTTGACCGCGTTTAAAAGCTCTTCAATCAGTGATTTAAAATGGTTAAGCATCGTATTAATGCTTACCGCGGTGCGAGAAAATTCATCATTACCGTATTCTGAAACACGTAACGTTAGGTCGGTATTATTGGCAATATTTGCCATGGTAGAGCCAATCGCTCTTAATGGGGTAATAATTGATTTATAAATGAATAGCGCCATCACTATGGTGGCAATAAGCAATAAAATACAGGCAATGATAAAGCTCAGTTGCTTAGATTCGTAGTTTTCTGTTGCATCATTGGTAAATTGCTGCGATGTGTTTAACTGTAAGTCGATAAGGTCATTTAAACTGGTGCTAAACGGGTCAAACACATCGTACATTTCTTTTACGAACATTTCTGGAGAACTGGCGAGAGGCTGCTCCATTGCTATCTGATTTTGGTACCAATTTACTTTTTGTTTTACTTTGCTAAATAGGGATTCACTCACACCAATCAGTCGTTTTTCTTCGCTAGTAAGCTCGGTATTTAAGTAAGCCTGCCAGTTTTGATTAGCAACGTTTTCAGCGCTTTCAATGGCTGCGAGTAATTGGCTTTTAGAAAGTAATTTTGCGTTGTATTTATGCAGGTTATCAACAATGCTCACGGCGTAATTGTCAGACACCACTTTTATTTGTTTTAGGGGTACGACACGGTCGTTGTTGATACTTTGAATTCCCATCACCAGTGACTTAGTCATCATCAGCGATATAATGGCAAGGCCAATAAAAGCAACAATGGGAACGGTTATTAGAATGGTAAGTCTAGTTTTAACACTGACGGTATTGAGCATAGTAATTACCTTTTAGGCTTATTAAATTAATCTGAGCGAGTCAGATTAACGGCTTTAATATATACCCTTCGACCTTACTGTTTTGCTGATATGGTCCTCCCTATCCAATGTAAAAAACAAAACAAGCCATAAACCAGTTTTAAGTATGGTTTATTGTTGAGAAAAGTACATTGTTGAATTCACTAAAAATTCATTTTAAATTTATTTTATTGCATCTTGATTAAGGAATATCGATAAATCAAAGGCTTATTGATTCTGATCAAATTATGCTCGCACTTATTTCTGGATTCGGTATTTTAGTTTTTACAATGAAGAGTGTGTTGTTTGAAATGTAAACGATTTGATTTTTGCAGCACAATTAATGAATGCGCTGATAGTACTAAAGTTATACGAGCTAATTGCTGCAATATGACTTAGTCTAGTGTTATGCATATAAATAAAAACGAAAATAATGCTTACAATTTGGTCAGTTAGTGCAATTGCATTTGTTTATTTAGCGCTGTTATTTGCGATTGCTTATGTTAGTGAAAAATATAAATTTCAGTCATTTAAGTCCATGGTTTATGGGCTAACATTAGCGGTTTATTGTACCTCTTGGTCGTTTTATGGCACCACAGCGCAAGCGGCGAATAATGGCTGGTGGCTTGCGCCGACTTATGTAGGCAGTTTGCTGTTATTTATTTTTGGTTGGCAAGTATATTTAAAAATCAGTGATATATGCCAAACACACAAAATCACTTCTATTTCCGACTTTATTGCCACACGCTATGGGCAATCTAGCTCACTGGCGAGCTTAATTACCACTATTTCAGTGTTTGCCATTATTCCTTATATTTCGCTGCAGCTAAGCGCCATCAGTCAAAGTACTCAATTAATTGCCGGTAGCGTTGAAACGCAGTCAATTTGGCACGATGGAACGTTTTATATCACATTAGTTTTAGCGATTTTTGCGATGTTATTTGGTGCTAATAAACTGCGCCCTAATGCGCATAACTTAGGCCTGATGAATTCAATTGCATTTGAATCATTAGTTAAGTTGTTCGCGTTTTTAGCGATTGGTTTATATGTATGTTTTGAATTATTTGAAAGCCCAACAGCGCTGTTGCATAGCGCTAAATCTGCGGGGTTAGAACAACAAGTTGCAGATCATGGCAGCGCCAATTATGTGTACATTAGCCATATGATTTTAGGCGTACTGGCTATGCTGTGCTTACCACGTCAATTCCACGTTAGTTTTGTTGAACGCGACGATAAAACTGACATTAAAAAAGCACGCTGGATATTTCCTATATATTTGCTTTTGCTAAATATTTGTACACTGCCAATTGGATATGCTGGGCTATTGCTACTCGAGCCACAAAGTGTTGCGTCAGATACCTTTGTACTGGCGTTACCGCTTGCATTTGAAAATCAAACTTTGGCAATGGTGGCTTATTTAGGTGGCTTTTCAGCCGCAATTAGCATGGTGATTTTAGCCGCAATTGTGCTTTCAGTGATGATAACAAACGACATTATTAACCCATTACTGTTAACTAAAAATAAAGAGAAAAGCGCCGCAGCAGGGCTTTCACCCACAGGGATTTTACGTGCGCGAAAAGCGGTTATTTTGGGTGTGCTTATTGCCAGCTATTTTTGCCATAAGTTACTTAGTGGCACCAATAGTTTGGCAAATGTGGGGCTTATGTCGTTTACGTTGGTTGCGCAATTTGCCCCTGCGTTATTGCTGGGGTTAGTATGGCGTGGGGCGTCTCGTAAGGCAGCAAAATACGCCATTTTAACGGGCTTTGCTGTGTGGGTTTATGGCTTATTTTTACCCTCAGTCGCTACCAGTTTAAATTGGCAAAGTGCGTGGCTAGTGGCAGGTCCGTTTGGATTACAATTCCTAGCACCAGCTGACCTTTTAGGGCTCGGTCTTGATAGTATTTCGCAAACGTTGTTGTTATCACTCACCTTTAACACGGTCGTGTTTGTGTATATTTCATTAAAACGTGGCGCGGAGGTGGCAGAGCAGCTGCAAGCTGAAAAGTTTGTATTTTCGGTAGAGCAACAACATGCCAACAATACCAAACATCAGCTAAGCGTTGATGAATTGAGCCGTTTACTACTGCGCTTTGTTGATGGTGCGACTGGTCAGCAAATTATTCAGCAGTATTTTCCATTAGCGATAACAGGTTGGCAAAAACCCGCTAGCATGGAATTAGAGTCTTTGGTTGCCCGAGAAATGGCTGCGGTAATTGGCGGCTCGTCAGCAAATTTAGTGCTCACGGCTGCGAAAAATAAACACGGGCAATTAAGCGAAGTGGCAACCATCGTAGATGAAGCTAGCCAAGTACTTAAATTTAATCGCGATTTACTGCAATCGACAATTGAAAACGTTAACCAAGGCATTAGCGTAGTAGATGGCGATTTAAATTTAGTGGCGTGGAATAGCGTATATCAAACCATGTTCAACTACCCTGATAACGCCCTTTATATTGGTCGCCCCATTGCCGATATTATTCGTTTTAATGCCGAGCGCGGGTTATTTAAGGCAAGCGACATTGAAAGCGAAATCGCTAAACGTTTGGCGTTTTTAAAAACGGGCAGTGCCTATAAATACCAGCGTGCTCATCAAAATGGTCGGGTATTTGAAATGCAAGGCAATCCGCTGCCAAGCGGTGGCTTTGTAACAACCTTTAGCGATGTTACTGAGTTTGTGAATACTCAAGATGCGCTGAAAGAAGCCAATACTAACCTTGAGCAAAAGGTTAACGAGCGCACCCATGCATTAACGCAGGCCAATTTAGAATTAGCGCAAGCGACGGAGAGTAAAACCCGTTTTTTTGCCGCGGCGAGCCATGATTTATTACAGCCTTTCAATGCTGCCAGCTTATTTTGCTCAGTAATGGAAGAAAAGTCGCAAGGCTCAGAATATGCAGAGCTTGCGAGTAATATTAAAAATTCCCTTACTTCGGCAGAAGACTTACTGAGCAGCATTTTAGAGCTAACCAAACTTGAATCGGGTAGTTTAAAAATTGAAAAAAGTGAATTCTCGATTGCCAAATTGCTCACGCCTCTTAGCGCTGAATTCTCTGCCCTCGCGTATGAAAAAGGCCTAGTTTTTACATCGCAATTTGATGACGAGACTGTCAGTTCTGACCGCACTTTACTGCGCCGCGTGGGGCAGAACTTGTTAAGCAATGCGGTGCGGTATACCCAATCGGGAGAAGTGTCACTTTGCGCTGAAAAAGTAGGAAAACAACTGGTGTTATCGGTTAAAGATACAGGCCCAGGTATTGCGGCTGAGGATAAAACTCTGATATTCCAAGAATTTAAACAACTCGATGGGCATGATAAAGCGCAAGGGCTTGGCCTTGGTTTAGCCATTACAAAGCGTATTTCCGATGCGCTCAATCTAGACTTAACTTTACGGTCAAATATAGGTAGCGGCGCGCAGTTTTCTATATCTTTGCCACTTGTCGTAGAAAATGAAAATCGACAAGAGTTTACTCCAACACCTGTAAATACTGAGCAAACAGCGAGTTTTGTTGGCTTAACAGTTTGGCTAATTGATAACGATGAAACGGTGTTACAAGCCCTGGCCAAGCGTTTACAAACCTGGGGCTGTAATGTGCAAACGGCAACCAATAAAGTTCAGTTAACGGCACTTAAAGAGACAAAAGTACTGCCTATGTTGATCATTGCAGATTATCACCTAGATGATGGTGTGACAGGGGTGGAATTACTCGACGAATGCGGTTTAAACCATTTGCCTTGTATTATAAATACCGCGGAGCATGACGAGTCGGTGCGCGAGCTGATAAGCGATGCGGGATACCCGCTATTGTATAAACCAGTTAAAGCACCAGCATTAAAGCGTTTAATTAAAAAGTTATGTGCTTAAGGTTGCAGTATTTTAGTTTTGAGCAAGTACTTGCCACTTAGTTTAAAATGTAAAAATTACTAAAATCAGGCTAGTTACATGGCGAAAGCTGAATCTCAAACGTGTTGGGTTACACATTAGTGTGAAGCCCGCCTCACCAGTTCTAACATTGCACTTACACTTTCTTCTGAAATACGTTTAGTGTCATCAATGATATGAACTTTACGCTTTGTTAAATTTAACAAGGGTAGGCTATTTTTGTGTGGTGGGAAATTCACTAATAAGCTTATGTAGTTGTTATTTTTATTGAGCTGATTAAGGCCGTATTCGATGCGTTTGGCAAGCGCCGTATTATCTTTGGCAACAAAATAATATATGTGTAACGGATAAACGATTAGGTGGTTTTTATCCATTTCTAAATTAGGGGATTGGTAGTTGTTTAGTTCGGAGCTGACCTCAAAAACGCCCCTTAAAATATAATCATAAAGCCCTTTCGCAGTATCGGTATACAGGTGTTCATACCAATTTGTTTCGTGAACGTTAAAGTGATGTTTTTTTAAAATAATGGTATCTGGCCAATCAAGACCTTGTACAAGTATTAGTTTTTTAAGGTCATTGGTTGAAGCTGTTTTACTAAACTGCTTTTTAACGGTTTTGTTATAAACGGCTACGCGATAACCTAACATGCCGGCCATTAAAGGGAATTTTATTGCACGTGCTTGTCGCTCTCTTTTATTCGAAGACGCGGTCCAAGTGATGTCGAGTAATCCTGAGTTTAAACTTTTTAATTGCCGCTCTTGCAACATCGGCACATCTGACGCTTCTAATTTGCACGGGCCATGTTTATCTTCTGAGGCCTTACAAGCGAGATCTAATATATAAATAAAGAAGTTTTTTTGCGGATCGTTATTCTCCAGCACTTTGGCGTGTTTAATTGTGGTAATTTCAGGCTCAGCCTGTGCGCTTATTGGCGTAAATAAGTATGTTACTACTAATAAAATCAGTATCTTATTTAAATTCATGTGACTACCCGATACCTTGCTCAACAATATGTACGTAACTTTTAAAAGCTAATTTGGCAGCCAGCTAGTCAGCGTACACTTTATTGAATGAATTTTTATAGGGCTATTCGTTATGTGGCCTTTCAAAAAGTGCACATTCATCACGATAATAACCCATTACACTTAGTATAACGGGTTATAAGATTTAAGCTGGTTGGATGCTGTTTACTAAAGCTATTAAAGCTGAAAAGTAACTAAGACTTATTTTTTGGTAGCTTTAAATCGTTACGCAAACAGCGATAAAGATTGATCTAATTTTGTGTTTAACTGTTGTTTGTTCAAGTAGAATAGTGTGCTCTGAAACAAATTTCCAAGAACATGTTTTGTTTGCTCAAACGACTTGACTGACGTAATCTGAATATAGGTGTTGATATTTTACTCAGAACTGTAGTAGATATAATTTTAAACATTTTGTTAGATTCTGCTCTACTCAATTGGCTGTACTTATGACGAAACCTGTAACCCAGTTTATTGCGCGACAAGCCATTCTCGATGCGAACAAGCAAATATTTGCTTACGAGTTACTGTATCGAGATTCAGACAATAATGCCTTTCCTGTTGGTGTTACCGATGAACAAGCTACAGGACGCGTGTTTTTTAACTCACTTATTTTAGTTGGCAAAGATAAATTGGTTGCCAATCACTGTGCATTTATAAACTTATCTGACACAACGTTACTGCAAGAAATTCCGCGATTAATAACGCCCGACAATCTTGTGCTTGAAATTGTTGAACGCTCGCAGAATATCGAAGAATTACTGGAAATTGTGAAATCGCTCAGAAAACAGCACTATAAATTTGCCCTAGATGACTATGACAAAGACCCAAGATGGGAGCCGTTGTTGCCGCATATGTCTTACGTTAAATTAGAGCTAGAACAACCGATTATAAAAACTACTACCTTAGTTAAAAAGCTCAAACGTTTATACCCAAAACTTAAAATTGTTGTTGAAAGAATCGAAACCTACGACGAGTTTGAATACTTAAAAGGCGCAGGTGTTGATTTGTTTCAAGGCTATTTTTTTGCCAAACCTGAAATGCTAACGTATGGCAACGTAGAGCCATCAAAACTGGTGGTGTTTGATTTATTAAAATCGACAACTAAACCAAATCTCAATTTCAAAGAAATCGAAAGTAAGATTGCTAAAGACTTAAGCCTTACTGCACGCGTGCTAAAACTCGTTAATGCCCGTTCTGGACTTGATAAACAAGAAATGAAGTCAATTTCGCAGGCTGTGGTGTATTTGGGAGAAGACACACTAAGGCAGTTTATTCGCGTGTTAGCGCTCAGTGATTTGGGCGTTGATAAGCCCTCAGAATTGACCAAGTTTGGCTTAATGCGAGCAAGGTTTATGTCGCTATTTCTAGCGCCGGGTGGTAACGATATGGCCGAAGAAGGGTACCTGATTGGTTTAATGTCTATTTTAGGCGCCGTATTAGACATGGATCTTAACACCGTTATTAGTGAATTTTCATTAGACAGCAATTCAAGCGGCGCACTATTAAATTATGAAGGGCTGTTAGGTGGTGCATTAAAAATCGCAATGGCGATTGAAGAAAATAATTGGCAAACAGCGGAATCCATTTTAGCTGAAGTAAGACCCGCAACACCCATCTCAAGTATTTTTGAATTGGCAGAGCAAAGCCGAACCTATGCAGATGATGTGTATGCGGTTGTATCAGGGTAAGAAGGGGTAGAGTTCGCGCCTTAAAACGTTAAAGAATCGGTTTTAAACTGCTTAAGTGGAATAAAGACTACTTCTTTCATTGCAACATCGTATTGATCTGGTATTTAACGATATTTGTCTTTGCTTCTAACATCTTACAAAGATTAGATGCAACCGTAACGCCGTTTCTCAGTGGTTTGAACTGAGGTTAAGGGTGGCCGTTGGAACTAAGATGCATGGGTGAATTGTTGACTCAGGTCATAACATAAAATCAATGACACTAATTAAGTTGATTGAAAAGCATAATTTGAAATGAGGTCATGGATGACCGATGTAACCAAGCTTCATGGATGAATTATTAATTCAGGTCCATAACATGCTTAGTTGTTCTAAGACAGCTCAGTGCCACAAGCGGTCATTCGTAATGCTTAAGCTAAAATTAGTGAGGCACGAGCGTAAAACTACTTTTTTGCGTCCTTTTAGTAACTTGTTATACTAATGCTTAAATCATATGAATAGAGTTTACCGATAGTTTCCGTTTGATGAGACTACCTTGACATCGGTTAAATGATTACACTCAAGTAACAATTTTATATCATTAGGCGCAAGAGCTGAATTGGGACCAATGATAACCTCTCTTAACGCATTTCTATTTTCATCAATAAATTTCAAACCCATATAAGGTACTAGCCCGTATTGGGAAACTCTAAATTGTACTTCCCTGTCTTCTATTTTGTTAGCAGTCTGTTTCGAATGAATAACAGTATTATCATTCAAATACGTAACAAGTCGAACCTCTTCTTCTTCGCGATAAAATTCACTTTTGTAAAAAATTGATAGCTTGGATAATTCTGTTGCTAAATTTAGGTCGTAAGTATTAAAGCCTTTGAATACAAAGCTATTTTCATTAACTTCATGATTGGTGATTAGTTTGCGAGCTTTTTCAATTAAAAAGCTCTTACTATAGTTAATCTCATCAGACTGAATATATTTATTAATATCCAATAGAACTTCTATATCAAAGCCTAACGATACACCTGACCCATTACTGGCATATGCTCTCCATTGACTTAACATATCTCCTTGCTTTGTGAAAGACGTGCTCAAAACCCTATTGGAGTGTTTTGTATGTCTGTATTTTAGCCAAGGGATATGCTCTGGATAAATTTCACCAAACTCAGAAAGTATTATGTCAAACCCCAAATTATATTCAGAAGGGTCGTTCATTTTTTCTAGATCTGACATCCAAAGTTGCTTTGAGCTTATTATCGGAACAATTGAATCAACAGCACAATAGTGATAAATCATATAATTAAAATTTAATCTCGTTTTGATTATTTTCCTGAGTGAGCATAACGCTCTGTTAAGGTGCGAGCAATGCAATACCGAAGTTCCCGCATACCACCTTAAACACTAAAACCAGCGCATAGTAAAAATACCACGCGTTGCGAATCACACTTAAACAGTTTGTTAGCACTTAACGTCTCATGTGATTAGTAATAAACTCACGATATTCGGCTGAATTATTAATTGGTGTCGAAATTTTCTCGCTTAGATCTAAGCTGGATTTTTGAAAAGAATTTCGACCAAATCCACAGTAACCATACTCATCATATGCGGCTTCAGATAATCTTTGACACCAGCGCTTGATGTTCTCAATTACAGCACCTAAATCTTCGGACGATAACTTCTCATTCGTTAGTTGCCCATGAAAAATTTTGTTCCTGTAAGAAATCGCGGTATTCAATCTTTCCATGTCTTCTTCATAATGCTCACCATATAGACTTGCGAACGTTTTATTCGATAACAAATTAATGCCTGTAACAAATCCCTTGAAATATACATGTCTGAATTCGGCTAATACGTGACGAAGCTCACTTACATTAGCAGATGTAAGATTAGCGTTTTGAAACACTAGGTAGGTAAATATTTTTCTTACTTGTCTTTCCGCTTTAATCAGTGAATCGAAAATGCATCAACCATTTTTGTAGGATGGTTACTGTTAATCAGTAACTCTACTGTTTTGAATTCTTCTTCGAACTTCATTATTTTCTTTAAATACTAACAGTTTATTAAGAGGCAAGTTGCCACTTTTTCTACCGCAACATCGCCTGTTTACATTCTAAAGCAATTTATAACACTAATAATTAGTTGTTACTAGTCAGATAGTTATTTGAAAATTAACATTTTAAAAGTTGCGGAAAAATGCAAACGCAGTGAGTATTTTGTCTGGTGGAGCTACTTGCTAGCAGCTGCTTTGATTGAAGCATGTAGCTCACCATAATTTACCTTGATTGGATTTAACTTCTCCAAACTATTTAATGTAATGGTTTTCTGCGCCCCGACAGACTGATCTAGTGTGTTTGTAGGCAAAACATAGAATTCCCACTGTTCCAGATTTAACGGATTGATACTGGATTGATCTTTATGTTTTAAAAGACAAAATACATAAATATCAGCCTGCCTTCGGACTTCGCTATTTCGTTCGTTTGATTCAGAGTCCCAACCCTGACTTGGTCGGATGCTGAATTGAATGGTTGAGTGCCTCTTCTGCTCCCAGCTTTGAATGTATGCGCCAGACTTTACCTCCACCTTGATGCCTTCAGGAGTTTCTATATCAAAAGCATCCCATTCCGTTCTGATGCCAGAATTCATGCCGACAGATGATGCCACAATATATTCAGCCAAGATGCCTCTCATAGCATTGCCGACAATATCTGAAGAAGACCACTGCCAAAACGACAGTAGGCTCATTGGTAATGATGAGCCATTAAATTCAAAAAGCTCATCACCAATTTTTCGAGTTGTTTCAATTGCAGAAAGATTATCCATGTTTATTTTCAGCTAACAATTTATTATCGACCCAATGGGTCGTTTCCATGATTATAAAAGCAAGTTACTAGTTAAAATGCATAAATTCAACGTCTGTTATATCGCTCTGAGCTGCCTTAGACCGACTAAGCATGTTATGGACCTGAATTAATAATTCATCCATGAAGCTTGGTTCCATCGCTCATCCATGACCTCACTTCCTCAAGCTGCGAAGCGTTGCTTCGGTCTTTCGTCACCCTTAAATCAAACCTGAAACTATCGCTTAAGTGAATAATACGAGGCAGGGAGCGAAGCGAGTCGAGTAAGCCATGCTTAGGTATGGATGCCGCTTCATGGCGTTTATGTTCATATTTAAGTGATAGATGAAGAATTGTTTGATTTTGGGGCACGTTTTTTGGTTCGTTTTTGTCGTGTAACAAAAATGAACGAGAGCGCATCATGGATGATGTGAGATAGAATTCAGGGACGAATGTGCTTACTTTTACTAAGTTTCAAAACGGGTTAACTGCATAACACCTTAGATTTTGAGTATTTATGAAAGTTTTATCAACGACTGTCCAGCGCTCAATACCGACAATGAAAGTCATTTATAAGACTAATTCCTGTTTTACCAAGCCCGAATATCAAGCAAAGCCTTCTGCAGATTTGGTATCTACTTGGCTGAGTTGATTAAATAAAATACCGGCTTGGGTGCGGTTGTTTAGGCCAAGTTTGCGTAAAATGGCGGATACATGTTGTTTTACTGTGGTTTCTTGCACAGACATTTCGTAGGCAATTTGTTTGTTTAACAGACCGTCGGCAATCATTGCCAGAACCTTGTATTGCTGTGGTGTGAGCTTTTCTAAGTTTTGTGCAAATTCGGTTTGTTCGTTGTCGATTGGGTGCGCTTCTAGGTCTAGATTTTCAGGCAGCCATGTGTCGCCATCAATCACGACTTCAATGGCTTTGCCAATATTGCTCAGCGAGGTCGATTTTGGAATGTAGGCGCAGGCACCAGCTTCCATAGCGTGGTTAATAATTTTGGCGTCTTCCGTTGCCGATACCATAATCACTAAAATATCAGGGTATTGGTTGCGAATTTGTGTGAGCCCCTGCAGGCCTTTGGCGCCAGGAATATTTAAATCGAGAAAAATGAGTTCGGTTTCTGGGTGAGTTTTCAGCAATGAAAACAAGCTCGCTAAATCATAACACTCTTGAATATTGTCTTTTTCGAGATAGTTTGCCGCCGCTTGGCTTAAAGCACTGCGAAATAGCGGGTGATCGTCTGCGATAATGGCTTTCACTTGCGTTGTCATCCAATTAACTCCAATTCTTCCTGTTATAAGGTATTCGAAATACGGTTACAAGCATTTCCCCAAAGCTGGGCCACCAAACTAAGTGTTGGCGACCCAAGGGGGAGTGTTAATTAAAAGCGGTAATTAACGGTGAGCGTAACGGTGCGCGGGTCGCCGTAATAACCAATTAAAGTATTGTCACCACCCAACCCCGGGGTATATTTGCTTGTATCCGTTGGGTCTGTAGGATCAGGGGTGACAAATTGATAACCGCCAACAAGGTATTCTTCGTCGGTGAGGTTTTTACCCGTTAGTGATGCGCTCCAGTGGCCATCATTCGAGTACCAAGTAACACCCAAATTCACTAAACCGTAGGCATCTTGCGAAAGTAGGCTGGCTTCTTCAAACAGCACATAATCGCCGCGGTGGTAGTAGTTACCGTTTACTACAAAGTCACCAAATGTTGATTCAATTGAATAATCAAAACCTAGGTTAAAGGTTAGATCTGGAGTGTTAGCGATATCAAAAAATTCAGATTTATCAAACTCTTCGCCTGTTTCTGGGTTGGTGTCGATCACTTCAGTAAATTCAGCATCGATATAACCAAGCGAGGCATTAAAATTAAGGTTGTCAGTGGCAACATAAGTAAATTCGGCTTCTATGCCTTGCGACTCTGAGCGGCCAATATTGCCAAGGCGCTGGTTAAGATCGGCTGAGGTTTCGCCCGGTAAAATCGAAATATACTGGCGGTCTTTATGCAGCAATGAGAACAAGGTGATATTTGCGCGCAGGTTATTGTTCCACTCGCTTTTCATACCAAGTTCAAATGAATCTACAATCTCTGGGTTGGCAGCGGGCTCTGCGGTTGTGGCACGCGGGTTATAAGTACCTGACTTAAATCCTTGTGCGTAGCTTGCAAAGAACATCATGTCATCTGAATGTTGATATTCCACACCAAGGCGTGGCGTAAAGCGCGACCAATCTTTGCTGTCGTTAAGTACTTCTGGCACTAATTCGCCTTCAGGGCGAACATAACCAGGGATCCAGCCCGAATACGGATAAACCGTTTCATAGACTAAACCGTTGCTAACATTGGCTTCTTTTTCGTCTTGGGTGTAACGGGCACCAAGGGTTGCCGACCATTGTTGATTAAAGTAATAGCTGCCTTGAATATAAGCGGCTTTACTTGATGAATTGTTACAACCCGACACTTCACGGGTTAAGCTTGGTAATGAAATCGCATTGCCTAACACTTCTAAAATGGCTTCAAACTGGCCGCATGATTCGCCATCATAGTAATAAAGGCCCGACACCAATTTGTAGTTTTCACCTGCGTGGTTTAGTTGTAATTCATGGCTGGTTTGATTGTCGTCATATACGGCTGGCACATCAAAAATGCGAAGCGGTGTATTATCAAAGTCGATATTAGTTGGCGAATAGCTTTCACGCTTAGATGCAACGTATTTTACGCTGGTGGCATCCGTTAAGTCCCAGTTAGCAAGTAGGCTATAGCCTTCAAGTTCTACTTTGTTCCAGGTTGGTAAGCTGGTGTAGGAGTCGTATACGCTATTTGGTACTGGCGCATTTGTTAATAAACTCGGTAGTAAACGATAACCGCCTTTGGCGTTTGATGTATCGTCGGTTTTATCCCAATTTAAGCGGAAGAATAAATCTTCATTGGCATGCCATTCGAGTGTAACGCGGGCAGCTTCCACTTCTTTATTGTAGTTTTCGGTATCTTGATTTGGTAAGTCTGATTGTAAATATTCACCAAACCCGTCGCGGTTTAAGTTGGCATAACCAACGCCTACATAAAGGGTATCTTGAATAAGTGGGTATTGGCCTGTGAGTTTAATATCGCGCTGGTTATAACTGCCTACGCTTGCCGATACGTTAAATGTTGGGTCGCCCGACATTTCTTTGGTTACGTACTTAATGGCTCCACCTATGGTGTTTTTGCCATACAATGTGCCTTGCGGACCGCGTAATACTTCAACGCGTGCAACATCAAGTAAATCGAGCACGGCACCTTGCGGGCGCGCTAAATATACATCATCAATATATATACCGACACCTGGCTCGTAGCCCCAAAGCGGGTCTTGCTGGCCTACACCACGAATAAATGCGGTGATGGTTGAGTTTGTGCCACGGCTGCGTTGTAGCGTGGTATTTGGAGAAAACTGCTGTACTTCAATAAGTTCGGCAATGCCTTTTTCGGCAAGCTCGGTTGCACCTATTGAGGTAACTGCCACTGGCACTTGTTGTAAGTTTTCGACGGTTTTACGCGCGGTTACTTGAATGCGCTCAAGCTCTGCTTTTTTCTCACCGTTTTCCTGTTGATTTGCAAATGTAGGGGTTGCTAATGCCAATAATACAGCACCACTTACTGCAGACAGTGAGCGCAGGCAAGCGTGTTTGCTGCTGTTGATATTTGCCTTGGTCATAATGTTGTTCCTATCTTTATTGTTATACGTTACATCGCACAGCCAAGTCAGTTACCAATCTAGTGGGTAATCTTTTAAATAGCTTTAGCACTATAGTACTATTCACTGTTAATTTGTTGTTTTTAAATAATAAATCATTCACATATAACTATAGTGCTATTGTTTAAATCGCCATCGTTAGCCACATTGATAGTCAGCAGTAATTTGACGCACTAGCAGCCAAGTCACCCTTGTTAGTGATTCAAATAGGAAGATTTTATGTTAAGTATGCTTGGCCTGATTGGTGGTCTGGCGCTTTTGATTGTGTTAACGCTGCGCGGCATGAATTTATTTATTGCCGCGCCAGCATGTGCACTCATTGTGGCGCTTACTAGTAATTTGGCGATATTTCCAAGCGCGGGCGCTGATAACTTTATTCAAGGCTATATGAATGGCTTTGCGAATTTTGTTAGTGCATGGTTTTTTATGTTTTTGCTTGGCAGTTTGTTTGGCAAATTTATGGAAGACACTGGCGCTGCCGACAGTGTAGCTCGCTATATTGTCGATAAACTCGGTATGAAACACGCAGTATTGGCAATTGTAATTGCGTGTGCCGTATTAACTTATGGCGGTGTTAGCGTGTTTATTGTGGCGTTTTCGGTGTACCCCATGGCGCTGTCGCTGTTTAAAGATGCCAATTTACCGCGCCGATTTATTCCGGCTACGCTGGCATTTGGTTCGGTCACTTTTACCATGACATCCGCAGGTTCGCCTGAAATTCAAAACTGGATCCCCATCAAGTATTTAGGCACTTCGCCTTATGCTGCGTGGGAAGTGAGTTTGGTTGTAGCAATTTTTATGGCGTGTTTTGGCTACTGGTGGCTGAGAAAAATGATTGGTAAAGCGGTTGCAAATGGTGAGCAGTTTGAAGCGCGCGATGACGACCCAGAAATCCCCGAGCGTGATTACCCACACCCAGTAACTGGGCTTATTCCGTTATTAGTGGTGTTGGCACTGTCATTTATTTTGCACGACAGCTTACAGCAGGCGGCATTGATTGTGGCGTTGCTTGGTGGGGTATTATCGATTGTGGTGATTAACTTTAAGCACTTTCACAATCTTGCCAAAGCCACCACCGAAGGTACTAATGGCGCACTGATTGCGATTGGTAATACCGCCGCTGTTGTGGGGTTTGGTGCGATTGCTAAATCGTCAGAGGCATTTACCGTGGCGGTTGATTTAATGACGCAAATTCCAGGCAACGAGCTGATTGGTGCAGCGGTAGCTGTGAGTGTGATTGCGGGATTGACGGGCTCTGCCTCCGGCGGGCAAGCCATTGCGCTGCCATTAGTTGCACCGCACTATTTAGATGTTGGGGTTAACCCTGAGCAATTACACCGTGTGGTGTCAATTTCGTCGGGTGCGCTCGATACCTTGCCACACAATGGGTATGTGGTAACCACCATTCGCGCAATTTGTAAAGAAACCCATCAAGCGGCATATTGGTCTATGGCGGCATTAAGTGCGGTGGTACCGTTACTTGGCGTTGTGTTGGCATTGTGTTTGTTTATTTGGTTTTAAGGGCTGATTATGAAAATAATAAAAATGATTACTTTGGTGTTCTTGCTATGTTGTTTGCAAGTAAATGCCGAAACGCTACTTGTTGAAAAACAAACATTTACTACACAAAATTTTAAAACCTTTGGCGGTAAAAGCATTGCCGAAGTAAAGGTAGGTTATGAAAGCTACGGCACGCTTAATGCCAAAAAAGACAATGCTATTTTAATTACCCATTTCTTTTCGGGTAATTCGCACGCTGCAGGTAAATACGCAGAAAGCGATGCGCTACCAGGTTATTGGGATGCGATTATTGGCCCTGGCAAAACCATTGATACCAATAAATATTTTGTAATTAGTGTGGATTCACTTGCCAATGCCAATGTAAATGATGGTCGCACCATTACTACAGGTCCTGCTTCAATTAATCCTGCCACAAACAAACCGTATGGCCTTGATTTTCCTGTGGTGACCATTCGCGATTTTGTTAACGTGCAAAAGTTAGTGCTTGAGAGTTTAGGCATACAAAAACTGCATGCGGTGATGGGTGCATCAATGGGGTCGTTTCAAGCGCTTGAATGGGCGGTAACTTACCCAAATTGGGTTGGCAAATTAGTGCATGTGATTGGCGCTGGCCAAATGGATGCGTGGAGCGTATCGGCGCTAGAGCACTGGGCATTGCCAATTCGTTTAGATAAAAACTGGAATAACGGCGATTACTACGGTAAACCTGCACCTATCGACGGGTTAACTGCCACTATGCTCAATATCACCCAAGATGCGATGCACCCGAATATGTTTGCGCTGAGCTTCCCTAATTTTAAAGTGATGGATAAAGGCGCACTTAACGATATTCGTACTCAACCTGAGGTAGTGCAAACCCTGTTAAGCCGCGCCAAGCTTCGCGCTAAAACGCAAGATGCCAACCATGTACTTTATTTAGTGCGCGCATCGCAGCTGTTTGTAGCGGGCCATCAAGATGACTACTTAGCAAGCCTTAGCAAAATTAGCGCACCAAGTTTAATTATTCCTGCCAGCAAAGATTTACTGCTGCGCCCAGAAATGGGTCGAGCTCTTAATAGCGCATTAAAAGCGCAGGGTAAACAAACTGATATGGTTGAGCTCACCGGCGATTGGGGCCACTTAGAAGGGGTATTTGCAATCTCAGCACAAAAAGAACGTATTCAAGCGTTTTTGGAGGCCAAATAATGAATAAACATATTTTGATCACCGGCGGTGCCAGTGGCATTGGTTTGGGCATTGCAGAAGCGCTCGCCGATAGCGACACCTTAATTACCGTAACGGATTTAAACCAAGACGCCGCGCTTGAAGCTGCAAAAAAGCTCAGTAGCAAAGGCTATCACGCCCTTGGTGTGGCACTTAATGTGACCGATGAAGCTGCGATTATTCAGCTGCTTAGCGAGCTGCCAGCACCGGTTGATGTGTTAATTAATAATGCAGGTATTCAACATGTTGCGGCGCTTGAAGAGTTTCCGCAAAACCAGTGGCGTTTGCTGGTGGATGTAATGCTTACCGGCACGGCACTAATGACCAAAGCGGTATTACCGAGTATGCGCGAGCGCAATTTTGGCCGCGTGATTAATATTGGCTCAATTCATAGCTTAGTGGCGTCGCGTTTTAAGTCAGCCTATGTGGCGGCCAAGCATGGTTTAGTGGGTTTTTCGAAAGTGATGGCGTTAGAAACCGCCGAGCACGACATTACTATTAACACCATTTGCCCTGCGTATGTAAAAACCCCACTGGTTGAAAAGCAAATTGCCGATCAGGCAAAAAACCATGGCATTAGCGAGCAACAAGTGATTGAGCAAATTATGCTCGCGCCAATGCCTAAAAAATCATTTATCGATATTGCAGAAATAGCCCACACAGTGCGTTTTTTAATGGCAAAAGAGGCATGCAATATTACCGGGCAAACCTTGGCGCTAGATGGCGGCTGGACCGCACAATAGGAGTTTAAAATGGCAGGATTTAACAAGGTAGTTTCAAGTTACAGTGAGGCAATGGCTGGGCTTGAAGATGGTATGACGGTGATTGCGGGTGGTTTTGGCCTGTGTGGTATTCCAGAAGGTTTAATTAGTGAAATTAAGCGCCAACAAACCAAAGAACTTACGGTAGTTTCAAACAATTGTGGTGTTGATGGTTTTGGCTTGGGCATTTTGCTTGAAGACAAGCAAATTAAAAAAATGGTGTCGTCGTATGTGGGTGAAAACGCGTTATTTGAGCAGCAACTTTTAGCGGGCGAATTGGAAGTAGAACTCACTCCACAAGGCACGTTGGCTGAGAAAATGCGTGCAGGTGGTGCAGGTATTCCCGCATTTTATACCGCAACGGGTGTAGGTACGCTCGTTGCTGAAGGTAAAGAAATTAAGCAATTTAATGGCCGCGATTATTTGCTCGAGCCAAGTATTGTTGGTGATTTTGCCATTATTAAAGCGTGGAAAGCTGACCGCTATGGCAATTGTGTTTATCGCCATACTGCAATGAACTTTAACCCCATGGCGGCTACCGCAGGCAAAATTACCGTGGTAGAAGCAGAAGAAATTGTGGAGCCCGGTGAGCTTGCGCCAAGCGACATTCATACCCCAGGTATTTATGTAAACCGCGTCATTAAAGGTGAATTTGAAAAACGCATTGAGCGTGTTGTGACACAGGAGCAAAACTAATGGCATTAACCAGAGAACAAATTGCACAGCGTGTGGCACGTGAACTTGAAGACGGTTTTTACGTAAACCTTGGCATTGGTATTCCAACACTTGTGGCAAACTTTGTACCTGAGGGCATCGAAGTGATGCTGCAATCAGAAAATGGTTTACTCGGCATGGGTCCTTATCCAACAAAAGACCAAGTAGACGCCGATATGATAAACGCCGGTAAAGAAACCGTTACCGCAGCTACAGGCGCTGCCATTTTTAGCTCGGCAGAAAGTTTTGCGATGATCCGTGGCGGCCATGTAGATTTAACCGTGTTAGGTGCATTTGAAGTGGATCAGCAAGGCAATATTGCCAGCTGGATGATCCCCAAGAAATTGGTTAAGGGTATGGGCGGCGCAATGGATTTAGTGGCAGGCGCTAAAAACATTATTTGTGTAATGACCCACGCTAACAAACACGGCGAGTCCAAATTACTCAGCCATTGCAGCCTACCGCTTACAGGGGTTAACTGCATTAATAAAATTGTTACCGATTTAGCGGTGTTAGAGGTAAAAGACGGTGCATTCCATTTATTAGAGCGCGCACCGGGTATTAGTGTGGATGAAATTGTCAGCAAAACCCAAGGCAAGTTAGAAGTGCCAGAGTGTGTGCCAGAAATGGTGTTTAGTTAAATTAATTTCCAGTTGTAGCGCAAAATAAAAGGGGAACGTAATAGTTCCCCTTTTTATCGAAACATGCAATCAATCTACTCTGATGTTTCAGTATCGGTTTGCTGACCTGCTTTCTTAGTCAATTGCTGCGAATTTTCGTCATCATCTGGGGTAATGAAAAAGTCATTGGCATTGATTTTAGCTAGGTTGTCAAACTGCGCTTTGCCAAGGCTAAACCAATGTGCAAAGTCACTGCGTTTTACATAATAGCTGTCTTCATGTTGAGCAAATTCAAAGTCGAACAGCTTGCCGTCGGCATCTTTCACGCTGAGCTTTTCAATCTCTGTAAAAACGATTTCTGGCTCGGCGATTGCAGTGACCGTTAAACTCGAAAATTGCGCAAGCAGTTCATCAATACGCTCGGTATTGAGTGTTTGACCTTCAGGCAATTTTGCAGGGGCTTTAACTTGCCATATGGTTTCAACACCGGTCTTTGAGCTGGCGTTTGCATTGATGATATCTGGTAAGACAGCGCTTTTATCTGCGATAGACTCTGTGCGTTTGTCTAGGTCAGCGTCTTGCTTTACTTGCGTTTTTTCAAACGCTAATCCTGCTTGGCTGATTTCGCTGATATCTTTTACCGACAGCAATGACTTACTCAACCAATCATTTTTATCGACACTAAGCTGATAGCCGCTGAACTCTATGGTGAACACATCGTTATTGTCGCCATTACGCACGTAGAGCTTTTTAAAGCTGGGTGACTCACCTAACAATATGTCAACTTCATCATCACCTAGCTTGTAGATGATGCGCTTTTCGAAATTGTCATCGGCCACTTTAAAACGTTCGTGACTGGCTTGAGTCCGTGACACAGGCCAATTCACCTTGCTGTTGATTAAAGTGTCGGTCAGGGCTGACACTTTATAATCAAGTAAAGGTAAATTTGGGTAATCAGCCAAATGCCAATCTTCACCGTTTTTCACCAATGTAAGCGGCTTATCATTATCACCTTCTTGTAAGGTAATTTCGTTGATGGTTTGCTGTTCTAGGCTTAACAATGACACAGGCGTTTGAGTCTCAAAGCTATTTTGGCCGTTATAAAATAGTGCGCCAGCTAAAATCACTTGTGCGCCTAAGACCATAGATAAAATAGTTACTGCTTTATTCATGGTTGCACTCCTATTGCGAAATCCAAGTTAAATACTCACGCTGCTTGCGCTTTCTACGTTGACGATCAAATAGGGCTAAGCCCATTAACAATGCGAATGCCAGCGCATAGTTACCGTATTCCCATATAAGCTGCTGGTCGTGCTCCATCGGTGGTAGGGTGCGATTGAAATTGCCACGCGCGCGAATGCTCATTAACGCTCGGTCTTCCAGCGACCAATCCACGGCGTTCATCATCAGCTGCAAACTATTTAAATAATCGCTTTGCGATACGCCTGTGGTTAGTTGCAGCACTTGGTCTTGTACAAAGTCATTTGAACTGAACAAAATAATGCGTGCACTGTCTGGCGAGTGCTTAATCACACTGCTGACATCAAACTGCGTGTCGCTCTGGGCTTCACTGTTTTCAGATTCATTCTCGGTGTTGTCATCCGATACTGTGCCTTGATTGTCAGACTCTTTGGCAGCTAAAAGCGGAGAGTTTTTATCCGCAAAGTATGAGGTAAATTTACCTTGTGCCATCACACCCATTAACTGCTTCGCGGTATCACCTTCTGAGATATAGCTCGCCTCGCCTTGCCCGTTAAGTTGTGGCATCACATCAAGTGACGATGACCTCCATGCTTTGTCTGAGCTTTCAATCAACTTAGTGAAAGTGATATTGTCTTTATTCTCTGCAAGGGTAATGGGCGACGACCAAGCCATAGTCAGTTGCGGTAGCTCAGAGGTAATTAAATTGTCTTGATTTAATCCATCACGGATATCCGCAAAGTACGGGTAATCCAACATACGCATTTCTTGCAACTGGAAACCACCGACATTACGGGTCACCGGAATTGGGAATGCCGCATTGGTAGCATCCATCACTAGGCTGTTTTCAATGTTTAAACCATGGTGCGCTAACCAATCTGTCAGCCCACTGTCGACTGAGGTCATGTTCAAACTACCACCAGCAAGATTGATACTATAAGGCGACGTCGCCGCGATCACCGTCCCGCCTTTCATCAAGAATTGGTCTACAGCAAATAACTGTTTTTCATCCAGTGATTTAGGGGCGACGAGCATTAGAATGTCGGCTTCACCAGAAACACTGCCATCACTTAAATCTTCATTGATGATGTTCAGCTCACTGCCTAACAGGCGCTCTAGCTCTCTAAAGCTGCTGCTTGGCATGCCGTAACCATAGCTCGGGGCTGAAGCGGGTTTTACCAGCGCTAAGTTTTTAGTGAATCCAGAGGCAAAACGCTTAATTGCCGCATCGAGGTTGCGCTCAAAGCTTGCGTCGCTAAAGTCATCCAGTGGAATTTGTACGATTTGATCTTCGCCCGCCAAAGTCAGGTAAAAGTAGAAGGTTTGATCTGAGAAAAAGCTGGTTGCCATTGGCTCAAAGCCATAGTCTTCTGCTATTTGAGTTGCAACTTTACCGCCTTCGGCTTCTGGCTCAATAAAGTTTACATCCAGCTTATTGTAAGACTTAGCTTGCACATCGTTTAAGTGCTTTTCAATGCCTTGCTTTAAGCTTTGTAATTGCTCAGGCAGTTTGTCATTTGCCGACACATAGGCGTTAAACGTCAGTGTTTGCTTTACAGTATCGAACAAGTTACCACCGCTTTGATAGTTTTGCAGTACGGTTTTAATCGCACGGGTAATATCGTGTTCAGGGTTACGTAACAGCACTTCAACATCTGACTCGGCGCGGGCATTAACCTCGATTAAATCCCTAAACCCTAATACTTGATGTTCGTCGCCGTATTGCACCAGAATGTTAAAATAAGAGCTGACAATGGACGCTTGATAACGGTCGGCAACCTGAAACGGCATCGGCTTAATACCAAATTGAGTGTTGGCTTCTTCTTCAAGCTCAGGGTGCATTTGCGGATCAATAAACTCAACGCGCACTCTGCCATCGGCAACGACTTCGTACTCTTGTAATAAGTCTTTCACTTGCGGCACCAGTGGCGCAAGTAGCGGGTGGGTTTTATTACTGAAATACCCTCTGATCAACATAGGCTCTTGTAACTGCGCCAAATAAGACTCAGTCGCTTCAGAAATCGAGTATTGTTTGCCTGCGGTGGTGTCTAAACGCAGTTGTGGTAACTGACTGAGCCATACGTTAGCTGTAAGTAAGTTTACCACCAGCAAACCAGTCACTCGCTGCCAGGTTTTATGATGACTTGATTGTGCACTTGCTTTGTTATCGTTTTTCGCCCAGCGCTCTTGCTCTAAAAAGTAAGTGTTTAAAGCCAAAAACACTAAAGTTAACGAAACATAATAGACCAAGTCCCGAACATCAATGACACCTCGTGTGATGTCGTCAAAGCGCGCGCCGGTGCCAAGTTGTCTTAAAAATTCAGCCCCTTGATGGGAGAAAAAGTCGGTGATCGCAGCGGTACCAATAAAGTAAAAAAGTCCACCAATCACACATGCGGTGATCAAACTGACAATTTGATTATCACTGCGCGCTGATACCGCCAAACCAATGGCAATATAGGCGCTACCCAATAACAACACCGCCAAATAACCCGAAATAACGGGGCCCCAGTCTAACTCGCCCAAAAAGCTAACGGTGATCGGTAAAGGCAATGTGATTATTAACGCTATCGCCAGTAGTGCCAAGCAGCCTAAAAATTTGCCTAGCACAAAATGCCACAAGGGCACCGATAAGGTATGCACATATTCGATGGTGCCGCTGCGTCGCTCTTCACTCCAGAGCTTCATGGTTAAGGTTGCCGATAGAAAGATAAGTAGAATGGGCATCCACTCGAACATTGGGCGCACATCGGCAATGTTACGAGAGAAAAATGCCTCAGCCCAGAAGAAGATAAACAAGGTTAACGACACAAATGCGCCAATAAACAAGTAAGCTATAGGCGATGAGAAAAATAGCGCGATTTCTTTTTGCGCAATACGAACAGCATTAAACTGCGCAGAGTGACTAGGCTGCATGCACGGCACCTCCCTTAGTGTTATTCGCAGTTGCGACGAATTCGTCGTTATTGATTTGGTTAAAGACGGTTTCTAGGTCACGTTTTTGCGGATAAATGGCAAACAACTGCGCGCCACTTTCAATAATAGTTTTGCTGATAGTGGCTGCAACTTGCTGCAAATTCGCCTTGTCTTCTAGGCTCACGATAAATTTTTGTGGCTCTTGTTCAACAGCAAAAACGCCTTTAATATCTGTGAGCTTTTTCACTTTTGCTAAGTCGCTTTCGACCATCAGCTGTTTGCTGTGCTGCAATGCTTCTAGTTGTTCATCGAGCACCAGTTGCCCCGATTTCAAGATCAACACGCGATCACATAAAGCATTCACCTCTTGCATAATATGGGTCGATAGAATCACCGTGGCTTTTTTGGCTATGTCTTTAATCAGCTCACGCATATGCTGTGTTTGCTCTGGGTCGAGGCCATTGGTTGGCTCATCCAAAATCAATAGTTTTGGTTGTCCCAAAATAGCCTGTGCTACACCCACACGCTGCTTATAACCTCGCGATAAGGTTTCGATGGGTGCTAACAATTTTGCCGATAAGTCAGTGGCTTTGATGGCGCGTTTAATTTCAGCCACTTTAGTGTTGCCCTTTAACCCTTTTAGATCAGCGGCATAATCTAGGTATTCGGCCACACTCATTTCTGGATAGACGGGTAAACTTTCAGGTAAATAACCGAGTTGGCTTTGTAGTTTTTTTGGTTCTTTAGAAAGCGTCACACCATCTAAGCTGACGTCGCCGGTGTCGGCTTCGAGATAGCCACTTATCATTTTCATTATGGTGGTTTTACCCGCGCCGTTGTGCCCAAGCAGCCCGATAATTTCACCTTTTTGGATTTTAAAACTCACAGAATCTACAGCTTTAAAACTGCCATAGCTGCGAGTTAAATTACTCACCTCTAACATGGAAGTCTCCGAATTAAGCTTATTACTGGTTGTTTATAAATAGATTTTTATTTGAAAAGAGTGCTTGAGACGTTATCGAAAAATACATTGTTATTATCTCCATAGTTGCAGGGTAAATTCCCCAAACAAAGTAAAGAACGAATCGTATTTTCTGATATGGGCAAATTAAAAAAGTTCAAGAGGGAGTGGTTATTTTTTGTTGCAATATCAAGTTAGGCAATAGAGCTAACCATAAGTAGCGGAAGTTGACGAGTTTGCCTGTGTTGAAAACTGATTATTTATCTTGAGGTTGCAGCAAAAGGAGGTGGGGCTAACAGATAAACAATACTTTCCAGCGTGTTAACATTTAGCTGTGCTAGAAGTAAAAGACGGTGCATTCCATTTATTAGAGCGCGCACCGGGTATTAGTGTTGATGAAATTGTCAGCAAAACTCAAGGCAAGTTAGTAGTGCCAGAGTGTGTGCCAGAAATGGTGTTTAATTAATTTAATTTTCCAGTTGTAGCGTTAAACCAAAGGGGAAGCTGAGCACTTCCCCTTTTTATTTTTGGGGTTTGCAGGAACCTAATAGTACAAGTAGCTGCTCTCGTGCTTTTTAAGTGTTTTATTTATGGCAGTACCATTTTAGGTTGTGATAGGGCTCAAATTAAAAAAGTTGATGCAATTTTTGGTGTTGCACTCGTAGGTGATTAAAGCAAAAATTTTGAGCAAATAACTAATTAATCAGTAAACCAAAAGCTGTAGACTTGCGCTAATCGTTTACTTCGTTTAGCCTGATATTTTTATGTTTTATCATGGTGTTACAAGAACTAAGGAGAGTTTATGCATCCGAATAGAAATGCTATTGCATTTGGTGGTCTAATCGGCCTTGTATTGTTTTTTGTTTTATTAATTGTTTTAGCCTTATGGGCGTGGCCTAAATATAAAGTATATAAATTAGAAATGAATGGCATTGCTGCGTTAAAAGAAGCTGAATGGAGCAAGCAAATATTAATTGAAGAGGCCAAAGCGCGAGAAGCTGCTGCTTTAATGCAAGCTAAAGCTAGAGTTACGCTAGCCGAGGCAGATGGTAAAGCTAAGATTGTTCAAGCCAGAGCCGAAGGGCAAGCAGATATTGAACGGGCAAAAGCCGCAGCTGAAGCTAATAAAATTATTGGAGAATCCTTGAAAGGCAATGAAGAGTATCTTCGTTATGTCTGGATAAAAGGATTGCAGGACGGTAAAGGTGAGCGCATCTATATTCCAACTGAGGCTGGATTGCCCATTTTAGAAGCCGGAAAAGCGGGCAAATAGTAAAGAACGTATCACTTACGAATTACGTGCGGGACTGATGGTGCTTTCCTTGGCTCTGTCACGTTTAATACACAAATATCAGTTACTTAAACTTGGTGTCGTAATTGTGGTTATAACATGCATTGGAGTTGAGATTGGATTAAGAGCGTGTTGACCTTTATTTTCTATTTTTGCAGCAGTTTGTTTGGCATTTAGACTAGGCAGAGCGATTGTAGTGTAGCTCTTCTACATAAATGAGCGATAACACAGTATAAATGCCAAACAAGCGCTGCCCGCAGGGTTCAACCCAAACCGTTATGCTCTTTGTTGTCACTTTTTGACTTAGCTCACTAGGCCTACAAAGCAACGCCGCGATCAAAACGGTTTGGATTTAAACAGAATTAAGACCGTTAAGGTTAACACGCACTAACAACCCTGAAAAAGAGCTGACGGATTACCTTACTGACAGAATTAGAGAGTTCAACTGGGCGAATTGGGAAGTGCAAGAAAGGTTACCTTTGGCTGCGCAAATAAAAAATGAGTCGGGAGAAGTTATTGCAGGCGCTTCAGCTCGCACATTTGGTGATTGGCTGTTACTCGATATTTTGTGGGTTTCTGAGCAAATACGAGGCCAAAACGTGGGTACACAATTGCTTAGTAAAATTGAAACAGCGGCGAGAAAGCGAGGCTGCAAAAAATGCTTGTTAGATACACTAAATTTTCAAGCGATGCCATTTTATAAAAAACACGGCTATGTTACGCAATGGGTGCAGGAAGGTTACCCAAAAGAGGGTTGCAAATACTTTATGGTTAAAGAGCTATAACCACTTAAAATACCTATAGTTTTGGCCTTTTTGTCGGCTTTAGTTAGGTCTTATAGTAATATCTACCTCAGTGTAATAGAAACTATTTTATAGCGTTAGTTTGGTTTGTAAGGTAATAGATCTCATGCGGCCTTTTAGAACGCGCAGTAGTTATAAGGGATTGAAAATTAATGAAAAAGAGCAAATCAATAATATTACTCATAGTCTGGTTTATTTGGGCGGCGGGGAAAGATCTTGATGCCATAGTGCGCTTTGGGCTATCGACCGATTTTTATGTGTTTTCGCTTAATAATCTAACGCCGTTATTCTTCGTTTTTGCATTTACAGTGTTTGTTCTGAATACAGCAACTGTTTACTGCCTTTTTAGACCTAATCCTAAGGGATTTTATATCGCAATGAATGCGTTAGTGATTGCGGCTACTCAAAATATATTTACGTTTTGTCTTGCGCTTCGAGATTTAGATGCGGTTCGCAATGTGTATGCGGCAAGTAGAGAAGCGCGCGGTTTGCCTGTGCGAGAAGATGCGCTCAACATGATATTTTCACAGCAAGGCATGTATACATCGTTGCTAATTATGTGTGTGCTTTACCTAGTGATTGGCTTTTTAGTTTTCAAAAAGAGAACGTATTTTGAGCGAACGTTAGTCACTTCTTCATAATCGAATAACGAGCACGATATGTTGCCGTTATGTGTATCTTAATGTACGTGAAATAACATGTACAAGAACTGCTATTAGATGCTAGAGACTCACATTAACAAATCGATTTAACCTTTTTAGCAACAGAAAGTGTTGCTTATTAATACTCCGTAGGAGCCCTTCTTGGAAATTCGAAAACTGAACACGCTGCGTGGTTTAGCTGCGTTGATTGTGTTTTTTACGCATTTTAGCGATATAACCCATTGGCTTGATGGTGCGTTAGGTGGCGGCTCGGGAGCTTACGGGGTAATGCTCTTTTTCTTATTGAGCGGCTTTTTAATGGCGTATTTGTACTTAGGGCAAGATTTTAACAAACATAACCTTATTCGCTATTTTTTAGCGAGGGCGGCAAGGGTGTTACCATTATTCTTTGTTGTTGTTTTCGCGTCGTATTTTTTAACGTTAATGGGAGATGACAGCCTTTATCATATTTCTGACGCTAATACGTTAATAGGGCATTTACTGTTTGTTTACGGCGACAGCGTGCTCTGGTCAATTCCTCCAGAAATACATTTCTATTTATTATTTATCGTATTTTGGCTATTTGCACACAAGCGAAGAGGGTATATTTACCTATCCATTTTGGCAGTAATGATCGCCTTGTTTTTTACCAATTTTCCTAGAGTAACGGGCGATATTTATGGGGTTCCATACAATTATTTTAGTATATTAAGAACGCTGCCATTCTTTTTTGTTGGTGTTCTTTTTGGCATGCATTATCACACCTTTAATGTGCCCGAATATCTTAAAAAACACAGGTTTGTATTGGCTCTTTTGCTTATACCTTTAATGTATCCTGCGTTTTCACCTGTTACTACTGTCGATAAAGTGAGAATGTGGCTTAGCTACGAAGTGCTACTTGTTATGAGTACGGTGTTCTTTTGTGTGGTATTTTTGGTTCCGAATAACAATGTGCTTTTGGCAAACCGATTTGGTGATTTCATTGGCAAAATATCGTATTCATTGTACTTATTACATATGCCGATTATTACTAAAGTGAATCAACTTCAACTGTCTATCGAGATTAAATTGCTACTCTCATTGGTTTTGAGTGTGCTTGTTGCTTTTTTATCTTATCAATACTTTGAAAGGCCGATTGCAAATTTAATAAGGCGAAATGTAAACTTTCGATCTGCTAGTTAATAAAGCGAGCACGTTAATAGCTCGCTTGCTGCGACGTTAATTTACGTCAGTAACTAGGTGTTTTAGTCGAGCATACCTTGCAAAGCAGTAATACAGCTTGCTATGTGTTTTGGGTTGTACCCAGAGACTTGTGCGCTGACAATGGCACCTTCTTTCATAATACAAATGGCATCAACTAATAATGGGTTAGTGCCTTGCAACTTATTTTCAATTACGGTTTTTACTTCGGCTTTATGTTGCTGACATAGTGCATAAATATTACATTGGGTATCGCTAAATTCAGCTGACGTATTTATAAAAAAACAGCCCCTAAAATCCCCTAATTTGGGTTCATTGTGTGTAAACCAACTCGCCAACGCGTTAAAAAGCAGTTCAATAGTGTGCTGATCCGAATTTGCGCCATCTAACTTATCATTTAGCCATGCCATAAAGGTGTTATGGCGCGTTTCGAGTGCCGCCTCTAACAAAGCGTCTTTACTTGCAAAATGACTATATAAGGTGCGTTTTGCCACGCCAGATGTAGTTAGTATTTCATTGATCCCAATAGCGTGAATGCCTTGCTTATAAAAAAGCGTTAGGGCGGTATCAATAAGCAATTGACGTTTTTTACTCATATTCACCTTTGTATGACTTGGTCTGAAAAGTATATTGACAAAAGTAGACCGTTTTGTCTACTCTAAAAATGTAGACAAAACGGTCTACTTTTATTTGGAGTTGAAATGAATACATTATTTTTACCGATACTAGCAGGTATGGGGGCGTTTTTAGGCATCGCTTTACTCTCGTTTTTTGATGCGTCTGTTATGGACTTTGCCTTACTTATGGCGCCGTTTGGTGCAACCGCCGTATTAGTTTTCGGTGTGCCAGAAAGTCCATTAGCACAAGCGAAAAATGTGATTGGAGGCCATCTAATTACGGCTTCGATTGGTATTATATTTACCTTGTATATTGGCGTTTCACCGCTCACTCTGGCGCTGGCATCAGGTCTTGCGGTAACCGCAATGCTATTGACTAAAACAACACACCCGCCAGCGGGAGCAAATCCAATATTAATAATGTTGGCGGGAGAAGGTTGGAGCTTTTTAGTGACTCCGGTGCTGATTGGCGCGGTGCTGTTAGTGTTAGTTGGAAAATTAATGTTGGTTGTAAAACGCAATGGGGTAAGCGTCTTAAAGCGTGCTTAAATGCCTGTCTGATGCGAAAGCGACTTTTATTCTGGGCGCATTGTGATGAGTTGCATCGGTAAATGTGAAATACGACTAGATGCTATCTTTTTACTCTGTTTATGAAGTGATTATCTAAGGTAAATATTGCAGTGAAAAATTAATGCAATTCGGCTTCTAGCCAGTCCTGTGCTTCATTTACTGTTTTAAAAAAGGCGATGTTTTGCTGTTTTAATGATGGCGTACGCGTTAGCAAAATATGTTTTGTGACGTTGTCATCAATGATAAATGCTTTCGCCACGATAGCTTGCTGATTTAACCAGTGATTGTAGTTATCGAGGGTTTGGTATGCCTCTGGCGTGCCACCCTCAATTTCTAGATTATTGATTAGCATTGCAAATGGTTTGCCGGCAAAATCACTGATTATTGTTTTCACCTGATTGATGTAATCACTAATACCACGCTCACTAAAGCTGCCAATAAGTTTAGCGTAAATAATGCGCTCACTTAATAGGGACACAGTGAACTTTCCATAGCTGCTTGATGAATTAACTTTCATTTTCGGTGATTAGGGGTGAAAAATGTAATTGTAACTGAATTAGTGACAGATATCAGTTGGAATTTAATACGAATTTATTGGAGGGGAGCTGAGGCAAATAGATTACTTGCCTCCGGAATTTTTGCTTATAAAACCACTAGGTTTTCAGCTTGAGGTCCTTTTTGACCTGTCGTTACAGTGAACTCAACTTTCTGACCTTCAGTTAAGGTACGGAAGCCGTCACCAGTAATAGCACTGAAGTGTACAAATACGTCTGGGCCTGATGCTTGCTCGATAAAGCCAAAACCTTTTGATTCATTAAACCACTTTACAGTGCCGTTTACTTTTTCTGACATGATATAAATCCAGTATATAAATAGGGGTGTAACAATTGCTCACAATGAGCGTGAATAGCGTCAAAATAAAGTAAAGTGTTAATCACAACAGGACGACGTACATCATATTCGACGAAATGAAGAAATAATACTGTAACTCAACTTATTAGCTACTAACTCAAGTTAACTGGCATGCAAGTCAAAGTCAATGATAATTTAATGACAATGTTGGGAAAATTTTACTCAATTTTTGTTTGATAAGTGAACAGTTGTTGCGTGTTAATGCTTACTTTAAGACTAGCTTGTCTGATAGTTTAATTATTTGAAGTATAAGTAATTAGTTTAAATGTTTTGATAATGACAAGACGTTACATTAGTTACAGTAGTGTTGAGTGTGCAAAAGATACCGCAGTGGCATTTGTGAAGCGCTAAAATGCAGCGTTAACACGTTGCAGTTTATTACTTTAAACTGCAACGGATAATTCGCTTTGAAGCTACTTCAATTAAAGGTGCATCCCCCGAATTGGATAGTTATTTTCAGGGTTACGGATCCATGCTAAACCATTAACGAGCGCTTCAAGCTCGGGGCGAACAAATGGGTTGTTTGATATATCGACAACTTGAATATCGCCTTTTGCATTTACAACAAATAATCCGGGCTCAGCAAAAGGGTGATCGGTTTCTTGTTCAGAGCGAGGATCAGAAATATAAAGACCCAGTGTTTTCATTTGCTCTATTGTTAAGCCATAAGCAATTGGAAAGTTCACCGCTAGCTGCTCCAAATGGGAGGTTAATTGATCTTTACTGTCACCTGAAATGGCCACTATATCCACCCCAATTTCAGATAATCGTTGTTTAAAGGTTGCTAATTGATTGAGGTATTTAGTGCAAAGCGGGCAATGACGACCGCGATAAATCAAAACTAATTGCCAATCATGACTCTCAGTTGGTAAGCCAATCTTAATAGTCTCACCAGATAACTGCGTTGCATCAAATTTCGGAAATACCGAACCAGCGTGCAATTTTTGTGTGTATTCAAAAGGCATTATTTACTCCGTTAAAAGTGATCATTCAGGTGGGCTTTAAAACGTTCTAAATCGTTTTCTACATTTGCGTTTTTCATAACATCAAAACAGGCAAATGTTGGTAATGCGCGCATATCAAAAAATTTAAAATTCATGTGCATAGGAAAGAGTAGATCATCTACCGATTTCCCGTTAAAAAATTCACTTGGATCATTAAAGGCTTCTTCCGGCGCATTAAATGTAACTGACATCATGTATTTAGTGCCTGTTAGTGTGCCGCCGCGTCCATAATGTTTTTTAGGTTCATCCGCGGTTCTGCCGTCACCATTACACAGTGCGCCACCCATACCGGCTGTGTATACCTCATCCATGTATTTTTTGAATGACCAAGTCACGCCCATCCAATTAATTGGCGACTGAAAGATAATAACGTCTGCCCATTGATGGTTTTCAAGCTCTTGCTCAACATTGATTTCGTCTTGCATTGTTATTACGCGTGTTTCGTGACCTTTTTGCGTCAATAATGAAACGGCTTCGTCTACTAAGGTTGTGTTTAACTTACCTTCTGAGAAAGGGTAATACTGGTGACCATTAATAATTAAAATATTGCTCATATGTTGCTTCCTAATGTTAGGTTTCATCAAAAATGTATATGAGGTATATTTTAGTAACCTAGTATGCTAATTCAATTAGTATACTTTTAGTAACCTAGTATTTAGAGGCATATTTTTAATGGAAAGTTATGTAAAAACAGATGCTAAGGGCAGGAAAAAAGTTTTTAACGTGTGTGATGAACCGTGCGCAATTGAAAAAGGTATGCGTTTAATTGGTGGTAAATGGAAAGGCTCAATTATCTATCATTTAAAAGACGAGCCTGTGCGTTTTAACGATTTAGTAAGAATGTTAGGTGGCGCAACTAAAAAAATGGTTGATCAACGCTTAAAAGAACTTGAACAAGAGGGCATGGTACTGCGTAAAGTCATTAATGAGCGACCAGTAGCTGTAACTTACGAATTAACAGAATTTGGCCGCTCTGCGCTTGATATTTTAGAGTCGCTGAGACAGTGGTCTGAATCACATAATTTAGTCATTAAATAAGACTAACCATCAATGCCTAACGGGTTTTTAGGCAGGTTATTAAGGCATACCATTATCCATTAATGCGCAGGAAAAATGTAAATTTATCAACTAATGTTAAAGACATCTCATAAAAAGAGGCTAAGCAACCCACTTGCTTAGACGCTTTTTAGTTATGTAGCAAACATTAGGTTGAGAATGTTATGAAATTTGTTCATAAGGTTGCAATTGCATCTTCACTGTTACTGATTATCACCATTGCCTTTCTTGGCACCATTCAATTTTTCACTGTTAAATCAAAACTTCAAACAACCATCGAAGAGAGCATTGAAGACATTGTGCACGGTGTTAAAAATACTGTTTCGTCAGAGCTTGGTGGTAAAAAAGCAATTGCCAGTTATGCTACATCGCTTGCACAACTAGACCCCTCTCATCAGCACATTACCGATGTCATTCGTATTCCTGAAATTAAACAAGAGTTTTTACTGATTGGCGGCGGCTATGAATCTGATGGTTCAAACTTTAAAAGTGACCCTGATTGGGAGCCAGGAGCTGGTTGGGACCCAAGAGTAAGACCTTGGTATGTAAAAGCAAAAAATGAAAGGCAACTGATTATTACCGAACCTTATGCGGATTCGGCTACAGGTGAAATACTGATTTCCGTTGCCACTCCGCTGATTAAAGCGAACGAATTTATTGGCGCGATCTTTTTTGATTTGAGTCTGTCTGGTTTATCGGATTTGGTTAATCGCGTGCAATTATTTGATGCAGGTTACATTTTTATTGTGTCTGAAAGTGGTGTGGTAATCGCCCACCCTGATGCCAGTAAAAATGGCAAAAATATGAGTGAGTTTTTACCAAATTCTCGTATTCAGGTTAATAACATTGAACACCCAATCGTTGATGGCGAAGAGTTTAACCTAAGGTTTGCCAAAATTCCTGATCAAGATTGGTACATAGGCGTGCTACTCAACGAAAAAATTGCCTACAAAGCGGTTACTGATATGCGTAACCAAGTTGTCATTTTTAGTATTATTGCCTTAATTGTAAGCGTGTTAGTGCTGCAGTTTATAATGAAAAAATTATTGACGCCGCTTAATGCACTAAACAGTGCGATAGAGAATATCGCAACTGGCGAAGGGGACTTAACAAGACGGCTATCTACCGATACTGATCAAGAATTTGCTGAATTGGCCACCGGATTTAACCTGTTTAAAGAAAACCTTAGAGAGCAAATTAAGCTGTTAAAGTCGACTGGCGATGATGTTCTAAGCAGTATGAGAGTATCACAACAAGGCGTACACGATTCGAATGCTGCGGTATCGACGCAGTTGCAAGAAATTGATTTGCTTGCCACCGCGATGAATCAAATGACGGTAACCGCTTCCGAGGTTGCCAATAATGCGCAAAGTGCGGCCGAAGCCACGAAAGAAGCTGATAACGCCACCCAAACAGGCGTGCAAATCGTAGAACAAACAACCTCATTGATTGATACATTATCGACGCGCATTGAGCATGCGGTTGGTAATGTCGAAATTTTAGAAAATGCGACCCATAACATTGAAACCATTTTGCAGGTGATCAACGAGATTGCTGAACAAACTAACTTGCTTGCGCTTAATGCCGCAATTGAAGCTGCAAGGGCAGGTGAACAGGGGCGGGGTTTTGCCGTTGTGGCAGATGAAGTTCGCACACTCGCCTCTCGTACACAAGATTCCACAACTGAAATTCGCGCCATGATTGATCAATTGCAATCGGGCGTAAAAACGGTTGTAGAAGCGATGAAAGTAAGCCAAGGCGCTGCACAAGAAACCGTTGAACAAGCAAAAAGCACACAGCAAGCACTCGATAGAATTTGCGCTGCAATTAATTTAATTAATGACATGAATACGCAAATAGCATCAGCGGCCGAAGAGCAAAGTTCGGTGTCGGAAGAAATTAATGAAAACACCGTTAGGATCCGAGATATTTCCGTCAATGTTTCTAATTATGCACACCAAACTAGCGAATCAATTGAATTGCAGGCCAATAGTATTCAAGAGCAAAAGCAAATATTAGACCGCTTTAAGGTGTAACGGACAATCGCCTGTTTAATCAATGGACAGTAGTTTAGTCAGTTAGCCATAGTGAGGATACACCGATGAAACGCTTTAACTTACTGCTTTGTGCACCGTTACTTTTTGCTCATGTTGCACATGCCAATAACAGCCAAACAAATGAAATTGAGCTTATAAAACAGCAGTTACTTGAGCTGCAAAAACGTTTGACAGATTTAGAGGCGAAAGCCAGCCAACAAGGCGCAACGAAAAAAAACGATATGCCAGAAAGCCCAGAGGTTTTACAGCCGAAGAAGCGCGAAGATGGCAGTATTAAGCTGTATGCGACGTTGCGGCCAACTTACGGTTATATTGAAGACCAAAACGATGACTTTTGGGATATTCAGGATGCGTTGTCTCATGCTGGATTTAAATCTACCTATCAATTTAAACCCGGTTGGCAGGCAATTGCTCACGGTGAGTGGAGTATTGACCTTGGTAACAATGGTGATTTTGGCAAGGCCAGACAAGTATATGTAGCGCTAGATTCGCCAATCGGCCAGTTTGGTCTTGGTAAACAAAGACCGGTGCAATACACCTTAATTGCGGAATATGTGGATATTTTTAACCATCGCAGTAGCCCCTTTGCTTACGATGTTGAAAGCCCATTTTTTGTTAATAACCTTGTCACTTATGAAAATCAAATCAGTGATTTTAAGTTTATGGTAGGTGGACAGTTTGACGGTGACAGTGGCGATGATTTTGCCGACTTTATTAATACCGGTTTAGGTTATAGCCGAGATGGATTGCATTTAGCGTTAACTTATTCAAGACAGAATGATTATAACCAGCAACAACTTAAAATTGGTAAAACTGAAGTGGTAGCGGGCATGGCAGCGCTTGATATTAGCGACAATCTTTATGCAGCAATTGCATATCAAGATGTTGATTATCAGCGTGTTAACTCAAGAAGCGGCGCTACGCTCGATGTATCACTTGCTTATCGTTTTCATCCTTTATATCGCGCTAAATTGGGCTTCTTTGATTTCGACGATGGAAATTCAAAACTTGAAACTAAAAGCCATCAAGGAGCCAACTTAACATTTGAGTGGCTGCCAAGCGATAATCTACGCTTTCATTTAGAATATTTAACGAAAGACTTTGATGCCTTGAACGATACTCAGTCAATTTCGGTAGGCTTTCGCTATGATTACTCTCAGCAGTGGGCGCATTAAAACCACATGATAATTAAGTACTATTTACGTTTGCGCCCATTAGTTGCATTGAGTTTTCTGCTTTTTTGCAGTGCCCATTTATTTGCAGTAGATAGTCAAGAAGTACGCATTTTAGTTGATGATGATTACCCGCCTTACAGCTACATTGAAAATGGCAAAGTCAAAGGCATCTATATCGACTTTATACGCCAAGTGAGCCGTGAACTTGCACCTAATTATCATATTCGTTTTTTGCCACTGCCATGGAAGCGTGCATTAATGCTTGTGGAACAAGGTAAAGAACTTGCCATTTTGCCCCCTTATAAACACCCTGAAACACGCCCCTTTATTTCTCATTATTCGGAAAAAATTGGATTAGAAGAAGTCGTAGTGTTGTGCCATAAAAATGTGCGATTAGTTGATTATTTTTCTCAAAATAAAAACTCAAAGCCGCTTAGTTTAGGCATTAATGCGGGTTATATACTGCTCAATGATAAATATTCTAAAGCAGTTAAACAGGGCACAATTTTGCTAGAAAGCAATAAGAGCACTGAGCATAATGTTGAAAAATTACTGAAACGGCGAATTGATTGTTATATAAATGATAAAACATCAACCTTGTTGGTGTTAAAAGATGCGTTAGCGCAAAATGATATGCCGAATAATGCCGATTTTATTGTTATGGAAACCATTTCTTCCCAATCTGCACATATTGGCTTTTCAAAAGAATATGTGAAGCATTTTACTGATTTTGAGTTGTTTTTGGCTGAGCTAAATAACGCCATTAAACAGATATCTAATCAGCAGCGAACGACTGACTCAGTTGATCAGTAAACTTAATCTATAAAGTGGTACATAAGGATATGACGTTTCTACTCTACATTTCTGCTTGTTTACTGTTACTGGTATCGTTTGCACACTCTTACCTTGGTGAGCGTTACATTCTGATAAGGTTGTTTAAGCGAGATAATTTACCTAAGCTTTTTGGTAACGATGATTTTACCAAACGCACATTGCGTTTTGCTTGGCATTTAACCTCGGTAACTTGGGTTGGTTTTGCCGCGATTTTGTTGACACTTGCAGAGCCAAACCCTAGTAAAGTTGCGCTGCTTTATATTATTGCAGTGACGTTTGCTATTCATTTTATCGTTGCATTAGTGGGCTCGAAAGCCAAACACTTGTCGTGGATGTTATTTGCGGTAGTTAGTATCTTGAGTGCAGTTGCGGCAAATAGTTAGCGTTGTGTTGTTTTTTGATTAGCAATAAAAATAGCGCTTTACGCGCTATTTTCAATTACCGTAAATTGGCTTTGCGTTAAACGTTACACACCGCCGGTTTTTCCCGTTTTTTTGCTGCGATTAAAGCGTTTTTAATTACTAGCTCCAACAATGCTTTATCGCTTCCTGGGCCAATGGTAAGTAATTTTGTTCCGGTGTCAGGTTTTCCGCGATAAGGTCTTACATATACTTCTCCGTCTGGGCAGCGCTCAAAATACACATAATGAGGCTCATCGGCGACAGTGGTACAGCCCTTTATGCGTAAAATGGTGCTAGGCAAAGCATCGCAAATGTCTTTTACGCATAGGTAATCGGGTAAATGTGGTAAATCGGCCGAACTCGATGCCCAATGCGCTTTATGATGCGCTAGTTTTGTTGTTGTGTTGTTCGATGGAGCAACTTCAGGCAGCTGCGCAATATCTAAATCAGCAAAGCTAATAATGTGAGCGCTTGAATTGATCTTTTTGAGCTCGGTTTTAACTTGGTTTACACGATTTTCATCTACTTTATCTTCATGGGTGAGCACTAAAATAGACGAGACTTGGATTTGATTTGCTTCGAGCTCGTTATACTCATCGCGCTTTTGCCAATTGTTTACATCAACCACTGAAATTTGAATCGGCGGTAAAAAGCGCTCGTTAATACCAACGCCTAAAAATCCCATTAATGAGCATGCGTCGGTTGTGCCGTTTGCTTCAATAAAGGTAATGCCGTTAGTGCGCTTAGGAATGCGATTAACGCTGTCGCGCAGCTCTGAAATACCGCTGCAGCAAATGCAGCTGCCACTTAAGGCTTTTAACCACTGTTTGTCTAGTTTATCGCTAAGCTGAGCGATATCTAACTCGGCAGTTTCATAGTCGTTAAGCACAATAAACGGCTGCCAAAATTGCGCAAGTGCATTATCGACTAGCTTTTTAAGTAAGGTTGTTTTGCCGGCTCCTAAAAAACCAACAATAACTATAATTGCTTCCATAAAATTCTCTTGATGAAATGTGAAACGGTATTAATACCTTGTCATAATGATTAACGCTAAACGCTAATTTTTAGCTGAGCTGGGCGCGTTAAATCTGCCGTTTTGGCAGGGCAGCGCTAATCGATAAAATCGAGTGTGATTACCAGACGTTTTTCATTGTTTGCAACGTGAGGTGAACGATGAACAAGTGCCGCATCTTGATTATTTTGCCAGCCTGAACCTTTTAGCAATGCCACATCACCAGATTGCATTTGTTGTATGGCATTTTCATGCAAATACACGCCAGACTCATCATCGCTTAGGCCAACACTGGCTAAACCTAGCTTAGTGTAATCAACATCTTCAAAAGCGAGCCATTCAGTCGCAGGCCCGCCCAAGGTTGAAACCAATCGACACGGGATTTTGTCAACGTGGAATTTGGGACACATTGCTTTATCAAGTAACGTTAGGCGCAGCCCAGCACGTTTCAATTCAAATAAGGTACAAAACATATCGAGCAATATTTGAATATGCTGACAAAGTGCTGTTTTATCCGCAAGGGCGTGATTTTCCAATAATTGCGCCATAATGTTGTCTGGTGTTGCCGCCAGTACCATATTTAAGTGTTCGCTACTTTGGCGCAAATCATTTGTTTGTTGTGTTGCGAGTTCGCTCAATTCGTTTTGCCAAATCGCTATGTTTACGTCGTCTTGATAAATATCCGCAAGGATATTTGGTTGTTCAGAAATGGCAGCGCGGCGGTAAAGCGCGGTGTTGTTTTCTAAAATGGCGTGATTACTCATAAGTTGCCCCTGTTAAGTCGGTTTATTTGCTAAAAATCGCGTGCCATAGGCATGACAAATAGACGCTACATTTAGCGGTTAAAAATTAGCGGCATTGCGCTGGTGGTGTCGTCAATAATGTCGCCATGGTTGTAAACGCATTGACCATTTACAAAGGTGTAGCGAATGCTGTATGAAAATTGATGCCCAGCAAATGGTGACCATGCACAGTGATAATGGGTATTGTCGTGTGTTACCGCTTCACTCGCGTTATTACTTACCACGGTTAGGTCGGCAAAGTAGCCTTCGCGGATAAAACCGCGTTCATTTATTTTGAAGCGTTTAGCTGGGTTATGAGCTGTTTTTTCAACAACTTGCTCAATAGTTAATGTGCCGCGTTTTACTTGGTCAAATAAACTCAGCAGAGCATGTTGCACCAGTGGTAATCCTGCAGGTGCGTCACTATAGGGTACTTGTTTTTCTTGCCATGTATGCGGTGCATGATCGGTGGCAATAATGTCTATTCGGCCATCGTTTAACGCATTTAACAAGGCGAGGCGATCATACTCTGATTTAATCGCTGGATTACACTTAATTAAATTGCCAAGGCGAGTGTAATCATCTTGATTAAACCATAAATGATGAACACAGGCTTCTGCGGTAATGTGTTTGTTATCAATAGGGCCAGCTTCAAATAGCGTCAGCTCTTTGGCTGTTGTGATATGCAGCACATGCAAGTCGCTACTATATTTTTTCGCCAAATTCACAGCGTAAGAAGACGAGGCATAACAAGCTTCAACATCGCGAATAATCGGATGATCGTGAATCGTTAGCGGTCTATTTGCTAATCCTTTTAAATTGTTGGCAATAATATCGCCCTTCTCACAATGTGTGGCGATAAGTGTTGGGCATTCTTTAAAAATTGCTTCAAGCGCAGCTGGGTGCTCTACTAATAAATCACCTGTTGATGCACCCATAAACACTTTTACACCACATACTGTTTTTGGGTCACACGCCTTAATTTGATCAAGGTTGTCAGGAGTCGCACCTAAGTAAAATGCGTAATTTGCCAGTGAATTGGCTGCGGCAATATCGCGTTTATGCCTTAAAGCCGCATGATTTGTGGTTGCAGGATTTACATTGGGCATTTCCATATAACTTGTAATACCGCCCGCTACCGCAGCGCGCGATTCGCTAGCGATATTTGCTTTCCACTCAAGGCCTGGTTCGCGAAAATGAACTTGATCATCAATCATCCCCGGAAGTAACCAATCACCTTGTAAATCGATGACTTGTTCGTTTGGCTGTGCATTAAGGTGTTTTTCGATACGTTCTATACGGCCTTTATTTATTCGTAAGTCGGCTTCAAATATGCTGTTTTCATTAACAATTTTGGCATTTTTTAAAAGAGTTAAATTCATTTATATTCCGCAAAAGTGTCAGTATTAAAGGGTCAAGACGAACATGCTTGGCAAATGCCTTGAAATTCGTATTGAGGTGATTTGAGTTGAAATCCGTGTTTTGCAATATGCTCACTTAATTCATTTGTGATGGTGTGTGGAATATGGATTTCGGTGACTTTTTGACACACATTACAAATTAAAAATTGGCTGTGAGGGTGATGTGATTGGCACTCTAAATGGGCACAGGCAATGTATTTGTTTACAAGGTCGAGCTTATGAACAAGGTTAACCGAAACGAGTAAATCGAGCGTGCGGTAAATTGACACTACAGGAATAGACAGCGAGAAATCGTTCTCACAAAAATGTGCTAATTCGTAAGGTGAAAGCGCCCGATTAGCCAGCACTAAGGTATGGAAAATTTCCATGCGTTTTTGTGTTGCTTTTACACCTGCGAGTTTGAACCGCTTTTTCAGTTCGGCTTCCTTTTCAATTGATAACATTTTCGCCCCTGTTATGAATTTGTGAAATGTTATAATATAACAAAATAAACCAAAGGCAACATACACAGCGATTTAATGAAAATGTCGTCTATATGGGGTAGGCTAAAATTTATAACAAAAGGAGGCTTTTATAATGGTTTCACGCAGACAATTTACTAAAAATACCGTGACATTAGCGTTTATGGGGTTGAGCAGTAGTTTACTTGGCTGTGCAATTTCGCCGTCGAGTAATTCAAACCGTGCTAGCACCCCCAATGTACGCGGTTATGGTGATTTAGTTGAAGATCCAAAAGGGTTAATTGATCTGCCAAAAGGATTTAGTTACCGCGTTATATCTTCTTTGAATAATGAAATGAGTGATGGTTTAACAGTACCCGATCGCGCCGATGGTATGGGCTGTTTTGCACTTGATGAAAATCGGGTTGTGCTTGTGCGCAATCATGAATTAAGCCCAAAGCATTTAGATGATGCATCAAATGAGATTAAACATCACGTAAGCGACCTTGCTTATGACTCGCAACATGGCAAAGTTGCACTCCCCGGAGGGACCACCCACATCATTTACAATTTGCGTACGCAGAAAGTAGAGCGTGAGTTTTACAGTTTAGTTGGCACGATTCGAAATTGTGCGGGTGGCACAACGCCTTGGGGAAGTTGGCTAACGTGTGAAGAGTCGGTGGCGACCCCCGATGGTGAAATAAATAAATCTCATGGTTATGTATTTGAGGTGCCGGCAACTGCTACGGGTTTGGTTGAGGCACAGCCACTTCGCGCTATGGGCCGTTTTAATCATGAAGCGGCTGCAGTTGATCCGCGTACAGGCATTGTCTACCTCACAGAGGATAGAGGCGATAGTTTGTTTTATCGCTTTATTCCTAAAGTAAAAGAAAAATTGCACTTAGGTGGTCAATTACAAGCACTTGTTTTTAAACACAGCAAACAGTTCGATACACGCAATTGGCAGTTAACCACTTTACCACTTGCAAAGTGGTTTGAGGTGGAGTGGATAAACCTTGATAACCCTGAAAGCCCAGAAGATGATCTGCGCAAACGCGGTTATGAAGCGGGTGCAGCGGTTTTTGCTCGTGGTGAAGGCATTCATTTTGGGGAAAACGAACTTTATTTTTGCTGCACCAATGGTGGTACAAAGCAGCTTGGTCAAATAATGCGATATCAACCGTCAGCTTTTGAAGGCACGGATAACGAGGCAGAGCACCCCGCGTTATTACAGCTGTTTTTAGAAAGTAGCGATAAATCACTATATAACTTTGGCGATAACTTAACAGTGATGCCAAATAGCCATTTATTGGTATGTGAAGACCAATATAGTTTATTTCCTGATAACTATTTACGCGGTGTAACGCCAAGTGGGGCGGTTTATCCATTTGCCAAAATAAATATTAATACAGAGCCTGCAGGGGCGTGTTTTTCGCCAAATGGTGAGGTGTTATTTGTTAATTTGTATTCGCCTACGCGCACATTGGCAATTACGGGTCCTTGGCAAAACTTTATAAATGAAGCAACCGAAACATAAACTGTTAACAACATAAGTTGACCTTTGGTGTTTGTTTTTGCAAGGTAATACCTTTATTTCTCGTTACTGGTTTTTACATGTTTAGTTCAATTAATGCGCTGGGTAAATTTACCCTATATGTGCTTTTTATTATTAGCTTTAATCTTAACGCCGCGGATCCGAAATTAACGATAAAGCCAATACAAAATGGGGTTTATGAGCATATTTCCTATCAGCACGTTGGTCAGTGGGGAAATGTTGCTGCTCGCGGGTTAGTTGTTGTTGACGATAAAGAGGCTTACATGATTGATACGCCTTGGTCGAACAGTGACACTGAAAAGCTGATTAATTGGACAAACGAGCAAGGCTTTACGCTGAAAGCCGCTGTTGTGACGCATTTTCATCAAGATGCAAGTGGTGGGTTGAGCGCACTAAACCAGCGAAATATTCCAACTTATGCCTATAAAAAAACGAATCAATTATTGGAAAAGCATAAAGGGCTGTCGCAACACATATTATTGAAGAGGATAAGTTTTCACTGCTCAAAGATAAAATAGAGGTATTTTATCCGGGTGGCGGGCATACTGCTGATAATGTTGTGGTATGGCTTGAAAAGCCACAAATTCTCTTTGCAGGCTGTTTTGTAAAGGGGCTTAACAGTAAAAATTTAGGCAACCTTGAAGATGCGCGTGTTTCAAAGTGGCCAACATCAATTGAAAATACGCTCACTGCGTATCCGAATATCAAGCATGTATTTCCGGGGCACGGCCGCGCTGGCGATAAATCGTTATTACTTCATACCGCCAAACTAGCCAAAAACTACTTGGCAGAGCAAAACAAATAAACGGTTCAAAGGTAATAATTTAAGCGCACTAAGGTGCGCTTTTTATATTTGCCAGCAAGTCATTAACTAGTTCTTCTCGATCGTTTTTTATACGCGTTAAAAGCTAGCCGAACTTAGTTCGTTTCAAGACGCTATTTACTCATACCTTGCTCGACTCGCTACGCTTACTGTCTCGTATTATTCATTTAAGCAATAGTCTCAGGTTTGATTTAAGGGGGAAGCTTTTCTCAGTAAAAACCTTCAATGCCACAATTGAGTGATTAGCGGTCATTAGAAATTTATTTTTAGGCATTGATATTATGTTCAGTTGCTATGAGTTTCTCCTATAGTCAGGAAAACAATCCATTTGGTCGTTTTCATCCTTTTCATAATTTCTATAATGATTAAAAGTATATCTGTAGCAACAAGTTAGTAAGTGTGATAGATCTGGTACAATGATAAAAATAACCCATGGCTCGGTAGAAAAACGACTCATTGGGTCGATATTAAATTGTTATAACCCTAGGTAATCACGAGACATTATGGGATATCGAGTTTCATCTTTAAATAAAATACCAAAAGTACCGGGTATTGAATTCTATTTATATGTCGTTGGTGATATTAGTTGGAAAACAGGGTTTACCAAAGCATTGATGGATAACTTTGATACGTTGGCAAAACAGTTAGGTGAGAAAGGTGCTGTTATTGCACTACATGAAGGTATGGATTTAACTGAAGACCTTTCTGAATGTGTTAATGCTCTAGCATATAAAAACAATGACATTAGAGATATGCTTTCTACTGGTAAAGGGCTTGGTTTGTTGTTTACCTCTGCTCACCCAAATGATTTAACAGCAAAAGACATTATTCTCTATTCTCCAGTGGAGATGATAGACAAGCACTTTAATACACTTGAGCAGTTTTTTGGTGAACTATGTGCTTATGTGGAAAACGGTGATACAGACTTTATCAATAAATTTACTGAGTCAAGAAGTGGAATGGTTGCAGAAACAGTTGAGTTAATAGATCTAAATCCGAACTTTTTTGGTATTGGTGTAAACTTAAATCCTTTAAAAAGTAAAGCAGTAGGCTGGATGAAATCGGGTTATAACAAGGCATTAAAACGGAACTAAAACAGTTGGTTAGGTTTCGATTCGCTACACATTTTAATCAACAATTTTAGTCCGCTTAATGAAGCGCTAGCACTTCAATGGAGTTTGTATCTGCTATGTATAAAAAGTCATTGGACGTTATCTGCTTAGGGAACATCAAAGAAGCCGCATTGTATTTTGACAGAGTAATTCCTGTTCAATGCAATGCTTTAAAACATAATGACGAAGGTCCTTACGTTACATTGCCAGAAGAAGTTCCTATCAGAGTCGCAACTGACTTAATTTATGGGGATAATGTACCCGATTATAAAATTTTAGAGTTTATGACTGAGAAATGGTCACCATTTGTTAGTGAATTGCATAAAGAGTTTGATGGAAAACTATCAAGATATAATGTGGACGACTATCGCGCATTATATGAAAAAAGTGAAATTGGGCTTACAGGAGCTTCTATAAGAAGCCACTTTTTAAACTTTGCGAATACTTTAGGTGTGCAAAAACCAACGATTCTTCTTAAAGAAAATAGTGAAAGCTGTGATTTTGAAACAGCCTATTTAAACGTAAGCATGAAAGGTATTGATCTAATTGATGCGTCTAATGCTTCGTGGGATCAAATCATGGAACTTCGTATGGACACTGAAGCTCATAAATCTTTAAGAAATTTGAGGCTATTTATACACGAAAATTACCTAGGAAAGCCATCAAGTTATATATTCGATGATTTGAGCAGACGACTGGATATGTATTCAGATGTTAGTAAAAAACATGGTTTTGAATTAACAACATCGGTTTTAAGTGTTTTGCTTGATTCCAAAAATATTCAAGCATCTTTAGCGGCTGGGTTAGCCGCTAGTTTCTTTGGTGGTGCTGAACTTGCTATTGGTGCTGCCTGTGCTGTAGAACTGGGCAAAGGCTCTTTGGAGCTTGCTAAAAAATATCACCCGATAAAGAGTTTTAAACAAAACCACGAGCTTGCATATTTAATTAATGCACAAAACGTTGGAGAAAAGTGCTAATAAGGCGTTTAAACGGAACTAAAACAGTTGGTTAGGTTCCGCTTCGCTTCACATTTTAGCAAGCTATTATCAGCCCCTGATTGGGCCGTTATGGCTATAGGTAAATATTAATTATGGACGCAGTATTACCAAGGGAACGCAATTACATTCAGATCTTCATGGCATCCTTAGCGCCTCTTCCAGTTGTATTGTTTATGGCAGCCCAAGCTAAAGGCTTAGGGGCATTTATGCTCATTGTTATCCTAGTCGTTATGTTGGCTTCATTTGTATTTTGGTTTAAAAATGGTACAAAGCCATCAGCCTGGATTAAAGCCGGTACTTTGTATATTCGTGATGGCGCTTTCAGTGAAATCAGAATTCCGAGTAACAAAGTCCAATCTATGCGTTACGAGTCTCACCACTTTCAGTACATATCAAAAGGGCGCACCGGTGAAACCGTGCCGATGCATAAGCTATTCGTCAAAATGGAAGGGTTCCAAGAGTGGGAAGTTCCTATTAAGGACATGGTTGAGCTAGGAGCTGAATTAAGGCTGTATAAGTTTATTAAAGACAATTTTTACGATGTTGCTTTGGCTAAAAAGCCCTAACAAACGCATCAATTCGCGCCCCGCATGCGGGAGTTTGCTTTCATCGACCATCGACTATCGATCAAGGATTCAGGTAATAAATGTTTATAAAAATAGTTAAGACGTTTTTGATTTGTCTGTTTTGCATAATTACTCTAGGAGTGTTTAATGCTTATGTGTTCGTTCCAGACCTACAGCGACATGGCGAGATTGTGGCCTATCGAGGGGGTGGAAGTGCAGTTAACTATGAAAAATTAAAAAAAACTGGCTGTACCTCCCTTTCAATAAACGCATCAAAGGTCAATTCAGTGGAGAACACACTAGAAGCTGTCGCGTCTTCCGTTGCAGCGGGGGCTAACGTAATTCATCTAAATGTTCACAGAACGCGTGATGACCAACTGGTTGTTTTTCATGACTGGACGTTAGATTGTGCTACAAATGGGTCTGGGCCAGTACATAAAACATCGTTTGAGCAGTTGAAAAATCTTGATGCAGGATATGGATATACGTTTGATGATGGTGCGACTTTCCCATTTAGAGGAAAAGGTTTTAGGATTTCCAAGTTAGAGGCGTTTTACGAACGGTATCCAAAGCATGAGTTTTGGTTAAACCTAAAGAATAACGACACACGTTCATTCGAAACTCTATATGATTATTTAGCTGGAAAAAAATCTAACCATATTGTAATTACCTCTTCAAAAGGTATGGAGTGGTTTCGAAACAAGGATTCATCTTTACGGTTAGCAAGCGTTGGTAGTGTAAAGAGTTGCGGAATAAATTATCTTTTAGTTGGTTGGGCTGGACTAGTTCCCGAGTCCTGTAGGAACACCATTCTTTTCATACCTCCCTCAATGACAAAGTTTTTTTGGGGCTATCCTGAACGCCTCGCATCAAGATTACAGAGCTATGGTTCGGATGTTTATCTTTGGTCTCGACATGAATCGATTACTCAATCCTACGATGACGCTGTCGCATCGGGTGTTGGAGTTATCACGAGTGATCTTGATTTTATTCGCGCAACACAAGCTAACAAACGCGTCAATCAAGACGCCCGCTAGCTCAAACCTATTAAGGCATTACTACGAATGACATTTGTTGGCACTTAAGCCTTTGACGGCGACTGTTAAAGGGGTTGATTACTTAACCAACTGTTAAATAATCAGCCTAGCAGGAATGTAACAGTTAGTTATAGGCACCACTTGCATAGTGTAATTCGTAACTGTGGCTGTATATTTCTAAGATATTGCCAAATGGGTCTTCCATATAAATCATACGGTAAGGTTTTTCACCAGGGTAATAATAGCGTGGTTTTGCCATGCGTTTTTTACCGCCAGCGGCGACAATTTTTTCAGCTAATCCTTCTACATCTGGGTCTTGTACACAAAAGTGGAAAATACCTGTTTTCCAGTATTCAAAGTTATCTTCGGGGTTTTCTTGGTTTTTAAATTCAAATAATTCAACACCAATACGGTCACCAGTAGATAAATGGGCAATGCGAAAACGCTGCCAGCCAGCGCCAAACACATCGGTACACATCTCGCCAATTGGCGAGTCGTCTTCAATAATTTCAGTGGGTTTCATAATTAAATACCAGCCTAACACCTCAGTGTAGAATTTTACTGCGGCTTCTAGGTCAGGTACTGAAATACCAATGTGCGAAAAACTTCTAGGGTATGTGTGTGACATTGTGTTTCCTTTTTTAACAAGAAAAATTACTTGTGCTAAGCCTAGTTAATCAACTAAATTAATTGAAATTATTAAATTTTAGAAAATCTATAATTTAAAATTATGATGTTAAATAACATATGGTTAAAAACCTATATCACCCTAGTTGAGACAAAAAGTTTTACTAAAACCGCAGATTTATTAGCAATGACACAACCGGGTGTAAGCCAGCATTTGCAAAAGTTAGAGAGTTATTGCGGCCAAGCTTTAATAAAGCGCTATGGCAAAGCATTTGAAATTACCGAGCAAGGAAAGTTGGTATATGACTATGCGTTGTTGACGTTTAAGGGGCAGGTTGATTTACTTGAGCAACTTAGCTTTGATGATAAACACAGTGGGGTGTGTCGTATTGCATGCTCTGGCGCAAATGCATTATCTCTGTATGAAAAGCTTATTGCACAACAAGTTAAGTTGCCAAAGCTGGTGTGCGAGCTTGAAATTGCACCAAACGAACGTATTTTAGAGCACATACAACAAGGCTCAATTGATTTAGGCATTGTTAACCACTATTCAGCTGATAAAGGGTTTTCAGCAACACGCTTAAGTCATGAAAAAATTTCTGTGGTGATGGCAAAAGCTTGGCAAGATACGATTACATCGTTTGATGATTTATGCCAACGCGGGTTTATTAACCACCCAGATGGCAAGCACTACCTAAGCATGGTGTTTAATCAACTTGATAAACACCCTAGCAGTATGGAACTTATGCCAGTTAGCGGTTATATCAACCAGCTAAATCAAATCCTGTTACCAGTATCAAAAGGGTTGGGTTTTACCGTTTTACCGCAAGTAGCAATTGCTCATTCACCTTTTAAAGACGTGCTTTGTGAATTTGAATTACCTAAACCAATTTCACAGCCAAGGTATTTAGTTAAAAAATACCAGCGAGACTTACCTGCTCGTTTCGATTTAGTTTTGGATTTGATAAGTGAGCATTTTGACGGTTCATCCGACGTATTATTTAAGTAACTGGGAAATGATCTCGTGCATTACCGGTAATACCGATAACACCAATAAACCAGCCATAGATAAATTAAATATGCGCCTGTGGCTTTGGCTATTGAGTGCGTTTTGCAGCATAGAGCCGAATAATAACCACACACCAACACAGGGAAACGACACAATAAAAAATGTCAGTGAGATAATTAATTGCTGAGTTAATAAGTCGTCACCGCTTGAAGTAAACGCTGCTATGGCACCTGTTGCAACAATCCATGCTTTGGCATTTACCCATTGAAACAGCGCACCTTTCATAAACGAAAAAGGTGTTGCTTGACGGCTTTTTTCAACACCTGAACTGCTACTTGCAATAAGCCAGGCTAAATAAAGTAAATAGCCAACGCCCACGCATTTAATAATGAAATGTAAGGTGGGATAAAAGGCAAAAAGCTGGGCAAAACCAAAGCCTACAACTAGCAACATTAAGCTAAAACCAAGGCAAATCCCTATTAGCAAGGGCAGGCTTTTCTTCACCCCAAAATTCACCCCAGAGGTCATCACCATAATATTGTTAGGACCCGGTGTAACCGATGATGAAATTGCAAAAAGCGTCACTGCCAGTAAATAATCCATGTAAATTCCTTAAAATGACTTTGCGTGAGTTAAGCGCTTATTTTGCTCACGAGTACGCAAATATAAATAAAGTGGTAAACCACATGACACGCCCACACATAATGTGCCCACAAGCGCTAAGTACCAATACGCAACTTTATTTGTTTTTGCATCGACAATAATAAAAACAATTAAAGTAATTGCGGCAATTAACACATCAAGCCAAGCGAATAAACCAATAGGGTTAGCCGTTGCCGCTTCAACAAATAAAGGTATATTTGCGCCATTTTCAATTAGCCAAGGAAGAAACGCGCCATAAGGAATAATGCTGCCTAAAAGTGCTGCTGTGAGATAAAAGTACTTCATATTATGTTGAACATCCATTTCATGTTTTATGCGATAACTAAAATTGGCCAAGGCGTATTTTGCGTTACAGATTAATTTATAGGTTGCCAATGCTCAATTGAACAATTCTTATTCATTTATCGCAAGTTAAAATTTTTTATGAAATCGTGATAATTTTGTGAGATTTCGGTGATGGCATTGAGAACTTTGTTTTTCATAGTGAAAGGGTCAAAAACAACCGAGAACAAATTATGAAGACACAAATCCTTTCACTTTTTGCTACTAGTGCACTGCTTGCTGCTGGCAATGCAAGTGCCGCAGATATAGATGTAAAAATTACTAACTTAACCCAAGGCATTTATTTCACGCCGTTACTTGTTACGGCACACTCTAGCGATGCCATGTTGTATAAATTAGGTGAAGCGGCTTCACCTGAACTGCAAGCAATGGCCGAAGGCGGCAGCTTAGATGGGCTTGTAGCTATGGTAAATGGTATTGGCGCAGATACCATGGCAAACCCAGCGGGTGGTTTACTTGCCCCAGCCATGAGTACCATGACCAACTTAATGACAGCTGACGGAAATACCCAATTATCAATAGTGGGTATGATGCTGCCAACCAATGATGGCTTTGTTGGCCTAAACAGCTGGAGTATTCCAAGCGAAGTGGGTACTTACACAATTTATTTAAATGCCTACGATGCGGGCACTGAAGCCAATAATGAGTTAGTAAAAAATGGATCTGGCGCACCGGGTGAACTTGGTATTCCGGCGTCTCCTGGGGTTGCTCCAGGCGAAAATGGCACAGGCGTTACTACAAGCGAAGAGAATAAAATGATCCATGTTCACCGCGGAAACCTTGGCGATGACAATGCTTCTGGAGGTAGTAGTGACTTACATAACACAGTTCACCGCTGGTTAAACCCAGTTGCGAAAGTAACCGTCACTGTGAAGTAATTGGGGGTCATTATGAGACTTAGTAAAATTTTGATCCCAGCAGCATGTTTAGCGCTTGTTGCCTGCGGTGACGATAACGACAAAATGACGGTTGAGCCACCAGTAATCACGCCGCCAACCACAATGACCTATGAATTTATGGTAACCGCCGTGAATTTAACGCAGGCACAACCCATGTCGCCGCTAGGCAGTGCGTTACATACCTCTGGTCAATTTTGGCAAATTGGTGAAATGGCATCTGAGCCACTTGAAGTACTGGCAGAATCCGGTGATAACTCGGGCCTTTTGGCATTAGATGTGGTGAATGCAAGCACATCAAGTGACGCAGTATTAATGCCGGGGCAAAAAGTTGAACTGATGCTCACAAGCGAGATGCTGGAAGGTCAAAAATTATCATTAATTTCGATGATGGTGAATACAAATGATGGCTTTACCGGTCTTAATGCCATAGATGTTTCTTCAATGAGTGTAGGGGATATGCAGTACTATAAAACCTTTGCTTATGATGCGGGCACAGAAGCCAACTCTGAAGCGCCAGGTACCATACCGGGGCCAGCTGATGGAGGTGAAGGCTTTAACAGTGCACGCGAAGAAATAAATAAAGTTGCGATGCATCCAGGTGTTGTTGGACAAGATGATGGGCTGAGTACTTCGGTATTAACCAGTCTTCACAAATTCGACAATCCGCTATTGGCTGTCACCGTAACACGCGTTAAATAGGCCGGCGATTTGTTTTGCCACGTTGAATAGTGTGCTGCAGTAAACCCGAGTTAGCACTTTAAAACACTGTAGCGCACTTATTTAGTGTACCTTGTTGTTGTCTTCGTCGGCCTATCTTATTTCTATAATAAGCAGAGGTGTGATGATGCAACACTCGGTACTGATTGTTGAAGATGATCACGATATTGCGGGGTTACTGCAAGTTCATTTAAATGAACTTAACTTGCATGTCGATCATGTTACAACTGGTGAAGCGGCACTGGCCCAATTAGCAAAACAAGATTATCAAATTATCTTACTGGATATAATGTTACCCACAGTAGACGGGCTAACCTTATGCCGCGAAATAAAAACCAAAATGCCCGAGGTGAGCGTGGTACTACTCACATCTAAAAGCAGTGAAATGGATCGTATTATCGGCCTAGAAATGGGCGCAGACGACTATATTTGCAAACCGTTTAGTTATCGTGAATTTCAAGCGCGTATCAAAACGCAAATTAGGCACATCCGCTTATTGCAGCAAAGCCAAGCACAAAGCATGCAAAACAGCGAGCAACCGCAGGTGCTTAATTTTGGTGCCCTACACATCGACCCCTTTAGCCATGAAGTGCGTTTTCAAGGGGAAGATTTACCACTTACCGCAACCGAGTTCGACTTAATGGTGTTTTTTGCAAAACACCCTAATCAAGTGTTTTCAAGAAGCCAATTATTAGAGTCAGTTTGGGGCTACGACCATAGCGGTTATGAACATACCGTAAACTCACATATTAACCGGCTGCGAGGCAAGCTCGAAAAGCATGCTAAACAACACGTTATTGAAACGGTTTGGGGCGTTGGTTACAAACTCAATGCTAAGTCTTTGGCTGTTACTGCACTATGAAAAACTCGCTATATACCAAGCTCTCACTTACATTAGCGAGCATTTTCATTCTTACTGCCAGCCTTTTTTTATGGTGGACACAAAACGTATCGCAAGTAAGTCGTGCACAGGCAGAGCAAGCGCTGCACTTGGGTTTGGCCGAACATTTAGCCAATGATAACCCACTGTTAAAACAAGGTGTATACGATTACAAGGCATTAGAGAATCTATTCCATACCTTAATGGTACTTGGCCCTGCGTTTGAGTTTTATTTTGTTGACCCGGGTGGCAAATTACTGACGTTTTCAGCCAAACCAGGGCAAGTTAAACGCCAGTTTATCGATTTAGCGCCACTTGTTACCTTAATTGAAGATCAGTCTAATTTACCCATTTACGGTGATGATCCGCGCAATTTTGACCACAAAAAGATTTTTTCAGTGGCTCCTGTGTATAACGGCGATACCCTACAAGGCTACTTGTACGTGATTATTGGCTCGTCTATTTATGACTCTATATTTGCGTCGATTAAAAGCTCAGAGCAAATTTTAGTAAGCAGTATTTGGTTAGTATTAGGTTTAGGGTTTTTGTTGATTAGCATGCTGGTGGTGTTTCGCACTATTACTAAACCACTTAGAACCTTAAGTAGTTTTATTCAAAAAGTGGATAAAACCGAATTTGATATTTCAGAACTGCCTTTATTAGATTGGCCAAAGCGCCATAATGAAATTCATCAATTAGGTGCGGCGGTCAATCGCATGCTTATCACCATTAATCAACAAATGATGCAGCTTACAGCACTTGATGAGCAGCGCCGAGAACTACTTGCGCATTTATCTCATGACTTACGCACGCCACTTGCCTCGCTGCAAGGCTATTTAGAGTTACTCAACAAAGAAACGCCCAATGCTAATGAAAAAGCCGCGCATTATTTAAAAGTAACACTTAAAAATTGCGGCCAATTAAAAGCCTTGATCGATCAAATTTTTGAACTCGCTCATCTTGAATCCGGCCAAACCAATATTAATCTGGAAGTATTCAACTTAGGTGAGCTGATTTACGATGTCATGGCAAAATTCGCCCTACGCGCGGAAAAAGCAGGCATTCAATTACAAGTGTATCCGAAAGAGTGTGATTTTAGTGTTTATTCAGATATTGCAAAGTTAGAGCGTATTTTAACCAATCTAATCGAAAATGCGCTGCGTCATACTAATCAAGGTGGAACGATTAGTATCAAGGTCGGTTTAGAGTCGCAGCAGTACAAAATTGTTGTTGCCGATACCGGCGTGGGTATTAGCAGCGAAGATTTACCCTATATTTTTGAAGCGCGATACCGTGCAAGTAACAGCCTAGGCTGTAAAAAATCGCACGCAGGGCTAGGACTTGCAATAACAAACCGTTTAATTCAGCTGATTAAATCCGACATTAAAGTAAAAAGTGAACTTGGCAAAGGCACTGAGTTTGCGTTTACCTTGCGCCCCTCCAAACCGGTTTAATATTCATTTGGTATTAGTGGAACACGGATGTTCGCTATTTTTAATTATTTGAACATTTCCTCCAGAAGGCTTACTCTGTAAGGCATACATAAGGGTTTCCCTTATCCATTGAATGTTTAATGTTAAAAGATGTACACCTGCTATGACCTCTCACCGCGGCTTTACCTTAATTGAATTGATTTTAGTGATTGTTGTACTCGGCGTGTTAGCTGTTGTTGCTGCGCCTAAATTCCTTTCACTTAATCGCGATGCAAACATTGCAACTCTTAAACAAGTGGCTGCAGGGTTAGATCAACTGACCGATGGCATTTATGCTAAAGCAGTGATGCAACATAAACATAAAGTTAGCAATGAATCCGTTATTATTAATGGGGTTACCGTTAATACCTATTTTGGTGCTCCGCAAGAAATCTGGAATAACGCGTTGGGCGATTTAATGGACGGAGATTTCAGTTATGTGGGCAATGGGTATTTTGATTTAGGTGCAAGTTTAGTTGCGAGCTATAACTGCCAAGAGCGCTTGTGTGTGATAGATCAAACCCCAGCATCTTATGTAAATAGCAGTATTCAGGGCTGGGGATTATTTATTTTCCCTAAAGGCTACAGCCTACAAGACGAATGCTATGCCTATTACGCTTTTGCTGAAAATGGCAGCCAAGTTACCAGTAAAGTAGCCTCTACTGTTGATACTGGCTGCTAGTTTAGATTAGTCGAATTACTTTTGCTGAATGCTAACACCTTCAAATTCGGCGAGTACCAATGGCTGCGCCTTTAAATAGTGACTAAAAAAGCGCTGCATATGCTGTTTCACAATGTTGTGCATGGCGTTTTTATCAACCTCGCTCGGATAACCAACAATCCAGCGGTTTTGGTCGGTAAAGTCATTATGCTGGCTGCCGTGAATTGATACCAAAATGCTGTCATTTTGGTTCGCGTGGTAAATAGGCTCTAGCTGTGAGAAAGGATTTTCCGAGCGAAATAGTAACAGTGGTTTGTTTAGTGGATTTATTGCCACGCTACCCAATACGATACCATCCATATTTGCTGCGGCCTTGCATACTAACAGTTGCTGGCAGGCATTCATTGCCGCACTTGCACCTAAGCTAAAACCTAACATGCCAACATTGTTTAAATTGAGCTGATGCTCAAATTGCCAGCTTTCTTGCGTTAACCACTGATATGTAGCGAGCACGTCTTTGGCAATTTCAGGTGCAACTTGATTATCAAAATATGCGCGACCAGAGGGCGTTTGCACATCGTGTTTGCCACTTGGTAAATACAGTCCTTTGTGCTCGCCATTTTGAAAACTGGTAACGCCTGCCAAATAAGTATGGTTAATTGAAACCACTGTAAAACCATGACTCGCGAGCGCTTCTTGCAGCTCGGTGTTGTCAGCATTAAAAAGTCCTAAGCCATGAGAATAAAAAAGCACCGGCCAGCCATTTTCCTGATGATATGCGATTGGCGCTTTTGAATTTGACCAAGACAACATATTTTGCAGCTCATGTTGTTCGGGGTGAATTGGGGCATCTTGTGGCCTTAGTGCAGATAGGTAGTCAACTTGGTGTTGCCATTTATCAAAGTACGGGTGGTAGAGAGTTGAACGTAATTGGCTTGGGTAATGCACACGAACTGTAAACTTTCGCGGTTCGCCGAGCTCTGGAGCCAGTTTATCTTCGCGGTAGTCGGTAATATCAAACTCCATAATGCCAACCCGATATTGCCCGCTTGGTGCGGGGTAAACGTGTTGCTCAGATGGGTTCTCAAAAAGTGCATCATCGCTATCGCACGCAATTAATAACAGCGACAAACAAAGCGCAAAAAGTGTTTTGTAGTTCATAAAGTTTTCCTTTTTTTGAAGGCTTTATGGTTCAGCGTTTCGCGTTTGGTGTCGTCTTATTGGCGTTTTTGTACGTACAGATTCGCTAATCTGTACTTAATACTTGGGATTTATACTCGCTTGGGGTGAGATTGCGATATTTTTTAAATGCCGCATTGAAGGTCGATTTAGCATTAAAGCCCGCTTGCATCGCAATTGTTAACATTGGCATATGCGGCTGATTTTTAATTAGGTCGCAAACATATTCAATTCGCCGTTGATTAATTAAATCAATAAATTTTATTCCCAAGTGATGGTTTAACACCTGCGAGAGCAAATAGGGTTTCATCGCCAAGTGTTCGGCAAAGGTTTGTAAACTCAAGTTGGGATCGGTAAAAAGCTGCTGCTCATCAAGTGAGGTTAAAATGTGCTCGGCAAGTAATGCATCTTCACTCGCGTGCAATTTTTCTTTGTGAGTGTTTGCCACTTGCTTAGTTTTAAAGTCAAGTAGTTGGGGTTTTAGTAACAACACATAGGTAATGCCGTACATTACACAGCACATTAATAATTGCGGTAAAGGTAAGCTGGTTTGCAACATGTATTGAAACGGAATAACAGAAATAGCTAAAAATAAGCTGGCGCATATTCCCCATAACAACAAAATATTCTCGTTGCTAAGTGTGGTTGAAAACTGCGCTTGTTGTTTGCGATATCGCCTTACTGTTACAGTTGCCCAAATGACAAAATAAAGATAAATAACCAGTAAAAAGTAGCCCGATAATTCGTGACGCAAAGACAACACAGCACTTTTAGGATCGTATAGAAAATCAATAACAGAAATGTTAAGCGCTAGCCAAGGCGTGAAGTAACATATAATTTCGCGTTTTGACGGCATCAAACCGATGCAGCTGCGAATAAAAACAAAAAATAAAATGGCGTAAATCGCTCCCCAACATGCGTTTAGTCGTGATGAAAGCCAATTGACCTGACCGGCAAATACCAAAAAGAGATCTAAAGCAAACACCAAATGGATCAGCATTAAAATTTTAAATTGCTGAATTTGTTTCGATTTATTGTACAAAAAGCCAGATAACACCAAACTCTGTGCAAAACCGGCTAATAGAATCGCTGTGATCACGTTTATTTCCTCACTCATACCGCTAGCGACAAACAATACCAAGGCTAATTGACAATAATGTTTAAACAAGCCGTTTGTGATAAGTGCACAATGCTATGGGGTGGTTTAAAAAGGCGGGTTGTTGTTTTGAACTTTTTAACTTTGAATTACGTATCTAACGCTACAGTTTGTAATACGCTCGGTTGAAAATAGTGCTTAAAACCCTTTACTGGTTTACCCATGATTTACGCTTAAGTGATAACGCTGCGCTTGAATATGCGTTGAAAAACAGTGAACAAATTGCGTTTGTTTATGTGCTCGATCCCAGTACAAAAATTGCCAATAATTATCACAGCCAACTGCTTGGCGATCATCAAACGCGATTTATCTTAAATGCTCTACAAGAACTTGCCGATGAACTGCAAGCACTAGGTCATCGGTTAATAGTGTTAGGGGGCGCAGCTCAAAGTGAAGTAAGTGAGTTTATTCGTGAGCATGACATAAATCAGCTGGTGGTTGCAGAGCAAGTGGGTGAATACGAAAGACGTAAGCTAGCTGAATTGCAAAGCACCCATTCAAAAGTTAACTTCATGCAGTTTTGGCAACATACACTGTTTTCACAGCATCAAATTGACAAGCTTGATTGTATGTCGGGTAGTTTTAGTAAATTTCGCAACAAAGTTGAGAAAAAGACATTAACAGTTTCGGCACCAACCTCGTTGGAAAGCACATTGACGCCAGAGCATTGGCCAAAAGCGATTAAGGTTGACAACAATTGTGTGCTGCTTGCTTGGTTTGAGCGTTATGATGGGACTTATACTACGCCCAATGATATGCCGTTTTTCGCAGGAGAGCATGCGGGTAAATATCACTTGGTGAGTTACTTAAATAGTGGCGCGGCAAAAACTTACAAAGAAACCCGCAATGAACTTGATGGCTGGCACAACTCGACAAAATTCAGCCCTTATTTAGCGATAGGTAATTTATCGCCACGGCAAATTTGGCATGCGGTATTACAATATGAACATTCAGATGGTGCTAATGAGTCAACTTATTGGATTAAGTTTGAACTGTTATGGCGTGAGTACTTTCAGTGGCTGAGTGTAAAATTAGGCGAGCGCCTTTACCTATTTTCAGGCCTCAGTGATACCAAACCTCTCACTAGCTTTTTTGCCGAGCGATATCAAAAATGGTGTAGCGGTAATACACCTTATCCGTTAGTTAATGCACTTATGAAGCAACTTAACGCGACCGGTTATATGTCAAATCGTGGCAGGCAAATTGCGGCAAGTTGTTTTGTAAATGAGTTACAGCTTGATTGGCGCTATGGTGCTGCTTATTTTCAACAGCAACTGATTGATTTTGATGTGGCGTCAAATTGGGGCAATTGGCAGTACATTGCAGGTGTTGGTGTTGATCCGCGCGGCGGGCGGCATTTCAATATCGAAAAACAAACCGAGCTGTTTGATGCAAACGGCAAATTTATTCGAAAGTGGCAAGGTTCAGCGGTTGGCTCACAGCTTGATGCCAATGATGCAGCAGATTGGCCAATTTTAAGCGATGTAACTTAAATGAGCATCGCAGTTGTTTGGTTGAAACGTGACCTGCGTCTGTCTGATCACGCCCCACTGTTTGAAGCAGCAAAAACAGGTCTACCAGTATTATTAGTGTACTGTTTTGAAGACATGTTGCTTGACGATGCGCACTATTCTGAGCGCCATTGGCGCTTTGTCTCGCAGTCATTGTGCGATATGGCAAACAAGTTACCAACAGGCGCTTTGTATGTCGCAAAGGGAGATGCTCTAGCAGTACTTCAAGCGCTTAGTCTTAAATACGGTATTTCGCAGGTGTTTTCTCATCAAGAAATTGGCCTTGATAACACCTTTGCGCGCGATAAAGCGTTTGCTACTTGGTGTAAAAGCAATCAAATAATATGGCGTGAAGCCCCTTTAGGGGCGGTGCAACGCGGCTTAACCCATCGCACTCATTGGGATGAAAACTGGCAGCAGGTAATGCGTGCCCCTTGTTTGAATCTCGATTTAAATGAAGTTAACTGGTTTAAAAATAATGAGTTTGAATGTCAGCTGCCACACTTTGAAACGCGCTTTCAAAACATTCAGGGTCAGTTTCAAAATGGCGGCGAAAGCGAAGCATTTAATGTGCTTAACGACTTTTTTACCGCTCGCGGTAAAGAGTATGCATTTAACCTTTCAAGCCCAAGTTTAAGTCAAATTCATTGCTCGCGATTATCGCCGTATTTGGCGTGGGGCAATATTAGTTTGCGACAAGTGTATCAAACGGTACTCAGTCACTGGCAAGTTCCCGGCTGGCGCAGAAGCCTTGTTGCTTTTACATCGCGACTTCATTGGCATTGCCACTTTATTCAGAAATTTGAAAGCGAGTGTGAGATGGAATTTCGCCACGTTAACAAAGGGTATGACGACTTACCACGGGTGACAGGTGATTTAGCAGAGCAAAGATTACATGCTTGGAAAACGGGGCATACTGGCATTCCCATGGTTGATGCCTGTATGCGCTGCCTAATTGAAACTGGCTATATAAATTTTCGCATGCGCGCTATGTTAGTGAGTTTTTTGTGTCATCACTTAGAGCTTGATTGGCGTGCAGGTGTAGCGCATCTTGCCAGTTTATTTTTAGATTTTGAGCCAGGTATTCATTACAGCCAGTTTCAAATGCAAGCGGGTGTGACAGGTATTAATACCATTCGAATTTATAGCCCCGTAAAACAAGGGGAAGAAAAAGACGAAAAGGGTGACTTTGTTAGAAAGTGGGTGCCTGAACTTCGCGAAGTACCTGCACCATTGATCCACAGCCCATGGCAGCTATCACAAATGGAACAAATGATGTATGGCTTTACATTGGGTGAAGATTATCCTGAGCCGATTGTTGATGTAAAGCAAAGCTATAAAGATGCACAAGCGTTACTTTGGTTATGGCGTAAAAAGCCAAAAGTTGTGATTGAAAGTAAGCGGTTACTTAATCGCCATGTTAGGCCAAATTAGTGAAAAAATCAGAATTACCTACAAAAATTTGTCAAGTGTGTGAACGCCCATTTACATGGCGTAAAAAGTGGCAGCGAGATTGGCGCAATGTGAAATATTGCTCAAAACGCTGTGCGGGTAACCGACAAAAAGGAAAGTATAATGACCAGTGAGCTTCGTTTAATTTTGGGCGATCAGCTTAATGCGCAGCATTCTTGGTTTAAAGAAAAATCGAGTAATGTGACGTATGTGATTGCAGAGCTACATCAAGAAGCGAGTTACACCACCCATCATATTCAAAAAATATCGGCGTTTTTTGCGGCAATGCAGGCATTTGCTGGCGCATTAGAAAAAGCTGGCCATAAGGTGATTTACTTAACTTTAGACGACACGCAAAAGTACGCCGATTTACCCGACTTATTAAATCATCTAATCAAAGAGCAAAGTATTCATACTTTTTGCTATCAACTGCCCGATGAATACCGTTTACGCGCCCAGCTAAATGATTACGGTAAAAGCCTTGCTATCGACTACAAGGTATTTGATACCGAGCATTTTTACTTGGCTAATAATCAATTAGCCAGTTATTTCAAGCAAGGTAAAAAACACCGGTTGGAGCATTTTTATCGCAAAATGCGCGTGGAATTTAATGTATTGATGAATGGCGATGAACCACTTACAGGACAGTGGAATTTTGATAGTCAAAACCGCAATAAATTAAAAGTAAGTGATCTTGCAAATATTCCTGAGCCACTGGTGTTCGCTAATGATGTCAGTGACATTCTGGTGCGCATTGAAAGGCATGGCATTAAAACTATGGGTAAAGCAGAGAAACAATTGCTGTGGCCAATTAATCGCAGTCAAGCAAAGCAGCTGCTCGCTTTTTTCTGTAAAGCGCTATTACCGAAGTTCGGTCAGTTTCAAGATGCAATGACAGGCAAACTTATTGAGTTTGGTGAGGATAAAGGCTGGAGTTTATATCACTCACGATTATCGTTTGCGATTAATGCCAAAATGATAAGCCCTCATAGCGTAGTGAGTGCCGCCATAGAAGCCTTTGAACAAAACGACGACATAGACATTGCACAGGTGGAAGGCTTTGTTAGGCAAATTTTAGGCTGGCGTGAATTCGTGCGCGGTATTTATTGGGCTAATATGCCCAATTACGCATCGCTCAATGCCCTTGATGCGAACTTACCACTGCCTAGTTGGTTTTGGAGTGGAAACACCAAAATGCGCTGCTTGTCTCATGCGATTACACAATCACTTGATTTTGCTTACGCTCACCATATTCAACGCTTAATGGTAACGGGTAATTTTTGTTTAATTGCAGGTATTCACCCAGATGAGGTCGATGACTGGTATTTAGGCATTTACATCGATGCACTTGAGTGGGTAGAAATGCCAAATACGCGGGGGATGAGCCAGTTTGCCGATGGCGGCATTGTTGGTTCAAAAGCCTATGCTGCAAGTGGTAATTACATTAAAAAAATGAGTGATTACTGCAGTGATTGCCATTATAACGTAGCAAACACTGTGGGGGATGATGCTTGCCCGCTTAATTCTCTTTATTGGCAGTTTATGGATAAACATAAAGACAGTTTTACCAATAATCCACGCACTAAAATGGTGTTAAGTAACTGGCTTAAGAAAGCACAAGATGATCGCCATAAGGTACTTAGTCGCGCGAATTTTTTACTGCAAAATCTTGAAAATTTGTAATCGATAACTTGTGGTTAAGCGTATAGCAAAGCAAATGATTTTTAGGCAAATGCAATGATAAAACACATAACTCAAGATGATATTAAAGCGATGGAACAGCGCGAACGCGCTCGGTTAATTAATAGTTTATCAGGCTTTAAAAGTGCAAATTTAATTGGTAGCCAAAACGCATCTGGCATAACAAATCTGGCGATCGTCAGCTCAGTATTTCATTTGGGTGCAGACCCTGCGTTAATAGGCATGATTATCCGCCCAGATACCGTGCCTAGAGACACGTTAAGCAATATTAAAGCTACGGGTGTCTACACCATCAATCACGTAAATTCTCTTATTTGGCAACAAGCCCATCAAACATCAGCGCGCTATGACGAAAATGAGTCTGAGTTTGAAAAAGTAGCACTGACAGAGCAATTTGAGAAAGGCATAAATGCGCCATTTGTTGGTGAGTCGCAAGCCAAATTTGCCCTTAAATTACGCGAAATTAAACCGCTCGAAATTAACGGCACTGTATTGGTCATTGGTGAAATAACCCATATTATTGTGCCGGATATTGCACTTTGCAAAGACGGTTATATTGATATTGAAGCGCTTGATACTGTGGCGATTTCAGGTCTTGATAGCTATCACACAACCGATCGGCTAGCGCGATTAAGTTATGCTAAGCCTGACACAAAGCCACAGTTATTGAACATTGAAGGTGACGTTTGCTAATCACGTTGGTTTAACCTATTCCATAAAAAAGCCCTACTTAAAAAGAGTAGGGCTTTTGCTTTTAAGGAAATAATAATTAGAACACCAGATCCAGACCAAAGGTCACTAAGTCGGCGTCATTGTTGCTTAAATCATCTTCAAAGTGGGTGAATTCCACTTTAAATGCTGCTGATGGATGGAAGTCATATCGTACGGTAAACGAATATGCATTCGATTTAGCAGCTTGTGATGCGAGCGCTAAGTTAGTGGCATCTTGCAAATACAATGGTGGATTTGTACCAGGGGCAACAACAGGTATTTGTACACCGCCAGGGCCTGTTATGCTGCGTGGTACTTGGTTAAATTGATCGTTTGAATTTTCATCATCGTTGCCTTCATACGTTGCACTTAATGTGACTGAATCCATGCGATAACCAAGCGACACATAATATTGTGTTTGTTTGGCTAAAATACTGTTATCAATCTCAAATTGCGTGTATTCAGCGTCGAATAGAATATCGTTGTAATCAATTCCAATACCGATTGCTGCAAAATAAGCGTCGTCTTCTTCAATGGCTAAGTTATTATACTGCTGATTTAAGCCATAGGCTTGCAAGCCATTAAGTAACCCTGAGAGTTCGCTACTACCGCTAACATCAATACTGGCTTCAGAAACAAAATAAGCAACCCGTCCTGTTAGCCAACCGTTTGATAAACTCCAGTTAATACCAATTGTGTCTTTAAGTTCAGCAGCGTCGGAATCGGTAATTGCGGTTATATCTGTATTAACCGCACCCACCATTAGCTGTAAGCTGCTATCAAGTTCACCTATGGTCGAGTTATGCAGGTAGCTTAACCCTTCGTAGGTCGAAAACGACAAGTTATAAACTGATTGGGGAGGTCTTACCCAGCGGTAGGCGTAACCTACGTCAAGAAAATCGGAGTACCGATAAAATGGAATTCGCATTTTACCGGCACTTAGTTGTGAATTTTCAGATACTTCATAGGTTAAATATGCCCACTCAAACTCGGCATTAAAATCATCACTGCCTCGGGCTAACAGTTGTGCGGTTGCAGATAGCCCATCCATCACATCGGCGCTCACTTGTACCGCAAACAAACTGTCGTTCTGCCAGTCTAGTTCATCTGAGTAATTGTATAAGGCATCATCACTACCAAGGGTTTGCCCACCGTAGATAGAGGCAAAACCATTAACTCGGATATCTGCATAGCTTGATGTTGCAAATCCAGTTAATAGTAATGAAGCAATTAAATAACGTTTCTTCATATTAGCTCTACCTCAACTAGAAAGATTGAACAACCTTTACGCTACCATCGGCGCTGCCTTTTGAAACAAAACCAATTAAATTTGGATTTTTTGATACTAAGCTCACTACTTCTGCATCATTTGCCGCTTCTTCCGGTGGAGTGCCTTTGCCAGTAAATACTAACTTTGACCAATATGCTTTTAATTGGCTAGACGATTTGTTTAACACGTTTTGGTTGAACTCATCAGTAGCAGGGTTGCCATCGGCCTGAGTAATGGGCAGTGCTTTTGAACCATCGGCAAACGATTTTGCTTTTCCGGTAAAAATTTTCTTGATATCACCCGCGTCAATTGCATTTGCATTTGATGGGTGAACAATAACATCTACCGCAGCGCTTAATGAGCAAGATGTGAATAGAATAAGTGTTAAAATAATAAAATTTTTCATCGTATTACCCTCAATTAAAATACCATATCAACGCCGATAGTAATGGCCTTGCTATCACCTGCTACAGCCAGTTCATATGAGTTGTCTTCCACCTCGTCGTATTGAATTTTAAACGCTGCGTTTGAGTGGAAATCCCAACGGATACCAAATGATGTAGTGTTGTGATCTTCGCCATCATCACCATCTTTTTGATCGAAGGTAGAATAAGAGACAAAAGGGGTGAACGAATCGATACGGTAGCCTAATGTCAGCATCGCGGTATCTAAATTACCATCAAGATCGAGACGGTTTAGTTCGCTTAATACAAAAAAGTTACCAAAATCAGCGTTGACCGCTAAGCCATAAAAGTTGCCATCGCGCTCATCTTTACCGTTCCATGTAGATGGTTCGCCACCGATATAGCGTTGGTTGGTATAGCTCATAGCTGTTGCACGAATTTCTAACCAGTCATTACTGGTTTGAATTACACCGCCAATAATGTCTTTCCAAATTTCACGTGTTTGTTCTTTAAAAAAGAACTCTGAAAGTAGTTTATTTTCTTTGTCGTCTTCGCGACCAAAATAGATATTACCCGATAATGACCAATCACCGATTGATCCTGTGTAAAGGGCGTTTACACCGTTGTAGTTAAAAATCTGCCAAGTGTAGTTATCTGCGGGGGCACGCATCCAAACGTAGGCATAGCCAACGTCGTAAAAATCAGAGTAGTAGAATAATGGAAGGCGTTTTTTACCTGCCTGTATTGTCCAGTTGTCGTTGATCTCATACGACAAATAAGCCCACTCAAACTCTGCATTAAAGTCATCTGCACCGCGGGCAACAATTTGTGCTGTTGCGCTTAACCCTTCACCGACATCGGCACTGACTTGCAAGCCAAAAAGGGACTCGGGTTTAAAGGTGATATCTTCGTTATATACGCTCACTATAGGATAGTCAGCGAGAAAGGTGGGTTCATTAATGCCGTAGTGAGGAACACCTGTGCCACTAAGTACTTTGCCTGCATTTATGCTAGTAAAACCAGAGATATTAACATCTGAAAAGCTTGGAAAAGCCGCAAAACACAATGCACAACCTAATAAAACTTTATTGTTCATAATCGTTTCCTAAATTGCTTAATTTGCGTTATTAGCGAGGTAAGTATAGTTAAATAAACGAGATTACTAGCAAAAATTTAAAAATAGACGACAATTTAATGGTGGTGCTTAAAAGGGCTTATTTAGAACAATAGCTTAATGTAGGGTAACAAGCAGAATGAATATTATTAGCAATTTAAGTATAAACAAGAAGATACACTTAATTACAGGGCTAACAGTGATACTGCTAATTGCCATTTTGGCGGTTAGTCGCAGTACCATGGTAGACAATGAAAAATCTATTAACGAAATTTCGAATGTTAGTTACGAAGTAGTTAAATTTGCGACAGCTAACAAATATTTAGTGCAAAAATTGGATGAGCTTTATACTCAGTCGGTGACATTTGGCGATGAAGAATTGATTGGTAAAGCAACAGAAACCGGTGAGCAGATAAAACAGAATCTTGAACAGCTTTCGCGTTTATCGCCTGAGGATGCGAGTGGTCGAGATATTAAACTACTGCAAGAGTACAGTAAAATAGCAAAAGACATAGCGTCGGGTATGATTAACGGCACAGCCGACTTTTCAAAAATCCAACAACAAGCGCAGGAAAAAACTGCAAAATATGAAGAGCTAGTGAGTCATTTTGAAACATTTCAAGCTAAGTCAGATGAACGTTTTCAGGCGCTTATTAGCGATACATTAGAGCGTTCAAGCGATGCGATTAGTGTAACCATCGGGATTATTGTTATCGCCATCATTATGTCTGCGTTATTGGCCATTTACATTGCGCAAGCCATTAGTCAATCAGCTAAAGAAGTTGCGTCTTCACTTGAACAACTTGCCAATGGTGGAGGCAGTTTAAGCAGTAAGTTAGAAGTGCGAGGTGAAGATGAAATTGGTCAAGTATCGCAAAACTTTAATGGCTTTATATCGTTATTGAAAGACTCGGTAGAAAATGTAGTGTCTGTGGTTAGCCCGTTAATGGAAAACTCAACGCGCTTGGTACAAGGTATGGAACGCGCTGAAAACGCAACTAACCAACAATCACATGATGCAGAGATTGTACGCCAGTCAATGGAAGAGATGAAATTAAGTGTAGGTGACATTTCTAACTCGGCGGCGAGTGCCGCAGAAGCAGCAAGAAGCGCTGAAAAAGAAGTGGAAGTCAGCGCGCAGCAAATTGAATCTTCGGTAACAGAATCAAATGCACTTCGAGATGAAATCGAGGCGGCATCGGGCACCATTGATCAATTAGCCAATGACACTCAAAACGTAGGGCAAATTCTAAACGTGATTACCTCTATCGCTGAGCAAACGAATTTACTTGCGCTTAATGCGGCCATTGAAGCGGCGCGTGCAGGTGAACAAGGGCGTGGTTTTGCCGTGGTTGCTGATGAAGTACGTGAACTTGCATCGCGTACCGCAAAATCGACAAACGAAATTCGCGATTTATTAAATGTATTAACAGTGGCTGCTAATGACTCGGTAACAGCAATGAATTCAGCAATGGAAAAAGCCAAACAGAACTCAGACAACGCAGCAAAAACAGGTGACTCAATTCGTAAAATTGCTGAACAAATATTGGCGATTAACGGCATGAACGCACAAATTGCGACGGCAACCGAAGAGCAAACGTCGGTCGCCTCAATCGTGGTTGATAATGTATCAAATATGCACTCGTCGTTTGAGTCGACATTAAACTCACTTGAACAAGTACGCAGTGTTGCAACAAATTTGCATGATTTATCAGATAAATTACTGGATGCAACATCGCGCTTTAATCTTTAACTAAATAGTTTAAAAACAAAACACCTACCACTACTTTCTGTTGTAGGTGTTTTGTTTTAAGAAAACTCGCTTTTCAACATGCCAAATTTCTGATCGTTAAACCACTTATCATCAATTTTATAGTTGTCTCTGATCACGCCTTCTAGTTTAAACCCCAGCGCAGTTAATAATCGACTTGATGCGTCGTTGCCCTGTGTAACCGTAGCCGTTACTTTGTGATAATCACATTCATCAAATGCAAACGCCGTCACTCTACGCGTTGACTCTTTTGCATAACCTAATCCTTGAAATTCAGGGTCAAGCATAAAGCCAAGCTCGGCTTGCTGATATGGTTGCCACTGTGATAAAAATCCGGTAACGCCAATAGGTGTCATGGTATTTTTATTGAACATAGTAAGTGTAAGCCAATCATTAGATTGTTTTTGCCAAGAAATACAGCGTTCATCAAATCGTTGCTTAATTACATCAAGCGTAGGCATATCGCTTATAAAGCGCATCACATCAGGCAGCTGATGTAAATGTTTGAAAAATTGCCAATCGTCAGAAGAAAGCGATCTAAGAAGAAGTCTTTCGGTTTCAAGTTCCATTTTGTAGATAGGTTGCTCGTTATGTTTTTAGCATAATATGTCAAAATTATTAAACTAGCTCAACGAATTAGGTGGGAGTTTTAATAAAAAGCGTTATCAATTATTCAATAGCATGATGAGGTACATGTTTTTTTAAATTGTTTGAATACAATCTTCGCTTATCTCGGTCTAAACTCAACATGATGTAATTTAATTTTTAAGGTGCGCTATGCTTGAAAATGTATTTAATTATATGTTTTTAACAGTACTCATTTTTTTATCATTGCACGCGCATGGAACCAGCAATAAACAAGTCACATTAACTTATTGTTATGAAAACAAACCGGTTTTACCTCATTTTTATGGTGAAGGCCCATTAGTACCTGAGTCTAAGCCCGGTCCGGCAATTGATATTTTGAATCAAGTTGCGACTTATCATCCCGATTTAATCATTAAATTTGTTCGCTACCCTTGGAAGCGTTGTTTAAACGACCTCGCTAGTGGCAAAGTAGATGCTGTAGTGGGGCGGTACCATCCGCTTAGAGAAAAAATCGCCCGTTACCCAAAAAATAGTGATGGCGAATTAGACAACCGCTTAAGTTTTTCGAATTCTGCATCGTGTTTGTTACATAAAGCAGGCAGTATAAATTGGGATGGCGAAACACTGATTTTTGACAAACCAATGAGCATGTCTATTCCAAATGGCTACGGTGTTATTGGTGAAATGCGTAAAAAAGGCTTTGATATATACGAGTCACCATCAATAAATAAAGCCCATGAGTTACTGTTCAAAGGTCGAGTGGCTGTTTCGCTGAGCAATTGTCATATGGAAAATGTGCCAACTGGTTTTGAACAAAATACCATTCCAATTAATCAAAGTATTGGATATTTGATGTTTAGCCATCAATTTTTTGAGCGCCAGCCTCTTTTGGCGAATAAACTTTGGCAAACGCTGTCTGAAGTTGATGCTGAGGCGTTTTATCAAGAGTATTTTAATCAAGCCCTGGCACATTAAGCTGATCACAAGGCATAAAAAATAAGCGGGTTGCCCCGCTTAAACTTTCCCCAAATATTATTCTAGCGTGCAAATAGTCTAATTTTTTGTGCAACAACACCTTTATTATCAATAACAAATAGATGATCTGCTTGCGGTAACTTAACTGATTTTGTAATTCGGTTGCGCTTATTCTTAATAAGTGTCACACGTTCATCGTTTAGAATGTCGGCTTGGTATTCACACTCTGTGTAGTCTTTTCTGCGAGATCCAACTTTAACTCGGCCTAGACACATAACTACTACTGGCGCTGGTGAATCTTCAGTGCGAATTAACACATCTCTTAAAAGTTGCTTATTTGCTGAGTCCCAAACTAACATATAAAAAGGTTGTCCTTTAAATTGCTCGTAACTTACCTTTTCTTCGGTGAATGTTTCGCCTAAATCGGCAGGAATGTTTACACCTACATCAAGTTTTTTCGCGAATGCAGAGCTTGAGAAAATAACTAGTACAGATAATAAAGTTGAAAGATATTTCATGATAAGCGGCCTTATTTTTAATGTTGCAGTAATTATTTCATGAAAATATAACCAAATTATCAGTTGTTTATTTTAAAGTATGAGTAATTGTTACATTTTGTTTTGATTACTAAAAATTAGTTTTTTATTAAACCTTTTCCCTTTTGCTCGCGACTAAGCTTTTAAACCAATACATTTACTCAACAGGATTAAACGCTATGAAACAGTTCGCCCTTGTTATGTTAAGTTCGGCTATTCTTACCGCTTGCGCGGTTGCAAATGCAACATCAGATAACACATCGGAGAATGATGCACCAAATATCTATGTGTTTAAGGATTGTAAGCGCCTAGATACTATCGCGATGACAGAATCACAACTGACCGCTTACCATGCAATGAAAGCGGATGAAGTGAAGTTAAAAACACTTGAAAAGCCGATGAAAAGTATGGAACGTGAACTTGCAAAACATGAGCATGCATTAGATAGCTTATCAGGTGATATGGTAATTGAAGATGGCGATACTGTGGTTGTGAATAAACAATTAATTAAGCAACACGAACAAATCGCTGAAAAAATAGAAGCGATAGTCCGCTCTCATAGCAAAGATATTGAAGCCCTCGAACTGCATGCACGTCAGTTTGAGCACACCGCTCGTGATTTTGAAGCGGCAATTCAGCCATCAATTCGCAAATATGGTGAAAGCAATATTCAAATCACAATTGGCAACAAAGCACCTAATTGGCAATGCGAAGTTTAATCATCTGCTGGCAAAACGTTGCGCAAGAAGCATCGATAATTCCCAATGTCTATAAATTTAACCAACCAATTTAAAGCCCCAAAAGGGGCTTTTTTTGGCTTGTTCAAGTAGCGCAAGTTAGGTTTAAATACTTACCAAGTATAATTTGCCGTAATGGAGTACTGTTCACCGCGACCTGGTGTACCTGGTACTTCTTCGAATTTTTCATTCCATAAGTTATCAACGGCAAACACCAAATTTACACCTGGTAATTGGCTTGGTGTGTAGGTAGCTGTTAAGTGGGTGAACAGCGCGTTGTCATCGCCGTTACGCAGGGCATTTTCTTGCTGTTTGCGCCATTCATTATCAATGCGCAGTACCACACTGTCATGAAGGTGCCATACGGCGCCAAGCGTTACACGATGCGGTGGATAATTTAACGCATAAAAACTGGCGTCTACCGTGTCGTCAAAGTAGTTTTCAGATTTATCTAAATAAGTGTAACTAGCCACAATATCGGCGTTACCAAAACTTTTAATCGCAAAAAGTTCAAAACCTAGCGTGTCAATATCAACGGCGTTGGCTGCGCGCGCTGAAGTTGCATCAAAACTATATGTCCAGTCGGTTAAATCGTTATCAAAACGATAAAAAAGTGCAGAATCGAAGCGCCAGTCTAGGGCATCAAGTGACATCCCAACTTCAATGTTCTTACTTACTTCACGTTTTAAATTGTGATTACTTCGAAATAGGCCGCCTGTTTCGCTGCCACCAATTGCGGTGTAGCCAGCAACTTGCGTAGCTTCAGCGTACGATAGGTAGAATTTACGTGTTGAGTTATTTTGATTACGTGTTAGCCATGAAACATCACCGATCACAGACACATGAGAGTCATCACGATTAGTGTCGTCAAATGCAACGCCAAGTCGAGCGGTTAGGCTTTTGTTTGCATCAAGTGAGGTGGTGTATTCAGGTATAACACTCAGTTTGTAATAATCACGTGAAGTAAAATTATTTTCAAGGGTGGTTGATTCAATTGAATCAGCCATCGCTTGCGCTGAATACAATAGGCTAAATTGGCTATTTACACTGTGCGTGCCCGATAAAGCAAAAGCATCTACTTCCGTTTCATGAAAAGCCTCAAACATTGATGGGTTTTCTCGTGAGAACACATAATGATCTTGATGTTTTCTGTGGTACGCGGTTACCTCAAAGTGACTATCATTTGTGTATTGCTGCGTGTGATTTATCATAAACAGCTTAGTTTTTAACGCTTCTGTTTCGTTCACGTTAAATGGCGTATACATATTTGGCCAGCCGAAGAATTTCTCTTGTTGACCATAAAAAACATCGGTTTGAGAATGTTCGCTGGCGAGTTGCACGCGTCCAGAGGCACGGTCAAAATCATGGTCGCCAAACTCGATGGTACCATCACTTTGTGAGTGAGAGTATTCACCTTCAACACCTAAAGTCCACGAACGGTTAGATTCAAGCTGTGTGCTATATGCACTGTGCAATCTAAACAGTTTAAACCCATTGTTACCAGCACCTGCTGATACATTGCCACCGCTATTAATGGTATTCCATTGATAAGCGATTGAACCTACAGAACTATTAACACCGTAAAGGGCGTTATCTACGCCAGTGAATACCTGTGGTTTAGATAGCATTTCAGGTGCAATAGGAATTTCAGCAAAGTAATGGCCTGTTTGCGGGTCGTATAAGGTTGCACTGCCAATGCGAAAACCTGTGTTTTCAAAAATACCGCCGCGGATGGTAACATCCGCCTGCGCTTCAGCCATATTACGCGACTGCAAATCAACGCGCGGGTCGTATTCTAAATTTGAAACAGGTGAGTCAAAGGTGCCGACGGGACGGTTATTTGCCGTGGCGGCGCTTTGAACGGTGATTTTTTCGATTTCGGTAGAAGAGGTAAGGTCGTTTGACGCGAAAGAGTAAGCTGACAGCGTGCTTAAAAACAAAGCGTTTGCAACGCGAAACATGTGATTTCCTTTTAGACGTAAGTAACTACATTCAGTTGTTGTAAGGGCTACTTGCCAACTAGCTTGGCTCAAATAAAACACAGGGGAAGTTCCCATATAACAACATCGCTAATTTGGCGCGCATTGTATATGATCTCACTCCTGAGGCATATACGAATCATTCTCAACTTTATACATTTATGAATAAACAAAACAAACAGCGCTGCATTGCTAGCGCAAACACGTTAGATCACGTTATCTACTTTGCAGGAGGCTGTTTATGGGGGGTGCAAGAATACCTAAGGCATCTCCCCGGCGTAATAAACAGTGAAGCGGGTAGAGCAAACGGCACTGCTAATAGCACACATGCGCCATACGATGGGTATGCAGAATGTGTGAAAGTACACTTTGATCCAGAAAGTATCACGATTGCGCAATTGATGGCGTATTTCTTTGAAATTATCGACCCATATAGTATTAACAAGCAGGGGCAAGATATTGGGGAGAAATACCGTACGGGAGTTTATAGCCAAAACCCAGCACATTTGGGCGCTGCTGCTGCGTTTATTAATGCTCGAGATGATAAAGAACAGATTAAAGTAGAAGTATTGCCCCTTACCAATTACGTAAAAAGTGATGAAGAACATCAAGATAGGCTTACTCGCTACCCTGATGACTACTGCCATATTCCGCAATCGCTTTTACACAAATACAAACAGTAAATTTTTGATCTTATAAGTTGATTGTCACAAGGTAGCGATGCAGAAAGGTTCTTACTGAATATTTAAGATGTCTGGCGCTACGTATTTAGCGTGGTTGATGCAGTTTGCAATAAACTAGGGTCTGTTGATCTTTGCTGTTCTATTTTTGTTCTCTTTAAGCGTGCTTTTATCGCGGCGCTCGATGTGTGGCCTAGCAATCTAAGCGAATATCGAGCAAAGCTTACGCGTCCAGCTCACGCCCCTTACCTACATCCGTGTAGGCAACAATGAGAAAAGTGCGCTCAAAAGAACCGTTCGGCAGCGCTTGATTGGATTTTCTACTGTGTTATCGGCTGGCTCACATAGAATAACTATGCCACACAGCCTCTGCCTTGTATAAAACCCAATAAAACTGCTGCAAAAACGAACTTGAAAGGTCAACAGACCCTGGGCATCAACCTCAAAGCTCTTTTTGTTTGGTGATTATTAAGTATCTTGTTGCTGGTTTGCATTATTAAATTTGTAGAATGTTATACGTTGCCAAACAAACCACTGTGCGAATAAAGCGATAATTAATACAGGTACAAATGCTTGCAACATAGGTATATCGTTGGCGGCAGTGAAAAGACCATAAATAAACCCTAATCCCGCTGAAATTAGGCTGATATTCTTCCATTTCTTACTGATATCGATACGCTTTCTACAGTTTGGACAGTGGTAATTCCACGGATTAATATTTCTAAAACTTTGCAAAAAAGTGATTTCATTATTGCATTCTGGGCATATAGGTTTCATTTCAATACTCCCTGTTTTTATTATGTTTGTGATTTTAATCAAACATCCGCTAATAACCCACGTAATGTGTTTAACGGTTTGGTTAAGTGATTAATGGCAAATACTGAAAGTGCGTAGTAACAGGTCTGCGACATTATCCGTCAAGCATTTCAACATTTTGAAACAATTATTCTCACGTGACACTTGTGTCTAATATTTGTTCAGGTAACAATCGAAAACGGATAATTTACAAGGAATAATTATAATGAAAACGCATTTTCAATTAGCCGCAGTTGCCTGTGCGCTAGGGCTTGTACTAGCTGGCTGTTCACAAACAAACAGTACATCGCAAGCGGTAGAGGCAGTACAACAAGCACAAACATTAAAACAATATGATGCTGAAACTTTCTTTGACACCACCTCTATTATGGGCAGCAGCTTTTCACCAAATGGTGACAAAATACTGGTGAGCAGTGATGAAAGCGGTATTTATAGCCTTTATGCTGTTGATATTAAAACCGCTAAAAAAACACGCTTAACAGATTTTCAAGACAGTACTTACGCGGTGCGTTATTTCCCAAATGACGAACGCGTGATTTTTACCAAAGATTCAGGCGGTAATGAGCGTTTTCATGTGTATGTACGCGAAGTGGACGGCAGTGTTAAAGACTTAACACCGGGCGATGAGACCCGTGCGCGCTTCGCTGGTTTCACAGAAGATGGTAGTCATTTTTACATTACCAGTAACCAGCGCGATGCTAAGTTTATGGATTTATACCGTGTTGACGCAAAAAGCTATGAAGTAACCCCTGTTTATCAAAATAAAATGGGGTTAGATGTGGGGGCAATTAGCCCTGACGGCCGTTTTATTGCGCTTTCTAAAAATAACTCAAACAAAGATAGCGACGTGTTTATTCTCGATACGATGAAAAAAACACTTAAACCAGAGTTAATTGCTGGCAAAGGTGTTGAAGCCACATTTGGCCCAGAAACCTTCTCGCGAGATAGTAAGGCACTTTATTACTCAACCAACGCAAAAGGCGAATTTGCACAGATTTGGCGCTACGATTTAAGCTCGGGTGAACATCGTCTTGCACTCAAAGATGAGTGGGATGTTAACTTTATTTATTTCTCTAAATCAGGGCGCTACCAAGTGAGTGGTGTAAATGCTGATGCCAGCACTAAAGTCACTGTGATGGATACAAAAACAGGGCAATCGATTGCGATGCCAAGTTTACCTGCGGGTAATTTACGTGGCGTAAATTTCTCGGCAGATGAAAAAACCATGGCGTTTTACTTAAATTCCGATACGTCACCGAATAATTTATTTGTTTGGCAGGTAGGGTCATCAAACGCATCACAACTTACAAACAGCCTAAGTGCAGCAATTGATCAAAATGATCTGGTTGAAAGTACCATAGTGCGTTTTAAAAGCTTTGATGGGTTAGAAATCCCTGGTGTGCTATACAAACCAAAACAAGCAAATAGAAATAATAAAGTGCCTGCACTTGTGTGGGTGCATGGCGGACCAGGTGGACAAAGCCGCACCGGTTATAGCGCCATGCAGCAGCACTTGGTAAACCATGGCTATGCTATTTTTGCGGTGAATAACCGCGGTAGCTCGGGCTACGGCAAAACCTTCTTCCATTTGGATGATAAAAAACACGGCACCGATGACTTACAAGACATTGTTTACGGTAAAAAACATCTACAAAGCTTAGATTGGGTAGATGGCGATAAAATTGGCATTATGGGCGGCAGTTACGGCGGCTTTATGACCGCGGCAGCGCTTGCGTTTGAGCCGGAAGAATTTAAAGTGGGTATTAATATTTTTGGTGTAACTAACTGGGTAAGAACGCTTAATTCTATTCCACCATGGTGGGAGAGCTTTAAAAAAGCGCTTTACGATGAAATGGGCGACCCAGCAACAGATGGTGAACGTCACCGCGCTATTTCGCCATTATTCCACGCTAAAAATATCACTAAACCATTAATGGTAATTCAAGGCGCCAATGACCCTCGCGTACTGCAAGTGGAAAGTGATGAGCTGGTGGCCGCGGTAAAAGCCAATGGCGTACCGGTAGAGTATGTTTTATTTGATGATGAAGGTCATGGTTTTACCAAAAAAGAAAACCGCATTGAAGCATCAAATGCTTACCTTAAGTTTTTAAATACCTATTTAAATAACTAATTAACGTTTTTTAAATTACAAAAAGCCGGAGTAATCTCCGGCTTTTTTGTGAATGCGAATAATCATGGAGAAGCTACTTTTAAGGGTTTTCACATTAGATCTCGCGGATAAAATGTTAAATAGTCGTAAGCCAATTTAAAAACTGCTTTTTCTCGAAGGCAGTTTCAAAACGCACATTCTTACGTTCGGCATTATCGGTAAAGACAACGCTGTTTTTATTTACGGAGATGGATAAAATTGGCGGCTGAGCATTTATGCTAGCGGCACTAAATGTATGTATCATATTAGATCTTTTATATTTTTACTTAGGGGGTACTGTAAGACAAAAACTGATGGGTTAATTCAAGGAGGCGTATTACGGTGATGATAAGGCTAGTTGTTACTAGGGTCTGTTGATCTTTGCTGTTCTATTTTTGTTCTATTGAGCGTGCTTTTATCGCGGCGCTCGATGTGTGGCCTAGCAATCTAAGCGAATATCGAGCAACAATGAGAAAAGTGCGCTCAAAAGAACCGTTCGGCAGCGCTTGAATGAGTTTTCTACTGTGTTATCGGCTGACTCACATAGAATAACTATGCCACGCAGCCTCTGCCTTGTGTAAAACTCAGTCAAACTGCTGCAAAAACGAACTTGAAAGGTCAACAGACCCTAAGTCTGGAAGAGCACTTAATTATAGTGCTACAACATTTGAAGCTTGTGGGCCTTTTGGACCTGTTCAACAGAGAATTGAACCTGTTGACCTTCGTCTAATGATTTATAACCATCAGAAACGATTGCGCGAAAATGTACAAACACATCTTTGCCACCGTCAGTTGGTGTTACAAATCCAAAACCTTTTTCTTGGTTAAACCACTTTACTACGCCAGTTACTGAATCAGACATATTGAAACCTTTTATTAATTAATTTGTGGTGAAATCTCACCGGATAAAGCTATAGATAAACAAGTAAAACAGTAACCAATAAAGCAAATATAGATACCAGTTCGACTTAGAATTAATAAAGAAGAAAGAGAAACAAAACGTGCAGTAGTAGATAAAGCTTTAAATTTCTAAAGCCTGCGCAGTGTACGGTAGTAATGTGAGTTTGTATACTTTTTAATTAGTTTTATTTATAAAAGCGGGTTTATTAAGAGAAACCACTTGGTGATTTCTCTTTGATAAGTAGAGCTTATTTGAGCTTTTTTACTGCTTCAAGTACGTCTTCAGGTTCAGCTCTTAAGGTGTAATCTTCTTTTGCGAAGGCAAATTGAATTACGCCATTTTGATCGATGACATAGGTTGCCGGTAGGGGCAATTCATAGCTGTTATCGCCATTCGCTTTTGGAATATCAAGGCCAAGTTGGTGATACACCGGCACTAAACGCTCATCAAGGGTAAATACTAAACCACAGGCTTTTGCTAAGGTATTTTCCACATCCGAAAGTACAGTATACGCAAGCGCATTTTCGTTTTGTGTAGAGAGTGAATTGTCCGGTAACTGTGGTGAAACAGCAACTAACTGTGCGTTATGCGCGGCAAATTCAGCTGAAATTGCATTAAGCGCACGCAGCTCTAAATTACAATATGGGCACCATCCACCACGATAAAAACTAAGTACCAATGGGCCTTTTTCTAGTAGCGCGTGTGAACTTACCAAAGTGCCATCGCTATTCGGTAAGATAAATGCTGGCAGCGTATCACCTACTTTAAGTGCATGCTGGCTTAATTGCGCCGCAATTAGTTTATCTGTAGTGATATCCATTAAATCTAAAATATCGCTACTAAGGTTGGCTTTCTTTTCGATTTCAAACGCGTCGATTTGGCTTTTTAATGTCATGTGTATTTCGCTTCTTGAGTAAACAATGGGCTCAGTATAGAGTTTTAATTTTTTAGATATACAATAGAAAAACGAAACCTAAATTTGAAAATGTTAAATCAACGCTATGTACAGTTTATGTGATTTAGAAACCTTTATTGCCATTGTTGAAAATCAAGGGGTGGTGGTTGCTGCAAAAGCACAAGGCCTTTCGCCCGCAACGGTAAGTCATCGTTTAAATAAGCTTGAAAAAGCGCTTAATACGGTGCTTATTTTTAGAGATAGTCGGCGTATGCGGCTATCGCCTGCAGGAGAGGTGTTTTATCAACGTGCGGTGGCAATTTTAGAGGCGCTATACGATGCAGAGCATCAAATTGGTGCTAGGGGTTCGGCCATTTCGGGTGTGCTAAGAGTCACTATGCCACCGTGGGTGTTTTCTAAATTTGTATTGCCTTCATTTGCTGCGTTTGAGTCAAACTACCCCGACTTAAAACTCGATTTTATGATCACCGATCAATTTGTGAATGTGGTAGATGACGCGCAAGATGTGGCGATTCGGGTAGGGCAATTGGCCGATTCTAACTTACTGTCGCGCAAGATTGCCCGTAATTCACGTATTTTGTGTGCATCACCTACTTATTTGGCAAAGCATGGCACACCAAAATCGATAACCGATCTTAGTAATCACCAATGGGTGTGTTTACCATGGCAACGGCAGCTTAAATTTAAAGATAATGACCGCGTTATTAACCACAGTGTAACTACTCAACTGACGATTTCTAACTCAGATAATATGACACAAGCGGCGGTTGCAGGGCTGGGCATAGCAATTAAATCGCGCTTGGCAATACAAGATGAATTAGCGGCTGGACAATTAATCGAAATTCTACCAAACACCTTGTTAGATGATGACGCGCCGGTATGGTTTTTAAAGCCACAAAACAGTTTAGTTACACGAAAAACCGAAGTGTTTTATGAATTTATGAAGTCGTTGTTTGAAAAAACTTAGGGTATATATTCAACGGCAAAGGCTAGCTGAAATGCTAGCCCTTGGCATGTTAAAGCGGTGAAACGATTAGCCCCTTGGTTAAGCTACTAAAACTGTAGGTTCGACTGCCACCTAATCGTTGCCCCCCGTTTTTAGCATCGTAATAACCACCTAACTCAAGTGTTGAGCGTTTGCTGCAGTTGAAGCAAGATGCTGAACGGTGACGCACAGTAATTAAATCTCCATTTTGTACGAACCCTGGCGATGTTGTGTAAGGTTCATTATTAATGGAGTATTCGCCTTGTTCAATTGTTGCCATAACTTTGGCACCAGACGTTAAGTCACTTACAGTAAATGGAATAGAGTATGTCCAAGTATTAAGTGCGACAGACATTCGGCGTCCAATTCTTGCTGGACGCGGGGATACATTAAGAGCTGTATCTTCAATAGCTGTCACAGCAAAATTGTTTAAATAAGGGCGTTCGGTAGTGGCTACCTGAATGTGTCCATTTGATTGTAAAACTGAAAAGGCTGCGCCATAAGCATTCACGATTCCGGCAAATGGCGGTTGACCAACGATAGCAACACCGCCGTTTGCAAAGTTTGCTACTGGTTGACCTGAGTTATCAAAGCGTGCGACTAAAAGTTGATGATTATTATTTTGTTGAATACTTCCTGTAACGATAGGTGCTGAAGTCGGTCTCAATGTGAGACCTAAGCATAGTGATGAATTGCCATTAGGCACAACAACGTTTGCTGCTCCGTTGTTGCCAAAAGAAGTATCTAACACACCATTTGTCGTATATCGTGACAAAACGCAGTTTTTGGTAAGCAATAAAGTGCGGTTATTTACATCGCGCTTTACACTGACTAACTCTTCACCATTTGCAGCGGGTACAATTATATGGCCTGAGTTACCAAAGTTAGTTACGAGGTTTCCGTTAGGATCTAATTGTGTCACTACTTTGGTTGTTAACGCAGTTGATGAACCAGTAAGTACCCAATAGCCATATGTAATAATACCCAGTGGGTCTATTTCTAAACTAACGGGCATATGAGGAAATTGACCACCAAGTGGATATGAAACGGCCAATACTCCGTTATTTGCAAAGCTATTATCAAGTGTGCCAGATGGCGTAAAGCGCGCAACTAATGTGCCATATAAGCATCTTGTGGCAACCAAAATGTGGTTATTTGCATCAACAGCAAGAGCATAAGGAATTATATGACCTTGACCAGTAAACGGTGCGAAACTTCTTAATGTTAAGGCTCCTACACCATTGGCAAAAGTGCTATCTAAGTTACCGTTTGCATCCAACTTAGCAAGTACGCCATCGCCACCAATAGAGCCAAGGTTATATCCTGTAATAATTGTTTCTTGATTATTGGTGCGCGCCATATCGGTTAAATTGAAGTTACTAATACCGAGTACTGAGGGTAGGTTTATTTCAACATGCCCAGAACTGCCAAAGCTTGAATCCTCAGTTCCGTCACTTAATAGTTGGGTTATTCTAAAGTCGCTCGGATGATGGCCTATTCCAGCAACGATAACCCCATTATTTGAAGTGGCAGATGCAGCAATAACGTTAGCACCCGAAGGCGTATGAACTATGCCTCCAACACCATAATTAGTATCAACATCCCCTTGAGCCGCTGTTGCATTCCCAGAGAACAAAAATACAAAAATGATCAGGTGACTTAATAGATTATGTTTTTTCATATTGAATTCCTTTTAATTAATTCCTTGCTCGGGAGTGTCCCGCGTTTAAAAAGTAGTCAACCTGCGCTTCTTTGCGTACAGACAAATGCCTAAAATTGGGCGCGTTATCTCTTAAAAATCAGGAGGGATTTGCGATGTTTCAACAAAGCACTAAATACTCTTCTAAAAATTAGTTAGTTACGTTTTTTATTGCATTTTTAGATTGAAAAGGCACTCCGTTTTTTGAAAAAATCAAAATAAATTTTGTGGTGATAGATAGAGTAGAATCCAGTCAGAATTTACCTGACTGGGTTTTTGATTAGTCTAAAGCGCTTTTATTATTGCTATCGTAAACTAACGCCGCGTAACGTTTTTCAATATCATTAATATGCATTTTGAATGCGTGTAACTCGTCGCCCGTTAATTGAATATTGCTTGGTTGTTTCATTTTTAATGGGTTAATTACTTTACCGTTTTTATGCACTTCATAATGCAGATGGCGTGCGCTAGAAAGCCCTGTATTGCCTAAAAAGCCAATCGTTTGCCCTTGGCTTACACGAGCACCATGCTTGATACCTTTAGCAAAGCCTTTTAAATGTGCATACAAGGTGCGATAGCCGTTGCCGTGATCAATTAGCACACGATTACCAAAGCTTCGGCTGTAGCTGGCTTTTAGTATTTTGCCTTTACCTGCTGCCATAATTGGCGTACCAACTGGTGCGCTAAAATCAATGCCTTTATGTTGCCTTGTGTAGCCTAAAACGGGGTGTTTTCGTTTACCAAAGTTTGAGGACAATCGCGCGCCATTAAGTGGGGTTTTCATTAAAAAGCTCTGTGCTAGCTTGCCATCTTTAAAGTAAAAAGTGTCTTGGTAATGGTAAAGTTCGTAATTTTTACCTTGATTGATAAAGGAAATTGCAACCAGCTGTTGTGGGTTACTAAAGGTGCTAAATAAATGTGCATCTTGCGTGAGTTTTACGCTATTAAAATTTAAGGTAATTTGATCGCCTTGTCGAATCTCCCTTTGAAAATCAACAAAATGTGACATCGCTAATATCGCGCTGTTAATCACATTATTGGGTACTTCAGCATCGCTCGCCGCTTGATAAAGGCTGTGATTAATTGCAAAAGAACGACTTATTTTCTCCGTTTGGGTTGTGATTGCATTTTGTGTAATTTCCCAATTTCCTTTTACTAATTTTGCGTTAATTACTTGTGCGAAACTCGCTGCAAATCGAATGGTTTTACTGTTTGGCGTTTCAATTACATCAAACTGAGTGTGCGACTGAATTTTCTTAAAATCATAGAGTGGTTTAATCGCATCGGCTAAGGCGTAAATCTCTGAAAATGAAAATCCCGCCAAACGTAATAAATGGGTCAGTGTATCGCCTTTATTTAGGGTATAGGTTTGACGTGTTATCTCCTGCGGAGCTTTATTGTCTTTTTCCTGCGAACTTACTTGCGTACGTGTGTCTTCTATGTCGATGTTGTTGTTTTGCGCTTCATCGTTACATTGGCTCTGTTCATCACAACCTACGAGTAATAATGCTACTAAAATAATACGTGAAAAATGCATGTTATTTCTCGTTTAAATAAATGAGTGGATCAACTGTTTGGCCATCTTTTGCTAGTTCAAAATGTAAATGTGTGCCTGTTACTTTGCCGCTATCGCCCATTTTTCCTATCAGCTCGCCGCTTTTAACCCACTGACCTTGAGTAACTGAAATTTCGTCTAAATGCGCGTAGAGCGATTGCCAGCCATTGCTGTGCTGGATCACAATGGTGTTACCAAATGCAGCTGCCATAGTTTTGTTGTCGGCAATAATCACTTTGCCAGTTTTTGCGGCAACAATGGATGTGCCTTTTGCATCAACTAAATCAATGCCGCGATGAGGGCGGTTTTTGCGAAACGAAGTTACGTGGCCATAATGAGAGCTGATATCAATATTTGCGACCGGATACTGCCACTTATCTTGTCCTGCATAAACTTGTGATATTGCGCCTTTTGCCAGTACAACAATTAATAGCGCACAACTGAAAACATAAAGTGATTTTTTAATTTGGACTGGCGCGTGACTAAAAATAAACGTAAAGCGTTGCTTGTAGTCGGCTACCTTGATGGTTTGCCCTGTAAAATGAGCAGCAAATGGGTTTAAAGCGCCTTGCTGCGATAATTTAATACTGAGCAACAAGGTATTAGCGTAATCTTGCGGCGTATAGCGATGGCGCGAGATTGTTTGTAAATCGCAGCGTTGTTCCATGGCATTTACATACAATTCGCTGAGCCGCTTTATAGCGGGATTAAACCAACAGATTTCAACCAAAACTAACCACAGCCAGGTATGAAAATGATCTCGGTTAGCAATGTGCATTTCTTCGTGGGCGAGAATAATACCCTGCTGCTGTTTGCTCAAATGCATAAAATACTGAGGTAACACAAGCGTAGGTTTATGAAAACCAATAACAAATGGCGATTGATTCATCGGCATCACCATACAAGGCACAGTACTTAAGTGATACGGAGTACCCGTCGCAATTAATGCCTTTGCGTTACGATAGCGTTTAGTTAGTCTCATTAGGCGATATGCAGATGGGATAAAAAGCCCCCCAAAAAGCAACCAATTAATGTTAAAGCCGTTTTGACTGGTGGTTTGCTTCGCCACTTCACCAACAAATTGCATTTGTTGTTGCGCACTAGAGTTAAGCCAAATAAAGTTGACTTCTGTCACCTTAAAAACGTCGAAATTTGGTAAAAATATGGCACATGGAAGGATGAGTGCGGCCCAACAAAAGAGCGGTGAAAGGCGTTCTTTTTGCGCTATTTTTTTTAATAAAGCAGCTAGTGAAAAGCTAATTACTAGCCAACATAAAAATGAGATTAACCACATAACTTAGTTGTTTTTCTGTTGTTGTAATGTATTTAAATGAGCCTCCAATTCAGAGAGTTCATCTTGTTCAAATAATTGGCTGCCAGAGAACATGGCAACGGGTAAATTGCCGTCTATTTCAAGTACGCGTTCAGAGAAATCTTTTACAAATGCAGCGAGCGTAGGCACTTTATCAAGTAATGCTGAATAGATTTTTTTATTCCCTTGCGTTTTCTACACTGACATAGTTTTTTTGCGCCATGCGCTCTAATGTTTTGCGGGTAGATGAATAGCTCCAACCGTAGAGTGACTCCATCCGTTGGTGAATTTCTTTACCCGTTAGCGGCTGTTGCTGCCATAAAGACTTGAGAATTTCGAGTTCTGGGCCGGTAAGTTGCAAAACAGTTTCCTTTTTATATTTATTCGAATATGGAAAATCACAATTTGTGTGACAGATGTCGCAATTTAACAGTGTTTTTAGTGTGACACAAGTCGCAGTTGGTGTTTTATTTTTTAATTCTAGGTGAAATGGGCTTTGAGAAAGAAGGTAAGCTTATGTTAAAACTTCAAGCATATTCAGTAAGTTAGATCTAACTTGATATGGTTAAAAGTGCTAACTTTTGTTTTTTTGTTTGGTATATTTCACCGTGTATATTATTAAATAACTAAATATCATAGGGTTACAATTTGGTATGCGCCTTGCCTTAGAGCGAATATATTCTAAAAACAATAATGGGTTACAATCTTATGCACACATCTCTTTTTAAATCGCTTCACCTTACAAGCTTAGCTGCCATCGTTCTTATTGCGTCAGGGTGTAGTGGCGTTGTGAGTCACCAATACATCAAAACCAATTCAAATGGCGCAATTACCGAAATTAAAAAGAATTATCAGCAATTTGGTGATGAATATCAGGTTATTGCCGAAATTAACGGACCAATCATCTTAAGCTCAGACGCGTTAACGATAGCAAGTATGAGTGAAGGCAGTTTTGTTAAGATTAAGCATTTCAAATCAGATGACTTTTTGATGATCAGCGAGAAAAATGGCGAAGTGACCTATAGTGATCAAAAAGGAAATACGCCAAGCAAAAACGAAATTGAACAGTTTATGACAAGCGTGTTTGATAATACCCCATTATTTGCTGTTGAGCGCACGAAGGCGTTAATTGAACAGCAGGGAATATCTGCAGCACTTAACCAAATGGAGCGAGCAAATAACGATGATACAAAATCGGCGTATATCACAGCAATTAGTGCCAATAATTTAGACTTTTTGGCGCAAAAACGGGTGTTGGCTGTAGTTGCTCAAATAAAGAGTGACTACAGCCAAAGAGTGACAGTAGAGCGTTTTTTAGACAAGAAAAAGCAGTTTCCAGAGCAAGCATGGCTTACGCTTTTACGTGGATTAAATGGCATGAGTTCAGATTATGAAACACGTGTTTTGCTCAGCAAGCTAGCACCACAACTGCCTAACGCGCAAACAGTTCATCAAGCTTATTTTGATGTGTCAAAAACCATTGATAGTGATTATGAAAAATTCAGATTAATAAGTGAAATATCATCACAATCAACACACTTATCAATTGCTGATATGTTTACCGCAAGCGCTGATATTGGTTCAGATTATGAGGCTTACCGCGTCGTAAATGCATTAGCGAGCGAAGTTAAAACACCAGATGATTTTGAAGCTATGCTAACTTTTATGCAGCTAATTGATTCAGATTATGAAATGAAAAGGGCCTTTCTTTCGCTGCCGTATCAAACAATGGACCGCGCAACTACCGCTCAGTCGATTGAATTAGCTAGCAAGTTTATTGACTCCGATTATGAATTAAGCAAAGCGTTGATCCATATTTGTCAAAAATCACCTCATAAAGCGCAACTTACTGAAACGGTTAAATTAGCTCTGCAATCTATTGGTAGCGATTCTGATAGGGTGAAAGTGTACGATGTTTTGTAAATAACTTTAGCTCAGGTTAAATCGTTAAAAGGCGCGTATTCACGTATTTATTAAGTGAATTTAATGTGCCTGTTCGTTTAGGTTCCATTTAGCTAACAACATTTGGTATTGCCCGTTGTGTTTAATGGCGTTGAGCGAGTTTGTTAGTTTTATCGCGAGCGTATTCTCTAATTTTTTGTTTGCTGTGATATGCAGCTCATTTGGAAAATCAGGTAAATGCAGTTTTTTCTCAATTTTTGTTGGATCAAGGCCAATACTGGTAAGTTCTTTATCGAGATGCAAGGTGTTAGTTAGCACCAAATCGGTACGATTTTTATAAAGCATTTTCATTAAGCTTTCAGGCTCTGGTGCAAGCACTAAATCGCGTTCAAGTGAAAAACCAGCGTTTTCTAAATAGCGTTGACTAAAATACCCTCGCACTGTGCTAACACGTAATCCTCGTGCACTGTGTAAATTAAATAACTCAAATTGATTGCTTTTCAAACCAACTAAATAAGCGTGGGCGTTAAATACTGAACCTAGAAATAAGTAATTTTTTTCACGACCGGGCGTTTTAAGCAGCGACATCATAACTACATTCGGCTGCGACTGTAGTTCACGAAACGCTCTTGCTTGCGGCATGATTTCAATTTTGCCAGCGCACGCACAGTCATCAAGTACAGCGTTAACGACATCAACTAAAAAGCCGTCTGGCTGGTTATTTTTATCTTTAAAATGAAGCGGGTATAAGTCTTCAGCGACAAAGCGAAGTTGTGTAGCAGAGCAAGTGACACTGAAAAAAAGAGTGACGATAAGTATGACATATACAAGAACTGAGTTTTTCATAAAGAACACACGACAATTACAACCCATTGCACACATTGCCTAAATGTATGCGCTTTTTCCAGCCATTTAGCCAGATATTAATCTTGCTTTAATTGTAGCTCAATGCAAATTAGTACCAAGTAGCTTAATCGTCAGGCCCTTTAAGAGTAAACTGCAGATGTTTACGCATATCTTTTAATACTACCCCTTTTTTTACCAGCGCTGCACTTAAGCGTTTTTGCCAAGTGAGCAGATTAGGCTCAGCAGCGGCTAAGGCTTGCTCATTTTCGAATTGAAAGCACAGTAATAGCGAACCTGGAAACAAGTGATATTCAACATCAAACCAGCATTGCACCATCCCCGGAATTTCCGCTAACGCTTTTGCCTCTAGCGCATCGGCAATACTAAGCACCAAAGCTTGTTGTTTTAGTTGAACTTTTGAGAGTTTTTTCATTGTTTTTCGATGCTCACTAAGAAAATATCAAATGGGGAAGCAGAGCGTTCAGCCTGCGAAACGTCAATTATACCAATTCTGTTAAGTATGTGATCAGCTACTTAAGTGAATTGGTATTATAACCAAGGATTTAACAGGCTACCAATGTTAGATTATCGGCTTTTATATATTAGGATTGTGAATTAATAAGCGCCAACAGCGTTACCTGCACCGTTGGCGCACAAGGGATTAAGAAATTGAGGGTAAATAGTGCGCCATCAGCTGCTTTGCATCCGCTTGATACTCTTGGTACGACTTCACCTTAAAGAAAGTGCCTGCGCGATAATCCTCTCCTTGTCTGGTTTGATACATTTTCTCTAGTGCTGCTTCATCATTCAAAAGTGCAAACAGTTGCGTCGCAGATTTGGCATCTTCTAGCGGATTATAGGTTTCTTGGTTGTTTTCATCGCGTTGGATAAGATTTTCTAAGCCAATAGTAAAGGTGTCTAGATAAGCGATTTGCTGCTGGCGTGGATGATTTGTTAAGTCTTCGCCAAATTTGCTTAGCTGCTCGTCAGAAAACTCGTAATCTTCTAATAAATTGACGGTTTTACTCACCATATCTTGCACTGTTGTATACATGTTGTCGCCATGGCCCTTACGGAGATAAAGTGGGTTATCGGGGTCACGAGACGAAAAGGCGGAAAATTCTAAAAAGGCGCCCGATTTTTGCGTAATATCACCTAAAAATGAAACGATGCTTTGACGTGCGGCTTCATCTTTGTCGTGTAACTGATCAAGTAAACGTGTTCCAAGGTGATTATCAAACCCCAGTACATTTAACATTGCACTTTGCTGCTGCTCACTAAAATTACTGAGTTGGTCTACTAAATCACCTGGGTTATCTGACGAAATGACACTTGATACAAAATTTTGTAGGTTATTCGCGCTTGAATCGGTACTAAAGTACAAATTGATTTCCGAGTAGGTACCGTCATCGCGACTATTTTTTTTGTATGTATTTACGGACTCGCTATAAAGTGCCGCTTGCGAAATAATTTTGTCTCGGTTTACTTCATTTTGGTTGGCAATCACGTCAATAAATTGCGCAATTTTTTCTTCTTCCGTGCGCGGAGGTTGGTATTCATTCACATGCACAAATAACATGCTTGCAGGCACAGACAAGCCCGAAATAGCACTTACTAATCCATTTAAATGCTCGTCATCGAGCTGCCCTGACAATGATAAAAATTGTTCGTTTTTAAGGACATCTGTTTTTGCTAAATTAATGAAGTCTTCTTCAGAAAGTCGCTCATACAATGATGTAAGCTGCTGTTTTTGCTCATCGGATAAATTGGCTTGGTCGGGTTCAGCTAACCAACTGTTAAAATCAAAATCAACAAGGTAAACCTGGCTAATAAATACAGAATCTGGCGCTATTTGGTCATTAGCGTTTACTTTTGCTGTGTTTACGGCTTGTTCAATACTGGCGTTTTTATTTTGCACCGCATTTGAGAGGTTCTCATAGCTATTTATGCTAGGTAATTTCATAATCACGTCCTTGTTTGTGAATCAATATGTTATCGGCAGATTACCCCAATAATTTAGTGTTTATTTTGGCTTTGATTTTACTTGCTAGTTTGTAGATTCAGGCAGATACTTGCAGTTAATTCGGTGCTTTAGATTTAGCCATAAAACGCTTGTGCAAAGATATCGAACTAGGCAAAAAATGACGGCTTCTCGCTAGGCTTTTAAACTTAGTAGGGGCTATTTAGCGTGTTTTAGAGTGAAATTAATGAGCACATTAAGCCAAGAGTATATCGATTTATTAAAAGAAATTATTCGCCATCCAAGTGTGGTTGGGGCGGAGCATTCGTTTTTTCGTGTTTTGCAGCGCGAGCTTGAAGAGCGAGGAGCCACTGTAACTTGGTACGAAGGACTATTAGTTGCGCAGGGTAAAAAGCCGTTCAGTGCAATGTTTTCCGCACATATCGACCGCCATGGTTTAATTTGCACTGGGCCGAACGAATTTCAATATGCAGCATTTATTGCTGCAAACCGCACTGATTTGCTCAATAACTCAGTGTCTGAAGAACTCATGACTAAAATCACCGAGCGCTATAAGTCTACCCCAGTGTATGCTTACGAACCTTGGTCTGGTGCGTATCGCGGGCAAGGCATGATCAAGCATTCTTATGTGTGTGAGTATCGAAATAACCTTATTTTTGAAATTGACGGCCTTGAAAGTGCCGTTGCCGGAACACCGGTTGCGTTTAAAGATAAACTGCGTATTTCCGAAGAGCGATTAACCGGTCAGCTCGATAATGTGCTGTCGGCGGCAGCGCTCGTGCATTTATTTAGTTTGGGCTTTGAAGGCACAGTGTTTTTCACCGCGCAAGAAGAAGCAGGTAAAAGTTGGCGCTATTTATTGGAATGGTTTCGTCGTTTTGGTGGCTCAACTAACCGCTTATTTGTGGTAGATACTAGCCCGTTTCCCGATGTTGAATCAGCCAACAAACAACATTTAGTGCTGCGAAAAAAAGATGCCAACGCTTCGTTTAATTCAGCGGCAACTAAGTTAGTGGAAAAAATCTGTAAAGAGCAGCAGTTAAGCTACATCTATAAAGATGAATATATGGAAAAAATAAATAAAGAGCTTGCCGCGCGGGGGGAAGCGCCACGCTCTATTGGTAGTACTGAGCTTGGTCGTATTATCGCCAGTTCGAATGGTTTAGTGGATGGTACTACTATTCAAGTGCCAACAACCAGCTACCACACAATGGATGAATCAGGTTCAATCGCATCGGTAGAAGCCTTTTTGAATGTATTAATGGCCCTCTCTAAAAGAGGCTAATTACCAATAAAAAAGCGCCAGCATATTGCTGGCGCTTTTTTATTATCAGGTTATTGAGTTTATGCCAGTAGCAAAAAGCCAATAAATGCGATTGCAGCTGCAAGCAGCGCGTAAGGTAATTGTGTTACAGCATGGCTGACTAAGTTACAATCTGAGCCTTGCGCTGCCAGTACCGTTGAATCAGAATAGAAACACGCTTGGCTACCAAAAGAAGACGCTGATAATAGCGCGCCAATCACCAGCGGAATGTTCGCATCAACCGCAACAGCAAGTGGCATTACAATTGGGATTGTTACAGCAAAAATACCCCAACTCGACCCCGTAGCGAACGCTAAAATAGCCATTGATAAAAACACCATCGCAGGCAGTAATTGTGCTGTCATATACGGGCTTAGCGTGTCCATTACATATTGTGGCAATAGCAATTTGTCACACACATCTTTAAAAATAAATGCAGCGATAACCGTACCAATGGCAGGTAACATGCATTTAAAACCATCAATCATTTGCTCCAACATATCGGCCAACGGCATTAAACGCTGCGCCATATAAAATGGAATGGTCACAGCCAATGTTGCCAGTAAGCCTTTCCACACATCAATATCAAAGTACACGGTAAAGCCTACAAGGAGCACTATCGGCACTAAAAAGTTGTAGAGCTTACCGCTACTATCGGCATTTTCGAACTCTTGCTCGATTGCTTTTGCAGCGTATTCATCGGGTGTTTGCACTTCGCTTAAATCGACTTGCTCAAGTGCTGGTTTACCCGCTTTTGCTGCAAGTTCGGCTTTTTTCATAGGGCCAAAAAGTGGGATTACCCCTATAATAACCAATGGCACCATAAACACGGCAACCCATGCATACAGCATGTAGGGGATCGCGTCGATGTAAACGCTAATGCCTTGCCCTTCTGCGGCAACACCGTTATCAACCAGTAAACCACCAAAAAACACCGCCCAAGTAGACAGAGGTACCAGCACACAAATAGGTGCGGCGGTTGAATCAACCACATAGGCCAGCATTTCGCGGGAGATTTTAAATTTATCCGTAACGCGGCGCATGGTTTCGCCTACAGTTAAAGCGTTTAGGTAGTCATCAATAAAGATCACCACGCCCAACAAATAGGTCATAAGCAGTGACGACTTAGCGCCTTTGGCAAGTTTGAGCGCGCTGCGACCAAACGCCAGCGCGCCACCAGTACGCACTAATAGCGCAATAAGTGCACCAAAACTACCGCATACTAAAATTAGCCACCCTATGGTTTCGTCGGCCATCACTTTTAATGATGCCTCGGCAAAATTACTTAAAATGGTCGTAAAATCAAGCAGGGCTAAGCCTACTAACGCACCTAACACAAGGGCTAAAATAGGGCGGCGAAGTACTACAGCAAGAGTCAGTACAACAATGGGTGGAATTAAGCTGATAACGCTCGGCTCGGTCATTCAAATGGTTCCAATATTATGGTTACCTTTAAAGGTGTAAATCGCAGTAGTAGGCATGCGGATATCTGCTTAATATTGGGTTGACCAGCGCTTAGTATGGCCCTTCTTGAAACATCACGGCGAAAATAAACAGGATTGTGTTTTGCGTCAATTTAAAATTTTTGTCTTATCAAAAAATAGTTTTAATCAATGGGTTTAATTATTAAATTTCAATAGGTTATTAACTATTAATTGTGAGTATGCAAAATGTGCTGCTACGGCATTTTTATTTTTCACTTAAAAAAAACAGTTTAATTTAAACACCTTAACGCAAACTCAGTTACTTTAATTTATTTGAATAGCATAATGCGCTAACACTTTGGCTATTCTTCATTACAACAAGGACTGTAACAATGACAAAAACGTTTTTTAATACTGAGCTTGCGCTTATTCAAGCGCCGATGGCGGGAGTACAAGATACCAAATTGGCGGTTGCGGTTTGCAATGCAGGAGGGCTTGGGTCGTTGCCGTGTGCCATGTTGACAAAAGAACAGCTTATTAGCGAATTAGACTACCTAACCTGCCATACAGATAAGCCCTACAACTTAAACTTTTTTTGCCACACCACGCCAAATTATAGCAAACAGCACCAAATGGATTGGCATCAATTACTCGCCCCTTATTTTGCCGAGTTTAATATTGATGCATCAGGGTTTTCAACCAGTGCATCGCGCACGCCAATTGATCAAAGTGTATTGGAGATTATCGCGCCATATAAACCGCCTGTAGTGAGCTTTCATTTTGGCTTGCCAGCCAAGGAGATTGTGTCGCAAATTAAAAAGTGGGGTGGGCAAGTATGGTCATCGGCAACCACGTTTGAAGAAGCGTATTTTTTAAAAGAAAACGGTGTTGATGCCATTATTGCACAGGGCATTGAAGCCGGTGGTCACCGCGGCCATTTTTTATCGACTAACATCATGCAGCAGCCAACAACCAAGCAATTGGTAAAACAATGTGTCACACTAGGCGTTCCCATTATTGCTGCTGGTGGTATTAGTAAGCCTGAAGACGTTACGGCATTTCAGCAACTGGGTGCAGCCGCGGTACAAATTGGCAGTGCCTATTTATTAAGTGATGAAGCCACAACAAGTGAGTTCCATCGCACGGCACTAAAAAAGCCGCACCAAACAGTGCTGACGACGGTATTCTCTGGTCGTCCTGCGCGCGGAATAGTCAACCGTGCGATAACTGAGCTTGGCAGCATGCCGTCACATGTGCCGCCATTTCCATTTGCGTCAATTGCGATGACGGCGATCCGCGCCCGTGCAGAAACAACTGGCAAAAATGATTTTTCGCCACTTTGGTGTGGTCAGCATTTTGTGGTGCGTGATGGCGTGAATGCAAGTGATATTACTCAATTATTGATGCGAGGTTGGCACAATTGAATACGCCAAAAATCCTTGAACTAGGTGATAGTTACCAGCAACTTGCAAGCGTATTTGAGCAAAAGTTAGCGGGGCAATTTGATATTAAAACCTATGCCAAAGGCGAGGTACTATTACAACAAGGCGAAACGCAACACGCGGGGTTTTTAATTTTGTCGGGGGTGCTGGGGGCTTTGCATGCAAGTTCCGATGGTGGGCAAAAATGCAAAGAGTTTTATTTTAAAGATGAATTTGCACTTTTGTATGGCAATTGGCTAACGCACAGCCCTGCGCTTTATCAGCTAAAAGTAATACGTCAGGCTCGCGTAATTAAGGTGCCATTATCGTTAATGGAAAATGCAGATTGGCAGCCAATAAAACAACAGCTTATAACCCAACAGTTATTATTTAAAGAAGCCAAAGAGGCTTTTTTATTGCTCAATACGCCCGAACAACGCTATCAATATTTACTCGACAATAAACCTCATTGGTTAGAAACGCTCAGTTTGAACGAAGTGGCAATGTACTTAGGAGTGTCGGCAATATCATTGTCGCGCATTCGCCGTCGTCTAAATTTAACCAAATCATTTTGACGGCAATTAACTTAAGTTAAGGTTTTTACATTCGCGCCTGATTAGACTGCCCCTTTTTACAGGAGCCGTTATGTTTATTGTGTCGCAGTGTTTGGTAGCAATCGCTACTTTACTTGATTTAGCCTCGTTTCAATTTAAATCGCGCAGTGCGATTTTAACCTGCTTATTTACTTCAGTATTGTTTACCGCAGTGCACTTTTTCTTGCTGGATAAAATAAGTGCAGCATGTTTAATGCTGTTGGCAGCATTGCGTTATGGCTATTGTATTTTTGCACGAGATCCACGTGTAATGCTTGGCTTTATGACGATGAGTATTGCTGCGGTTTATATTACTTGGCATAGCTGGGTAAGCCTAATTGCGCTGCTTGCGGCTTTACTGCAAACCTATGCGTCGTTTCAAGCAAATGATTTTACTTTGCGCTGTTTTATGATTGTTGGCACCTTATGTTGGATTTTGCACAATGTGTTGGTGTTTTCGCCAGTAGCTGTACTGATGGAAAGTGTTTTCTTAATGAGTAACCTGATTGGCTTGTGGCGTTTTTATGCCAAAAAGCAGTTATCGGTTAACACTTAGTTAGGTTGAGGGGATTTGTGCTGGAAGGGGTTTGTTTAGCTAAGCTCAGGTTTATTGACTGCAAATCCAACGAAGTGTTTAAAAATAAGGCATACAGCTAAGAGTTTAGCTTGGTTACGTTGAATTTAGTGTGAATATCGGTAAAGTCAGCCTCCACTAAAATTTTGGAGCTGAACTTACTATGAGCACTGCCTTTTCTCGCCGCTTTCTTTCGTTAATTGACCAAATCACAGAAGGCAACAAAAAGCGTTTTGCTGAAGTAACAGGGCGTTCGGCTTCAACTATTTATCGTTTGTGTCGAGGTGGCAGCCGCCCGTCGCTAGCTTATTTAGAACAATTAAGTGAGCAATTTAGCATTGATTTAAATTGGCTAATTACAGGTCAGCGCGCTACCGACGAGGTTACCAATAGCACTAAACCCGATATGGTACTTGCACCTAAGTTTGATGTAGAAGCCAGTGCGGGCTTTGGCCAAGTTGGCGCAGGGGAAGAAATTTCTGACCATTTTGGTTTTTCGAAACAGTGGTTATCATCGCAATTAGGTGTGCATTCAGAGCAGTTGGCGTTTGTTTCTGTACGCGGAGACAGCATGCAACCAACCCTAGAACACGGCGATATGATTTTAGTGGATATGTCGCAAAAACAAGCGAATAAAGAAGATATTTATTTAGTACACACCGAAGATGGTTTGTTAACTAAACGCTTAAAACCATTTAGTGGCGGCGTAAAAGTAATAAGTGACAATCCAGAATACCCAAGCTTTGACATCACCCATGCCACGGGTGAACAAGCACGTATTGTTGGTCGCGTTGTGTGGTTTGGTCGCGATATTTAATTTAACATTTAGTCGTGAGCTAAGATTTGCTCACGGCTTAATTGCATGTGATGCCAAAAACGCGCCACATCGTCTTTATTCTTGTTATAAAAATCCCGATTAAACGGCACGTACCAATAGGTGCGTTTTAACACTCCTTGACTGCTGATAACAATGCCTTGTTTGTCGAGTGCTTCAACACGTTTTAACCCCGCGCGTTTTTCAACTACATAACCGTCAAGCCTGCCATTAGCGACTTGGTTGATGCCCAAATCTAAATCATAGTTATCGTTAGCGGCAACGTTATGCTGTTTTAAGAATTGATGTAATACATAGCCTGTGGGTGCTTGTAAGCCAAATTCTTGTATGCGCTTGTAATAATTAAAATTAAACTGACCTTGTTGGTTAAACAGTTTGCCGTTCGATTCGGCACGATGCAGCGGCGAGCCTTTTTTATACAAAATGACATAATCTACTTTATTTAAGTAGTCCTGCTCATTTGTTGGGTATGCAAATTGCTCTGTGCGTTTAGGCGTTCTAAGCATTACAAACAAGCCGTCATATGTGCCATTTTTGACCCCTTGCTTGCAACGTTTCCATGGACGAGCAACAAAAGCAATCGGTGTATTAGCGTGTTTTGCTGCCCCCGATAACACGTCAATTACAAGCCCTTCAGGCTGAGTGTTTTGCACAGAATTAATCAGATAAGGCGGGTACTCTTTATCTTCATGACAAAGTCGCCAAGGCTTAGCATTAATACTAAAGCTAACTACAAGCAAAAATGTGAGTAAGGCGTTTAAAAGCATAGTATTTCTTTGTCGTTGAGTAGTGGTAATTATATGTTACTTGCCTGAAATAGCTATGCAAAAAAGCAGCTTACAAAACGCATTTTGGTCAACATTTGGTTAATTGTGTAAAACATAGCTAAGCTATATGTTTTACGTTGCTAACATAAATCATGTGTGACAATGCCTATCGAATTTAGTTTAGTTACTTAGCCGCAGAAACAAGTAGCAATTTGGCATCTTTGCCATCGGTTAGAATGGCGATATTACCGCTATTGCTAACAAATACGTCGCGCAAGCGACCGCTTATTTCGGGAAATACAGCGGTTTGTTTAAAGCGATTATTGTTAATATCAACTGCGTACAGTTTTCTATCAACGAGCGTGGTAATAAGTAGGTGTTTTTGCAGTGATGGGAACGCGCTATCTCGTGTGCCGTAGTAAGCCATGCCAGAAGGGGCGATAGAGGGTGTCCAATTAATGCTTGGTTGTTTCATACCCTTGTATTGAGTAAACGGCGAAATTCGCGCTTGTGAATAGTCTTTACCGTAGGTGATCACCGGCCAACCGTAATTTTCTCCAGCGGTTAAAAAATTTAGCTCATCGCCGCCAGCAGGGCCATGTTCATGACTTACAATGCGTTTTGCATCGTAATCGTACACAAGCCCTTGTGCATTGCGGTGGCCAAGAGAAAAAACCGCATGAGCGTTTGGGTTTGTGTGATCTTTAAATGGATTGTCGTTAGGTATGCTGCCATCTAGGTTTATGCGTAGCATTTTTCCTAATTGACTCGTTACAACTTGTGCTTGTTCACGATAATCAAAGCCGTCGCCACTTGAAAACAGCAAGGTATTGTCAGGCAGTATTAGTGCGCGACCAGCATAATGTTGAGGTGTGCCTTTATCGGTTGCTACCGTGTACACAATTTGAGGTTTTGAAAATTCAGTGCCATTAAACTGTGCTTTTGCGATCACTAAACGATTAGCGCTTAAGTTGCCTTGAGCGTAGGTAAAATAAACGGTGTTTGATTGCACATAATCGGGTGCAAGCAGTATATCAAGTAAGCCGCCTTGCCCTGCAAGGTACAGGCCTTCAAAGTTAACGTTTAGCCGTTTTTGGCTGTTGCCTTTTACCATTACTACATGGCCGTCTCGTTCAGTAATTAGCCAAGTTCTATCGGGTAACTCCACCATGCTCCAAGGCGCGTTTAATCCGGTTGCAAGGGTATGTATGTTGTAAGTTTCTAACGGTAAGGTGGTGTCGTTTGCAGCGGCGTTTTTTGAAACACCTACAGATGTGGCAAAACTAAAGGCGATATAAAGCAACCATTGTTTACAACTTAAGTGTTTGCTAGTGTGAGGGAATATACCTTTGTTGAGTTGCGCTAACCTTGTTATTTTTAACACGTTTATTACCTTCGTTTTTAGTTGCATGGCTGCTGAGCTTTACCATAGCTAGCTTGTTCCATAGCCAATATGTTGTCAATCAGTTAGTAAATGTTGGGGTGGTGGTGCCATTGGGTGATCGTCTTAATATAATGGCGCAAGATTGGCTTGGCATGACCACAACCTATGGCGTGATCATCGCAGTTGCATTAGCAATCGCGTTTACGGTTGCCAATTGGCTTAGCAAAAAATACGCTATTTCGCGCGATGTATGGTTTATCTTTGCAGGTATTGCAGCGCTTGCAACTGTGTTATTCGCGTTTGAACTTATTATGAAAATTAACGTGATTGCGGGCGCAAGAGGCTGGGGATTTTATACCCAATTACTCGCTGGTGCCGCAGGTGGTTTTGTGTTTTCAAAAGTAAGTGCCGCGCTAACACGTAAATAATAAGTTGTTAGCTTTAAAGTAAGCTTATTTAGTACAGCTTATTATCTCCAAGCGACACTTCCATCTCATTACTCCCTTTAACTGGGCCGCCAATCATTTCATCGTAGGCGCTGCTTTGACGTACCACCTGTTTTTTAGCTTTTACATTCTGAAAACGCTGTTGTAGTGCCAATAAATTATGGTGTTTTATGCGTTCACCTCGCTCGTCAGTAATGATGTATTCCTGCCCTTCAACCACGGCACTTACGTTGTAGAGCGCTAAATCAAGGCTATTAAAAACAAGTTTTTCAACTTCAAAGTATTTTTCTAATTTGCTCAGTTTCATTGTTGTATTCTTATTTAAACTATTACTTTGCTTATTACGTACACCAATTCAAATTAGATTAACCACTAGCGTTAATTTTTATGTGTTAGACAAGCTAATAGTTTGTTCTATTTACATATTTATTAAAGCCAATAAAATAGGCAAGGCAACAACGGAATCACCGTTAATCAAAACAACCATCGCTAGCACAAATGGATTTAATATGCGCTCAATTGCAAAGCACTCGCTCGACCTTGATTTAACCGACAAAGATTGGTTTAGATACGCTTCCTTTCAGGGTAAATCATCGCTACAAGCCGATTCAGTAACGCGACTTCAATCTTTGCCTGCGTTAGCGGTGTTATCAGGTTGGGCTGAAGTGTTTTTTGCCCTTTTGGTGATGGCGATTGCGCTATCAAGTTTGTATTTAGTAGAACATTACCCACGTGGCATCGCTTTTTTAATTTGTTTAGGCAGCTTTTTAACGGTGTTTATTATTAAGCGCTTAGTGACAATTAAAAAGTATGGTTTTGGCAGTAAAAAAGTAATGACCATTAGCCAAAATCACATCGAAATTGAAGAACTTGCTAAAAAGGTCAAAAAAGGTGGCAGTGAGTTAGTTAATAAAAGCGATATAAGCGAAGTGGTTTTTAATTACACCTATATTCGCAAAAATAAGCACCGAGTCGGTGGTGTTGCTAATAAAACACGCGCCGTTTTGCATACTTGCGATATTCATTTAAACGACGGTAAAACCATCTCCCTCGACGCTATGCGTGTTGGGTTATTTAATGTTTTGTACTTATTAGTATTTCATCAATACCCACTGAAATTTAGAAACACCTCAGCCGGTGGTATCGGCACCATGTCGATTATTTTACTGCGATTATTCGCACTTGGCGCAATCGGTAATGCGTTAATTTTGTTGGGTGATAAGTTGTTTTAGAGTTTGGGTTTAAATACTTTTGTGTAAACGCGGAGTATGTTTTTAGCGTTGTACTTAGAATACAGCGGCAGGGCTTTAGATATTTAGTGCTGGTAGGAAAACCTTGTTAGGGCCTTAAGTGAGCGAGGAACGGTCATTGAATAAATTACTCAATGCACATAGCAAACTCTTAGTTGTTAGAAGTAAAAATTATGCCTATTCCATTTATTAATGATTACTTCCCCCTTAATTATATTAACAGGCAATTTGCCTGTTTTCCGCAACTTATAAAATGTTAATTTTCAAATAACTATCGGACTAGTGGCAACTAATTATTAGTGTTATAAATTGCTCTAGAATGTAAACAGGCGATGTTGCGGTAGAAAAAGAGGCAACTTGCCTCTTAATAAACTGTTAGCTGCCTCAGAGTGTAGAAATAGACAATTATGACAAGTACTCTTGAATTTATTAAAAAGGATTTTGGCTCAACGCTATTTCCACTTAAGACCAACTTGATATTGGCGGAAGTCATTGGGGATGAGATAAAAGATTATATCGATAACAGGATATTGAGTGATCAGCACGAAGGTGACAATTTTCTTTCTCAACACAAGGTTTACGCAACAAAACCAAGAGGGCATCTAAGGCGAACAGTTAAACTGGATCCAGTTTCTGAGTACTTCATTTATGATGTTATATACAGAAACAGGTCGATTTTTAGACCCCAAGTGAGTGACACGCGGCGTAGCTATGGTTACAGGTTTCGAGAGGGACGTCATATTCCTGTGCATGAATCATACTCTGAATATAAAGCTCAGCTTGGCCAAAGTTCAGGTGAGTTTTCGCACAACATACAGTTTGATATTGCTTCCTATTTTAACAGCCTATATCACCATGACTTGTCGCACTGGTTTGCGTCTAAACCAGGTGTCACTGGCGTTGATAGTAATGCTCTTGGTAAATTTTTTAGAGAAACAAACTCAGGAAGGAGCGTCGACTTTCTACCTCATGGAATATATCCATGCAAAATGATTGGGAATGAATTTTTAAAGTTTGTTGATCTTTCGGGGCTTTTGAAATCATCAAGAATAGTAAGGTTCATGGACGACTTTACACTCTTTGACAACGATCCCAATGTTCTAAAGCAGGATTTTATACGCATACAACAATTACTGGGAAAGTTTGCGCTAAATGTAAACCCATCAAAAACATATTACGACAACAAAGTTGGTGCTATTGAGGCTACGCTAACCAATATCAAACAATCGCTCAAAGAAATAATCACAGATTATGAAGAATTTCCAACAGCCTCTGGTGTGGCAGTAATTGAAACAGAAGTTGAAATTGAAAATAGCTTAAGTCAGGCTCAAATTGACGGGTTAATGGCCTTGTTAAGGAATGAGGATTTAGAAGAGTCCGATGCAGATTTAATATTGACCTTTCTTCGTTCTCATAGCAATAAGTTACTAGAGATCTTCCCGACATTACTTGAAAAGTTCCCTAATATAATAAAACACATTTATTCACTTAGTTCTGAAATTGCTGACAAAATCGAACTAACGAGAATAATCCACGCCTTTCTTCACTCGGGAACCGCTTTACTGGAATATCAACTTTTTTGGTTGGGGGCAATATTAGAAGACTTCCTAAGCGGCACTGATCTCTATGGCGAATGCCTAATCAAAATATACGAGCTAACTAGCGAATTTAAAATCGCTAGAGCAAAAATCCTTGAAATACCTGAACAAGGCTTTGGGCTTAAGGAAATCCGCGACGAGCTTTTGAAAACTGGACAGTCCGATTGGTTGTCATGGTCATCTGCTATTGGCTCGAGATCATTACCCGCCGGAGAAAGAAACTACGTGCTTGATTACTTTTCTAAAGGATCACCAATGAATTTCTTGGTGGCATCAGGTGTTAAAAAGCTATGACTAAGAAATCAACAGCAGCTAACAAGGCGCAGCAACGGACTGTCAAGCCTGTCACTTTTTGTGCTGTTCGCACAAAAACCGCCAGCTTTGCCAGCCGCTGTGCGCGGCGTTACGTTTCTATAGCTGGCGATAATAAAGTGTCTGATATAGAAATGAAAATCACAAGTAGTTTGCTGAAAAGCGATGAAAGCTACACAAGTCTGCAATACTTTTAATTGTTATGCTGCTAAAAACATCATCTCGAAGTGTTTTAACGGTTTCTAGAGAGTCAAAATAAAGGCAACAATATGGATATAAAAAAAGTACACAGAGCTCAATGTCATTGTGGTGCAGTTGAGTTAGAGCTGACGATGCCAAATGGTCTAGAAGATCCACGTCGTTGTTCCTGCTCTATGTGTCGAAAACGTGGGGCAATTGCAGCTTCTGTTTTGCTTGAAAACCTTAAAATTCTTAAAGGTGAAGACAATTTGACTCTGTATCAATTTAACACCATGACGGCAAAGCACTACTTTTGTAAAACATGCGGAATATATACTCACCACCAAAGGCGTTCTAACCCACATCAATTTGCTATTAATGTTGCGTGTCTTGAGGGAATAAACCCCTATGATCTGGAGCCCGTTAAAATCTATGATGGTATTCATCATCCTAAGGATAAGAAGCCTTAAGTATTGTTATAAATAAAGACTTTAAAGTGACTTCTAAGACTTGGTATTTGTGCGGAACAATCGCTTAAGTGGCGATGTTGGTTACTACTTAACGAGAAGTTATAAGGCTAAGGAAATCAGACCATGGAAACATTAAGAAAATTTTTTCTACTTTCATATTTACCCTAGGTATTTACTTTATATTTGTCATATTTAGCAAGGTTTGGTTATCAATCATAGCGGATGAAGTTGGGAGTTTCTTTAGTCACTTCCACATATTTAACTAATTTTTTTAGTTTTTTATTTATGTTCAAAAATTTAAAATGTAACAGAAGAATAAGTTCATCGACAAGTTGACATAGCTTACAACACGCCTTAGCATGCGGTTAAGGTTTTAGAGACGCCTTCTCCGCTAAAGACGATGTCACTCTCATCAAAATACATTCAAACATTTGAAACAAATAAGTTTGGTAATCGCGGAACACCAAAAGAACTTAGGAGTTTTGATTTGTTATGAATCTGCAATCTTACCCCCGTAATTTTGGGTTGTTATCTGCCAAGTTACATGAATCTTTTCGAGCAGCACTGCCGTTAGCGGTATTACTATTTTATATTTATTCCTTTAATTACTTTGGCTTTGTGGCGTTTTTAGAATTGCCATTTACCACTTTATTTTCAATATTAAGTGATTATGGCCTTACATTTTTAGTGTTTTTAACGGCTGTTTTAGGCGCGATGACGATTTGCCAAATGGCGCAAGTTCGCAAGGAGGTGCTTTAATGGAATATGCATTAAAACACGCCAAATCATTAGCGAAAACGCTGCTAAAAGAGGCAAAAAATGGTAACACAAATGTATTAAAACGGCTAAAAAAGTATTACAGGTTAGATGAAAACCACCCGACAGAGTTAAAGCTAAAAATGTGTCAGCACCTTGTTGCGAAAGACGCGGGACTATTTGATTGGCAACAGTTGCATCAGCTGTTATCGGCAGAAATCGCTGATAATACTGGGCAAACTAACTTTGGTAGTGTGTTGCATTCAAGTGCATGCGATCGTTTTTTAAATAAATGGTTTGCAAGTTACCAAGAGGCGCAGCAGGCATTAACGAAACACAGTTATTTAGTGCCGTTTAAGCATCAATTTATGGTGGTAAAAGGTCATTATTTCGCTGAAATAGGTATTAGCAATATGCCGGAAATCAGTGAATTTAATAATGACTTTGTAAAAGCGTATCCAAGTGAAACATGGGATAAACTAGTAGCGCAGGTATTTGCCGCTAAGCGCTCAAAGTTGAAGCAAACAGCTAACCAAACTTAGTTTGTTAACTGCCAGCACTGAAATTAAGTGAGAGACATAAAACACTCATGTGTCATTAGCATGAGTGTTTTTTATGGTATTTTTAGCTGTTGATTATGAATGCCCTGTAATCAAACAAGGTATATTCAAAACTTATTGTTTATTAATTACTTTTTAACGCTGTTACCTTATGCGCTTTTGTTACAGCGCGAAAATCCAAAACTAACAATGTTGCGTGTAACTGCCCATACTCATTTTACCGTTCGTGATAACGATAAGACTTGCCCGAGTCTGTAAGCCTTTTTTATGGTTTTGCTAAACCAATACTACTGATAAGGCCTTTATTAAAAATAGCGTTTGACAACGCTGTCAAAAAGTACCAGTATTCGGTACGTTAATTTGTTGTTAACGTTTCCAAGAATAACTAACCTCAGGCTCAGATAACAAATAGTGAAAGTACATAAGTTTGAAATAGTTAAAGCTGTTTTAAAGGGCTTGCGACAAGTGTTTTCAAAGTTCAAGGCATAGCCCTTGGAGCAATAACGCGCATTAAGAGCGAATTTATTGCCAACACATTTTACGGTTAAGCCAGTAAAAGTAACCGTTAGAAGCACATTCGTTATCTCTACTTGAGGTTAACCAATAAGGGCAGAAAAATGAAAAGAACACAGTTAGCGTTGGCGCTAAATTTAGCGCTGTTAACGCCACTTGCGACGCACGCACTTAATGTGCAACCCGACCCACAAAACCCCAATGGTTATGTGCTATTAAAAAGCGAAGTAGCGACTGCGGCACAAACTAAAACCGCAAATCCAATGTACGCAATTTGGTCAGATGCGCTGCGCACCGCTGATAACGCGTTAGTTGAGGCGATTGTACCAAATGCCGCTAGCAACCCCGCCAATGTAAAGCGTGCAGAGCGGGTTTTTGGCCAAGCGCAATGGGACTTTTTAACTCAAATGGCTGCACCTGAATATACTTACACGCGTTTTTTACGCGCAATTGGTAAGTTCCCAGCGTTTTGTGGTGATTATAGCGATGGACGTGATGCCGATGCGATTTGTCAACGATCAATCGTTACCGCATTTGCCCACTTTGCCCAAGAAACGGGCGGCCATATTGCAAAAGACAATACCTCAGATAACCCGCAAGGCTTGGAAGAATGGCAGCAAGCGCTTGTACACGTACGAGAAATGGGCTGGTCTGAAGGGCAACCCGGTTACACCACGGGATGTGGTCAGAATGACTGGCAAAATCGCCGCTGGCCATGTGCACCAAATCAAGGCTATTTTGGTCGCGGAGCAAAACAGCTGTCGTATCATTTTAACTATGGCGCTTTCTCTGAAGCAATGTTTGATGGTGATGCCACGGTACTGTTAAATAACCCAGCCCTGGTTGCAGACTCATGGTTAAACTTAGCCTCGGCGATTTGGTTTTTCTTAACGCCACAAGCGCCCAAACCGGCAATGTTACATGTGATAGATCGCACATGGACGCCGTCAGAACGCGAAACATCTGCAGGGATCGGGTACGGTTTTGGCACTACCATCAATATTATTAATGGTGGCATTGAATGTGGTGCACAAAATAAAAATAAAGGCCAGCCGGTAAATCGTATTCGCTACTGGGAAGGGCTTTCAGCGCATTATCAAATACCGATTGAAATGGATGAAGAAAACACGTGTTGGCAACAAACCCCGTATGGCAGCTTAAATTTAGAAGGCGCAACCGACGTGCTTTACACCAACTGGGAAGGCGACTGGGCGTATTACGCAGATAGACCCGGTGGTTATGCATTTGAGTGTAAATTAGTGGCATATCAAACGGCGTATTCGGCGTTGGTACCGGGCGATTATGAAAAATGCGTTACTAATTTCTATGCCTCACACTCCAATTGGCCTGAAGTAAGGTTAGTTGATACCTTGCCTGATCCCGTCGAACCGCCATCAACAGGCAATGCTTGGTCTGCGGATAAGGTTTATGTTCAAGGCGATAAAGTGGTGTATCAAAACGCTGAATACCAAGCAAAATGGTGGACACAAGGTTATATACCAAACGCGGGTGGTCCATGGCAATTAATTGGTGAGGTAACTCCGCCAACAGAGCCACCTAGCGAACCGCCTGCTGAGCCGCCAGTCGAGCCACCAACAACGGTTGCACAGTGGCAATCAACAGTCGTTTATGTTGGCGGCGACAAAGCAGTGTTTGAAGGCAAAACCTACACGGCAAAATGGTGGAATCAGGGCGAACAACCAAATACCAGTAATGCATGGCAGTAATTAAGCCGGCTTTTAAGCAATTAGCCGATTTAAACTAACCACAAATGAAAAAGCGCACATAGATGAGTGCGCTTTTTTTGTTCACATGGCGAAGGGGTAATAAATTTGGCTAGTAAAGGTGAGTTACACCTTATCGACCCTTCATTTAGTTAAACGTTACGATTTTCAAAAACGATCAATTAACGTTTAAATATGCAAATAAAATATCTAGGGTTTTGTTTTTATAAATATATTTTTACAGTGTACTTTTTCGGTTACCCTAGTCACTCATAGTTTTTAACGCAGGATGCGCATTATGCCTTTTACTTTGCGACCGTTCGGTCTTTTCTTTATTGCAACTATGGCTCTGAGTGGCTGTGGCGAAACGCCTTGGTATGAAAAAGACAGTGACGGTGACGATATACTGGACGTGATTGATGATTACCCATTTGATGCAACCAAACATCATTATCCGGTATTTATTGAGCAAGAACCGAATGATAATCCAGGCATTGCTACACCTGCGAAACTCGATGATGGCTTTATTGCTGCTGGCACAATTTCATCGCGTGTTGATAAAGGCGACTTATTTGGCTTTGATGCGTCAGAAGGAACGATGATCACTGCGTTTTTTACGACACAAGCAGAGCGCTTTTCTCCACAAGTGTATATTTCAAATGCCGATGGCTTGGTTATCGATAGCTATGTTATGAAGCCATTTTCAAAAGATGGCACTTATGTTGTTCATTTTCAATTGTTTAAAGCGGGTCGTTATCAGCTAAGCGTAATGGATAACAACTATGCGGGTGGCGATGATTTAAGCTATAAAATTACCGTATTCCACGATACAGATGTAGATGCCTTTGACGACCGAAAAGAGCGCAGGTTATTGAGCGATGTAAATAAAAACGACCAAGATAATGATGGCATTATTGATGGCTTAGAGTATTTGTTAGCGCGCTCAGTAAAGCTGCTTGATGCTGATAATGATGGCCAATTTAACTGGCAAGATGACGACTCAGACGGTGACGGCACAGCCGACAAGCAAGAAGGTAAACTAGATAAAAATAATAACGGCCATCCAGATTTTTTAGAGAAAAATTAATACCAATTCGCAATAACACCTAACTGTTTCAAGGGATTGATATGGAATATCTGCTCAGACGGTTTAGGCTAATAGGTTTAAACCTCCCAGACAAACCAATATGAGCGTTTAAGAGGCGGTAAGTAGACTCCTTAGTTTTTATTACATTGTTTCAAATCAGGCTTATTTCTACCTTAGAACACGTCTAAAAACTTTGCTTAATATATAAACGATAGAAAAGGCTTAAAAAAATAAAATGCTGCTAATATTAAGTTAACCAGTTTGATCCTAACTTATTATAGGGAACTATATGTTTTGGAACAAAAAAGAAAAAGCCAAACAAACTAACATTACGCCAACTTACCAACATGACTTTAATGTTATGACGTCAATTAAACGAGTATTTGCTTATATTGAGTTTACCCCGCAAGGTAAGATCATTACTGCTAACGAGCTATTTCTATCTACTCTTGGTTACGAGCTGAGTGAAGTTGTTGACCAGCACCACCGTATGTTTTGTTCACCTAACGAAGTCAGCTCAAACGAGTATCGAGAATTCTGGGATAAATTAGCTCGAGGCGAATCATCTTCAAATAGATTCGAGCGCATAAAAAAAGATGGCAGTTCAGTATGGATTGAAGCTTCTTATACTCCCGTTTTAGATGAACAAGGTAAAGTTACAAGTGTAGTTAAGTTAGCGACTGATATTACAGAGCTACAAAAAGCGGAAATGAAAAAAGCGGGGTTATTAGAAGCGATAGAGAGAGCGATGGCAGGGATCTCTTTTGATGTAAACGGCCACATACTAGAAGTAACAGAGGCTTTTTTAAATGTCGTTGGATATCGCGAGCAAGACATAATTGGTAAACACCATCAAATATTTTGTCCCAAATCAATTAGCTCATCGCCAGAATACAAGCAGTTTTGGAACGAGTTAAGAGAAGGTAAAATTCAACGTGGGTTGTACGAGCGTGTAGATTCTAATGGAAACACCCTTTGGTTAGAAGGCGCTTATCACCCAATATTCAATAGGGATGGCAGTGTCAACAGGGTTGTTAAATTTGTGTCAGATGTAACCCAACAAACTCAAAGTATTAAAGATACAATTGAAGCAGTTCAATCAACATCTACAGAAACCGAACAAGTTAGCGCCGAAGCGACGCAAATGTTACAGCAAACCGTTGTTACAATGGACGATATTTCTAACGATATCGATGTCGTCTTCATTGATATAAAAGAACTTAATAATGAGTCTGAAAAAATTAATGCGATTGTGAGCACTATATCCGCTATTGCAGAGCAAACCAATTTACTAGCACTTAACGCAGCGATTGAGGCGGCTCGTGCTGGAGAACAAGGAAGAGGTTTTGCGGTAGTAGCTGATGAAGTTCGCACTCTTGCTGCTAGAACATCTAACTCCACCTCAGAAATCGCTAATGTAGTAAAAAGTAATACAGAGTTAACCCTCCGTTTGAGTGATAACATCGAAGCAGCACAAGAAAAATCCAAAAAAGGTGTTCAACTTGTTAGCAGTGTAGATGGCATATTTAAAGAAATAAATCAGGGAATGTCTGGAATAGTTGAAGTGGTGAAACGTTTGTAGCTGTACGGTAATACTATTTGGTCGAAGCAGAAAATAACGTCGTCGCGTCGAGGACTTTTAGTTGTTCTTTGTCGTAAATATGAGTTCGATTAAAGCCTATTATTTAGGCTTTATTGGCAATTTTAAACCGTAGCAGAATCACTCAAGTTAGCACTTAGCAGAAGCAGCCCTCTGAACTTAATTATGTACTCGGCGGCAATGAGCGAACAGCGGTCATTCAAAATTACTTTTCTATTTCGTCAAAGTATATTGCTTGCATAGTCAGGAAAACGACCCAATCGCTCGTTTTTGTCCTGAAAAAAAAGCAAGAACTACTGTATTTTAGTAGTAATGGCAATTAGTTAAGAAGTTTGCTACAAATGAGTCATTCAGAAAAACGAGCGACGCTTTGGTAGAAAAACGCGCGATTAGCTCGCTATAAACATGTTAGGGCAACAAGGAATATCGATGCCAAACCGAACACCTGAACAGGATTTAATAGAGCAATTCATGGCCTATTTGCAGGGGCATGAAGATGACGATCTACGAATATCTGAGGTGATAAACCAAAACTGTAAAGCAAAACAGTTTGCCGATGTAGAATTTGTGTCAATTTCTAATAAGCACTGGGTAATTGAAGCGAAAAGCGACGATTCAAAAGACCGCCACAATACAGTTCACAAAATTTTCGGTGAGTTATTAAAAGAAACTGGAAGAGATAATCGCAACAACTGTCGTTATGCCATTCTAATCCCAGGCAGCTCTGTACAGTTCTATAGTCGTGCATTTCAGTCAATTAATCGCGAAAAATTCATTGGCTTTGGTGATCTAATTCCAGTCAATTGTGTTTTTACATGCAATGAACACGGAATTAGTAAAATGTCATGGGAGGCGCTTTATGACGCATATCAGCCCTAACAAGCGCATGTTGCCGGACTGGTTTTCCGCTGCGCTCCAAACCAGCCGCAAATGCGGGCGTTAGGGTTACAATCAGGCAATGAAGTGGACTGAACCTTGGATTAAATCAATCCAAAACCAAGAGAAATATAGCCTCATTTCAAAGGGGGTGTTAACAAGCTGCTTACTATGGACGTTGTTTTTCGTTTTTTTGGCAGTTGTAAGCCTGTTGACTAAAGATGACTTTATCAGTCATCTAGCTAAAACAATTTGGATTGCTCCTGTGCTAGGTTTCACTTTAGCTTGGGTTTTGTATACGGTCACGTGGCTGTCACCAGTTAAAATTGATTCCGGTCCCAAAGGCCTTGTCAGAATCAAAGCAGATAATATAACTTCGATACCTTGGGAGCTGATCTCTTCGTACAGGTTTATATTTAACGGCATCGTTTTTAAGTTTACTGATGATAGTGAAATCACATTCTTATTACCTGACGATATGGATCGAAATTTAATAGCAAAGGAACTTGAAGCACACTCAATCAAAAAAGATCTTTTGTAACCCTAACAAATTAATTAAACCGTGGACGCAAAACAGCAGGCTTGCGCTCTTTCGTCGCTAAATTTTAGCCCACTATTTTTAGCCGTTTATTTGCGGCGTTACGAATGACAGCTTGTGGCACATCTGTAACTGTCAGAATTGATTTTATTATCTTATTCTAGGCAAATAGGCCAAGTGAAGGTTTATTTAGATAACTAATTTTTATTGCTCTCAAATACAACACGTTATTAGGCGAGCTGACTTAATTCGCCGGAATAAAAACGGATAAACCTTTGCTTTAAACTTGGGTTAATTATTGTTATGAATTTATGGCGCTTGGTAAATTTAGCTTTTGGCTTATCTCAGCAATGTGCTGTTCGATAATGGCGATGTTCTTTTTGCTAAAAGACATAAGCGGTATTTTCTCGTTTAGAGATTCTTCGTGTTTAATATGAGTGAAATGTAACTCTTTGAGGCCTGTATCGGTTTCGATCACTTTTGCACTGCGTAAATCCGCATGATTTATTCTAATACGCTTTGATATAACACTCTTTTTCAGCTCAAAAGCGTCAGCGTAAAAATGCCATGCATTAAAACAGTAGCTAATCATGCACATGGTAATGAATATTAAACCCCAAACAGCAAGCTCCATTTTAAGATAATAAATACCTAAGCCTATCAGTAAAGAACCTAGCAGGATGGTGGGAATCTGTTTTACTAAGCTAACTTTTACACTGTGTTTTGGCTTGTCCGTAAGCGTATTTGTCACCGTTACTATCCTTAGTTGGTTTTGTATAGGTTCGGGGCGTCAACCTTAAGCAAGCCGCAGTAATACCTTTAAAGCGACTTAATTTTGTTTATATAGCTGGGCCAAACTATGCGTTGGCCCTTTCGCTGCCTGATCCGTTAAAGTTGAGCTGGCTTTGCTGCTGCAAGTTTGCTCTCTAAGCGTTGCAATTGCTCTGCGAGTGCATTTTGCGTCATTTCTAGTTCGGCTATGCTGCCACCAATTTCAACTTGTTTGGCGTCGCGGCCTTGTGATTTAGACTTTATTTGGTCAAGTTCGGTATTCACTGCAGCTAATTGATTTTTAAGCGCCTTAGTTGCTTGTTGCTGCTCTTCAAGTACCGAAAGCTTTAATGTGAGTTCAGTATGGTTTGCGACAATGTTTTTAGTTCAGAGCTAACATTTGCTTGCGCTGTTTTTTGGTTTTTAGTGATGTCGCTAGCTTGATCTTTTAACTGTTTAATTTCAGATTGGTTGCGTCGCCACGCAGATGCCCAAAGCTTGTCCATTTGTGTCCAAAGCTCGTCGGTACGTTTGCTAAGTGCGCTTACTTTGGCTTTAATGGCGCCTGCCGATTCACCCATTTCTTCGCCTGTTGCTGAAAGTGCGCTTTCTAATTCAGCAATGCGTTGATTTGATGCAGCAAGCTGAGCTTGGGTTGCAAGATTTTGTTGGTAAAGTGTGTATCCACCTGCTGCTAACGCAATAATGGAAATAGCACCCAGCCAGGTAAATACATTGCTACTTTTTTTAACGGCAGGTGTGTCAGGTACGTTTTGCGGCGCGCTTGGCGCTTGCTTACTCGATTGTGCAATCGGCTCTTTTGATTGCGCAACCTGATCTAGGTCGGGCGTACTACCAAATAGTTCAGGTTCAATTCGTTTATTCAACACGTACTCCTAATGTTGTTACTTATTTCTGGCGTTGAAGCAGCTTACTGCAAAATGCTGAAAGATGGAATTACTATACCTAAAATGTTCGGCATACTTAAGCTAGTGGCAATGGTTGTATTTGCTTGTTATTGCTAGATTGAGGCTTGAAAAACGTCTTCTAAAACCAGATTATGCAAATCATAAATTAGTTTATAAATTTACACTTAAATGGAATCAACAAATCCCTTTCTTTCTAAGTTAACAACTTTAGTTGAAAATAAACTGTTCAATAACTTCTTAGTGGCGGTTATTTTATTTAATGCCGTTACGTTAGGTTTGGAAACCACACAGTTTGGTAAGCAAAACGCAAACATACTGCACGCGTTAGATTTTATTATTTTAATCATTTTTACCATAGAGCTGGCACTTAAACTGATTGTGTATCGGCTGCGCTTTTTTAAATCCGGCTGGAATTGGTTCGACTTCTTAATTGTGGCCATTTCGTGGGCGCCAACCAGTGGAGCATTATCGGTACTGCGCGCGTTTAGGATTTTACGGGTTTTAAGGCTGTTTTCGGTGGTGCCACAAATGCGCCGTGTAATTGGTGCGTTGGGTCACTCACTGCCAGGTATGGCGTCGGTAATTGGCGTACTGGGTATTATCTTTTATGTTTACGCGGTACTTGCTACTAAGCTGTTTGGCCAACACCCAGATGCGAACATGCAAGAATGGTTTGGCAGTATTGGTGCGTCGGCGTACACCTTGTTTCAAGTCATGACGTTAGAAAGCTGGTCTATGGGGATTGTGCGCCCAACTATGGAGCTGTTCCCGCAATCTTGGCTGTTCTTTGTGCCGTTTATTATTATCACCAGCTTTGCGGTGCTTAACTTGTTCATTGGTATTATTGTTGATGCAATGCAAGTAATGCACGAAGAAGAGGGCAAGCCAGAGCAAACCTTCGCCACCAAAGAAGATATATTGCGCCTTGAAGCAAAAATTGATGCCTTAATCAATAAGAAACAGTAATCACCTGCCAAAAAAGCTGAAAGTGAGGTTCGGATTTTTGGACATAATTTCAGTTTTTTTGGATATAGTTTGACTAAATGAGTGCACGTATCATTTCTATGCATTAACAAAAACGCATTAGGAGCACGTGTTATGACATTTTCTCATTCATTAAAAACAATTTTGGCAGTGGCTTTTATTGGCCTTTCTAGCTTTGCTGAAGCAGGCTACGACACAGAAACCGACAAAAACGGCGTAATTTTAGCGGGTCACGATGTGATTGGTTATTTTACGGAAGGCAAGCCGGTGTTAGGTAGTGCCGATTTTACCGCCGTTTATAACGATGCAATTTATCGTTTTAAATCTGCCGAAAATCGTGATTTATTTACACAAAACCCAGAAAAATACGCACCACAATATGGTGGTTTTTGTGCCTACGGCATGACCTTTGGTAAAAAGTTTGAAATAGACGGCAAGGCATTTGAAATTGTTGATGGCAAATTGTTTGTAAATAAAAACCAAGATGTTTACAAAGCATGGGCGAAAGCTGTACCTAAACATATTTCTGAAGCAAATAATTTATGGCCAACGGTTGAATTAACTAACCCAGGCGAGCTGTAATCGTTAGTGGGCACCACTTCGCACACTGCCAGGTGCGTGCCCTTGATGTTGTTTATACGCTTTACGAAATGCGGCTTCCGATTCATAGCCGCTTTGCTCTGCAATTTGGGCAATGGTCAAATCGCTCGTGATCAGTAATTTTCGCGCGTTGATCATCCGCCATTTTATTAAATAATTCATCGGACTACTGCCTACTAACTTGCTAAATTTATCGGCAAAATTAGAGCGACTCATGGCGGCTTTTTCTGCAAGCTGTGCCAAATTCCAGTTATACTCTGGCTGTTGGTGAATAGCGTTTAATGCCTTACCAATACGTGAATCAAAAAGCGCAACCAATAAGCCGCTTTGCAGTTTGTCGCTTTCTACTTGTACGCGTAACACTTCAACAAACAATAAATAGGCAAGCTGATCAACAACCGTGTAGCAGCCAGCTCGTGATTCACTTAATTCCATAATCATTAAATCAATGAGGGCAAGGGCTTTACTGTTACTGGGTGTTGCAGGCAAATGAATAACGCTTGGCATCGCATCTAATAATGGATTAATAAGGGTGTTTTTAAACTCGAAAAAACCGCACACCATATTGGTGATTTCGCCATCATTACTCATGGGCGCATTGATTAAATGCGGCTGAGGTGTTGCTGCGCTGCTGGCAATAATATGCTGATGATCGTGCGGAAAAATAACCAGATCGCGGGCATCTAATTTGTGCTTTTCATCGCCCATATGTAGCCACGCTTCACCTTTACCAATCAGGTGAAATGGTATTCGCCGACTGCCTGATGTATCGACCGCCCACGTGCCACAAAAATCACCGTTTACATACACTTCGGCGTTTAACGACAAACGCTTTAGCAATACGCTGAGCGGATCAGGATCATTTAGGTAAATATTCGGACTTTCAGACATAAATTAAATCAGATGCGACATTTTCTTTGAGTAAGCCCCTATTTAAACTTGGTATTGAAATTTAATCAAACAGGAATCCCCCCAATGAGCAAGATTAAGATTTATGCAAAAGATTATTGTCCCTACTGTAAAACGGCGAAATCATTGATGGATGGTTTAAATTGGCAATATGAAGAGATTGATGTCACCCATAACTCGCATGAGTTTAAGCAAATGGTGTTGTTAAGTGGTCGTAAAACGGTTCCCCAAATTTTTATTGATGGTGAGCATATTGGCGGTTGTGATGACTTTAAAGCCTATCTTACTAAACACGCCTTGTAGGTTAATGTGTAATTAGGCGGCAATATTAGCGAGATTCGCACTCGCTAATATTACCGTTTTTGTATTTATTGAGTACCTAACTGATGACCTTTCTTTAGTGGGTTTAGATTTAGCTAGATCTCAATTCCGGCTTAATATAAAGTGACAAATATCTGTATTTTTCTAGCTAATTCTAGTTATTAATCATTTGATTACAGATGAACTTGTAGTTGGTTGCTTACGTACAAACTACAGAACACTTTTTAAGGAATTTAGATGCGTCTTTTTTCTGCCGGTCACATGTTATTACTACTTACTTCTATAGCTTTATTTAGCAGTTCACTTGCTGCAAACCAAGCCAATTCTCCTACTGACACTACGCAGCAAATACAGTGGCTTGATGCGCCTGAATTACCGATTGCGTTACAAGAAATTTATCCCGCGGTATTTGAAGAACGCATTGTGGTTGGCGGCGGTTTTACGCCTTCTAAAACACCTTCTTTTTTTGGTTTAGGGCCAAGTGATAAAGTATTTATTTTAAATCCTGCCCGAGCCCGTTGGCAAAATGCCCCAGATTTACCTGAGCCCAGACATCACCTCGGTATGGTAAGTAATCATCATTACTTATATGCCATTGGTGGTTTTACTGGCAATAGAGAAAACGCTTGGCAAATTCAGCGCTCGGTATTTCGCCTAGATGGTAACTTGCAGCGTTGGCGTAAAAGTGCGTCACTGCCGATCCCATTGGCTGAGTCGGTTTATGCTAATGTTTCGCAAAATATTCATGTAATTGGTGGTAAAACGCTGTCACCTGACACTGGCAAACACATCGATAGCACATCGCATTATGTGTTAGTGAGTAATGCGTATTGGCGACAAGCAAAACCGCCCACGATAGCCAGAAATTCGGCCGCAAGCGCGGTAATTGGCGATAGAATTTACGTGATTGGTGGGCGTACTTCAGGGCAAGATGCGAAAACACTAAGTTATGTAGAAGTTTACGACGCAAGCACCGATTCGTGGTCTGAGGTTGCGCCGTTACCCGTTGCTGCTGCAGGGCTTTCGGCAAGTGTGGTAGATGATAAAATTATTGTTACAGGTGGTGAAGTCTTTGCAAATAATGGTGATTGGCGCGCTGGCAAGGCGCTCGATTCCGTATGGCAATACGACCCAGCCCTTGATAGGTGGACGGCGCTTGCTAGTTTGCCTAATACACTTCATGGACACGGCAGCGTTACGCTAAAAGGTCATCTTTATATTCTTGGTGGTGCAGCAAATGTTGGGCCACAAGAAACAACAAACAAAGTGATAACATCCGCGCCTGTGGCGCAGTAAATGCGGCGGATTTGAGCTGCTAGTGCTCATACTTTAAAGAAAAAGCTAACGGAATACGTTAGCTTTTTTTGCTTTTACTTGTTGCGTGAAAAATGGCGTTTTACCAAATCATATCAACAAATTCAGGGTGGTCGACAAATGGGTTGCGGTTACCTTGGTAATCATAAGCCGCTTGGTTGCGGTCGCGCTCAAGTTGGCTCACAGGGTCATTGTTGTGCCATTTTAATAAAAGTGCCACTACCCAGTTTTCAAATACCTGATTAGTTGTACCATTTAGCACATCATTGGCGCTGCTGCTATTTCCTTGCCATGAGCCAATAACGTTTTGATAACGCGTAGCCATGTAAAAATAGGCGCGTGCAAAGTCACCTTTAAACTCGTCAATCGGTTCAAATACAGTACCGTTATAGCCTGTTGATGAGGCTGCGCTACCGAGTTTACTGCCATTGTTTGACACAAAACTAGCGCTACTGACTTCACCAAATGGATAGCTGCCACGTTTTGCGTTGACATAACCATCGGTTGCAAAAATATGGTGAATATCCGAATTCATTGGCTCTACTTTGCCGCCAAACCAGCTTTTCGGGAAAGAGTGTTCGCGGTTGTAGCAATCGGCTTCGCTATTGTAACTGCCGCATTGATTGGTAACAGCAATGTAATTGTAGCTATCTTGCCCGGTTGGGTTTTCAGAGTATCTATCGAGAATGGTGTTGTCGTTCTCGAAATATTTATCGCGTGATGCGCTATCGTAAAATCCCCAAATAGCTGAGTAGCCGCGTGAATTATGATTTTTGATAATATTGTGTAGCTCGGTTTTTAGCGCAAAACCTGTTAGCCCTTGGGTTGATGCATAATAACCTGTTGGCGTTGTTGGAGGTTCAGGGTCGGTTGAGCCGCCAAGTGTAAACGCTGTTGTTTGTGAGCTTTGAAAGCTTGCACCACTTGCTAACACAGTATTTGCATTGGTTAAACTGTAACTGCCGCTACCGTGGTTGCAGCAAATGCCATCGCCATAGCTATCAAAAATGGTGAAGCTGTAGTCGCCTGATGCTAAACACATATCTTGGTTGTATTGGGTGTTTGCTTGATACCCGTTACCAGATTCAACTACATTGTTTTGGCTATTGGAAATTTGCCAGCTTGTTTCTTCGCCGTAACTGTCGGTTTGTAGCGACAGTGATACGCTATGATCATTACAGCCAGTACTTGGTGGTGGTGTGCTGCCTGAAGAAGGTAAAAAGGCATCAACATAAACCACTTCGCTGCCATCGAACCCGCTTACATCATAAAAACGCAAACCCACATCAATGTTTGTGGTTGTTGATGCAGTGTATTGGTAGCTTATTTGCTGCCACTGTTGTGTAACGGCTGCATTAGAATAATTTTGATAGCCATCAACAACTAAGCGTGCTTTTATGCCGCCTTCAGTGTGATAAACCCAAGTAGAAAATTGATAGGTTTGACCCGCTTCAACAGCAACGCTTTGACGTATATCTGTGCTACTTTGCGATGCGGTATTTACCGTTACTTTTGCAGCATAACTGCCCGACTTTACAATATTGCTTTCTGGTGCAAGTGTAATACCGCTATCAATAGTAGACCAAGCACTTGGTGTGTTACTTGTCCAAGTTTCAAAATCACCATTGTTTACAGTAGCGAAACTCGCCCCTGTAACACTCATTAGGCTACTTGCAAGCAGTAGCTTTTGCCATTTTCCGTAAATCATAGTGTGTCCTTTAAACGTGTTTTTGACGATAAATCAACCAGCAGTATAAGCTAAATGAAATTTGTTACAATAATGTTAAGATTGGCGTTGGGGAGTGATGCTAATTGAGATGGTTTAATGCATTGCTAGCGAGTATTGGAACCACAAATTGATAAGCGACATATATTTATAAACAATGGCTTAACGCTTTAGTGTTCGTTAGGTAAACTGGCGTTACTATTTCGATTTGGCTGTATTTGTTTTGGATGCAATATCTCACCTTAAAACCACGTTAAACAACTATTATCCCCTTAGCGATGAAGCGTTTTTAGCTTATAAAAATTGCACGCGATTACGCACGGTAGAAAAGGGCGAAGTATTGTATGAAATTGGCCAAACTCCTAGCCACTTTGCGTTTTTGCACCGTGGCTTGATGCGCGCATATGTTATTGACGAGCAAGGTAATGCATTTAACAAAACCTTTTTTGCTGAAGGGCGCTTTCCCGGCAGTATGACGGCGTTACTTACTAATAAGCCAAGCTTTATGGCAATTGACGCCCTCGAAAAAAGCGAGATTTTAGAAATAGACTTTAAGCAATTTCGCCAAGCATTGTTTGATAGTAATGAGTTGATGGCATTTCATATTAATTACCTTGAAACCCATTGGTTACTTGAAAAAGAGCCAAAAGAAATCGGCTATTTGCAATTTGAAGCAAAACAACGTTACTTAAATTTCTTGGAAGAGTTTAACCCAATAATCAACCGCTTAACGCAGTATCATATCGCCAGTTACTTAGGTATTACGCCGACTCAGCTAAGCCGCATTAAAAAAGATTTAAAATAATGATGGGTTATCAACATATGTAAAGGAGATAAGAATAAAGAGTGCGTAACCTTGCCGTATCAACTTAAACAAGGGCAAGGCAATGGACTTTATTAATTCACTCAATTGGCGTTACGCGGTCAATAAATTTTCTTCACAACAACTCTCACAAGCGCAGTTGCAACCACTTATCGATAGCGTACATTTAAGCGCTAGTTCTTATGGTATGCAGCCCTATGAGTTACTTGTGATAAGCAAGGAACACATTAAACAGCAGCTAGTGCCGTTTAGTTACGGGCAAGATAAAATTGCACAGTGCTCACATTTATTGGTGTTAGCAAACCGTGTTACCACTTCACAGCATGATATTGATAGCTATATTTCGGCGCTTGCAGAAAATCAGCAAATTGATGTTGAAAAACTAGCGGGCTACAAGCAAACCATTAGTGGGGATTTGTTATCGCTATCACCATTTGAGCAACAAAAATGGAGTGCTAACCAATGTTATATCGCGCTTGGCAAATTGCTCAGTTGTGCTGCAATAAATCACATTGATGCGTGCCCAATGACAGGCTTTGATCAAAAAGCAGTAAGTGATGCCCTTGGGCTGACAGAGCGTGGGTTAAACGCTGAAATATTATGCCCAGTAGGCATTCGTAGCAGAGACGACCACAGTGCGCTGAGAGCAAAATATCGTAAGCCAATAAATCAATTAGTGAGTCTATTATGAACGCCCTTTGGCCTGTCGCTTTTATCGCAGGGGCGTGTATTGCAATGCAAGCTGCGATGAATGCGCGCTTAGGGCAACTATTAAAAAGCTCATGGTTGGCAACGAGTTATGCATTTTTAACCAGTTTTATTTTGGTTTCGCTGGTGCTTTTGATAATCAATGCAAAAACGCTCTCGGTCACGTTGCAAAATGTACAGCTGAGCACTGTGCCTTGGTACTTGTGGGGGTCATGTGTATTAAGTGTTTTAGGCGTTGGTAGCATGTATTGGCTTATTCCCAAAATGGGGGTAGGCAATTTAATGAGTTACGCGTTAACCGGGCAAATTATCTTCGCTATGTTAATTAGCCACTTTGGCTTATTTGATAGCCCACAAAAGCTCATTAGTATTACCAAAGCGTTAGGCACAGTGTTGTTGATTGCTGGCATTGTATTGATAAATAAGGACTAAATTGATTATGTTATTAGATAGGAACCTCGCAAATTTACACCAGTTTTGGTCAACATTAGCGCATACTACAGCTTCGAATGTGCATCGTCACACTAGCTGGCCAAACAAAGTATGGCGCAGCGATTTTAAGGCAATTGACCAAAATGCGTGGCAGCAACATGTCTGTGTAACCACTGAACCTAATGATTTTCAACGTGAGAACTACCGTAATAAACTGATTGCAATGGGTCTTGAAGGTACGCAAAAACTCGCTATCTTGAATAAGTATATTGAACGCATAACGTCAGAAGAGAGTTTAAAACAGTGGGCCAACATATGCGGTGAGGCTTTTGGTTATTTGATCGATTATAAAACCTTACGGCCATTACTTTGTGATAGCAATGCAACAATTTTCGCCTACATTGAAAATGGTGAAATTTGCGGAACAGCCATCGCCTATATCACTAATCACACGCTAGGTGTTCATCAAGTTGGCGTGCCAAAACGTTACCAAGGCAAAGGCATTGGCAAGGCAATAATGCAGCACTTACTGTGGTTTGCAGAGCAAAATAGTTGCGATTTTATTAGTTTGCAGGCCTCGCAAGCTGGCCTGCCGATGTATCTGTCAATGGGGTTTCTAGAGTTAGGTGCTTGCTACCATTTAGCTGAGCAGCAACAAGATCATAATGTAAAGCCCAGCACCAAATGACAAATGTGCAAGCAGGCTTTTTAGTCTGACTTGCAGCGGGAGTGGTGTTTTACTGGCAGCGATGCCAAAACCAAAACACGGTTGCATAACAAAAAAGGGCATTACCAGCGTTGAGAGCGTAAATAGTAATAATAATGCTATATTGCCAGTGTTAAGCGTGAGTATGTTCGCCAGTATCAAATACATATATGCGTAAATAATCCCAATTGCATAATGGCAAAACCAACCAATGGCAAATTCATGCTTTTCACTTGGTGATGCCATAATCGGATTATGACGCAGCTTTCCACGCGTGATACCGATTAACCAACGCCCTACAAAAGCATAATTTAATGGCTGAATAGCGAATAATCGCAAACATAACCAAGCGGCTAAGTCCATTACAAGCGTAGCGCCTACACCAATTATCAGGCTATTTAATAATATTGAAGTCATGGTTTTATCCTTAATTTTCAACTAAAAGGAAATTTTGCAACTTCAAGTCAGCTTTAAGTCAAGGTTTTGATGCAATAAAAAAAAGGAAGCAAATGCTTCCTTTGGGTGTGACAACAGAATCCAATTTTTGGCTAGAATTGGAACTAGGATTTGCGCTTGTAACTTAGCGCAATTAAACACGCAGTAAGTAACAACAACCACAGCAATTGCAGCGCATCTTTAGCTGTATTTGCTAAATAGCTAAACTTTGGTGCATCGGCAATGGCTTGTGGCGAATACGTTTTATTAAAAAATAGGTAAGGGTACCAGTGGTCTTTTAGTGCGTTATACCAATCGGTTACTTGCGCTTTCATATCTAAATCACTTTGCCTATCGGTATTGGCAAGGCGGGTTAGCAATAAATCCACATTTAGTACAGGCGATAGAGCCCTAAAAACAGGCGCTTTGTTGGCGTTTTCAATATGGGTTAGATAATCATTTGCCATTGGTTTGGCGGCATCGTCACTTAACGTTTGCATGGCGTAATACCATTTCCAGTCGAATGCTTCGCCTAGCTTGCTGGTTTCTTGCCATTTTGGATAAGCCGCTAAAAAGGTGTCGAGATCTGCTTGCTTATCTCGGTCCCAGCTATCGTTAATACTTTGACGCTGCGTCATTAATAGCGATACGCCAGTATTACTTTGGCTTACGTCTAGCTGGCTTGAAAAGCGCGCAGAAGGTATGGCAATTGCGAGTACCAGCCAGCTCACAACAAAAGCCAGCACCGATAAATTAGCCTGTTTTACCAACTTGCTAATGAGATAACTAACACTTGCCCAAAACAGCATATAGCTAAACAAAATAGTCATTAACCACACGGTATCGAGCGATAGCGTGATATCCGTAAAAGCGGTAGCTGCTAATAGCACCAATACATTTAAGATAAACAGCACACTTACGCTAATAGTGATACGTGTTATTAATAATTTACTGCCAGTTGATAGGTTGGCAGAAAATAACTGCCAGCGCCCAGTTTGTTTATCTTCGGCAAGTCGCGTTACTGTGATAAAACCAATCAGCAATGGCAATAAATAAACCCATACAAAGCCTAAATCTAACCATGTAAGGCGCAAATGTTCGCTGTTATTTATTGGTTCGTTGTAGAGTTGCCCTTGCAGTGCTAATAAACGAATGCGATTGATGGTGAGTAACTCTTGGCTTTCACCTTTAAATAAAATTGACCATGGGCTCGGTGTTTTAACCGCAGGGCTATGTAAATAGTAACCAAGTCCACCTGGTGTTGCTTTATCGCCAGCTGCTTGCCACTGAGCTATGTCTGCCGCAGCAAACTGATGTTGTTTTTCGATTTCGGTAAGTTGCTTGTTGTAATGATTAAAGCCAATAACAACTGCACCAAGCGATAAAACAAGGTATACCGCCAGTTGCAAAAGAAATCCGCGATTTCTAAATAGCAGCTTTAGTTCTAAGTTAACTAAACTCATGATTGCTTTGCTCCTACACGGTAAAACAGGCCAGCGATAAGCACTAGCCAGACTAAAAACGGCAGTAAGTTTTTAAGCGGGAGCTGAGCGGGTTTCATGTCAAATTCAAACAGCGCCATATCACGCCATACATCGCCACTTATTTTTTGCGCACGCTCGTTATGGTGATCAATTTGCTCAGTATGTACTTTATTGAGCGCTTGGATCAGTGATAAACGATAGGCCTCGGCTTGTTTTGCAAACTCATCAATACTGGCGCGGTCGTTACCGCTCAGTAATACCGATACTTTGCTTAACACAAGCGTAGGTGAAAGCCATGATAACCATTGATGGGTGCGTTCATGCTCTGCGAAGGTTTGCTCTAACGTGTGTAAATGACGCTGGTAAATATCGCTTGTGATGCGCTCACCCTCGGCCATGATCAAACCGTTGTAATTAACCGGCAGTTCTTCAATCGTCTCTACGCCGTATTGATCAAGTACAGATTGTTTAAAACTATTGAAATATGGGTCGTTTGGATTGTGTGAGTCGCCGACTGCCTTTACATCTTTTTTCAGCTGACTGACAAAGTTAGCGTGCTCAGGAACAGGCGCTAAGCTTTGCCCAATTGGTGCAGCCATTTTTGGCACGAGCACACAAATAAACAGCCAAACCGCTAAGCTACTTAACAAGCTTTGCAGGTTGTTTTTGGCAACTGCCGACACAGTAACGATGATCAGCACCCACATAATGCTGTATAACCAAAAACTTGCCATCATTGCTGCAAAAGAGAACCAATGCTGGGCAGATACATGTGCAGTTAAAGCAATAAATAGTGCTGCAACACAGGCAATAAACGCAACAATAATCGTACTTAACACGATGTAAAACACCGCTTTGGCAGACATTAATGTGCGTTTTGTTAGGCCAAGGCTTAACAGCCAAGTGTAGCGATTCATTTGTTTTTCGTCGCTAATTGCGCCGTACGCCAAGATAATTAATACCAAAGGCCATACAAACCAAAAGAAGGTGGCAACAGACGGAAAACCAATTGCGAGGCTAGAGGCGTTCACTGGGTAACTTTTGATAGCGCTGGCATTTTGTTTGTGCGCTTCTAAAAATAAGAAGTTGCCATTAAATGGTGCGACACCAACATCGAGAAAGCTAAGCGGTGAGTGTTCGCGAAATACCACGTGGCCATAGTGTGCAACGCGGTGCGGATGGCGCTCAGGTTGTGCTTGCCAAAATTCATCGGCGGTTTGCTGCCATGTTTGTTGTGCATCAATGGCATTTTGTTGTAGTTGCCAATGACTCAGTACGATGACACTTACCAGTACAACAACCAGAGTTAGCACGGCTTGTGCTAAACGGTGACGACGTAATCGCCGCCATTCTTGTTTGACTATTGTTGTTAACATAATTTAGAAACTCATAGAGAGGGAAAGGCTGGCATTACGGCCATCGCCAGGTGAATGAACGGTGTCAGTTTGGTACACGCCGTTGCTATCTACACCACCAAAATCGTATACATATTCGTAGTACTCATCAGTGAGGTTATTAAGCTGCAACTTTATGGTGGCCCAATCTAGGTGGTAATCGGCGCTGGCATTGAGCAAAGTGTAATCACCGTATTTTTTGCCGGCATTTTCTTCATTAACGTAATAATCGCCTTGGGCATCTAAGTGAACGCGTAAAACGAGTTTTTCTGTGGCGTCGAAACTTGCGCCAAGCGATGCGGTAAAATCAGGAATACTTCTTAATTGATTGCCTTTAGTTACGTTTGCGGTATTACTTGGCGTGACAATTTCAGTATCGATATACGAGTAGTTTGCCCATACGGTAAATGCGTTAGATACCTGCCAGTTACCTGCTAAATCAATACCGTTTCGCGTTGTTTTGCCAACGTTCTTTTGCTCGCCATCGATTAATACAAACTCGTTTTTGGCTTTTTGCACCCAGTATGATGCACGTAGCTCAACGGCATCAACACTCCACTGCGAGCCGATTTCTGCACCGTCGTTGTGTGTCATTTCGCGGGCGTTAATATCGCCACTGGTAAACGCGGCTTTGCCCGTTGGGTGTTGAAAGCTTCTGCCAGTATTGAAAAATACCGCTGTGTTATCGGTGAGCGCGTAAATCACATTAAGTTTAGGTTGAACAACTAGGCCAAAATCATACATTTCACGGTCGCTGCGCGTTCCATCGGCGGTAAACTCGCTGTAATCACCTGAAAGGTCATCAACACGTAATGCTACATTCCAGTTCAGTTTGTCGTTTGGCTGATGCTGAAGTTGCAGGTAACTGCCTTTTGTGTCGTAACTAAACTGACGGTTACGCTTAACAACTTGATCATCACGCTCTCGCGTTTGACCCACTGTGCCAAAACGTTGCTCAATAATCTCTTCGTTTTGTAGGTCAACGCCCCACAGTAACGCCCAATTTGGGTCAATTTGCCATGTTAACGTTGAAATTGCGCCGAGCATATCTTGATCATCAAAGCGGTTTTGAATATCACTGTGCGCTGAAAAACGTACCCAACGATTACGCTGAAAGTTTTGGCTATAAACTTTTACTGCCCAATCAACTTGGTTGTTAATGGCGATATCGTAATGCAGGCTAATGTGATGATTTTCTTTAACACCACCATCTTGACTCGCATAATCAGCCGACATGGTTGGGTTATCCCTTGCTTCTTGTTCGCTCAAATAACCTGGGGCTGAACCTTCATATCGGCTATAACGCGCAATTGCACCAAGTGTTGAATCGCTATTTAATTGCCAGTCCCACCGGCCCGAAATGGCTTTTTTGGTAATATCGGTATGGTCACGATAGCCTTCATTCTTACGATAACCTAACGAGTAGCTATGTGATAACGTATCACCTTCTTGGCCAAAATAACCCTGAATCTCACGGGTATTAAAGCTGCCTAGAGTCAGTTCTAGGTCGGCACTGCTGTCGCTACGCGATTTTACTTGATAGTTACCAGCAATATTAAATAATCCATAACGGGGATCGCTGGTGGCACGAAACATTTCGATATGATCAATGGCAATCGGGAATAACTGATCGAGTTCACCATAACCTGCGTGCATATTAGCTGGAATGCCGTCGATCAATAATTTAGCGTGAGGACTGGCTCCGTCTCCGGCAAAACCACGAATTGATAAAATGGTATTCACAATGCCTTGGTTAAAACGCGAGAGATAAACTCCTGGCACTTTAGTAAATAATTCTTTTAAATCATCAATATGTTGATAACTAATTTCTTCACGGCCCATATAATCAAATGAACCCGCAAGGTTAGATGAGCTAACCGATGACGATTTACCAATGACCACAATTGATTCAAGTGACTTGTCTTGATTTGCTACAGCGAATTGAGCGCAAAGTGCAATCGATATGGCGCTCAGAGATAAAGGAAGGCGACTGATTTTCACAAACTACTCCGAAAATAAACAGTTAAACAAGGGATAAATAGGTGCTTTCAAGTGACTCGAACGATTCGCTTTGCGGCAGTTCGGCAACTTGTTTACCTTGGTGCAAAATACTGATGCGATCTGCAAGTAAATGAGCACAACTGAGATCGTGTGTGATCATCACGGTCATTACCCCTTTTTCGCCAAGTTGTTTAATTAAGGCGACAAATTCGCGCGTAGCAACCGGATCAAGGCCACTAGTTGGTTCATCAAGTAGCATTAGGTTGGCATTTTTTAATAGCGCCAATGCGATAGCGGTTTTTTGTCGCATGCCTTTTGAGTAAAAACGCGTTGGTCTATCGAGCGCTTCTTGATTTAAGCCACATTGGATAAGTGCATCGCGCAGGGCGCGGTCATCAACATCGAGCGATGCTAATGACGCAAGGTATGCAAGGTTTTCTACTGCTGAAAACTCTGGGTATAAACTAACGTTTTCAGGTAGATAAAAGATATGCTGATCTAATTTGAAATTGCTGGCAAAAATTGAGTCGCCGTTAAGCAGCACTTCACCTGCATCGGGATGAGTATTGCCCAAAAGCATATTAAATGTTGTTGTTTTACCGGCGCCGTTAGAACCAAGTAGGCAGTAAACCTCGCCAGAATGTAAGTTAAAGCTTAACTCGCTCACTGCGGTTTTGTTGCCAAACTGCTTGGTTAAGGCCGAAACACTAAGAGTGTTGTTTTGCATAATGCTTGTACAACCAAAAGTTATTAATGAATGAAACAGCACTAAAACGGGACTGAAGAGAACAAGTGTTTTAGTGTTACTGAGAAAAATCGAGGTATGTTATATTATAACACTAAAGTAAAGTAAACCTTTGTGCGATGAGAATCGCTCGCATTACGCTTTGTTTGATTAGCGCAATGTCATTGTCTTTGTTGTGTTGCCACGCTACAGTGAAGCCTTCTCTAAACCAGTTTAAAGCAATGACAATATGATAGATTTACGCAGTGATACCGTAACCACACCGTGTGCAACAATGCGCGAACTGATGGCCAGTGCTCCTGTGGGTGACGATGTGTTTGGTGACGACCCTACGGTAAATGCGCTGCAACGCAAAGCCGCAGAATTAACCGGCCACGAGGCCGCATTATTTGCGCCAAGTGGCACGCAAAGTAATTTATTGGCTCTTATGGCCCATTGTCAGCGTGGTGATGAATACATTGTTGGTCAAGACGCCCATACCTATAAATATGAAGGTGGCGGTGCAGCAGTGCTTGGCAGCATTCAGCCACAGCCAATAGAGTTTGAAAAAGATGGCAGCTTGTCACTCGAGTTAGTTAAACGAAAAATTAAGCCGAACGATCACCATTACGCGCGCACGCGTCTTTTGTCGATTGAAAATACGGTTTCGGGTCAACCGCTGCCAATGGCTTATTTATCTGACGCCCGCAAGTTTTGTGACGAACATGGTTTAGGTTTGCACTTAGATGGCGCGCGGGTATTTAATGCCGCGGTACATCATCAAGTTGCGATTAAAGACATTACCTCGCAAATGGACTCGGTATCGATTTGCCTATCGAAAGGCCTCGGAGCGCCGCTTGGTAGTGTGCTTTGTGGTTCAAAAGCCTTTATTCATGAAGCACATAAGTGGCGTAAAATGCTTGGTGGCGGCATGCGCCAAGCTGGTATTGTTGCAGCTGCGGGTTTGTATGCCCTTGAAAACAATATTGACCGTTTGGTTGAAGATCATAAAAACGCCGAGTTTTTAGCAACAGAGCTGTCTAATATCGACGGTATAAGTGTTGTTTTGCAGGCAACCAATATGGTGTTTTTGCAATATCAGGCAAGTAAGCCAGTTACTGAATTTGCCGACGCACTTTATCGTCAAGGCGTTAATATTTGCCCTGGCGAGCAAATTCGTTTGGTACTTCATAAAGATGTGACACGTGAAGATTGTGTTTCAGTGGTTGCCGCAATAAAGAACGCACTTTAGTTTTATTTACATTGAATTGTTAAAATAAACGTTAAGGCAGATATTGGTTATCTGCCTTAGTATGAGTGTAATTTGCTACTAAGTTACGCTCCAGTATTTACCAATAGTAATCGAAGGTGAGGTACCACGCCGCAAAGTCCCCTTGATTGATTTGCATATTGCGGTCGAAATACGCATCTTGATTGAGGTATTCAAGGTACAGCCACCCCGGGCCATAGTTGTAGCGCACGCCAGGCGCAAATGCATAAACTGTGTCACTATCTACCCCATTTGTGTTTGATTTAGCTAAGGTCACGTCTAATACAAAATACCAATCACCCAACGTATAACCAAGTTCACCTGCGTAACGGGTGTTGTCGATTGTGCTTGCTACATCGGGATTTGCCGCAAGGTAGGCTTGTGGCAAATCGCGCTTACCGTCAATGTAACTGAGTTTGGTAGTAAGCTGGTCAAATTGGCCTTGGTAATAAATTACATAAGCGCTGTGATCGCCATCGGTACGTCTGTCTCCTGTGATCAGCTCCTCTAATTTACCGTTTTGGTAGGAGGCGGCAAAGGTGTGTTGCTTGTTAAATGTATAAGAAAAATCAACAACGGCGGTGTCTACCTTTCGGTAGGTTGAGCTGCTGCCCCAGTGACGGTTGTCATCGGTGCTGTCGGTTGATTTACTTGCCCAGTCATCAGCCAAATAATAGGCAAGTTGGTAATTGAATTGGTTAACGCCGCCTTGGTATTTTACGCCGACATCCATTTGGTCGCCGTAAGCGGCTAAAAACATATCCCCTGGCCAAAAATTAGCGGTTTTCCAGCCAAATGGCACTTGGCTTTTGCCAAAGGTCAGTGAGTTATTGTCATCGATAGCATAACCTAGCCATGCTTTGTGCATCACGTATTTTTGCCCGCTTGAATTGTTATCAACGTCGGTAAAACTGCCGGGCCCTAGGCGAAATTCTGCAGAGTAAAACCAAGGTGACTGATCTGATTTTGCACCATCCAAGTAACCAATAATTGCTTGGTCGCCAAAGTCGGTTTCGTGGGTGTCTTCGTTAAAGCTATAGTTAATCCAAAAGCCGCCTGCCAACGTTGGCGATGCTGCGAGCTGCGCCGAAATTGTAAGTGCAAACAGCGAGGTAAATAAAAGGGGTTTCGAGTTCAACATAAATACCATGTAAATAGATGACTTTAAAATAGCTTAGACCATAACTTATGAAGTTGACTAGCACTAGATTGCAAACCATATTTAATTCAATACTAGCCATATGTAGTTAGCTCAATGTCGATTTCCAAAAAACTTATCATTGCTTTTTTAGTTACCATAACACTGCCAATTATTGTGATTGCTGTGATCATGATTAACCAGACCCGCAATTTAGCGCACGATAATTTTACTATTGCCAATACGCGAGAAGTGACGCAGATAGATAAAGCGATTTCGCTCTTTTTCGAAGAGATCAGTAAAGACGTTGTATACATAGCGAAACACCCCGATTTAGTGGCGGCCAAAAGCGGTATTAAAACATATATGAATAGCGCATCCGCCAGCCAAATTACGCCAGAACAAAACGACGTAATTGAACAACGGGTATTCGATTTGTTTTCGCAATTTGGTGAATCACATGAGGGCATTTCCTATATTTATATGGGAAATCAACAAGGTGGTTATACGCAATGGCCAAAAGGCAGTGTGAGCGCCAACTACGACCCACGACCGCGTCCTTGGTTTAAAACAGGCACAGGCGCGACAACTAAACCGATTCGTACCCAAGCGTATTATTGGGAACCTGATGACGCGGTTATTGTTTCCACCGTGATGTCTATTAAAGATAGTGCGGGTAGCAATTTTGGTGTAACGGGCATGGATGTGTCGTTAAAAGGGTTAACGAGCATGATCCAAAATATCAAAATGGGTGAGTCGGGTTTTTTAATGTTAATAGAAGATTCCGGCAAAATTTTGGTTGATGCTAAACACCCTGAAAATAATTTTAAAGAATTTGCGAGTGTTAAAAGCAATCTATACGCTGGATTAAGCCGCATGGAATCTGGCGATACCACCATTGAAATTGATGGCGATGTTTATCTTGCCAATGTGTATACCTCGCCCAAACTCAATTGGAAGTTTATCGGCCTGCTTAAAAAATCAGAAGTAATGGCGAAAGCAAATACGCTGATGATGATAATTATTGTGGTGAGCTTAATTCTGATTGGTATCTTCTCCGTACTCTCGGTGTATATTTCAAAATTAATATCTCGTCCGATTGTTGAGGTGACCCGTGGTCTTGAAGATATTTCGCAAGGTGAAGGCGATTTAACCCAACGTTTAAAAATTCGTACGCAAGACGAAACTGGACAACTGGCTAATAGCTTTAATCAATTTTTAAATTCGATTGCTGATTTGGTGCGAGAGATTAACGGTTCTTCTGCTAATGTTAGCAACGCATCGGAAGTAAGCTCACGTTTAGTTACGTCGATGAATTCATCGTTAATGACGCAACAATTAGCGCTTGAGCAAGCTTCTACCGCTATTAATGAAATGGCGGCAACCGCCAACGAAGTTGCATCAAGCTGCGCATCGGCAGCAGATTCAGCCAATTCAACTAAACAATCAGCCATTGAAGGGCAATCGTTAATTAATAAAACGGTATCAAGTGTGTCGGGGCTGTCAGACACTATCGCAAGTACAGAGCAAAATGTGCGTGATTTGGACAGTGAAAGTGAAAGCATTACCACAATTTTAGATGTGATCCGCGGCATTGCTGAGCAAACAAATTTGTTAGCACTTAATGCCGCAATTGAGGCAGCGCGCGCAGGCGAGCAAGGCAGAGGCTTTTCGGTGGTAGCAGACGAAGTTCGTGCGCTTTCACAACGTACATCCGAATCAACAGAAGAAATTGCACAGCAACTCGGTAAGCTTAGAAATATGACTCAAGCGATTTCAAAAGAGATGTCACAAAGTCTCGATATATCCTCGCAAACCGTTGAGTTCACAAAACAAGCGCAAGCCAGTTTTGATTCCATTACGCATTCGGTTGACCTTATTAGTGATATGAACTCGCAAATAGCCACCGCAGCAGAAGAGCAGCAACATGTAGCGGAAGAGATTAATCGCAACGTTGTGGATATTAAAACCGGTGCGGATGAAATTTCAGGGCTTGCTAATGACGCCGATGAAAATGCCAATAGCCTGGCATCGCTTTCAGCTGCTTTAACTGCGTTGGTTAAAAAGTTTAAAACCTAACGCTTGTTTGTCAGTTATGGTGAGAAGCGGGTGGTAAAATAGCGCTCGTTACTCTAAGCACTGCAGCCTCGGTGCGTTAGAGGCTAGTGTGCTGCTTGCGATATTGCATTGGGGTGATACCGGTGTATTTTTTAAAGGCGGTGTAAAACGCCGACTTAGAGTTAAAACCCGCATCCATTGCAATATCGAGTACCGTTTTATTGCTGTTTGTGAGTTCATTCTTAGCGTGTTTTACACGGTAGCCATTTACATAATCAAAAAAGTTTACTTTTAAACGCTCGTTCAATGTTTGAGAAATATAGTTGGAAGAAGTATTGATACTTTTTGCAAGTATTGGCAGTGACAAGGCGGCGTTTAAATAGATTTGCTGTTGCTGCATTGCGCTTTCCAATTTGTTTGCAATGTGTTTTAAGTTATCTTCACTTAATGCCGAAGTTTTATATTTATTCTGCTTCGCTGACAACACACTAGGTTCATCATCTTTGCTTATATCATCAAATATCTCTTCAAACCCTGGTTTTTGGCGAAGCGTCCAAGTCGCTAAAAAGGTTACTGAAATCAGTAATAGTAAGCTTGAAAAAGGCGTATACAGATCACTTGGGAACAGCAAGTTATTGAGTGTTAAATTGATAGCAAATAACCCCCAAGGAATACCGACTAAAAGTGCAAGCGCAGTAAGCCAACCCATTTCTTTTTGTTCTGTTGTGGCAAAAATGTCTTTTAAATGGGCGCGGTAGCGGTTTAAACGAACAATGGTTTTAACCACATAAAATGCCGATTGTATAACCCAGCTTATCACCAATAAAAAGGTGATAATTAACCCAGCATACACACTATATCGCAAGAAGGGTGATGCGCTTTTAAGCACCACATCATCACCGTCAACCAAAAGTCCGTGTTGAATTTCGTTAGGTAAAACTAATGTAAAAAGTGAAATAAATAGTCCGATTGCGGGCAGTGCAAAATGCCATTTGTCGTGTTTGGTAAGCGTCCATTTCGATTCTGCTGTGAGGCTTTTAATGTAAAACCAAAAGCTTGGGGCGATTAATAATAATGCAGGTAACGATACGATAAGTTGCGTTTGCCGCCACTCTGGTGCGAGTAATTTTAAGCTGGGTTGGCATATCACAATTGCAATGGCAATAAAGCAGCAAGAAAGGGATGCATAGCCGAAATTTTGGCGTTTTTTAGTAATAAGTAAACTTGCGTTAAAGCCTAATAAGGTCATTGTTGCAATGTTAATCGCAAATAAGTAAATCTCTGATGGTTGCAAGTTAAATCCTTTTATTCCTTTATAAACAGCATCTTATTTATTTTTGCTGTTTCTTTTTGGTTCTGCTCAACAGATTAGAACGATATTGCTTTAGGTATTTTACATAATCGTTTCTAACTTAACTAGCGTATGGTGTAAGGATTAAAAAATGACATACCAAAATGCAATGATGATAGAACCAAATGAATTTAAAACACCGTTTAATTGGGCTGGCGTTAGCTTTTTACTCTTTATGATAGGTATTCCTGCAATACCAGCAGTATTTATTGTTGCTTTAGTTGTAATGGGTAGTGGTGTTGATTCGCCGCTAAGTGAAATGATTAACGCGCGCTATTTTGATATGCCACTTGTGATTATTTGCCATGGCGTATCAGGTATTGTGTTTTTTGTAACAATGCCATTTCAGTTTTCACCAAAGTTAAGACAAACAAAACCGCGCTATCATAAAATTAATGGCTACTTTGCTTTTATTTCTGCGTGTGTGATGGCGGTGTCTGGTGTGTGGATGCATCATGTATTTTCGCCTAGTGAATTTGGCGCGCGCTATGTGAGTTTGGTGATAGTTGCGATAGCTATTTTCTTAACGTTTATTATTGCTGTTAAGTATGCAATTAAAAAGGATTTCAAACAGCATCAGCGTTGGATGTATTTTGCAGCAGCTGCCAGTTTAGCGGTAGTTAGCCCACTATTCTTAGAAATTATTGCGATGTTAATGGGTAATATGGGAGCTGAACTTATGCACGGTTATGGGCGTTTAATCGGCTTGGTTTTGAATCTTCAAATTGCGCATTGGTTATTTAAAAAGAACCATAGCTAGCGATGAATTTGTGTACCTTGAGGTATTTCATTTAAGCGAAATGAAGATGTTTAGAGATGAGCACTAATGCGGGAAGAAACATCAACTAAAGCACTTTAGAAAAAAGCCAGTAACACGGTTACTGGCTTTTTAGGCTGAAATTTATAGAGCTGAGTTTTACTGAACGAGGCTAATGATCAGATTAAATGCAGATTCTTTATCGTGAGCGGTCTCGGCATGTAAAATAAGTTGTTCACCCAGTATTAATGTTTGCTGCTGTACTTGCAGTCGTGCAGCATCATCTTCAATACCATCAATATCTGACACATGGGCAAGGCCAATGGTGCGGCGAACAAGCTCAGTGCCGGCAAAACCAAGTGCATCTTTAATGATTTGGTTTACAAAATACTCTGCATAGCCTGGTGCCTGAAGCGATAAATCACGGGTTTGCTCTTTAGCAAGTGACAGCCACGATTCTGCAAATTCGTTGATCACTTGCTGAATCGTCGTCAGTAAGTAGGTTTGCATTTGGCGGCGCTTTGGAATTTCACTAATACGAGCATTTTGCGAACAATAATTAAGCAAAAAATTACCGATAAACGAGCCTAAATCAAAACCAATTGGGCCAAAAAAGCCAAACTCTGGGTCGATCACCTTAGTCGACTGCGCATCAACAAAAATACTGCCCGAATGCACATCGCCGTGTAATAAGCTTTGTGGCGAGGATAAAAATAGCTGCTTTAATTTAGCCACTTTAATGTGAAGTTCGGTGTTTTGCTGAAGCTTCTTCACCTCACTTTCAAGTGTCGCCGGGTAGTTATTGCGCAGAGAGGTGCGGTATGGATCATCAAAGAATAAATCTTCAGTAATGGCGCACAGCTCGGGGTTTGTGAACTCACAGACCAAGGCTTTTTTTTCTGCAGGTGTTAAGTAAAAGTCTGAGTAATAAAAGCTGGTGGTTGCAAGGTAATTTGCAAGTTGGCTGCCTAAATTTGGAAAGGTTGTTGCATGGTTTAGTTCGCCACGCAAAATCGCCATATGGCCTAAATCTTCCAAAATGGTTAGGGCAAGTTCGGTATTTTTGTGCAGCACTTTTGCTGTGTATGGTTCGCACACCGCACCATGTTTTTCAAGCACCGCCGCTTCAATACGCGCTCTATCAAGGGTTAAAGGCCACGACTCACCAACACAACGGGCATAGGGTAATGCCTGCTTTAAAATAATGCTGTTACCGCTTTCATCAGCAATGCGAAAGACTAAATTGAGATTGCCATCACCAAACTCATTACAGGTTAATTGAGCATTAGGGGCAAAAAATTCGTTTAACTGTGCAACATAGTTAAGTGCACGCTCATTATCAAAAGCAATATAGTCAGCCATGGTGTTCGCTATTCAAAAATACAGATAATTACGGAATTCTATACCGATGAATGTTTAGATGTCTATACTTCTTTGTGTCTTGGTGTAAAATGAGCGCGTTAATAGTTTGGAGTTTCACAGCATGCAAAATTTGCTCGCACGCAGTCTTAAATATCAAGGCGGACAGTTATTCGTTTTAGATCAGTACCTTTTACCACACCAGCAGCATTGGCATGTGTGTAACAGTGTACCTGAGATGCAAGAATTGATTTTGACATTAAAAGTGCGTGGGGCGCCGCTAATTGGTTTAGCTGCAACCCTATTAGTTGCCCATTTAGCAGAGCAAGGTGAATCTCATAGCCAACTTGCAGAGGCAATAAATGATTTAGAGGCAACCCGTCCAACTGCGGTTAATTTAATGCATTGCATGAAGCGTATGCGCCAAGCATTAGCTCAAGATAATTTTGTTGACGCATTAGTAGCAACTGCCGAGCAGCTATTTAATGAAGATATTGCGCTGTGTGAATCCATGGCAAGCCTAGGTGCAACGCTTGTAAAACCGGGCGATAATATTTTAACTCACTGCAATACGGGCGCATTGGCAACAGCAGGGGTAGGTACGGCACTTGGGGTAATTCACCACGCCCATCAAAAATACGGTGATATTCATGTTTGGGTGGATGAAACACGCCCATTACTGCAAGGCGGTCGTTTAACGGCATTTGAGCTTGAAAGTTGGCAAATTCCGTACACCCTTATTTGTGACAATATGGCCGCCAGTTTAATGGCTGCGGGTAAAGTAGATAAGATTTTTGTGGGTGCAGATCGCATTGCAGCTAATGGTGATTTTGCCAATAAAGTCGGCACCTATAATTTAGCCGTGCTGGCACATTTTCATAATGTTGAGTTTTATGTGGTTGCACCAATTACCACCCTGGATATTGACTGTGAAAGTGGTCAATATATCCCAATTGAAGAGCGTGCTGATGCTGAAGTAAAAGGTGTCAGTGGTAGCTTTGGTGAGTGCCAATGGGCACCAAACAATGCCAAGGTATTTAACCCTGCCTTCGATGTAACGCCAGCACAGTTGGTGACGGGTTGGGTACTTGATACCGGCGTTTACAATTTACAGCAAGTAAAAGACGGCGTGTTAAAACAGCTCTAAATATAAGAAGAGCACCATTCGGTGCTCTACTTAGAGCGTGTTGACCTTTGCTGTCTATTTCTGCAGCAGTTTGTTTGGCATTTAGACAAGGCAGAGTGATTGTATTGTAGTTACTCTACATAAATGAACGATAACGCAGTATAAACGCCAAACAGACGCTGCCTAACAGGTTCAACCCAAAGCGTTTTGTTCTTTGTTGTTGCTTCTTGACTTAGCTTGCTAGGCCTACAAAGCAACGCCGCGATCAAAACGCTTTGGATTTGAACAGAATTTAGACCATAAAGACCAACACGCTCTAATCCAAGATTGGAAATTCATTGGCAATCTTGCTTTCGGTGCTTTGTGCTACCCAACCCGCTTCGTTATTGAAAAAACGAATTGCGGTAAACTCAGGATCGCTGCCCATATCAAACCAATGCTTAGTATTAGCCGGCACTGAAATTAAATCACCTTGCTGGCAAAGCACTTGATACACTTTGTCGTCTAAATGCAGGCAGAATAAACCTTGGCCTTTGACAAAAAAGCGCACTTCGTCTTCGCTATGCGTATGCTCAAATAGAAACTTCTGTCTTAATTCAGCTGCCGCTGGATTACCTTTAGCAAGTGAAATTACATCCACCGTTTGGTAGCCGCCGTCGTGTTGCACACGTTTAATATCAGCGTCATAGGCGTTTAAAATATCATCTGAACTGTGGCTTTCGTTAATTTCAAATGCTGCTTGCCAGTTCTCAAATACCACACCTACTTGATTAAGTTGTTGCTGAATTTCAGTAAAGTTTTCGCTCTGTAGCAGCGCGCTTACTGCATCGTCGTGACGGTAAATAGTTAGTTTGCTCATACAAATAATGCTTCATCAAATTGGTTAAAATCGTCAATTGCTGGGTGTTGGTCGCTTTTTTCTTGGTTATCACGCCATAACTGCAAGGTGTGCATGCCCGCACTTTTAGCGGCATCAAGCTCTTCAACGATGTCGCTTAAAAACAACACATCAGAGCCTGCAAAACCAATCTTTTCAAGAATATTGGTGTATGAACTTGCGTCTTTTTTACCGCCAACATGGGTATCAAAATAATCGCTGAACAGTGGGCGAATATCACCATAGTCAGAATGTTCAAACAACAAATGCTGTGCTTTTACCGAGCCAGACGAATAAACAAAAAGGCTTATGCCCGCGTCTTTTTGCTGGTTTAAAAAGTCATAGGCATCTGGGTAAATATGACCTGTGAAATCACCTTGTTGATAACCCGTTTGCCATATTAGGCCTTGCAATTGTTTAAGTGGGGTAATTTTTTGATCCGTTGCAATCCAATGTTGCAGCGCATCTATGACCTCAGTAAGACAGGCATCTGGCTTAGCAATTTCCGCTCTTACTGCATCAATTTGCGCTTTTACCGTGGCATCGCTTTGGTTTTCTTCAACAAACGCAGCAATATGTTTTGCCGCATACGGAAACAAAATATCTTTTACAAATGAAATGCGGGTAATTGTGCCTTCAATATCGGTAATGATGGCTTTAATCATAGTGATGACTCCAACTTAATGCGCTCAAGCTCGCATGCGAATAAAAACTCCAACCCTTCAATGTGGCGACGTGTTTCAGCCACACTGTTGCCCATAGCATATAAACCATGACCGCGAATAAGCACACCGTGAATCACTGGCTCTTGTTCGTGGCGTTTTGCAACAAGCTCTGCCAAGCGGTCAATATCTTGGTCATTATCAAAAATGGCAATAGTAAGTGTACTTTCATGACTGGTGATACCGCGTAATGACTTTTGCATTTCATAGCCATGAATTGCCAAGGTATCACCTTTTATAAAACGCGATAACACAGTCGCGGCCACAGAGTGGGTATGTAATACACATTCAGTGCTTGGCTGAAGTTGGTACAATTTTAAATGAAGTGACGTTTCGGCAGATGGCTTTCCTTGACCTTTGCAAATTGCGCCTTGCTGATCGAGCTCTAAAAAGTGTTCAGGGGCAAGGTATCCTTTATCATGGCCACTTGCGGTCACAACAAATCCCGTGTCTGTTTTAATTGAAAAATTACCACCAGTTGCCGGTACCCAGCCTTTATCGCTGACCCAACGACCCGCTTCAATCAATGCACTTTTTGCGGCATCATTATGCATAATAGGTTACTCGAAAATATAAATTAAAAACATTTAGACGGCTATACATCCGTTTTGGGCAATGATAGCATCGCTTTTGTTAAAGCACCATCAAGATTAGAGGTATCGTGTGCAAAGTAAATTACCAAATTTAGGCGTCAGTATATTTTCGCAAATGACTGCATTGGCAAATGAACACCAAGCGCTTAATTTATCACAAGGTTTTCCAGAGTTTGATACGCCTGAAGCGCTAAAAAACAAACTTAACTTTTACAGTGCACAAGGATTTAACCAATATTCGCCATCCAGTGGTGTACCCGCATTACAACAACAAATTGCCGACTTGGTACTGCGTAAATACGCTTTAACTATTTCACCAGAGGCATCGGTAACCGTTACATCAGGTGCAACAGAGGCACTTTACGTTGCAATTCAGGCACTCGTAAGCCTAGATGATGAAGTGATAGTGTTTGATCCTGCCTATGATTCTTATCAGCCAGCAATTGAACTTGCTGGTGGTAAAGCGGTTCATATCGCGCTAACGGCACCCAATTACCAAATAGATTGGCAGCAGGTAGCTGGTGCAATTACCGATAAAACCAAAGCGATTATTATTAATTCGCCACATAACCCAAGTACTAAAACGCTAAAACAAACAGACATCAATGCGTTAAAGCTACTGCTTGAACAGCATGATTTGTACCTCATCAGCGATGAAGTTTACGAGCATATTTGCTTTGATGGCGCCGCACATTTAAGTGCGCTTGGTGATGATGCACTGTTTGCCCGCAGTTTTGTGGTTTCGAGTTTTGGTAAAACCTTCCACTGCACGGGGTGGAAAATGGGTTACTGTGTGGCTCCTGAAAAGCTAATGGTGGAGTTTCGTAAAATTCACCAGTATGTGACGTTTTCTAGTTTTACACCTGCGCAACTGGCATTAGCCGATATGCTTAAAGAGCAGCCAAATCATGTTGATGAATTAAGTGCGTTTTATCAGCATAAGCGCGATGTATTAAGTAATGCATTAGCAAATAGCCGTTTTACACTGTTACCAAGTGAAGGTACCTATTTTTTACTGCTTGATTATTCCGCCATCTCAGAGTTAGATGATGTGGCATTTTGCGAGTATTTAGTAAAAGAAGTTGGTGTTGCTGCTATTCCTCTTAGTGTGTTTTATGAAAATGCCCCTGGCGATCGTGTGATTCGTTTATGTTTTGCTAAGGAAGACGCCACCTTAATCGCTGCTGCGGAGAAGTTATGTCAGCTATAAATAACAGCTTAAAAGTCGCCTTAGTGCAAAGTGATATTGCATGGCTTGACGTTAATAAAAATTTAAACTCCTTAAGCGAGCAACTGAGCAATCTAGATTCGGTTGATTTAATTTTACTGCCCGAAACTTTTGCTACAGGTTTTGCCATTAATTTAGACGTGGCAGAGCCAAAGAAAGGGCCAATTTTAGATTGGATGTTGGCACAAGCAAAACGCTTAAATGCGGTAGTAGCGGGCTCAGTGTTAGTGAACCAACAAGGTAAAAAAGCGAACCGCTTTTACTGGTGTTGGCCAAATGGCGCGGTGGAATTTTATGATAAACGCCATCTGTTTTGTTTAGGCAACGAAGGTGATTTTGTAAAAGCGGGTGTAGAGCGCAAAATCATTACAATAAATGGTTTTAGGTTGTTACCTCAGGTATGCTACGACCTACGTTTTCCAGTATTTCAGCGTAGTCGCAACGATTATGATGTGATGGTTAATGTGGCAAACTGGCCTGCAGCACGTCGTCGTATTTGGGATACCTTGCTGCAAGCTAGGGCAATTGAAAATCAATGTTATGTGCTCGCTGCCAACCGCGTGGGAAATGATGGTAACGGTGTTGCACATAATGGCGGTACCGCTGCCTATGATTTTACGGGTGAAACGCTCGTTGCCGCTGAGGATAACCAAGCGCAAATAATCACAGTTGAACTGACTAAATCGGCGTTGACTGGGTTCAAAGAAAAGTTTCCAGCCCATCTTGATGCGGACCAATTTACACTGCCTAATATTAAATAGGCAAAAGTGAGTTTGGTTACCACTCGCTAGCTAATGTTTGTTTTATTAAACCTAAAAGCTGTTTTAAGCGTATTGCTACTTACCCTTAAAACAGTTTAGGTGTTCAATGAAATCGTCTCTTGCAACGGGTTTGTTGTTTATGGCAGCAAACGCTCACGCTAATATAAATCTTAACCAACTTGAATGGATGGTGATAAACGACTCGGTGATGGGTGGCGTTTCAAATAGCCGCGTAATTGTTGGCGATAACAACTTAACCTTTACGGGTGATGTATCACTTGCCAATAATGGTGGTTTTGCATCATTTCGAGCGCCTATTTCATTTGAAAATACCAGTACAGATACACTTAGCTTTAAGGTTGTAGGTGATGGCAAACAATATCAACTGCGCTTGCGAGTGGATGGGTATTATGATGGTCCTGCGTTTGTTTATCACTTTAAAACTGAGGCAGGTATTGAGCATACCTTTAATTTATCTGAACAAGACTTTGTTTTAATGTTTCGCGGTAGGCAGTTTGAGTCGGACTATCAACTTCGTTTTGATGATGTGCGCTCGCTTGGTTTTATGATAAGTAATAAACAAGCGGGTGATTTTAGTTTGCAGGTCAAGCACATCGCGCTATTACAAAAAGTGTAGTTATCGGAGAGCCGTTAATTTTAGGTTAAGTTTACTATCGGCATACTAGCCTCAACTTCAACGAATTGTTTTTTAGAATTTGTTCAAAGTTAGTTTTCCCAAGTAGTTGTTTTACACAAGTACACCATTTGCCCACAACCTTTTGTGGGCTTTTTTTTTGGTTTATAAAAACGTATTGGCTTGAAATAGGGTTAGGTATTACCTTTGCAATATTGTTGTATTAGCTTTTTCACTGTCACAGATTAACGCTTCAAACGCTTCGAGAGGCAATGGTTTAGAAAGTAAAAAACCTTGAATATCATCGCATTGTGCTTCTTTTACGTAGTCCAGTTGCTCTTGGTTTTCTACTCCTTCTGCGGTGGTTTTTACTTTTAGCGACTTGGCTAATGAGAAGATGTTTTCGAGTACCACCTTGCCTTTATCTGTTTTCATACCGAGTTTAATAAAGCTTTGGTCAATTTTAAGGTGTTTGATCGGCAGCGATAATACGGTTTCTAAGTTGGCGTTGCCTGTACCATAGTCATCAATTGCCACCTCTATGCCTGCTTGCTCTAATCGCATCATATTGATAGCTGTTTTTTTGTAGTCTTTTATAAGCCCGTACTCAGTAACTTCTATCTCAAGAAAGTTATGAGGAATATCAAATTCGCCCACTTTTTGAAAAATGTAAGCGATGGTAGTCTGCTCAAATAAATGGCGCGCCGATAAGTTTATTGAAATGGGCACTATGGGTTTACCAAGGTTTATCCAGCTGCGGATCTGTTTGCACACGCTGTGAATAACGTATCTATCGACTAATGGCATTAGCCCTTTTTTTTCGGCAATTGGAATAAACTCGGCGGGTGAAATAAAGTTGCCGTCGAGTGTCCATCGAATCAAGGCTTCCGCTGATTTTACTTTAAGGGTCTTGGCGTCAAATTTAGGTTGATATTGAAAGTATAAACCGTCGTTTTCAAGCGCATTTATCAGCTCGCGTTTTAACGTTGCTTCTCGTTTTACGTTTTTATGGAATTCTGGGTCGATTCTCACTACTTTGTTTACTTCACCATTGGCGCCTCGCAGCGATAGCTCGGATTGTTCGACAATTGAATCAAAACTGTCGGCACAATCTAGCGAGCTTATGCAGCGGTTAAATTTGGCTTTTAGCACCATATTTTGAATCACTAACTCTTTATTAATTAAACTGCGCATTTGCTTTATTTCTTCTTTGCCACCGGCGTGATGACATACGATAAATTTAGATGTGCCTATTCGTGCAAGTTGCATATTATCAAGCGCTATTTCCTTTAATGCCTTTGTAAATGCTTGCAAATAGCAATCGCCAATATGCTGCCCGTGAATATCATTAATATCGCGAAGGTACAGTAATTCAATTACGCTAATTTGCATTGGAAAGTAGGCACTTTTTAGGTGTGCTTTTATACCATTGCGATTGTAAAGCTCTGTAAGTTGATCAAAATAAGCAAGGTGTTCGATCGCTTCTTTATCGGCAAACTCTTGGGTTCTATCGCGAATAAATGCAACAAAGTGATTGTTTTTCAACGTGTGATAGCGCGAAATGGTAATTTCTACAGGAAATACAGTGCCGTTTTGTCGCATTGCTTCTACATTGCGAATAGTTTTAAGCACTGACTCTAAATTATGCGATTTCATAAATGAATCATGGTGCATTTTTTGATATTTAGGAGGAATAAAGATAGCGATATTTTGATCAATGAGTTCTTCTTTGGTGTTGTAACCAAACAAAGATAAACAGCTATTATTAACTTTTAAGATAGTACCTTGTTCGTTGGTTTCAATTACCGCATCAGGTGCAAGATCACTTACTAAATTTGCTAAATTAGCCTTTTCGTCAAGCATTTCACCTAAATGCTCATTTAGTGCAAATGAGTCATTGAGTGTGCAGGCTAAACGATAAAAAATGTCTTTATCTTCACTAATTCGGATTGCAGTTTTACCATCATTAAAGCCCGTAATTGCGGCGCAAAATTGTTTAAGTTTAAAAATGTAGCCGTTGCGCATCACGACAAAATAGGAGGTTGAAAAAACTAAAAAAATGATTGTTGCGATTAAGGTCGTGTATTGTACCTGCACCGCAAAATGATGCAGCTCAGGGTAAATGTATTTTTCTAATACTAAATAGTGTAATGCGTTTTTAGTGCCTTTTTCAAGCACTGGCGCAGCTAAGTACAATACATAATCGTCAATTTTATAGAGCTTATCGCTACCAAGAAAAATAAACGCGGCGCTATCAATATCGAGCAATTGCTGTCCTTCGTGCGAAATCGTATTTGATGCAATAACTGTTTTGTCGTGTGAGACAACGTAAGTCGAACGCACATTTTGTAGCTCTGCGGTTAATGTGGCCCAGTTTTTTACTTGTTCAATGTCGCCGTGACTCAGGTTTGATGCCATCAGTTCAGCTTGATGTTCTAGTAAGGCTTGCTCTTGTTCTACTATGTTCTTAATTGCCACTTTCTCAACAACGGTAAGAAAAAATATGCCAACGACTAGCATCGAAACTGCAATGCCGATTAATGCAAATAACCAGAGTTTAATTCTCATTAAACACCTGTTTAGCATAATCTGGATTGATTAATGTGCGGCAATGACACGGCTTGTCGATTTTTCCTTGTGTAAGTAACACCGAATTGTAGCTACTAATGAGTTGTTGATGTTTGTCCTTGTCTTCCAACCAATCAGTGACGTCTTGCCCATAGAGTAATGAAATGCCCGAATAACCTTGAATAAGCTGTGTTTCACTTAAGTGAAGTCGTTGGTTTAAGGAGTTGACATAGGGCATGATATCTTTACTGATATGCATCACTGTGCGGTCGTTTAAGGTTAAAAACGAGTTTAAATAGCGCTTTTTTTCTTTGGATATCGTACTTTTGTTTAATACTAATACATCAACTATTTCGCCTGGTATTTGGCTGCTATCAAATAATTTATTTGCGCCTAATTCGAGTAACTTGCTGCTACTGGGTTCATAGGTAAAAACCGCATCAATTTGATTGTTTTGATAGGCTTGCACATGACGATTAGCCTCTAAGTTCACAATGTCGATATCATTAATGGTTAAGTTGTTAAGCTCTAAAAAACGAGATAGAAAATATAACCCCAACGCGGATGTTTCGGCACCAATGCGTTTACCGCGTAATTGATTTACATTGGTAATGTTTGGTTTAGCTATTAAAGTATCTGCGCCATTGGAATAATCGACTATCCAAATCACTTCAATATTAAAGCCGAGCGCTTTTATTTTAACGGCTTCATCTAACGTAACAGCCGCTACGTCGATCGAGTTATTAATAATGCCATTGAGCACTTGAGACGCATTGCGGTATTCAATGAGTTTAATGTGCTTCATTAGATCAGGGTGTTTATGACGTGTAATGTAAAAAGGCTCGTAGCCTAGCCAAATATTGGTGCCAATGCGCAGTATTTGCGTATTTTGTTCGTGGCAAGAAACTAAGAAAACGCAAAGTGAAAATATCAGTGCTAACCGTTTCATTGTAAGTAGAATTTTATAACTCATTACATTTGAGTTTAGCCATATTTACTAAATTTGCTGAGTAAGGTTAAAAATATCTTTAAGTCGTTATATTTAACAAGCAAAAGGGGCCGTGTTGTTATTAGAGCCGTGTATTTTAAATATGAAAAAAGGCGCTAAATGCGCCTTTGTTTGATTGTAGCTTCACTCGTTATTTAATATCAAAACGGTCAAGTTGCATTACTTTTGTCCATGCTTTTACAAAGTCGTTACAAAACGTTCTTTTGAATTATCAAACGCATATACTTCAGCAACAGCACGTAGCTCAGATGAAGAACCAAAGATTAAATCAACTGGTGTTGCTGTGTATTTAACAGCGCCAGTTTTACGGTCTTTACCTTGGTACACATCGCCTGCTTTTTGCCACTGAGTAGACATATCAAGCAAGTTGACAAAAAAGTCATTGTTTAGTGTATCTTTTTTATCTGTAAATACACCGTTGGTTGAACCGTCTGTATTGGTATTTAGCACGCGCATACCGCCAACTAATACCGTCATTTCAGGTACCGTTAATGCAAGCTGGTCTGCTTTATCTACTAAGGCGTCGGTTGGTGATTTGTAATAACCTTTTTCATAGTAGTTTCTAAAACCGTCAGCACTTGGTTTTAGTAGCGAAAATGAGTTTACATCTGTTTGTGCTTGGGTCGCATCACCACGCCCAGCAACAAATGGTACGCTTACTTTAACCCCAGCATTTTTAGCTGCTTTTTCAACTGCAGCTGCACCGCCGAGTACTATCATATCAGCAAGTGAAATTTTGCTGCGACCAAAAGTTCGGTCATTAAATTCATCTTTAATTTCAGTAAGTTTGGCAATGACCTTTGCAGTTTGTGCTGGGTTATTTACTTGCCAATCTTTTTGTGGCGCAAGTGCAATACGTGCACCATTTGCACCACCGCGCATATCAGAATCACGGTAGCTTGATGCTGACGCCCATGCTGTTGCTACTAGCTCTGAAACTGAAAGACCTGACTCTAAAATTTGCGCTTTTAGCTTTTTAACGTCTTTATCACTTACTAGTTTGTAATCTGGCTTGTCGATAGGATCTTGCCAAATATGTGCTTGTTTTGGATATTCGTCACCTAAGTAATTATCAAGTGGACCCATATCGCGGTGCGTTAATTTAAACCATGCTTTGGCAAATGCAAGGCGGTATTCTTCAGGATCTGCCAAGAAGCGCTCTGCAATTTTGCGGTATTCTGGGTCAAATTTTAACGCCAAATCTGCCGTATTCATCACAGGTGGATTGTACTTGCCCTTAACGTGCGCATCCGGAACTGATTTATGTAACGATTCATCGGTAGGTACCCAAATAATCGCACCAGCAGGGCTACGTGATTGTTTCCACTCAAAATTAAGTAAGTTTGATAGGTATAGTGATGTCCATTTGGTTGGTGCTTGTGTCCACGCCCCTTCTAATCCACTGGTAACTGTGTCTTCTGAATGGCCTTTACCGCATTTGTTTTTCCAGCCGAAGCCTTGCTCTTCAATGGCCTCTGCACCTGGCTCTTTGCCAACACATTTACTTGCTTTGTGCGCACCATGCATCTTACCGAATGTATGACCACCGGCAATAAGTGCCAGCGTTTCTTCGTCATTCATTGCCATGCGGCCAAAAGATTCACGGATATTTTTAGCTGAACCAAGAGGATCGGGTACGCCACCTGGGCCTTCAGGGTTTACGTAAATTAAGCCCATATGAACTGCAGCCAGTGGGCGCTTTAGTTTGCCATCGCTATCGCGACGATCGCTTGCTAGCATTTCAACTTCTGGACCCCAATAAACCATATCAGGTTCCCAGTCATCATCACGACCTGCAGCAAAACCGTAAGTTTTGAAACCCATGTTTTCTAATGCTACGTTACCTGCAAGTACAATTAAGTCACCCCAAGAAATAAGCTCACCGTATTTTTGTTTAACAGGCCACAGTAAGCGACGTGCTTTATCTAGGTTACCGTTATCTGGCCAGCTGTTTAATGGGTTGAAGCGTTGTTGACCACCGCCCGCGCCACCTCGGCCATCAAGCGTGCGGTAAGTGCCTGCGGCATGCCACGTCATACGAATAAAAAATGGGCCATAGTTACCCCAGTCGGCAGGCCACCATTCTTGTGAGTCAGTAAGCACAAAATCGATGTCTTTTTTAAGCGCATCCATATCAAGCTGTGTAAACGCTTTTTTATAATTAAAGTCTTCACCTAATGGGTTTGAGCGTACATCGTGATCGCGAAGTGGTGTTAAATCGAGTTGGTTTGGCCACCAAAATAGGTTTGATTTCGCTTGGTTAGGCATTACTTTGCCCATGCCAATCGCGCCTTTTGGCTTGCTCATTGTGTCTTTAGCGGTTGCAGATGTTGCGCCTAAAGATAGTGCTACAACAGCGGCAATAGAAGTATATTTTAATATCTGAACGGATTTCATTTTTGAATTCCCCTTATGATTTATGGGTGTATTAACGCAGCAAAGTATAGAAGGGAATTTAAATAACTAAATTTGATAATAACTAAGTTGATATTCGCTTTTTTAGATTGTTGTTATGTAGACATTTTTCCTGCCATATTGGCTATGAAAACGCTAATCAAAAAAACATATGATCACCATCGGTATTTTTGAATGACACTATAAGTTGTTGATTAATAAGTTCTTTTGTTTTCATTTGGTAGTGAGTGAAAGAAACGACAGAGTTAGTGATATGGTCATTTCGCATAAATTGATTATTATTAAAAAAACATTCGATTTATAAGAACTATAATGATTTCACTAAAACAGCTTCATTACGCCTTAGCCGTTGAAAAAACGCTTCATTTTAAAAAGGCCGCAGACAATTGCCATGTTTCGCAATCAACGCTTAGTACCGCGGTACATGAGCTAGAAAAACAATTAGGTGTGGCTATTTTTGAGCGTAACAATAAACATGTGTTTATTACTGACGAAGGCAAGCTAATTCTTGAAAAAGCCAAGCGCATTAAGCTTGAAGTAGACGAACTGACGTTGCTGGCAAAGTCCAATAAAGCGCCGCTAGCAAGCCCGATGACAATTGGTGTAATACCGACAATTGGCCCTTTTTTACTGCCAAAGGTATTGCCGAAAGTGCGCACTGAATATAGCGACTTTAAGCTGAAAATCGTTGAAGACCAATCACATGTATTGGTTGAAAAACTGCGAGAAGGTGAGCTTGACGCAGCAATTTTAGCCCTGCCATACGATATTGATGGTCTAATGGCATTTAATTTTTGGCAAGAAGACTTTTACTGGGTAAGCCACAAAGACGAATGTGCACTAAACTTGCGTGAAATTACAACCAATGAGTTCGATCTCGACAAATTAATGCTGCTTAAAGATGGTCACTGCTTAAAAGAGCATGCGCTTGCTGCTTGTAAATTAGAAAATACCAACAATGACAATCAATTAGACTCAGCCAGTTTACACACATTAATTCAAATGGTTGCCGGCAAACTAGGCACAACCTTAGTACCACAGATGGCACTTGATCAACTCGTCAAAAATGAAGGTGAGCTTGCTGCGGTACATTTAAATGAGCCAGGCCCGCATCGTACCATAGCGCTTGTGGTTCGGCCGAATTATGTAAGAACCAATGATATTGTGTTGCTACAGCAGCTTTTTGAAAATGAATTAAAAGACAAGTGCTATGCGGGTTAAAGCCGTAATTTAAGTATTTGCTAGATTATGAATTTTGATGTTTTTTTGATCTTGGCACTGCAAAACAGCATTTGATCCTGTATAACTAATTGAGCGTATAAATATTTTTACGTTCACCGACATGAATTGTTAACTGATTTTAACGAGCAAAATAAAGTCATTTTGATGCGTTTAATTGAGGTATGAGTGGTTCGGTTATCTCAATTAAGAATGCTTCCCCTGCATTCTTGCCTAGCATTTTTTCATATAGGCAATTGGCACACAGTTTCTTTTCAGCGTGAAAAAACGCTGCTCGTTAGTCGTTTTAATAAAAAATGTCGTCTCAATGAACCCGTCAGACAAACAAAGGAGATGCGCGATGTCATCAAGTAAATGCCCATTTACATCAGGAAGTATTACGCAAACTGGAAAATCGAACACAGATTGGTGGCCTAATACCCTCAATCTCGATATTTTGCATCAGCACGATTCTAAAACTAACCCACTCGGTAGCGACTATGATTACCGAGAACAATTAAAGCAGCTTGATTTTGCAGCGCTGAAAGCAGATTTAACCGCACTTATGACTGACAGCCAAGATTGGTGGCCTGCTGATTGGGGCCACTATGGCGGTTTAATGATCCGTATGACATGGCATGCTGCGGGCAGTTATCGCGTTGCCGATGGTCGCGGTGGTGCAGGCACTGGTAATTTGCGTTTTTCACCGCTTAATTCATGGCCAGATAATACCAACCTCGACAAAGCGCGTCGTTTACTTTGGCCTATCAAGAAAAAGTACGGTAACAAGTTAAGCTGGGCGGATTTAATTGCGTATGCTGGCACCATTGCATATGAGTCGATGGGACTTAAAACCTATGGCTTTGCGTTTGGCCGCGAAGATATTTGGCACCCAGAAAAAGATACCTACTGGGGCGCAGAAAAAGAGTGGCTTGCTCCATCAGAAAATGGCAATAGTCGTTATTCAGGTGAGCGCGACCTAGAAAATCCACTAGCCGCAGTAATGATGGGCTTAATTTATGTTAACCCAGAAGGGGTTGATGGTAAGCCAGACCCACAAAAAACCGCCCATGATGTACGCGAAACCTTTGCCCGCATGGCGATGAATGATGAAGAAACGGTGGCGCTTACTGCAGGTGGCCACACCGTAGGTAAATGTCATGGTAATGGCGATGCCGCGAAACTTGGCCCTGAACCAGAAGCCGCTGATATTAACGAACAAGGCCTCGGTTGGAATCATAAAGAAGGTAACGGCTTAGGTGCAGATGCAATAACCAGTGGCCTTGAAGGTGCATGGACAACTAATCCTACTCAGTGGGATAACGGCTATTTCGAATTACTACTTAACCATGAGTGGGAACTTAAAAAGAGCCCTGCAGGTGCATGGCAATGGGAACCTGTCGCGATTAAAGAAGAGGATAAGCCGCTCGCGGTTGATGGCAACGGCAAACGCAATAATCCCATTATGACCGATGCTGATATGGCCATGAAGGTTGACCCAGAATATCGCAAAATTTCAGAGCGATTCTATAACGACCCAGCTTATTTTTCTGAGGTGTTTGCACGTGCATGGTTTAAATTAACACACCGTGATATGGGGCCAAAAGCTTGTTATATCGGCCCTGATGTGCCAAAAGAAGACTTAACATGGCAAGATCCAATTCCAGCTGGCAATACGGCTTATGATGAACAAGCGGTTAAAACGGCAATTAAAGCCAGCGGTTTATCTATTGCTGAAATGGCGACAACTGCATGGGACAGCGCGCGTACTTTCCGTCACTCAGATAAACGCGGCGGCGCGAATGGCGCGCATATCTGCTTGCAGCCGGCTAAAGATTGGCAAGGCAACGAGCCTGAAAAACTTGCTAAGGTGCTAAGCGTGTATCAAGCAATATCAGATGAACATAATGTGAGTGTTGCTGATGTGATTGTACTTGCGGGTAATGTTGCAATTGAACAGGCGGCAAGTGCAGCCGGCTTTACTGCAAGTCTAACCTTTAACAAAGGCCGTGGTGATGCATCTCAAGAGATGACCGAAGTAGATTCGTTTGCTTATTTAGAGCCTGTACATGACGGTTTTAGAAATTGGCAGCAGCAAAAATTTGCAGCAAGCCCAGAAGAGTTATTACTGGAACGTGCTCAACTACTCGGATTAACAGCTCCAGAAATGACGGTATTGGTGGGCGGTTTACGGGTATTAGGCTGTAATTATGGTGATTCTGAAGCAGGCGTGTTTACCGATCGCGTTGGGCAACTTACTACCGACTTTTTTGTCAATCTAACAGACATGCGTTATGAGTGGCAGCCAACAGGCGATAATCAATACGTACTGCGTGATAGAGCGACTAAAGAAGATGCTTGGCAAGCTACGCGCGTTGATTTAGTGTTTGGCTCAAACTCAATTTTGCGTGCTTATGCAGAAGTTTATGCACAAGATGATAATGGTCAGAAGTTTGTAGATGACTTTGTTGCGGCATGGACTAAGGTAATGAATGCGGATCGCTTTGATTTAGCAAGCTAGCATTTCGCCAAATAAAAAAGCCTTTCTATTTAATTGAATAGAAAGGCTATTTTAATTGTTTTTTGAAGATATAAATTAACTTTTTTGTTTTTACCATAGGCATGTTTCCTTAAATGTTGGTTTCACTTCATTTTATTTAAATAACAAGTAGCTTCCACCTACAGCAACACCTGTTACAATCGCCGCTGTCATACCTGCGGTTACTAAACCAACTACCACAAACGCCGTTAAAGCTGCTGTCATTACAATATCAAATACGTTGTTCATTTTTTATCTCCGAGTAGTTTTAAAATTATTTAGTTAACATGTATGTGCCGCCAATTGCTGCACCTGCCATAATTGCGGTTGTCATGCCTGCTGTTACAAGACCAGCTACTACAAATGTTGTTAAACCAGCTGCCATTAAAATTTCGATTGCGTTTGATGTATTCATTGTTCAATTTCCTTTAAGTTTGAGTAAAGCGTGTTGCTTGAGTTAAATAATAGGCAATTGAGGAGAGGATTCTTTTGCTTTGTGATGTTTGGTCAATCGCGGTGATATTTGGTTTTATTAAGTGATGAATGATTTTGAATTGAAGGAGAGTTGCTATGCTGCGCAAAAGGTAAGTCACAATAAAAAGGTGCGTTAACGCACCTTGCTGCATTTTATAATTGCGCTAAACGTAGTTAGTTTTAGGTTCATTCAAGCATGCTCGTCAGCCACGGAGGTTGTGAGTGCCAGTGATGTGTTATTTATGTGGCGTTAGCCGTTTTTTGTTTATTAACGCATCGCAAAGTTTACAAACACGGCTGTTAGCATAAACCCCACACCAACAAAAAAGCCAATTAACGTAGCTTTTACTAAGGTCGATTTTTTGTTTTCTTCCGTTTGTTCTGGTTTATCGCTCATAGTTACATTCCCTATTTAAATTAAAAATGTAGTGTTAGGTGTTTTAGTATTTATTTGAGTGTAAAGATCAACACGTTCTAAAAACCATCAATATTTTGTACACGATTTTGTGTGTTTTGTAACCTAGCATATACTGCTTTTTCAACTTTTTGTATCGGGTTTTAAAGCGAATGAAGGTTAAGTTTTGCTTTATGGAAGTGAGACAACTCTTATGGTTAAAAACAGGCCGTCCGCAGTTTAGTTAACGTGACACCTTACGAAATCGCATCCGTGTATTTAAATTAAAAATGATAAAACAATTGCGCAGTGAATCATCTCACATGGTTTCACTTATCAGGTTGCGCTTTAACGTTAGGAAAAAGAAAACAAAATAGCCTTTCTATGTAATTGTATAGAAAGGCTATTTTGTTTGCTTTTTGAAGGTATAGAACATTATTTGGGTTTTTGTCATAGGCAAATATCCTTTAGTTATTATGGCTTAGATTACATTACTTAAATAATAAGTAACTACCACCCACAGCAACACCCGTTACAATCGCCGCTGTCATACCTGCGGTTACTAAACCAACTACCACAAACGCGGTTAAAGCTGCTGTCATTACAATATCAAATACGTTGTTCATTTTTTATCTCCGAGTAGTTTTAAAGTTATTTAGTTAACATGTATGTGCCGCCAATTGCTGCACCTGCCATAATTGCGGTTGTCATGCCTGCAGTTACAAGACCAGCTACTACAAATGTTGTTAAACCAGCTGCCATTAAAATCTCGATTGCGTTTGATGTATTCATTTTTCAATTTCCTATTTAAGTTTGAGTAAAGCGTGTTGCTTGAGTTAAATAATAGGCAATTGAGGAGAGGATTCTTTTGCTTTGTGATGTTTGGTCAATCGCGGTGATTTTTGGTTTTATTTCGGGATAAAGGAATTGTGTGAGTGGCTAACGGTTAGTTTTCGTCTTGTATAAACAAAAAACCGATACAGGTGCATCGGTTTTTTCAGCGCTTATTTATTCGCGTCGTTATTCTTCGACTAACACTTGCTTGCCGTCGCTATTTACAACCAGTAAGTAAGACTCACCAAAGTCACCGGTGCATAAATCGATTGCGCGGCCATTAATGGTTAAATCTAGGGCGCAATTATCGAGAGTTAAAAAGTCAGATACTTTGCCGCGCTCAGTGGTCATCACTTGGCTACCTTTTAATGTAACGGGGTAAACACCATTAGCGAAAATGCGTACGTTGAAGGTGTTGGCGTTATCACGTTCTTTTTTCTTAAGTAAGGTGATGTGTTTTTCAACACCATTTTGCCAAGCGATTACCCAATGTTCGTCATCGTCGCTTAGCGTTGTATGCATTTTTACTTCATTTTGACTGCTCATAGCTGAGCGCATACCAATGTTTACCATGTTCATTACCGCTGGGAAGTCATAGCTGTATTCGCTTGAATAACCATTAACTTGAACATTACCAGCCACGCGGTTTTTACTATCAAATAAGCCGCTTGAACCTGCGGTGATGGTGCGTTTTTGCAAATGAAAGTCGACACTGTAATCCATTGCATTGATAAACGAAAACTCTGCTTCATGGGTTAATGCATCGTCTAAATCATCTGTGATTGATTCACTACAGCCAATTGCCCCAAAACACAGCGCACTTACAATAAGTGCTACCTTCCCTGAATTTTTAATCATAATATGCCTACTTTCAATCTACCCCAAAAAAATCTAGCGCGATAATAACATAGTGCTAGTTTAAAAAGCGTGAAGATGGCAATAAACACGTTAGTCTTGTGTAAGAAAGTATTTAAATTTATTACAGATTCTTACGTTTATAGGCTAGGCGCAAAGATGCCCTCAATAGAGGGCATAGCATATTTATAGTCAGTCCTTGTTATGCAATATGCGATAAAGCGCTGGCAAAACAAAAAGTGTTAGCAAGGTGGATGAAATCACCCCGCCAATAACCACAGTCGCAAGCGGTCTTTGCACTTCTGAACCAATGCCAGTGTTAAGTGCCATTGGAATAAAGCCAAGCGAGGCAACAAGGGCGGTGGTAAGTACTGGGCGCAATCGCTTTAGCGCCCCAGTTATAATGGCGTCATTTAAACCAAGCTTATTTGCTCTTAACTCACGAATAAACGACACCATTACTAAGCCATTTAAAATCGCAATGCCAGACAGGGCAATAAAGCCCACAGCAGCTGAAATCGAAAACGGAATATCTCGCAGGAATAGTGCAAAAATACCCCCCGTAAGCGCCAGAGGCACGCCGCTGAAGATAATCATTGAATCTTTAAATGAGCCAAGGGCGATTAACAAAAGCGCCACAATAATCGCTAAAGTTAAGGGTACAACTAAGGTTAAACGCTTGGTTGCTGATTGCAGTTTTTGGTAAGTTCCGCCGTATTCTACCCAGTAACCTGCTGGAATATCAGCATTTTTTTCAATCGCCATTTGCACATCGTTAACAAATCCGCCCAAATCGCGGCCACGCACATTGGCTGTTACCACAATGCGGCGTTTACCATTTTCACGGTTAACCTGATTTGCCGAGTTTACTTTTTCAATGCTCGCGACTTCTGACAGCGGCACATAATCGCCATTAGCTAAGGTAATGGGTAGGTGTTTAAGATTATCAATATCACGGCGTTTATCATCGGGTAAACGCACCACAATATCAAAACGGCGATCGCCTTGATAAAACTTACCAACATCCACACCGCCCATGCTAATAGCAATTTGCTGTTGTAAATCGGCTTTGGTTAGAGCATATTGCGCTAACATGTGATCAATGGGGTTGATGGTTAAAATGGGCAAGCCTTTAATTTTTTCCACTTGCACATCGCGAATGCCAGCAACGCTTTCAATTGCACTTTCAATGCGCTGGCCAACAATCGCAAGGGTATCAAAATCATCGCCAAATACTTTAATCGCAAGCTCTGAACGCACTCCTGAGAGCAGTTCGTTAAAGCGCATTTGAATCGGTTGTAAAAACTCATAACGATTACCTGGAATGGTTTCAACTAGTTGCTCAAGCTCAGCTACCAGTTGGGTTTTTGGCTTCGTTGGATTGGGCCATTCAGCACGCGGTTTTAGCATAATAAACACATCCGCAACGCTTGGCGGCATAGGGTCGGTGGCCACATCGGGTGTACCAATCTTTGAAAATACACTTAACACTTCAGCTTTTTCAGCAATTTTTTGCTCTAGTAGTTCTTGCATTTTTATCGACTGAGTAAGTGAAGTGCCCGGTATGCGCATGGCATGCATAGCAATATCACCTTCATCTAAATTTGGCACAAATTCGCTGCCGAGTTTGGTACTCATAACACCAGCAAATGCCATTAGCGCAAGAGCGCAGCCAACAACTAACCAGCGCATTTTTAGCACAAAGGTTAAGATTGGCTGATAAAGCGCAGTGCTTGCCTTCATTACGATATTTTCTTTTTCTTGTACCGGCTTTTTAAATAACAGAGCAATACATGCAGGCACAAACGTAATTGATAAAACCATCGCACTCACTAGAGCAATTACAACTGTCATTGCCATCGGATGGAACATTTTGCCTTCCACGCCAGTTAGGGCAAAAATCGGTAAATACACTGCGGTAATAATAAACACACCAAACAGGGCAGGGCGGATCACTTCACGGGTGGCATCAAATACCAAGGCCAAACGCTCGTTTAATGGCAAGGTTTGCGCTTGGTTTTGACCATTATGAGCTTGGCTTAAGCGGCGCATACAGTTTTCTACGATAATAATTGCGCCATCAACCAGTAGGCCAAAATCGAGCGCGCCTAAACTCATTAAGTTAGCACTTACTTTACTTTGTACCATGCCTGTAATGGTCATTAACATGGCAAATGGGATCACCATCGCGGTGATAAGTGCTGCTCTAAAATTACCGAGTAATAAAAACAAAATCACAATGACCAGCAGTGCACCTTCAAGCAAATTGGTTTTAACGGTATCGAGGGTTTTATTCACCAGCTTTGTGCGATCGTACGCAGGGTTAATCACCACCCCTTGCGGTAAACTTTTACTTATTTCTGTTAAGCGTTCGCCTACCTCTTTTGCCACTTTTTGACTGTTTTCACCAATTAACATAAAGACGGTACTGAGCACCACTTCATGGCCATTTTGTGTCGCTGCACCTGAGCGTAGCTCTTTACCTTCAATCACATCGGCAACATCTTTAATGCGGATCACCGCACCTTGCAAATTCGTTACGGGTACATTTTCAAGCTGGGTTAAATCGCTTAATTGACCAGGAATGCGCACTAACCACTGCGAACCATCGCGCTCAATAAAACCCGCTCCACGGTTTTGGTTATGGCTGCCAATAGCATCAATTACATCTTGTTGTGATATGCCAAATGCCAACAGTTTTTCAGGTTTTATGGCAATTTGAATTTCGCGTTCAAAGCCGCCAATTGGGTTTACTTCAACAACGCCTTCTACTTGCACAAGTTGCGGGCGAATGATCCAGTCGTGCACGGTACGTAAATCGGTTGCGGTGATTGGGCTGCCATCGGGGTTAAGTGCACCTGGCAATGCATCAACCGTAAACATAAAAATTTCACCCAGCCCTGTGGAAATTGGGCCAAGCTCTGGCTCTACACCAAAGGGCAACTCAGATTTTGCCGAAACCAAACGCTCATTTACTAATTGGCGGGCAAAATAGATATCGGTGTCATCACTGAATATGGCAACTACTTGTGATAAACCATAACGTGAAATAGAACGTGTGTAACTTAAGTTGGGCACGCCAGCCAGTGCGGTTTCAAGCACGTAAGTAACGCGTTGCTCTACTTCCAGCGGGGTGTAACCGGGCACTTCGGTATTGATAACGACTTGAACATTGGTAATGTCAGGCACGGCATCGATGGGCAGTTTGGTAAACTGCCAAGCCCCTAGTGCTGCAACTAACATTACCATGGCAAGTACTAACTTACTTCGCTCAATAGCGAATTTTAAAATGGACTCTAGCATAAGTAATTACTCACTTTTAGTGGTCGTGTGACGCGCCTGACTTTTCAATGTCGGCTTTTAAGATATAACTGTTGTCGGTGGCGTATTCGCTGCCTACATCAATGCCACTTAACACTTCAACCCACTCACCGCTGCTGCGACCAAGGGTCAACATGCGAACTTCAAATTGGTCGCCAAATTTGACAAATACCACATTAAAATCACGAAATGCATGCAGTGCTTTTTTCTCTATTGCCATCGGTACCGTAAAGCTTTCAAGGGTGATGTCGGCGCTAACAAATTGTCCTACTTGCAGTTGGTTATTGGGGTTGGGAATGAAGGCGCGATAGGTTTTTGCTTGATTGCCAGCAACTGAAAAAAGGCTGTCTTTAATGGTGGTATTTATTGGCGTATTTAAACCACTTACATTAACGCTTACTGCTGCGCCTTGGCGGATTTTTGCTGCGTCGTTTGGAAAAACTTGTAACTCTGCAACAAGCTCAGTCATATCGGTAATTTCTATTAAGCTGCGCCCAGCCGTTTGCTCACCAAGCCCCACGTTTTGTTTAGTTACAATGCCATTTATCGGTGAAATAACGCGGTAACTTTGTAAGCTGTCGTTACTTTGAATGGTCATTATGTGCTGACCTTTTTTCACCTGCATACCCAGTATTGCAGTGAGTTTGGTAATTTCACCATCAAAACGCGCGCTTATTTGGCGTTTAGCCCCTGCAGGCAGGGCCAGTTTGCCATACACCGGCAAAGTTTTTGTCAGTGTTTTTGTTTGCACGGTATTGGTGTTAATGCCCAGCTGCTCAGCAATGGGGGCGGCTATGTGAGTACGCCCTTCAAAATTATCAAAATGCCACTCATAGACTTCACCTTGATAAGTGGCGCTTATTTCAACGCTAAATGAGTGAGGCTCGTTAATCGGTGACGTACCCTTTAAAAAGGCGCCATCTGGTTTAAATGAAATGGTGTCTTTTTTGCCACCTAATCGGCTAAGGGTAACGGTAACGTCCACATCAACGGGTGCGACTGTTCTTTCGTGATCTTTTACAAATACGCGGTATTCGGGTGCTGTTCCTTGTTCAACTAGTTGCAGCTCCAAAGAGAAGTCACCTGTTTTGAAAAGTCGTCCACCGTTTGCACCTGTAACTGCTTCGCTGTGCTCGCTACCTTCTTGCTGGTGGTCGTGGTCGCTTCCGGCAACCGCATCAAAATTTGGCACAGTGAGTAATAGGCTCACTAAAAATGCATTTAATAGATTTGATAATTTCATCGCAATCTCACTTAATTGTTAGGCTCGCGCCGGTTAAGCGCTCAAGTTCAACATTGAATCGTTGAATATTGGTGTAGGCTTGTATCAGCTCCAATCGGGCTTGTAATAACTCTTGTTTTACTGCGTACCAATCGGTGTATCGGTAGCGCCCCTGTTGATAGGCAAGCTCGGCTTGTTTACTTGCGGTTTCGAGGGCGGGAAGTGATTCTTTTAAAAGCGCATTGGCAATATGGGTATTGTGGGTTAGCTTGTGGTTAAGTAGTAACGCTTGTGTTTGGGCACGCGCAAGCCAGGCTTTTGCCTCAGCAGCTTGCTGCTGTTTACTGGCGTTAAGTGATGCAATTTTCCCTTCGCTACGAGACGCACCCCCTAACGGAATTGAAACGCCAGCACTTAGTGAAACGTCATTAAGTGCTTGGTCGCGCGTAATGCCTGTATTGATTTGCCATGCGGGTTTGCTCTCAGCTTGTGATAGTGCAATTTCTGATGAGATTACCCGCTGTTTTGATGCAAAGAGTGAAAAACGTGGCGTGTTTTTTAATTGTGCTTTGGCATCTTCCAGTGAAAGGGCGTTGGGTAATTGGGTTAAATCGCCCGTGACATCAAACTCAGTAGTGCCTTGCCATTGGGCTGCCAACTGTGATTTTGTTGCTTCAATTTCAAAGTAAAGATCTTCAACTACTAATGTTTGCTTTGCTAAATCAGCTTTTGCGCGGTATTTATCAATACTGTTTACGCGGCCTGCTTCTACCCGTTTGGTAATCTCTGACAGGGCTTTTTTGGCTTGTTTTTCCGCCAGAGTTGCCAGTTTTAACTTGGCTTGTTGCGCTAATAAGGTAATAAACAAATTGGCCGTTTCGGCTGCTAAATCGAGCGCTTTTGCCTCTTTTTCAACGGCATAAATCAACCCCTGTTGTTTGGCGAGATTCACTCGTGCATCCACTTGCTCACCATCGAGCAACCACGCAATACTCAAACTTGTTTGGCTATTGGAAAAGCCCTGATAATCGCCAGTGCCAAGTGCATCTTCAACACTCATATCAAGGGTAACTGGGCTTGCAACCCCAGCTTGTTGAATAAGTCCTTGATGTGCTTGTTGCAAATAAATTAGCGGCGTTAAATCAGGGTGGTTTTGCATGGTCTTACTGATGGCGGTTTTTAAGCTCACGACTTCGTTTGCGCTCGCACCCTTTGGTGCGAGTAATAGACTCGCAACGACAAGGTTTAACCCTATCAATAACCGACTGTTAATCGGTTTTCTTGTTGTGACAAATTTTATAAGCATATGCTCACCCCTAAAATTTAGGTTTTATACCGATTGCTAATCGGTTTTTAGAATTTTCAGAAATACCTTTAAAGTCCATGATATTAATGACTCGTAAAGGTTTCGATAAAGTGGTGAATGCTATCGACTGAGGTCAAGCATAGAAAAAATGCGGCAATTGCGAGCAGCATCATAAGCAAGTGATTAACCGGTTTTAGCGATAATTGCCCAAGTAAAAAATACACACGTTGCTCTAGCACATCGGCGCCAAAGTTAGCCACCATGTCGGTATTTTTAAGGGTACTGCCTGTGGCATTGAGTCTTGCTACTTTTACAAGGGTGCCCGCAATATCGAGCGATGATGTGGTGTTTGATACCACGGCGTTATCTGCATCTTGCTCCATTGCTAAGGTCATATGCAGGATTAAACGCTGTTTAATTTTTGGTATAAAAAACGCCGCCAGCAGGGCAAATAACCATTTTTTAAATGGATCACGCTTGTTTGCATGGGCAAGTTCGTGCTGCATTACTATGTGGTATTCAGTTTCACTAATTTGCTCGCGCATGCCTTTAGTAACAAAGCACTTAGGGCTGATAAAACCTGCAGTAAATGCTGCGGCATCACTTGAGTCTATTTCGAACGAGTTGTTATCCAGCTTACGAGAAAGCGCCATTAAGCTTTTAATTTCATGCTGATGAGCACGCAGTTTTAGCAATCTTGAACTAATTATGTATACCAAAAAGCCAAGTGCGCATGCAGTCACTGCGCCGTGCCAACTAAGCCATGAAAAGCTGTTGATATGATGCCAATGATCCATACTTGAGGCGCTTTCAAACGGTGACAGGCCATTGGCAGCGTAAACAAAATAGGCGGCGGTTGAAAAGGCGCTAAACCAGGGTAAGGTCGCTAAAAACCACAAGGTAATTTTGCGAGATTTAACCTGCAGTTTTAAAAAACGCGTACTTAATAATGTGACAAACGCAGACACCGCAATGTTATGCAGCACAAAGCACACAATGGCAATGGCTAATACATTTAATAATAAAGTGAAGGGTTCTGCGCTCATAACTTAGCCTTGTTGCTTAAGTTTTAATTTTTGCTGTTCGATCAGCGATTCTAATTTGTCCAGTTGTTCAACGTTGAACTCTGAAGACATCGAACTAAATGCGGCAATTAGGCTACTACCATCGTCTTCACCAACAAAGTCAGTGGTTACTGATTTTATTAGTTGGCCTATTAACTCGTGGCGCTCAACGCGCGCTTTATAATGAAATGCATGCCCTTCTTTATGACGCGATAACAAACCTTTTTTGTAGAGGCGTTCAAGGGTGCTTTGGTAGGTGTTTAAACTGCCACCGCGGGTATTTTCAAAGTGAGCAAAAACGGTTTTTACGTCAGAGCAACCGTGTTGCCAAAGGTAGTGTAAAAGCAACTTTTCTAAATCGCCGAGTTTCATTGTGATCACCTTAAACTAAAAACCGATTAACAGTCGGTATAATAGATTTAATAAAACCGATTTGCAATAGGTTTTTATTTAACCGCTAAAAAGCGGGCTGCAATAAGCCTAACTAAAATGCCTTCAGGCTTTTAATTGAAGCGAATTTATTAAATTTTATACGCTTTGGTGAGTTGAAGATTGAAAACGATGCAGCGAAACAAAGCCAATTGCAAAACAGCAACCTACATAGAGCCAAACGCTACTGGCAACGAATTGCCATAGGTCGATTTGTGTTGCTTTAATGACAATTGTAAAACCGAGTAAACCACGCAGTATGCTTATCATAGCAATAACAACTAACGCAGATTTTAAAAAAGGAACTCTACGAATAATGCCCATTGCTGAGAATGCAAATATCGCACATGCACTCATTAACAATGCAACTATTGTAGTTGCAATAGGTGCAAGCAGGGTGTGTTGTTTTGATGATGCGATTATAAATTCAGGTGCACGCGCAAACAGATACCAGGTCGGACCGCCCATACCAATTCTGTTAAGTATGTGATCAGAGCTAGCGCGGGATAAATGAAATGATAACAAGGCGGAATTTTTCTTATGTAGTTGTTCTACATTGATAAATTCAAACGCAGTTAGCATGATATTTAACCCGCTAGAATGATCAGCTATTTAAGTGAATTGGTATAATACAGAGCAAATGCCAAGCGGCAGCTGCTAACGCAATTATGCCAGCACTGAACAGTAATTTTGAGCTCACAGGAGTGTGTATAATCTGTTGATTTGATGACAGCAAATTAAGTTACCTATCTGCCCTAAATTGACAACATTTCGTTATTTACATCTTGTTTGTTTTTTTTATACGCTAGTCAATACCGACACAGGCTGTGTAGCGTTGTGCGATTTTAACGACCTTGTCTTTGGATTCGATAATTTCATTATCGTTTTTGAAAATACGCTGTTCACACATGCCACGCATGTTCGCGTATGTTTTTAAGCACTCTTTTACGCTTTTTCCGCCCGATGTTTGGTATGACTCATCGTTGCAAAATTGTAATGCGAGTAAGTTAGAACCGAGTTTGATTTCACCTAAGCTAACATCGCTGGTTTCAGCTTTTGCCAAAAGGTCTTGGTAGTTGGCGATATGTTGTGAGCTTGCATTGCTATAAAAATACATTCCGCCTAAAAATAGGCCTAGAAGTACAATAAACTTCATAATCATTCCCTTGATATTGTTTTTATTGAATTTAAATTGGTGACGAAAAATTTAGCGCATTACGTTACCGCTTTTTTGGTTGAAAAGCGAACAGTTTTTAAAGCGCTTCAATTTAATTCACCTTAATAATGTTATTTTATGCAATTGTTCTTATCTAAAGTATTCATCTTAATGAACTTATGGTTACGTTTTGTGTTCTGATTGGTATAAACAGTAAAACCTCTATCACAACCTAGTAAGCATCTTATTAAAGCCAGGAGAAAAACGAGGGCGCAAAGGTAAATACGCTCTAGATGAGTTATGACGAAAACTAAAGTAAGCGTATTGATACTAGCCGTATTGTTTTTTGGCATTCTATTTATGCCCGTATCTCAAATAATCCCGGTTCAAGGTGCAACACACAATGATTGGCATGCAAAAACCTTTTGGTATGAGCCTTGGGGCAGCTCAGGGGTACATAAAGGTATCGATATTTTTGCCAAAAAAGGAACGCCCGTTATCGCGTCTACGGCAGGAATTGTGATTTATTCTGGCACTTTGCCTAAAGGCGGTAAGGTTGTTTTGATTTTAGGGCCAAAATGGCGAGTTCATTATTATGCGCATTTAGAGCAAAACCAAAGTAGAACAGGTCAGTTAGTCGCGAAGGGAGAGGTTATTGGTACTTTGGGCGATTCGGGAAATGCCAAAGGTAAGCCTGCACATATCCACTATTCGGTCGTTACATTAATACCTTACCCGTGGCGGTTTACCACAGAAACGCAGGGTTATAAGAAAATGTTTTACTTAAACCCTGCCGAATTATTCACACATCACTAAGCTAAATTATTAACAAGCTTTGAATTGTGCTGTGATTGCTCCAATTTTTCAGCGGCAAAACTATTAAATAACCAAAGTGCGAGTGCGGTAACAAACGCAATAGCGGCACATAATAGCCAAAAGTTCGCGGGTTCATTAGCTTCAACAGCCCATTTGTTGTAACCCCAACCAGAGAGCTTACCGGCAAACAAAAAGCCAATGGCAGATGCCGTGTAAAGGTAGCCTTGATACATGGCTGCTTTGTCTTTCGGCATTACCGAGGCTACGTATTCCTGCTGTTTTGGCGATGCCATCATTTCACCGAGCGAAAAGATAAGTAAAGCCGCTACCGCAAGCGCGCCACTTACAATTGCTCCAGCCTCTGAATTTGCTAGTAATAAATAACTGCTGGCAATCATTAAAGCGCCCGCAATAGTCACATAAAAGGTTTTAAAGCGTGCGCTCAGTGCTGATACCAGTACTTGTAATAGTACAATAGAGCCAAAGTTTACCGCTGCAATATATTCAGGTTTAAACTGTCGATAATCACTTGCCCACTGGGTTGCGAGTGCGCCGATTTCAGCTTGAGACAATGTACTTAAGCTTGGTAAATGCGCTTGTAATACCTCTTTTGGAATGCGCACATTGTAGTTAGTTAATTCAAGATAGGCTTTATGAAAGCTGTTTGCTTGGCTGTAATCAAATTGGCTTGCAAGCGCAGTGATTGCAGTTGTTAGCTGCGGCACATTAACAAACGAAGCGGCTTCGCCAAACCCCACATGAATTGAATTCGCTAGCATCACAAGATCACTGCTATCAACGTAGTCGCGAATAAAAAGCGGAAGGGTAATAAAAATTTGCATATAAACCAGCCAAAACCCGCTCAAAATCAAAATAAGTAACAAAAAAGGTTTATTACCCATTTTTATTTTGCTGCTATACCAATGTGTTCCAGCTTTTGGCGCTAATATGTGCCAGACCAAGTTTAAACATAGCCAACTTGCAATAAACCCGTAAGCGAATGACTCAGAAATTAATTTTGTACCGGGTAACATAAACGCAATAAGGACTGGAAAAACAAGTAACGCAAAACGACCATTGCCCAGTACTTCACGCATCTCGATTATAATATCTTTAAGTGGTTTGGCTGGGGTGTTTTTACGAATTTCAGCAGTTGGGTCGCGATAAAATAAAGTGACAGGGATAAAGTTAATAGCAATCCACACTGCGGCCATAATAAACACCATATCCCAGCTTGTGTCTCGCATGATACCTGCAATAACAGGCCCTAAAAAGCCGCCTACATTGACCATCATGTAAAAAACGCCAAAGCCTAAACTGCGATTGCTATCGTTGGTTGCATGAGTCACCGTGCCGGTGATCAATGGTTTGAAAATGCCAGCACCAATTGCAACACCCATAAAGGCTAGGAAAAACGCGCTATAGCTTGATACTTGACCTAGCAAGTAATAACACGGGGTCATCATGGCAAAGGCAAGTAACAGCATTTTTTTGTAGCCGTAGCGATCGCCTAATGCCCCAGTTAATGCAGGCAACAAGTATATGCAAAATGGCACAAGCCCTTGTAAAAAACCGCGTTGTTCATCACTAAACCCCATACCGCCTTGCAGCACAGGGCTGGTCATATAAAGGGACGATACGGTAAAAAAACCATACCATGCTAATCGTTCAAATATCTCCATAATATTGGCAATGTAAAAGCTGCTGCCAAATGGACTGCGCAAAGGCTTGTGTGTTGTCATAACATTCTTTCTTTTTATTTTGGATATTGTATGCAATATATCAAAGGTGGTTTTTTTAGCAACAATGATGCGATTTTCTGTCTTGAATATGGGATCTTTGGTTAGTTAAATTTAAATTAAATATGTGCTAACTCATTAATAAATTGAAATATATTTCGTAAAAGTGAGCGATTTGTGTAAAAAATCTGTATAACAGAAACATTGTTTATTAATTGAGTAATTTAAAATGAATTATAAAAACACATTACTACCTCTTTCACTTATTGCTGCCGCCGTTTTCTCTTTCTCTACCGTTGCTAGTGCACCTGTAGGTATTGATAACAGCCACCGCAGTGAAGCAAACCAAGCACGCGATACATTTCGTAAGCCATACCAAACGCTTGAGTTTTTTGGTGTGAAAGCTAATTCAAAAGTGGTTGAGATTATGCCTGGTGGCGGCTGGTACACTGAAGTATTAGCGCCAATGCTTGCAGCAGAGGGGCAGCTTGTAGCAGCTCACTACCCAATTACGACAAGCTCAAAATACCGTAAACGCTCACGCGAAAACTTTGAGAAAAAATTAAGCGATAACAAAAAAGTTTACGGCAATGTTGTTATCGCTGATTTTGATCCAAATGCGTCAATCGATGAAAAAACAAAAAACGCAGATGTAGTGTTAACCTTTAGAGGCTTACACGGATTGCAAAATGGTAATCAGTTAGCTGCTGCATTTAGTCAGTTTAATCAGATGCTTAAACAAGGTGGCAAATTAGGTGTTGTACAGCATCAAGCACCTGAAGGGTTTGATCCGGTAGCAACAGCGAAAAAAGGCTATTTGCCAAAATCACATGTAATTGCAGTGGCAAAAGCCGCTGGATTTGACTTAGAAGCTGAGGCGTATTTCCACAATAACGCGAAAGACCGCATTATTATTGATAATGTTGAAGCAGGCGTATGGGCACTGCCGCCTTCGCTTAATGCAAAGGAAAATAAAGAGCAGTACCAGTCAGTTGGTGAATCTAACCGTATGACATTACTTTTCAAAAAGCGTTAATTGAATCAGGCTTTAACCTTTAAAACGGGTTGGAGCCTAATACAAATCACGCATTTAGGGCTTAAAAATCGGCCACTATTGGCTTAGTTTTTAAAGCCCGTTTAGTTTATATTGAAAACAATAAAAATAAGCATAAGAAGACGAAACGTGGCACAAGCAGTTAAAAAAATCGTTATTGTAGGTGGGGGCACAACGGGGTGGATGGCAGCGGCGAGTTTATCGCGCTACATTCAAGACAAAGACATGTCGCTCACGCTAATCGAATCACCCAACATTAATACGGTTGGAGTAGGCGAAGCAACCATTCCTAATTTTGTCGATTTTAACCGTAATTTAGGTATTAACGATGCTGAATTAATTAAAGCCACACAAGCGACGTTTAAACTTGGTATTGAATTTGAAGAATGGTCGCAAAAAGGCGAGCGTTTTTTCCATCCTTTTGCAGCCTATGGCGCACAGATCGAAAATTTGGATTTTCATCAATATATCAACAAGCTCAATGCAGAAGGCAAACAGCTTGATATTGAAGATTACAGTTTCCCAATACAGCTTGCCAAAAAAGGCGGATTTGCGCAGCCAAACCCCAATCAGAATAATCCTCTAGCGCAATATTCTTACGCCTATCATATTGATGCGGTGTTATATGCTAAGTTTTTAACAGAGTTTTGTTCAAAACGCGGTGTAAACCATATTTTAGCCAATGTGAGCGAAGTTAAACTCAACGCTGAAAATGGCTTCATCCAAGCGCTAACTCTTGATAATGGTAAACACATTGAGGGCGATTTATTTATTGATTGCTCTGGTTTTAAAGGTGTATTAATTGAAGGTGCGATGGGTATTGGCCTTGATGATTTGAGTCATTTGCTACCTTGTGACAGCGCTGTTGCAGTGCAAACAGAACTGGTGGGTGAACCCACGCCTTATACCCGCGCAATTGCAAAAGAAGCAGGATGGCAATGGTGTATTCCGCTGCAGCACCGAATGGGCAATGGCTATATTTATTCAAGCAAATTCACGACAGATGAAGAAGCGAAACAAAGCCTGCTCGATAGTGTAAAAGGGCGCACAATTACGGATGTAAAAACCTTTAAATTCCCACTTGGCAGGCGTAAAGTAAGTTGGCATAAAAACTGTTTTGCCCTTGGTTTAGCTGCTGGCTTTTTAGAGCCGTTAGAGTCACTTGGCATTTCGTTAATTCAAACCGCGCTTGCTAAGCTGATGACTTTCTTCCCAGATATGTCTTTTAATCAAGCTGATATTGATGAAGTTAACCGTTTGCATAATGATGAGTTAGACCGCATTGTTGATTTTTTATTAGTGCACTACAAATTAACGCAGCGCACCGACACCGCATTTTGGTGTTACTGCCAAGAGATGCCCATTCCAAAAACGCTTGAGCACAAAATTGCCATGTATAAAAATCGTGGCCATGTGGTGATGTATGATAATGAGTCATTCCAGCAAGCAAGTTGGCTTTCAATGTTTTATGGCTTTAACGTTACTCCTTCGCGTTACGATGTACGTTTGGACCACTTTAACTCAAGCGCTATTGCTGAAAACTTGGCGCAAATGAAAGCGCAAATTGCTATGGCCGCGAATAATTGTTTGAGTCATCAGGCATTTATTGATAAACATTGTAAAGCAAATAATGATGTGAAAAATCGATAATGTTAGTACCGTTTACAAAAACGCACATAGAACCACTTACGAGCTGGTTTCAAGATGAAGCCAGCCTTGCGAAGTGGTCAGGCCCAGGGTTCCGTTACCCTTTTACAGAAGAAACTTTCTTTCAAGATTTAAACACAGAGAAGCTAGCTTCATTTTGCTTGCTTTGTGAACAAGGTGAGTTTGTCGCATTTGGGCAATTTTATAATCGCTTAGAGCGCGTTCACCTTGCGCGTTTGGTGGTAAACCCAGCATTTCGTGGTAAAGGGATCGCAGCGCGGTTAATTAATAGTTTGATTCAAGAAGGAAAAGCTCAACTTCAGTTAAATAGCGCTTCGCTGTTTGTTTTGTCAGATAATTTACCTGCAGTTGCGGCCTATCAAAAATCGGGTTTTATTAAAGCGCAGTACCCAACGCGTATACCGTTAGAAAACTGCATATACATGGTTAGAGAGTGTTAATTTAACGGTGTTTGTACTGGGTTTTGCAATATCCACGTGAAATGCTCGAATTTCGCAGCTTTAAATGCTTAGTGTTGCGGCCAGTTACGCGCGCTCGCCATAAACGAAAGCTGGCTGGTTTTAATGCGCTGCGCATTAATTTAATTACGTTTTTCTCAGATAACCCATAGAGTGTTTCGATGGCTTCAAATGGGGTTCTATCTTCCCATGCCATTTCGATAATGCGTGATTGATCAGATTCAGTCATTGGTGTGTAAAATAATAAAATGAATATTTTGAGTACGCTAAAAAACGTGTTTTTGATCAGTTGTTAAGGCAATTCGCTGGAAAGTCGTTTTATGATGAGATTAAAGGAAAAGTATTTCAGCAGCTAAAGCAAAGGCGCTGCTGAAATATGTTAATACTAGTTCGAGAGTAAATTCACCCACTCATCAGGATTACTGATGATAAATTCATAGGTTTCATTGTTTGTGCACGTAATGCGAATTGCATCTGAGGTAATAGGTAAAATGCCAGCCCCTTTGCCAACGCACTTTTCTACTTTAGCGATTGAACCTCGTTCAACGTTATACGGGCCTAAACCTAATTTCTCGTTAAATGGTTTAAAACAAATACCGTATTGTGACACTGAAAACTGGCCATCAGCTCTTGTCACACCATTTTGAATGGTTGCCGTTGATGATTTTAAGGTACCTTGTTGCATCTTATTTACTCCATGTAACCCAAATACACGTTAAAACTAAATTTAACTTAAATTTTGATTGCTACCTTAAGCGCTGAGATGTCTTCAAACAAGTTAAAAATTGTTAAAGCTCAAGCGATTACTTGTTTAAAAGAATAATCGTTTTTAAAAAAGATGTTGAAGAAAAAAACGTGGTTATAAGTGATTTAATAGGTATATCGCAGTACTGGTTTAAATTAGCAAAGCTAGTTTCAAGTTGATAGAAATAAGCTTTCCCTCATAGTGCAGATTTATTGTCTATACTCATTTCCTAGATAATTGTTTTTACAGTGCTTTGAGGTAATTGGGTGGCCTATAGTAAAGCTGAAGAAATTTTTAAAATTGTTGAGTCCAACAGTGTAAATTTACTTAGTAAATCAAAATGGCTTTTTATAATGGTTATTTTGCTTATTTTAACAACAGGTTTATCTGCCTATTACACCTTTCTTTCCCTTGCGAGTTTAGAGAAAACAGAACAAGAACGTTATCAAATGGTTTTGCTTAGCAATCAAGTGCGCCTTAGCTCTGACAATTTGACCTTGATGGCACGTGCCTATGCCGCAACGGGTAATGGAAAATACTTAACCTTTTTTAATCAAATTCTGGCTATTAGAAATGGCGAAGCACCACGGCCAAAGTATTATCAGCGTGTTTATTGGGATTTCTTAATGCCTGAAAACGGCGTTGCCCCGAGTGAAAACAGCGCTGCAATTTCATTGCAAACCATGTTAAACGAAGTGGGTATCACTGAAGAAGAAAGGCAAATGCTTAATGAAGCGCAATCAGCATCAGATAAATTGGTTGAAATTGAGCAAAAAGCGTTTGCATTGGTAGCAGAGGGGCAAAGCCAGAATATACCCTACAATGCGACGCCAGCGCGTTTGGCTGCGATAGATTTGCTTTATAGTGAAGCATATTTGCAAGCAAAAGCGTATATCATGGGAAAGGTAAACACCTTTTTACAACTTCAAGCTCAAAGAACACAATCCGCTATGCGCCATGCAAGTAAAGTAAATAGAGTGTCTTCTTTGTTTGCACTGGTGAGTTTTATATTGCTCTTTATAGCGGTGATTGCATACGCCTATTTTAGGCAGTTATATAGCAAGCGTTTGATTAACTTATTGAAAGAATCCGTTGATGGGCAATTTAATTTGCTTACTCAAAAAAATGAAATTTTAGCTGAAAATGCCAAAGTGATGAAAGACACTTTTGAGCAGTTAGTTGAAGCTGAAAAAATGGCCTCGCTCGGCAGCTTAGTGTCAGGTGTTGCCCATGAAGTTAATACACCACTTGGTATTGCAGTAACCTCTGGCGATTATATTGCGAGTGAAACCAAGTCAATTGAAAAAATGTTTAATGATGAAACTCTGTCACGAAATGAGATTACTCGCTATTTTTCAAAAATGGATGAGTCGTTAAGGCTGTTAACGAGTAGTTTGCAACGTGCCGCAGGCCTTATTCAGTCTTTCAAGCAAGTGGCTGTTGACCAATCGCATAAAGACATTCGCAATATTCATTTAAAAGCTTACTTGGATGATGTGTTTGCCTCACTGACACCACTTTTTAAAAATAAAGGCATTACAATAAATAATCACGTTGACGAGTCTCTTTTATTGGAAGTGGAAGTGGGCGCTATTGGGCAAATTTTTACCAATCTAGTTAACAACTCGATTATTCACGGCTTTGACCAAGGACAAAGAGAAGGCGTAATTGCCATTGATGCCACAGAAACAGACGAGCATGTGATTATTTCATATCGCGATAATGGGGTCGGTATGAAAAACACTGTGCTTGAAAAAGTGTTTGAGCCTTTTTACACCACCAATCGCAGCAATGGCGGCAGTGGCCTTGGAATGAGCATTGTTTATAATCTTGTTACTGCCAAACTTCATGGAGCTATTGAATGTAAAAGCAAGGAGCTCGAATTTACTGAATTCACAATTAAGCTGCCAAAAAAAGATCTATCAAGTTAAAGCCGGTTGGCCTTGTTCGATATTTGGAATTTTGAGCCAAACATTTTTTGCTGAACTTGTTTTTGTTCTGCAATTTATCCAAATGATGAAATCTGCTACCCTTCGCACTCTTTAGTTTGAGAGCAAAAAACATGATTAAAGATAACGACATTATAAATACATTAGACGAGCTAGAAGCGTTTTTACTGTTAGTTGAAAATGGTGGCTTAGGCCTTAAAAATGTTGAAGGTGTGGCACTTGCTACAAATAACAGTGATGGTCGCCCATTTATTGCGGTGTTAGATGATAAGCATCAATTATTGCTAGGTCGTTGGGTATCGCAAGAAGTGTATGAAAATGGCAAAGATATGGTGCGTTACGGCGTTAAAAAAACGCATTAAAACCGTTTGTCATTAAAAGTGTTGGCGTTAACCAATAACCTTGCATCAGCACTTTTCAACCCTTTCTTAAAATTTAAACTCATGTAATATAAGGTTTATTTGTATTCTTAGGGCAAATGACCTACGTCAATTACCTCCCCGTTGGGCGTTTGTCCAATGTCAGCAAAGTTCAATTTCGTTACTGTTTGTTAAGTATTTTAACGTTACAAACAGGATGCATTTTATGACTCGTATCTATGATTTACCGACACGGATTTTCCACTGGCTATTTGCTGCTAGTTTTATTGTAGCTTTCAGTATTGCGAATTTGGTGGATGATGAATTAGCTATCTTTGCTTACCATATGATTGCAGGAGCGACACTTGGTCTTTGTATAGTCTGGCGTTTTATTTGGGGACTTATTGGCACTAAACATGCGCGCTTTAGTGATTATGTTTTAAAGCCAAAAACGCTTATCTGCTACCTTAAAGAGAGCCTTACCAAGCATAAAAAGTCATGGATTGGCCATAATCCAGCCTCAAGCTGGGCTGCAATTGTGATGATGCTGTTAGCATTTTTTCTGATTGTTAGCGGTATTTTAATGACTACCGGACCGTTTAATGAGGCAATTGAAGAGCTTCATGAACTTGCTGCAAATGCTTTTATGCTGGTTGTGGTGTTGCATATTCTTGGGGTGCTAGTACACACCGTTAAACAACAAGACCCTATCGCAAAGAGTATGATTTCTGGCTATAAAAATAATATACCTTCAGGTGTCGAGTCCGTGAAATCACATGCTTACCTAGGCGTAATGTGTTTGATTATTACGTTCACATTTACAGGCACATTAGTTATAAACTTTGACCATAACCAAAAAACAACATCATTGTTTGGTGTAACATGGCATTTGCAAGAGTTTGAAAGCGAACATGAGCAACATCATGAAAGTAATATCCACTACAACGAACACGAGTAAATCACGCTATGAGTAACAAAGACCGCCTAATTTTATTAACTACTTTGCTACTCATTACATTACTGATCGCGGTAGATCTTGCAACCGACCTTAACGAAGGGGTGGCTATCTGGCATTTAGTGATTGAGGGTTCAGCCGGAATAATGGCATTGCTGGGTATAGGCTATATTTTTCGCGATATGGTGAATTTAAAACATCAACTTCACCACCAACGCTTGCTTACCGAAAATTTACGACAAGAAGCAACCGAATGGCGGACACGCTCAAAAGAATATCTTGATGGTCTTTCGCACTTAATCAACGAACAATTATGCCGTTGGCAGCTTTCACCCGCTGAAAAAGAAGTGACGTTTTTACTTTTAAAAGGTATGAGTTTAAAAGACGTTGCAGCAATTCGAGGCACCAGTGAAAAAACAGCAAGAGCACAATCAATGGCGGTGTATGCCAAAGCAGGATTAAGCGGGCGCTCTGAATTGTCTGCGTTTTTTCTAGAAGATCTTTTACCTCAAAAATTTGAAAATGACTAACATGCTATCAATACATCCGTATTTTTTAGGCGCATGAATATGCTACTATTTGCCTCAATTGTTATTTTATAAAGCCTTGTTATGAATCTTAATTTTTCTGACTTTTCACCAGCGCAAATTTACCACTTAATGACGCAAACCATTATTCCGCGTCCAATTGCATGGGTTATGACTGATTCGGGCGAAGCTAATTTTAATTTAGCGCCATTTTCTTATTTTACGGCAGTATCGAGTAACCCACCTTTAATGATGTTTTCAGTTGGCAAAAAGCCGACAGGTGAAGTAAAAGATACCGTTAAAAACATTATCGAAACGGGGCAGTGTGTCATCCATATTGCGTCAGTAGATGATGCCAATTTGGTAACGCAAACCGCAGCAACTCTAGATCATGGACAGTCAGAAGTCGCAATTAATGATATTGCGCTATGTGAATTTGAAGGCTTTTCTATGCCGCGGGTGGCAGGTTGCAATATTGCCTATGGTTGCGAGCTTTATGAAATTAAAGAAATGGGTGAAGTGCCACAAACGTTAGTGTTTGTTGAAATTAAAACCCTATTTTTAGGCGATGAAGTTGTATCGCTTGATCATAAGAAGCGCATTAAAGTTGACGCCGATAAGGTAAATCCGTTGGCGCGTTTAGGGGGCGGCGAATACTCAGGCATTACATCAGCATTTGGCATTGAGCGCCCAGAATAACATGAACGTTTACAGTGAGCGTACGCCCGCTCACTGTGATGTTAGGCTAAGTTGATTGAGTTTTTGCCTAAGCTCGGTATTTTCTTTTTGTAACTGACGTGCGTTCAGTACTAAGCGCAGCACGTTTTTTAGCTCAAAGTTGTCCCATGGTTTTGCCAAAATAATCGATGCGATATCATCAGTTATCGCGCGTTGGCAAAGCTCCATATCCGAATACCCCGAGAGCAACACTCGGCCAATATCAGGATCATATGCTTTTACCTGTGACAGTAGCTCTACGCCATCAATCACTGGCATACGAATATCAGACAGCACTAAATCAATGTCATTTCGCTTTACAATTTCAAGTGCGTTTTCTGGCTCGCTACATTTTGTGATGGTGTAGTCTTTACGCAGTAAGCGCGCAATTGCATTGGTTACTTCTGGTTCATCGTCTACCAGTAAAATATGGGCCATATATCACTCCTTCCTATTAATAATAAAACACTTTTTTATACTTGGCACAATGCATTCACGCGTAAAATCGCCAACCGTTTTAGATCAGAACACAGATGTTTTAAATGGCGTTTATGTGGATACTGTTTAAACGCCTTATACGAAAATGAAATCGCAGTGGTTAAATTGCCATTTTCTCGATGCATTTCACCGTAAGACTCCAGTAAGCGGGCATTGGCTTTACGGCGAACGGTTTGGCTGACATTTCCTAAGGTACAGATGCGTTCGGTGATTTCGGCCATTGCATCAATGCGATTTTGCTTATTGGCGGTGATTGAGTTGGGTCGCATTAGGTAATCCATCGTGATGTCTTCACTAAATCCAACCTCGCTAATCAGCGCGATACGAAGCCAACAATCCCAATCACTGGCGCTACGAAGACTCGGGTCAAACCCGCCTGCACGTTCGATAATGTCTTTATTAACCATGACACATGATGTACCAATTACGTTGGCAATTATTAGCAATCCAAGGGCATCGTGCAAAGGCTGATAATCACCGTTGTTTTGAGTGCGATGGGCTGCAAATTCAGGCCAATATGAGTAACAATCAATGATTTCTTGGTATGTGGTGTCAACGTGCTGATAGTTGGTGAAAGTTAGCCCGCAGTTGGGATTCGCTAGCATATAGTCTACTTGCTTGCGCAGCTTGTTGGGTACCAGTAATCGTCTGCGTCTAAAAACGCGATAAATTGACCATTCGCTTTTTTAATTGCCCGATTACGTGCAGCGATAACACCCTGATTAGGCTGGGTTAAAACGCGTAACTGATTGTATTTTTGTTCAGCTGCTTTTAACCATTCAAGCGAACCATCAGTGGAACCGTCATCCACCACAATCAGTTCAAATCGCACATCTTGCTGCTGTAACACACTGTCTATGGCTTTTGGTAAATAGTCTAAACAGTTGTAGTTAGGCATGATAATCGACACTTCTTTACACATAACAAATCCTCCATAGTCTGGAGTACTTACGCAAAGTGTGTGCCGCGCTAAACAGGGTCAAAATGCATGCAAAAAGCAAAATTGCTTTGCAAAATGCGAATGGTCGATTGCAAATCGGCAATTTAGTGGGGTTAACATGGTATTTTTATCGGCATAAAGATTGCGATGTGCTCTTTACATAAATGTGAGGAGAGCGTTATGAAACATATTGCTATTTATGTCCCACAGTTTCCGGTCGCGTCCGAAACCTTTGTGGTCACCGAAATCGAGGCGTTGCGTGCTGCAGGTCACAAAGTTAGCGTGATCACGATGGAGCATTTAGACCATGAGAGTGACTTTGATTTTGACGTATTCGAACTAAAGCGCGAGCGCATTACAACCACACTTAAAGGGTTATGTTGCACCAGTATTCAAGGGGTTGCAAATGCGTACAAAGCCGCATCAAGTCAGCATGCGATACGCAATTTATCACTGCTTTACTTTGGTCTTCAGATTAACTATCTGATTAAAAAACAGCAAATCTCACATATTCATTGCCATTTTATGCACAGCAGTTTGGCGTACGGGATTGTTGCTGCCAAGTATGCAGGAATTAGTGTGTCGAGTGTCGGACATGGACATGATGTATATGTAAACGCGAACGACCTCAATGCTAAGCTGGCGTTTTGCGATTTTAATGTGGCGGTTTGCCAAGATATGTACAACCTGCTGCAAAACATTAAAACCCATTCTGTGCATTTGTTGCATTGCGGTGTAGACGTTAACAAGTTTCAGCATTATGGCAACCCGAACAACAGCACGGTAAAACTGCTATTTGTTGGCCGCTTGGTTGATAAAAAAGGCATTGAGTTTGCGCTCAATGCGCTTTCTGATATTCCACCTTCGAAACGACCACAACTTGATATTATTGGCAGCGGGCCCAAGCTGGCGGAGTTAGTTGGTTTGGTGAATCAATTGCATCTTAACAATTGGGTGCGCTTTTTAGGGCAGCGTACATCAGGCGAAATTATCGCGTTTTCAAAGCAATATGATGCGTTTATTGCGCCTTTTTGTATTGCTGATAACGGCGATAAAGATACCGGCCCGGTAGTACTCAAAGAAGCCATGGCTATGGGGTTACCTACAATTACAACCAATATTATGGGATGTACTGAAATTGTCGATGGTAGCTGTGGCTACACTGTACCAAGTAGAGATAGCGATGCGTTAAAACAAGCCATCTTAACCTTTTGCCAACTGCCTGAAAACGAGCGTATAAAAATGCGCAATGCTGCTCGAGACCGTGTTAACAGGCATTTTAATGCAATAAAACAAGGTGTTAAGTTATCGCGCTTAATTGAGCAGGTGGCGTATGAAAGTTAATGCTGCGTTTGTCCATTACGGTATCGCCATTGCTGGGCTAAAAGGGATCAGCCTACTGATGTTGCCGATAGTGACGCGCTTTTTGGCGCCAGATAGCTACGGCATGCTTAACTTTCTCGTCAGCATTGGCGCGATGTTGAGTATTTTCTTGGGTTTTGGCATGGCTGAAGTGATTTTTCGCTTTGCGGTAAAGCTGCCAAACGAGATGCTCGACTCATTTATTGCCAGTAGTATTAAGTTTACGTTTTTGGTGAGTTGTGTGTTTTTGCTCTGTGCAATCATTGGCGCGGATATCTGGTTGGCTCTAATGCCGCTGCCAATTGAAAAGTCGTACTTTTGCCTTTTGATGTTTAATTTGGCACTCACTACATTGCAGGCCATCTACTTAACGCGCTATCGCGTATTGCAGCAATCAAAACCCTACATGTGTGTTGCCCTTGCCCAAGGCGTCGTGCAAGCACTGCTTACTTACACCTTATTGTTAAATGATTACGGTATTTTAGGAGTGCTAATAAGTGGCTGTGTCACCAGTTTTATTATTACCTTAGCTTTAGTGATTTACCATCGTTCGCTGTTATTGCTAAAACAGCAGCCATTAACCAGAGAGCATGTTCGTTACGGCGGCTTTATTGCGTTGTCAGCACTTTGTTTATATGGGCTCGGTGGCGCTGAAAATTGGTTTATTGCGAGTTATTTAGGGTCATCGCAGCTGGCATACTATTTTATTGCAACGCAATTTTCATTGGCATTGTCGTTAGCGTTTGAGCCATTTCGCTTATGGTGGTTCCCAATCCGTTTTAAACATTACTTTGAAAACACAGAATTAGCAGCGAGTGGGGCTGTTACAGGGTGCTTTATCATCACTATGCTGGCACTAGCAATGATGATATTTGCCCCTTTCCTTATTAGTTGGTTGTTACCACAAAGCTATCACAACAGCAGCCAATACATTGGTTTACTGTGCATTTTATTAGTTATTAAAAGTTATGCGGAGTTGCTGAATTTAGGCTGTTATCTAGATAAAAACGCGCAATACGTACCACTTATAAACGGCATATGTGCCACAGTAGCAATATTAATTATTGCGTTTTTGACCCGAAGCCAGGGCATTAGCGGCGTGTTTGCTGGGCTTTTTGTTGGGCATACAGTGCGATTTTTAGCGTTCTATATAATTAGTCAGCGTATCGCGCCGCTCAAATATCATCTCGGTACGGTGTTACTTGGTTTTGGTTTATTGCTTGTGCAAATCGGTATTGTAGGTAATGCGATTTGGCTTAATGCAATCTTGCTAATCGTCGCATTACTGCTGTCATTTAAATATGCAATAAAGTGTGGCGCGATAAAGCCCAGTAAAGTGGGAGGCAAGTATGGATACTCTTAGCCAACAGCACTTATCAAAATCGCCGATTAAACTCGCGCTGCTCGGTATTTTAATTAGTGTCACCATAATCGGGCTGTTTAAAGTTGCGGGGCCTGCAGCACCTTTTGCTCTATTGATGCTGCCGTTCGCGCTGTATTTCACCGTGCGATTTAGCGTTATTTTTGTCATTTTATTTATTCTATTTAGTTATTTTCGTATTCACGAAGCGTTCCCCGTATTAATGCCGCTCAAGATCCCAAAATTATTGGCTTTGGCGTCACTATTCGGCATTGCGTGGCATTTGTTTTTAAGTAAAAAGCTCACACCGTTTTGGCACCCAGCGCACAGTGCGTTTATGTTCTTTTTTGCTTGGTTAACCTTATGCGTAATGATGGCGACAAATCGTGGTATGGCCATTGAGTATTGGAGTTCAACCCTAACCAAAGTATTGATTATGGTGTTTGTTATTAGCTGGTGGATCAATACGCCAAAAGCGTTCGGCATTGCCCGGCTTGGTATTATGGTGAGTGGGGCGTTAATTGCTAGTGTTGCCGTCTCTAACAAGCTTAATGGTATTGGCTTAGTAGAAGGTCACGGGTTACGATTTCGCGTCATTTACAATCGCAAATTGGCGACCCAAACGATCTTTCCTTGGTGCTCTTGTTTCCGGTTTCGTTTTTGTGTGCCGAGCTTTTTAATAAAGAAAGCAAAACGATTTACCGTGTATTTGCGTTTATTGCACTGTGCTTGGTGGTGTACGGCATTATTGCAACACAAAGCCGAGGCGGGTTATTAGGCGTAATGGCGATTGTTGCATACTTTTTGGCGCGTACCATCAAAAACCCCGTGGTATTAGTGTCTATTTTAGGGTTTGGTTTAGCGGTGCTCTTGGTCGCTGCGGGGATCAGCGACAGACAAAGTGGTGGGGCCGCAGAAAGCGGTATTGATGAATCAGCCATGGGACGGATTTATGCGTGGCAGGCGGCAATTAACATGGCGCTATCAAACCCATTCACCGGCGTAGGGGTAAACAACTTTTACGTTAACTACTTCTTTTACAGTCCGCACTGGGATGGCAAAAATCACGCGGTGCACAGTACTTGGTTCCAAGTGCTTGGTGAAACCGGATTTGTCGGAATTTCGCTTTTTGCAACGCTAATCGCAACGATTTATCGCACATTGAAGCGCAGTGGCTCCAAAGTGAAGTTTTGTCATCAAGCTAATTTGCTTGTTAACGTACAAGCGCTAAAGGCGGGATTAATTGGCTTTGTGGTGTCTGGCACTTTTTTAACTCAGGCATTTACCTGGCCTATCTACATTATTTTATCGCTCAGTATTGCTTTGGAACAAATGCTGCAAACGTTAAGTAAAGATACGCAGGAGAATCGTCATGATAGCTGATGTTAAAAATTGGGTGAAAAGCAGTGATTCAGGCTTTGGTAAATTTTGTCGCGGTAGCTTTTATGCAATTAAGCATATTGAAATGCCGGTTGTGCCAGTATTTTACAAAATACTGTTTGCACTTCATCGAAGCAGTAAAACGATTTGGCACAATACACTGCAGTTTCTTTATTTTACGCCCATGTTTAAAAGCCAAGTAAGCGGCAGTAAAAAGCGCTTAACCTTACAGTGCGGTATGCCACAAGTTATTGGTGCACTTGCAATTAGCTTAGGTGACGATGTCAGAATGTCGGGCATTGCAACCTTTTGTGGCCGTTATCACTCGGGTCGCATAGCAAAGTTAATTATTGGCAATAATGTGGATGTGGGTTGGCAAAACGCCTTTTCCGTAGGCACAAAAATTGAGTTACAAGATGATGTGCGTTTAGCTGGAAAAGTATTTTTAGCAGGCTTTCCTGGTCACCCGTTAAATTACGCCGAGCGCGCCAAAGGTAAACCCGATTTACCAGAGCAAGCGGGCGATATCATTATAAAACAAGGTGCTTGGATAGGCACTGGTGCAACGGTTTTGGCAGGCGTTACTGTTGGCAAAGGGGCGATAGTTGCTGCAAATGCGGTCGTCACCAAAGATGTGGCCGACTTTACACTTGTTGCAGGCAATCCGGCCAAAGTGATTAAGCGTGTAGATTAAGGAGCAAGTTATGAAATTTGTCGTATTTGCAGAAGACTGGGGGCGTCATCCAAGTAGTACCCAGCATATTTTTAAAGTGATTGCCGAGCGATACGATGTAACTTGGTTTAACTCCGTAGGTATGCGCAAACCTAAAATTAATTTTACCGATATTAAGCGTGTGTTAGGTAAGGTTAAATTGATGATGGCTGGAAACGTTAAAGCACCGAGCGACAAACTACCCGTTGAAGCGCGTAACCCCCTAATTTTGCCCTGGCATGATAACAAGTGGGCGACGCGTTTTAATAAGCGTCAAGTTGCCAAAACTCTCGACTTGTCGTCACATGAACCAATTATCTACTGGGTGAGTGTGCCTACCGCCATTAATATGATTCAACTGCGCCCACAAGACCGCTTAATTTATTATTGTGGCGATGATTTTTCCAGCTTGGCAGGAGTTGATTACGACTTGGTAAAAGCAAGCGAAGAGCGCCTTATTCACATGGCACATAATATTTATGTGGTGAGTAAAGTGCTGCTCGATAAAATGCCCAAACATAAAACGCAAATGCTCGAACACGGCGTTGATTATGATTTATTTAGTGATATCAAAAAGCCACATTCACAACTTCATAACTTGAGTAATGTAATTGGTTTTTATGGCTCAATCTCAAAGTGGCTAGATGTCGATTTGTTGATAAAGCTTGCCAAAGCGAGGCCAAATTATCATTTGGTACTGATTGGAAAGGCTGATATTGATATTAGCGCGCTCATTGCTTTACCGAATGTAACTTATATTTCGCAAATTGCTCATCATCAATTAGCGAGTTTTTCTCAGCATTGGCAAGTATCATTGTTACCGTTTTTAGATAATGGTCAAATAAAAGCGTGTAACCCCCTAAAATTAAAAGAATATTTAGCCGCTGGTAAACCGATTGTGTCAACCCATTTTCCCGCAGTGGAACGCTATAAAGACATGGTGCTCATTGCGAAAGATCACGCCGGCTTTATTGCCCGTGTTGATCACGCGATGGTGATATCTAAAAACCCATTTCTTGATTGGCGCACACCGTCACAGCAGCACGTCGCAAGACATAGCTGGCAACAAAAAGCAGCATTTGTGCTGGAACAACTAACATAAGCACTGTTTAAAGTGCTTATGTTTTTTCTGCCATGGTTGGCTATCGAATTACACCATCACATTTCTTAGCAATCAGTTTATATTTTTGATTTTACAATCCGTTTTTAAAAAGTTGCGTTAAAAGTTCGGTACGCAACAATTTCTTGAACAGCATCATCTTTCGCGATTTTTTCAGCGCGGTTAAAAAGTCGTTTATTTAATTCATGCTCCCAATAGTTGGCGCTGAACTTGCGATAGTTATATCAAAGGGGTGAAAAAACGGTGTTTTTCACATTTTGATATAGCAAATCGCTAAATTGCGTTGCAATTTGCGAATTAGGATTAGAAATGGTTTTTACGATTGCGCAAATTAAAAAGCTTATCTACCTAGCCTTATACACCATGTATGAGCGCTGGCAGCTTATTGCGTTACCGATGATCATTGTGCCGATTGCTGTGATTGCAATTTCAATTAGCAGTGAAAAGCAATATACCAATCACGCGACTATTTTGATTGAAGAGTCTGCGTTGTTAAATCCTTTCTTAGATGAGCTTGAGTTCTCATTTGAATTATCGGCCCGTATGGATGCGCTACGCACTTTGGTACTAAGTCGTAAAAATTTAACTGAAGTAGTAAAAGAGGTTGGTTTAGTGGATGACTTAACCAATCAACTTGAAGTTGAAAAAATGCAGCAAAAATTAGCCAGTGCCATTTCAATTTCACTGGTGGGCGATGAGTTAGTGCGTATTCACTTTAAATGGAACAAACGCGAACAAATGAAACCAGTGCTTGAAGCACTGGTTGAGAAATTTATTGAGCGTTTGTTAGCGCCAACCAAAGCATCCCTTGATACGTCAGAAACATTTTTGAAAAACCAACTTGAAGAGTTGCGCCTGCAACTTGAACTTGCTGAAGATAAATTAGCAAAGTTTAAGCGTGATAACCGTGAAGCGCTGCCTGAATTATTAAATGTGAACCAAGATACCCTGGCGCGTTTAGAGCAAGAAAAACAGCAAAAATTAGTCGACCTAAGCGGCGCAAAAGCACGCCTAGCTACGCTCAAAAAACAACTTGCCAAAGCGAATCCTGTGAAAGGCCGCTTAGTTGATAGCATTATGCGTATTGAGGCGGATATTGCGCTATTACGCACCCGTTATACAGACCAGCACAGCAAGGTTCAGGCAAAATTACGCGAACTCGAAACCTTACAAATTCGCAAGCAAGAAATAGAGAGTCAAGCAAAGCCATTTGAAGAGGCTGATTTAGATTCACTGTGGCAAATCGCCAATAGTTTACCGTTAGGTGCTAACGCCAAAGACAGCGCATTACTGGTTGCGCAGCTTATTACCTTGGAAGAAGCTGAAAATAATGTCGCACAGTTAAAGAATGAAATTGAGATGCTAAGCGAACAGCTATCGGTTGTCTCAACACGCCTTTCAAGTTCAAGCGAAATTGATAAAGCACTGCGCCAACTGCAACGGGATTATCAAGTGAAGCAAACCTTGTATTCCGAAATGCTTGAGCGTTATGAAATGTCAAAAGTGACAGGGCAATTAGTACGCTATGAGGGCCCTGATAAAGTAAAAACCATTGAACGCGCATACAGCCCAACATCACCGATTAATCAATCGTTGGTGGTAAGCATCATTCTGGGCATTGTACTTGGCCTATTTAGCGCAGCGGCACTCACATTTGTTGCCATGATCACTGACTTACGTGTACGCGATGAAGCAACGATAGAAACGATTGCAGGGCAACGCGTATTAACCAAATTACCCATTATGAACGATGTCACTGTACATCGAATCGACTAATTGGAGGCATTATGAATAACATTATTCAACTAATTCAGCACCCACAGGTGGGCGGGCTTGAAAAAATGGCATTTGGCCTTTGCTGTAGTGAAATAACAAATTCAAAAATGTTTTTAGTAGCGATGGAAGGCACTAAAAAAGGGGCGATTAAAGCATGGCCTCAGCTGGAAGAATTAAACAACTTTTACTGTTTAAATAAAGCGCAGGGCGTGAGTTGGCAAACAGTTAAAAAGCTCGTTGCTCTTATTGATAAGTTTGATATTAACGTAATTCACAGCCACCATATTGGCCCCATGTTGTACGCCAGTTTAGCCAAAATGCTAAGACCCAAAGTACAGCATATTCATACCCTGCATGATGCGTGGTATTTAACGGATTTCAAATACCGTATGTTCACGAAAGCGATTGGTAAGTGCACCCCAATTACCATAGTGGCAGATGCAAAAGCGGTCGCAGAGCTTGCTCAAAAACAGGCCAAAATTAAACCAGCTCATGTGGTGCACAATGGTATTGATACAGACTATTTTACGCCAGTCTCACGTTACAGCGCTCGCAAAAAATTAGGGCTACCACATAATTACACGCTAATTGGCTGTGCCGCCCGTGTTGAAGAGGGAAAGGGCCATAAGTCCATGCTTCGAACGCTCACAACACTACCTTATAAGGTACATATGGTGTTTGCGGGTTGCGGCAGTCAACTTGAGAAAATGAAAGCGTATGCGGAACAACTTGGTGTTGCAGACAGGGTTTACTGGCTTGGGTGTGTATCAGATATGCCAAGCTTTTACTCGGCCATTGATGTGTTTTGCTTGTATTCAGAGCGAGAAGGGTTGCCACTATCGATTTTAGAAGCGATGGCTTGTAATCGCCCCGTGGTTGCTAGTGATGTGGGGGGGATTAGCGAGGTTGTGAATACACCACATGGGTTTGTATTACCTATAAATCAAGAACAGTTACTTGCGCCAAATTTATTAAAAGCACTTTCACTGAATTATGGCACTCGTATTCGTCAATATGCGTTATCACAAGCAACACTAAAAGTGATGGCAAATCGTTACAACAAAATCTATCAACACGCGATGGTATAAGGAGTTCGTTATGCTTTGGTTTATCATAATATTTGTTGCTGTTTTATTTATTTACCATCATTTTATTTATCCAAAGTTGCTGGCGATGTTGGCGGCAAAAGCGCCGCAACAGGTGATTGATGAAACGCCGCTTAGCCATCGAGAAACGCCGTCGATTGGGGTTTTTATCGCGGCCTACAATGAGGCCGATTACATCGAAGAAAAACTGCATAATTTGGCTTCGCAGCTTTATCCAAATGATAAAATGGGCATTCATATTGTTGGTGATGGCTGCACTGATGCAACCGCTGATGTTGTAAAACGTGTTAGCGCGCATTTACACGAGCAATTTATTTATTGTACATACGATGAAATTGCCGTGAACGCGGGTAAAGTGAATGCGCTCAATACCCTAATAAAACGTTATCGCGATGAGTACGACATTATTGTTTTCACTGATGTAAGCGCATTGATGAGTGTTAACTGCCTCGAGCAAGTGGCTAAATCAATGGTTAATAAAGACGTTGTTGCGGTTTCAGGTAACTATTTACCAAAGAGTTCAGCGCATGGCTGTTTAGATAAGTACTGGCAATATCAAAACGCCGTACGTCGACTTGAAGGGCAACTTGGTGCAGTGAATGGGTTTGCTGGAGCCATGTTCGCCATGCGTGCACACAAGGTTACACCACTTTTATCAAAAACCATTAACGATGACTTTGTGCAGTTGGTGTCAGCGCTTGGTAAAGAGCAATGCGCCAGTTTTAACGATCAGATCGCCATAATCGAATGCGAACAAGACAATCAAACACAAGATTTCAGCCGTCGTATTCGCATTGGCGCGGGAAATTGGCAGCAATTAAACACCATATTCAAGCGTGTAAACCAGTTTAGTTTGGCGCAAACGTTCAGCTTTTTTTCTAATAAAGTACTGCGTGGAGTCATGCCCGTAATGCTGTTTGGCGCACTTGCCGCATTAACTATGTTAGCTGTGTTAGGTGATATCGCGGCGCAATTGCTGCTTGGTAGCATGCTGTTTATCAACCTAATTGGAGTGATAAAAGCGATGTTTAAATGGCGTACAGCCTTACCTTTAATTGATTCCGTTAACTATGTAATAACCAGTTACTTAGCGGGCTTGATTGGCATTGTGTCACTTTCTCGATACAAAACAGCTTGGCGCAGAGTGTCGTCATCTAAACCGGGAGTTTCAATGATTGCGTTTTGCAAACGCAGTATTGATATTCTCGGAGCAGTGATTGGTTTAACCTTATTCTCGCCAATTATATTGCTTGCTGGTATTGCGATTAAACTCGATTCAAAAGGAGGCGTAATTTACAAGCAATTACGTGTCGGGCGTATTAACGAAGATAGAACCGATTTAATCTATGTTTACAAGCTACGCAGCATGCGTTTTGACGCCGAAAAAGCAACCGGCGCCGTGTGGGCTCAGGGTAACGACCCTCGTATTACGCGTGTTGGCCGCTTTTTAAGAAAAACCCGCATCGATGAATTACCACAATTTTGGAATGTACTCAAAGGTGATATGTCGCTGATTGGCCCGCGTCCAGAACGCCCGAGTTTTTACACTAAATTAGAACGTGAAATTCCGTATTTTATTCAGCGTACCTATGGCATTAAACCTGGTATTTCGGGGCTTGCTCAAGTAATGAATGGCTATGATGAAAGTGTAGAAGATGTACGCAACAAAATTGCGTGGGATTATTCGTACGTTTTATCAATGTCGCGGTTTTCAACCTGGCTTAAAATGGAATGCGACATCTTATTTAAAACCATTAAGGTAGTGGTACTTGGTAAAGGACAATAGCATTGCAAAATGCAACGAGCTGCGTCTAGCTTGTTGCATTTTGCTATTTAAAACATTTTTTAAATTTTAACCTACTGAAATTTAAGTAAATAAATTTTGGCATTCTATTTGGTTGTTATTAGTCATAGTCTCAAAAGAGGATATGATTATGAACAACTTACTTCCCACTAAAGAGCAAAACAACACCTTAACGGTTGAGCTTCCGCATGATTTTTCGGGCTTAAATGTAGATAAATATCGCGAGCATTTTGAGTGTTTTGCTGCGACACAGCATGATTCGGTGGTGCTTGATTTTGGCAATACCGAATTTATCGATTCGTCAGGTATTGGTGCTATGGTGTTTTTGTTCAAACGCATTGAACAGCGTGGCATTTCAATGTTGCTGCTTGATGTGTCAGGTCAACCGGAAAAGCTAATGAAGCTGCTACGTGTTGACGCCACCATTCCATTTATTAGCTCAGCTGCTGCTTAAATAAGGAATGCCATTATGGATAAGTTACTGCCTATTGCCTGTGTTGTTGGTATTTGTTCTGGATGTACTACATGGCCTGAAGAAGGTCGAGGTGGCTGGGCAGAACTTTACCATCCTGATGCACCACAAAATATCGATGGCTTAGAAAGTGCGTTGCCATTTCAAGTGATGAATGAATTCGAGCACCTTTCTTTAAAGCTCGACTGGCTAAAAAGTCGTGGTATCAAGCACTGTATGCCTGGGCAGCTGTATCAAGCCGAGTTAATGTTGACGCGAATTAACCGCACAATAGCTGCGGATATGTATTCGCAAGCGCAATTAGATATGCGTACCTTTTATCATCAGTTACAACAGCTAGAGAATCACTTTGAGCGTGTGATCAGTAATACGCACTGTATTGCTGAAAGCAAAAATGATGACCAAAAACTATTAACGAAATTGGAAGATTTGCTTAATAGCGATAATCAGTTTGCTTTTGATAGTTTTGAAGTGACCCCAAAATACCGTGTGCGATTAGCGCAAAGTGCTGAATTATTGAAAATGTTACCTGCGACACAAGTGTTATTGGTGGGTCACACCGATATTAAAGGCAGCAAAGTAAGTAATTTTGAATTGGCATACAAACGTGCTGAAAGCGTAAAAAGCTGGTTAACCCTTTATGGTGTTAACCCCGAACAGGTCAATACGTTAGCGCAAGGTGCACAAGTGCCATTTAGTAACGAAGGTGAATCAGTGCAAAAGCAGCACTCAGATCGTCGTGTAAATGCCTATATTCTTGCAACCTCGGCAAAAGCCGCAGAACTCACTAAGGTAAAGCCTTTGACCGAATGGACAAGCGCTTTGGAAGATAAGGAGTGATCGTCATGAAATTCACTATTTATTTAATGCTACTGTGTTGGTTTTTAAGCTTTTCGCTTGCTGCTAACGACGACGAAGCGGTAATCGAAGTAGGTAATAAAATCTATTTTAATGTACCGGGTGAAGTTGAATTTGAAAGCACCTTTGAAGTTGACGATAAAGGCTTTGTTGAACTACCTGAAATTGGCAAAGTAAAACTTGCAGGTAAAACGCCTAAACGCGCTGAATCAGAAGTTAAACTCAAGCTTGCTGGCGTTTACAAAGCGCTTGGTAAGTTTTATTTAGAAGTGCGTTCACGTGATTTACTGGTTACCGTGCTTGGCTATGTAAATAACCCGTCGCAAGTAAGTATTCCTGCTAATGGCAACATTCAAATGGTGATTGCGAAAGCCGATGGCATTAAGCCAGGTGCCCAGCTCAATAAACTGCAAATTCGCCGTGATGACACCACCACCACGTTCGATTACAAAGCGTATCTTGATAGCGGTGATGTCGCGTTATTACCTAAATTACGCTCAGGCGATACCGTGTTTGTACCTGTGTCACCGCTTTTAGGTAATGTGCAAATAGACTTTGATGCGCAAACACTTTCAAGCGCAGGTGATGCCGACGGCCAAGGTCAAGCAGTAACATTATTTGGAGAACTGCACAGCCCTGGTAGTTTTTCGTATAAACCAGATATGAATATTATTGATGCGTTAATGCGTGCTGAAGGCGTAACGCGTTACGCCGATGTAACTAAAATTCGCGTTATTCAAAACAACACGCCAACTATCTTTGATTTGAAGCAGTACTTGGATTCAGGCGATACTAGCTTGCTGCCAAAAATTGGCGCGGGCACCACGATTTTTGTGCCGATTATGGTAGATGATGTTAACACCACAGCGCGCACCGTCTACATTATGGGTGAAGTGCAAAAGCCGGGTGCTTATGAGGCAAGTAATCAAATTGGCTTTTTAGATATTCTCGCCAATGCTGGTGGTCCAACGCGGTTTGCGGAAACCCGCCAAATCAAAATATTAACCCCAGCCGGTAATAATATTCTGTTCGACTTACAAGCTTATAGCGAAGGTTATCAAATTGTGTCGATCCCTGATATTGCACCTGGTGACGTGATCTTTGTGCCCGAGAAAACCGACTTAAATGAAAAAAGTTGGCTAAAAGTAGCGCCGACCCGCGCAGTGAAAATTATGGGCGCAATTCATCACCCTGGTCGCTACGAATGGAGTGACGAAATGGACTTTACCGATTTATTTGCCCATGCAGGGGGGCCAACAAAAGGTGCTAATGTAAACGATATTAAAATCATTCGCCAAGGCCAGCTGTTACAGCGCTTTAGTTTAGATGAATATGCAAATAGCGACGGTGACAGCTACCCACTACCAACCATTATTGCTGGCGATACCATTATTGTTGAAGAGTTACCACACGACCCGAAAGATAATAAGTCGCAGTGGGTGCGTCAAGATGCGAAAAGTTCTATTTATGTGTTAGGACAGGTTGGCGCGCCGGGTCGCTATGCATTTGATAAGTCTTTACATTTCCTTGATATTATCTCAGCGGCAGATGGCCCTACGGATGATGCCGACTTACGTAATATTCGTGTGACGCATCGCAACGGCACGCAATCGCGCGTTAGTAAACTTAACTTAGCACTATACTTTGAAACTGGCGACGAAACCTTGTTCCCTCGCGTATTACCGGGCGATACGATTTTCGTACCGGAAAAAAGCAAAGACTGGTTACGCCAACCAAAAGACCAAGTAGTACGCATTATGGGCGCGATTAAACAGCCTGGTCGTTATAGCTTTGATGATTCAATGTCACTGCTTGACGTATTAGCCGAGGCAGGCGGACCGACTTCCGATGCCTTAATCAGTAAAATTGTGGTGATTAACCATGGCTGTTGCAAAGAGCAATCGCGCCGCTTCGATTTAGAGAAGTTTATCAAACAGCCTAATTCAGCGAATATTCCGCTGCTGCGTGCAGGTGATACGGTCTATATTCCAGATCAAGGTCAAGATTTTACTCAGCGTGCTAAAAACTCATTAGTCGACATTTTAACAGTAATTGCATTGGCGGTGAGCTTATGAGAATTATTCCAAAACAGTATCAAGAACTTGAGCTTATTTTTGAGTCCATTAATAGTGAAAAAGCGCGTTGTATTGCATTTGCATCACCTAATGGTCACTCAGGTGCCACGTCTTTGGCAATCAGTGTGGCGAAACGTTTAAGCGGGCGTAACGAACGGGTTTTGGTGATTGATCTGAATACCTGTAACCCACTAACAGGGAAAGATCTTGTTAGTATGCCAAATGCATTAGCCAAATGGTCATTTGGTGATATTAGCTGTCAGCTAAATGCGCAATCGATAGATGACTTTTATTTTTTAAGCATCACGCAATTACAAGACTTAGCGCTAGTACGCGAAAAAGACGTGTTTGATATGGCGATTCTGATGCTGAAACAAGAGTTCGACTATATTTTGTTTGATATGTCGCCAATTTGTAAACGCAATCACGCGAATTTTCCGCTTCACTTGTTAATGTCGGTAACCGATTTATTGCTGTTAGATATTGCCCTTGGTAAAACAACACAAGAGACACTCGATGCGGTAATTAGTGAATTAAAATCAGCCCACTGCAGGCGCTTTGAAATAGTGGTGAGTCAAATGTATATGCCACCACTTGGGGAGCGTTTGATTGATAGCATTAATCGTCGCTTTAGACGATTACCTAAAGTGAAACATCGTTTGATCAATATCGTTAATCGTCAGCAGTGGCTGTTTCAAGGGGTGTAATAATGAATGTATTGTTTTACAGGCGCTTTAACTTAATTTGGTCGACCTTACATTCAGTGCGTGAAATTTTACTTACCTTGCTTGCAACTATGGATGTTGAAAACGACGATATTGATAACACCGGCCTTGTTGTCACCGAATATTTAACTAATCTTATTCGTCACAGTGAAGGGGAAGACGAAGCGGTTACCTTAGTCATAGGGCGCACACTCAACAGCATTAAAATTGAGTTAATCGATCCAACTAGTTATTTTCACCCAGCTAATTCAAAAGGCCAACATACCGACCTCGCAGATGGCGAACTGCGCGAGGGGGGAATGGGGCTTGCGTTAATCGAACATTATTTTCCTGATTTTCGTTATTTTGAAAAACACGGTAAAAATCATTTTAGCTTTGCCTTACCGCTTAAAAAAGTGAAAAACCGTGTCGTGATTATTGATGATGAACACGCCAGCTTACAGCTAGTAAACGCCTATTTAGAGCGTGATTATGACTGTCACGCTTTTACGGACGAGCATCAAGCGTATCAATATTTGATGGCGCATAACGTTGATTTGCTATTAATTGATATGAACTTAAACGCCATGTTGGCCGATGAATTTATCTCTAATATTAAACAGCTAAGTCACCTAAACAATATTGGTATTGTGGTGATTTCGGGCGATGGTAGTCGAGAGACCATGCTAAAGGCCCATTTATGTGGTGTTGATGACTATTTAGTTAAGCCTGTAAAAAAAGAGCAATTAGAAATTGTTTGTGAGCGAGTTAAAAGCCGTTGTGTCTCGCGTTCGGTTAATATTTCAAAAGGCGAGTTGGCAGCCCACAAAGATAAATTTGAGCTCGGAGCGCTATCGGCAATTTCATTTGGCAATGTTGCTGCGGGTAGTGGCGGTGATGTTTTAGTATCGGTAAACAAACAAGATCGCAGCTATGTGTTCTTTGGCGATGTTATGGGTCATGGCGAAAGTGCAAACCGCGTTGCGCTGCAACTAAAAGGGTACGTACTGGGTTTATTTAACTGCCCATTGGATTCACTTGCTGATTTTGTTAACGGATTGGCAAAGAGCTTACCTAACCAAGATTTTATGCAGCAGAGTCTTGTCACGTTTATCGCATTGGAAATTAACGAGCGGCATATTTCACTGATTAACGCAGGGCATCCGCTACCGATTGTATTATCACAGCAGCAAATAGTAACAAACATCGGTAACAGCCAGCCCTTACTTGGGCTCGACCGAGACTATGAATATCACAGCGAATGTTATCAGCTCGAGCACGGCCATTCACTGGTAATGGCGACCGATGGTTTGTTTGAAAATCATGAAAATTGCTTTGAGCTACAGCAGCTAGTTGAGGCGATTAACACTGCCAATATAAGCGCAATAGGCACTGATTTAAGTCAACTTTGGTATAAATGTTTGCCAAGATTATCAAAAGAAATTGACGATTCGTCTCTACTAGTACTTAATTAGAATAAGGAAATACTTAAATGTGATCAGGAGTTTGCCTATGCCAAATAAGATCTTAATTGTCGAAGATACGGAATCGTTAGCGCTGTTGTACCAGTCATACCTTATTCCCACTGGCATGCACAGCGATGTAGCGTACACAGGACAAGAGGCCTTAGATTATTTAGCAAGCAATAAACCTGATCTGATCATGCTAGATGTGATGCTGCCCGATATGAGCGGTATGGACATTTTAGCGCAACTTCCCGTTAACGATAGACCAAAAGTCGTGGTGCTAACCGCCCATGCCAGTAAAGAAATAGCAGTTGATGCTATTCGCTATGGTGCCGCCGATTTTATTGAAAAGCCCGTTGATGCTGAGCGTTTTCGTATCACAGTTAATAACGCATTAAAGCTTAATTCGCTAAGTGAAACCGTTGAAAAATACCAATCACGGTTTGAAAACGGTCGATTTTGCGAATTGATTGGCAGCTCAGCGCCAATGCAATCGGTTTATCAAATCATCAGCAATGCCGCTAACAGTAAAGCGACGGTATTTATTACAGGTGAAAGTGGCACCGGTAAAGAGCTGTGCGCTCGCGCGGTACACCAATGCAGTGAACGCAGTAAAAAACCATTTATCGCGATAAACTGTGCGGCGATTCCAAAAGATTTGATTGAAAGTGAAATTTTTGGTCATGTAAAAGGCGCGTTTACCGGTGCAACAAACTCTCGTGAAGGTGCCGCAGGCATGGCCGACGGTGGCACCCTGTTTCTTGATGAATTGTGTGAAATGGATCTCAATTTACAAAGTAAATTGCTGCGTTTTATTCAAACTGGCTGCTTTCAAAAGGTCGGCAGTGAGCAACAACAACAGGTTGATGTACGATTTGTCTGCGCAACCAATCGCGACCCATGGCTTGAAGTGCAAGCAGGGCGTTTTCGCGAAGACTTGTATTATCGACTTTATGTGATCCCTGTTCAGTTGCCGCCACTGCGTCAGCGCGGTACTGATGTGATTCAAATAGCCGAGGCGTTGTTTTCACGTATTGCTAAAGAAGAAGGCCAAACGTTCGAAGGGCTAAGTGATGACGCTAAACAACATTTAATGGCCTATAGTTGGCCTGGCAATGTACGTCAGCTTGAAAATATGATCCGCAACACCGTGGTATTGAATAGCCAGCCATGGATAGAAAAGCGGATGTTTCCGCCATTTCCACAAAGTAGTATGTCAACAGAGCCAGTGGTTGCTGCGCAGCCAATGGCAAATATGACGCCGCAATCAACTGCCGCGAGTATCGAAACCACTAACCTTTTACGCAGCTCCGATATTGAACCTTTGTGGATAGTTGAAAAGCGTTATATCGAAAAAGCGATAGCTTCGTGCAACGATAATGTGCCAAAAGCCGCAGCGCTTTTAGATATTAGCCCTTCCACCATCTACCGAAAAATGAAAACTTGGGAGCAAATGGAAGAGCAAGGTGTTACTAGTTAATGAGAGCATGTTGACCTTTACGGTTTGAAATACAGTTTACTGAGTTGAGTAAATTGCTCGCGACCTGAGTAAAAACGGTGCAATTTGCTGGTAGCATTTTTAATCAAGTAATTACGTTCTTGCTGCGACATAAACAATAATGTTTTTAAGCGATTAACCAGTGCGACTTGGGTTTGATCATCGGTTAACAGCCCGGTTTGATTATGTGCAATTACGCTGTCGATGGCCCCTACTCGGTTAGCAATACACACTATTTTATTGTCCATGGCCTCTAACAGCACCATTGGCAACCCTTCTTCACGTGAACAAATAACCAATACATCAATTGATTGCCAAAGTGACTTATCACTTTGATGACCGTGAAACTGTATGTTCTTTGGTGCATTACGTTTAAGCTCAGACGCCATATCGCCGTCACCATAGACATGAAATTGTAAACGCGGTTGCTGAGTGAAATGCTGCGCCAGCGCGACAAAACGGTCAGGCCCTTTTTCATATGATAGTCGTCCAACAAAGGCAATATTCAATACGCTATTGGACGGTTTAAGTTTAGGGTTATTTGGCACGATAAAATTAGCAATAAATTCACTGTTTTTAACCGTGTTTTTAAGATGTTGGGCAACAACTAGATTTTGCGAAAAGCCACTGGTGAGATGATCAAGCCAATTGTATAACCTTACTCGGCCTGCGCCTTTTTCACCGGCATGATATGTTGAAATACATAAGTTTCCGGTTACTTTGCAAGTAAGTCTACCAATAATGCCCGCTTTGTAACCATGGGTATGCAACACTGTGTTGCTGTGCTGTTTTAAATATTGATGCAAGCTAAGTGGTTTGCCATCTAAACATTGGTAAGTGCAATTTAAGGCTTCAAGTAATTTATAGAGTTGCATATTGTGATGGTCTTGGTAAAACAGTACTGACACAGGTACGTTGTTACGCTGCATTAGTTTCACTAATTCAACAATATGCGATTCAATGCCGCCAAATAGGCTAGAATCTAAGAAGAGCACAAGATTTCGCATAAATACCTCCCCAATAAGGAATGCTATGTTTAATCAAACAACTGTAAAACAACTTGAAGTCGACGTTGGTAAAGATGTTTTAGGCCAACTTTTCGCAGTATTTAAAAGTGAAGCAACCAAACTCACCGAACAGATTATGGCCGTTACTACCCTCGATAACGACGCTGTGCGTTTTAGCCACAGTTTAAAAAGCTGTGCCCGTTCATACGGTGCAGACCAACTTGGTGCCCTTGCAGAAACCCTTGAGGCCCATGCCAAAAATAACGACACTGCCTTTTTTGCGGAGCGTGCATTACTACCTGAAATACACAGTGCCACTATGGCTGCAATACCTATTTCCTAATGCACTTTAATACTGTAGTTCGGCTGTGTGTCATCTTGATACGGCAGTAATTGCTCAATAATGTGCTTTAACTGCGACTTATTGTGTGTGCTACTGTGCTGTTCTTTTTCAATTGCTCTTAAGTCCATCGCTTCAAATGCGTCTGGGGTTAAGCACACATCAAAAAACTTATAACCAAGAATTTCCACGGCTTTCGTTACTTGTTCATTTGCCGGAATTGAGTCAACAGCGCTGTGTTCAGGTACCAAATTTTCAATAAAAATACGGCAGCCCGAAGTGCGACATAACGCGTCACGAATATCGCTCAGTAAAAGCGGAGGCATAACACTTGTTAATAAGCTACCAGGGCCGAGTAAAATTAAATCTGCGTGAAGAATTGCCTCTACCGCTTGTTGATTGGCAACCACCGCTTTAGACAAACTTAAGTGCTTAGGAAAGGTTGAAAGCGCATCGACGTGGCACTCGCCAAAAACACGCTCGCCACTTTCACTTGTTGCCACTAAATCTACTGGGCCGTTAGCCATGGGTAAAATGGTGTGTTTTACCCCCAGCATGGCACAAAAAATCTTGATGGCGTCGCTGGTGTTATGCGTGACTTGGCTTAGCGCGCTTAATAATATATTGCCAAAACTGTGACCATTTAAGTCGTTGTTTTGTTCAAAACGTTGTTCGCTCAAAATAGTGAGCATATTTTCAGGGTTGCCAAGTGTTTCAGCGCAGCGACGAATATCACCAAAGGCAATTTGGCTTGGGTCTTGGCGCAGTCGGCCTGTGCTTCCGCCGTTGTCTGTTGTAGTTACAATTGCTGTGAGTTCACATGGCATATTTTTTAGCGCATCGAGCACCTGTGAAAGACCGTGACCACCACCTATACATACAATTTTCATAATACGCCCTCACCAAATTCTCTACAGAAAGTGATACAAGTTATGTACCAGCCAAAAATGGGTGAAAATATGACTTTATTTGCATTTTGCAATGCAGCTTGCAGGTACTTTCGCTAAACTGAATAACACGAGGGTCTGTTGACCTTTCAAGTTCGTTTTTACAGCAGTTTGATTGGGTTTTATACAAGTCAGAGGCTGCGTGGTATAGTTATTCTATGCGAGTCAGCCGATAACACAGTAGAAA
>NZ_PQCB01000033.1:434201-474496 GCF_002964745.1 Pseudoalteromonas sp. T1lg24 | reverse complement strand
GCCTACATGGATGTAGGTAAGGGGCGAGAGCAGGACGCGTAAGCTTTGCTCGATATTCGCTTAGATTGCTAGGCCACACATCGAGCGCCGTGATAAAAGCACGCTCAAAAAGAACAAAAATAGAACAGCAAAGCTCAACAGACCCTAAGCAAATTCATTTGTTTTAAAGAGGTGTCATGGAAAGACTAAATGCGAACGACATGCTGCGAGTGGTTAACGAACTACTAAGCAGTAAAAACGCAGCTGAATTATTAGTGAAACTGCAATTAGGTTTAAAGCCAATTGCTGAAATTAGCGATATTTTGGTACTTACCCAAGACGCAAACCAGTTATGTGCGTTAACCAGCACCTTTGAACCATTATGCGGTGTGTGCCTACTTGAGCCCTCCTTTGTTAAAAAGGTGTTCGAGCGTAACGTTTATGCCGCTAATGTTTGCCAGCTCCCAAGTGATTGGATATTACCTAGCCACTGCAACGAAACGGTTATTTTTGTTGCTAATAACTTTGCAGAACGAAAAGGTGTTTTTGTTCTGTTTATTAAAGATGGTGATGATATTGGGCAAATGGAAAATGCATTGAGTTCAGTCGATACTTTGTTTCGCCAAGCATTTTTACAACTTGATCAGCAGCATCAAATGTCACAAATGTTGTTAGACCGGACTTATGCGTTAACGCAAAGTCAGCAGCGCTTTCAAGCCTACGCAGAGCTCGCATCAGACTGGTTTTGGGAAACTGATGAAAGCATGTGCTTTACCTATTTGTCGTTTTTAGAACAAACCAAACCAAGCAATTTTTCACACTTTTTGCACAAAAGCCCGTTAAATATTCGTAGCGACAGTGAAAGCACGCAATTTAAAAAGTGGGAGCATTTCTTACACCTTGTAAGGCAGCACAGTGAAATTCACGAATTCGAGTTTGAAGCGATTGATAATCAGGGGCATCGTGTTTGGGTGTCAATTAGCGGCAAAGCGAAGTTTAACGCAGACAACAGCTTTGCTGGATATTTAGGCATTGCAAAAGACATTAGCTTTGCTAAGCAGCGTGAATATGATCTAAAACTTGCAAAAGAAAAAGCCGAGAGCGCCAATAAAGCAAAATCGCACTTTTTAGCCGTGATGTCTCATGAAATTCGTACCCCAATGAATGCTATTTTAGGCATTTTAGAGTTGTTAGAAGATACTCAGCCGAATGAAAAACAGCTTGAGTTAATCGATTTTATGCGCGATAGCGCCAAGTTGTTGCAAGGGGTGATCAGCGATACTTTAGATTTTGCCAAAATTGAATCAGGCACCTTAGCCCTTGAGAATAGCAATATTAATTTGCATAAGCTGATTAAAAATTTAGTCCAACAATTTGAAACTCAAGCTGTTAAAAAAGGCATTCATTTTAACGCTATTCTAGGTGGTGGCGTGCCGGAGCAGATTAATACCGATGGTGTGCGCTTGTCGCAGGTTTTGCTTAACTTACTCGGTAATGCATTTAAGTTTACCTTAGAAGGCGAGGTAAGTTTGTTGGTAAACCGCAGTGATACTGAACTGTTTATAACAGTTAAAGATACAGGGGTCGGTATTGATGAAGCGCATATTCAAACCCTATTTGAGCCATTTTCACAATTGCATGATAAACAAGTAGGCAGACAACAAGGTGTTGGGCTGGGGCTCAGCATTACCAAGCGTTTGTTGGAATTAATGGAAGGTAAAATTGAATGCGCTAGTGAAATTGGTGTTGGCACCGAGTTTGTAGTTACTATTCCACTGATCCCACTAATCACCGCTGATGGACATGTGAAAGACGCGGAAATTGAAAATAGCATTCCTAGTTATCGCATTTTGGTGGCAGAAGATAACCCCGCAAACCAGTTTATAATTAAAGCGATTTTGGAAAAGCGAAATCATATGGTTGTACTTGCTGATAATGGTGAAAGTGCTGTTGCGGCAGTGAAAAAATCCCGTTTTGATTTAGTTTTAATGGATATGGTAATGCCCGTTATGGATGGGGTTACTGCTGCGCGAACAATTCGCACTGAGCTTGGCGAATTAGCGCCGCCTATTATTGCACTAACCGCCAATGCAGGACTTGCTGATAAAACCAAATGTTTAAATGCGGGTATGCAAGATGTGCTAACAAAGCCACTTAATAGTGCATTACTTGATGAGAAGATCAAAGCCTTGTTTTCATAGTTAACCTGGGCCTAGGATAGTAAATTACTTTGTGGCAGCTATTTGTACTTATTACAACGCTGAATTTGTTTGCAATAGTTGCTATGGACGCACAAAATTGCTTTGTTACTGTGAAAAACTATCAAGCTATCAGGTATCATTTAACATAGCTTATATATTTCAGGTGTTTAGTTAACTTTTGAACACGAGTTAGGTGAGTTAAAAAGCTCGGTTGGACGTTTTGAAAGAGGGATCCAACCGAGTCAAGTTGCCAACATTAGTTGTACCCAAGAACACAATCATAATCTTCACGTACGCCTGGCTCAGCAAATTCGTCTTTTAGTTGTTGCAGAGCGCGTTCTTGCTCTTTAAAGCTAAAAATCACTTTGCGGCGATAATCAATTGAGCGATTAAACAACTCTAGGTCAATATAAGGTCTCATCGCTTGTAGCTTTTGGTCAATTGAGAATGGTTGGTTACCGTTTCGCATAATGTTTCTCCAAATGTTTGCTCACTAACATTACAGCAAGATACAAACCAAATTTAATATATTGAAATTTATGCGAAAGTTAACAGCATCGGGGTTGTTGATGAAAATTGCGTTGCAAAATGCGAAGTGGTTTGGCGTGAAATAAGTCGTATGACTTAGCCTGTTATATAAACATTGGCTCAAATTGATTCATAAAATGCAATTTCAAATTCAGTACCTACGCCAACTTCACTATGTACTTTCACTTTGGCATTGTGTTGCTGCAAAATGCCATAGGAGATAGCGAGGCCTAAGCCGGTACCTTCTCCGGGCGCTTTAGTGGTAAAAAATGGCGTAAAAATATCGGCGAGATGGTCTTTTTCAATGCCATGCCCCTGATCTTTCACCCGTACAATAATTTTATTACGGTCTTTCTCACAGCTAATGGTCAGTGCGCCGCCATTTGGCATGGCGTGTTTTGCGTTAACAAATAAGTTAATAAACACTTGTTGTAATTTACCAGCATTACCAAGAATATTTGCTTCGGGTAGTAAGTGTTTTATTACTTCATGGTGATATTTGAACTCGTTACTGACCACGTTCAATGATTTTTCAATCACTACATTTAGATCAATACTATCAAGTTCGTCATTATCCATGCGTGAGAAGGTGCTAAGATCTGACACTATGTCTTTAACGCGTTCAAGCCCCTGCACTGACGACGTTAATATTTCTTGGCTGTCCTCAAACAAGAAATCCCCATCTAATGACTGCCACTTGGCTTGCATCGCAACAACTTTTTCCTGTTCAGATAACTTATCTGTGTTGAGTGGCGCCATAATCTCAGCAAAATCAGAAAAGTACTCACGCATTGTATCTAGGTTGCTTAATACAAAGCCAACAGGGTTATTTATCTCGTGTGCTACGCCCGCTGCAAGCTGACCAAGTGATGCCAGTTTTTCTTGTTGCACAAGTTGTTGTTGTGTTTGTTCCAACATTTTATTACTGGTTTCAAGGTCAACAAGACGTTCTTGTAGTGCTTCTTCTGCGCGTTTACGCTCAATTGCAACTGATAACATACTGCGCGATGATTCAAGTGTTTGTAGCTTAACGATGTTGATGTCGTCTTGTGATTCATACAATAAGATGGCAATACCCACACCTTTGCCCGAGGGTAAATCTAAACTGTACAAGGGCACTAAAACGCAATCGCTAAACTGCGCATTAGCGCTGTTGCTAATGCTTTCGATTTCAAAAATTTGTGATTCGGATTCACTACTTACTTGCAGATACAGTTCATCACGCTTAAATTGACGCAATACTTGCTTATAAGAATCGGGCAGTGATGAGGCATGCTGTTTTGTGTTCTGGCAGTAGTACTGAAATTGGTGATATGACAAATCGGCGTGTATTTCGACAAACAGATTATGGGCGTTAGTCATAAAGTTATTGGTGCGCTCAAGGTAATTTGCGACAATTTTATTTAAGCTAGGTTGGCGCCAAGTTTCTGCTAATAAGCCCGTTAGAAATTCAAGCTGTCCCTGTTGGGTCGCCACTTCTTGTTGCGTTTGGTTAACCGCCTCCTCCTGCTGGTAGAGCTCACGGGTGTAGTCTTCTAGCTGTTTTTCAGCTTCTTTTCGCGCCAAGCGCTCACGGCCTAAAATACGCTCTAGCGCTGCCAATTTGGCAAGTGTTTCATTATTTTCCATTGAAAACGACTTCTATCTCGCAGTGTTCGCCACCTTGATGCATACATACAGGTTGAGAAAGGCTTACCGTTTCACCAAAATGTTGTGCCGCGCCTAAAATTAAGCCTTCCGATAAAAAGCATAATTTGCGTGGTGATTGGTAAATCATGGTTAGTTTGTCATCAATATGATCGTCGTAGTTAAAATCGGGTAGTTGTGCGTCTTTATAAAGCTTTTTAACTTCAACGTGAATGAGTTCGTCCACCATCATTAAAAATGCACGTAACGACGGCGCATTTTGCGCTTCTTGTGGCGCTTGCGGCATTAATAATGGAAATAAAAACTCGCCAAAAGCACGTACTAAGTCAGGAATTGGCACCTCTAAGCGTTCAGATAAGTAGCCTACTATCGTAAATAATTCGCTGTCATCATATTGTTTTGTGGACGTATAAATACCGTGTGAGGGCAGAGTGTTATTACTTAGCGCGTCGTCCCAAACTTGGTATCCGTGCCCTTGCTCAACAAATTCTTGTAATGCATTAAATATCGCGCCTTTCATAACCGCTTCCTTTTTTACACATAATCAGGTTGATCTATTTAAAAAATAGTGTCACTTTTTAGTTAAGGCAATGTTTTTAGAGTAAATAGCGTATTGGCTTCGTTCGAGGATTACTATGACAGATAAGTTAAAATTAATGATCGTCGATGATGAAATGGAAGTGCTTAATGCACTGAAAAGGCTATTCAGAAAAGACTTTGAGGTTGAGTCATTTAGTGATCCAGAAGCTGCAGCACAACAGTTATCTGAATCTACTTATAGCGTGATTATTTCAGATATGAAAATGCCTAAAATGAGTGGCGCTGAGCTGCTCTCTAAGGCGTTTGACGTTTGCCCCGACACCCCCCGCATCTTATTGACCGGTTATTCAGATATCGATTCTACTGCGATGGCGATAAACCAAGGTAAAATTAATAATTACGTGAGTAAGCCATGGAGCAACGACGAGCTCAAAAATGTGGTATTACAAGCATCTGAGCAGTTTCAATTGAAGCAATCCGTAATGCGTTTGGAAAAAGAGTTACAACTTAAAAACGAATTACTACGCAAGCAAAACCAAGATCTTGAAAGCAAAGTGCAAGCGCGCACACAATCATTATCAAAACTCAACGATAAGTTAAAATCAGCCAACAATCGCCAACGTAGCTTGTTTTATGACGTCATCGAAATGATCAACTTGATCATTGAAGATACAACCGGAGGCGGTGAAGGCCATGTAAAACGTGTTGCCAGTCATTGTCGTACGCTCGCAGCAGCCATGGGACTTGAGAAGAACCAAGTTACGCAAGTGTACCTTGCAGGCTTGATGCATGAGATTGGTAAGGTCTCGCTGTCAGATACGCTAGCAAAAAGTATTGAAAATGAATTATCTCGGGCAGAACTGGTAGAAAAACAAACCCATGCAGTGAAAGGCGCTGAAATATTGCAAACAGTACCGCATTTAAAAGCGATTGGCACGGCGGTAAAGCATCAGTACGAGCGCTTTGATGGCAGCGGTGTGCCAGATCATTTAATTGGCACCAATATTCCGATTGCGTCGCGCATTCTAACCGTAGTAAATGAATTTGATAAGTTGGTGCTCGGGCGAATTAGTGAACAAAAACTTTCACAGCAGCAAGCTATTGATTTTCTTAAAAAGGAAAGTAAAACTTATTTTGACCCAGAGGTAGTAAAAGCCTATGTAAATCTGCTCAATAGTGAAATTTCGCTCGATCAGCACAATATTGATCTATGCCTCGGTGTCAATATGTTGGAACCGGGCATGCATTTGAGCCAAGACTTACTGAATAAACAAGGTGCAGTGGTATTAACACAAGGCACTGAAATTACCCCAACACTTATCGAGAAGTTAAAATCCTACGAAAAAGAATGGCGTTATATCTTTAACGTATTCGTTCACTGATCTTGTTGCGAAATATGTTGATGATAAAGCGCCTAACTGGGCGCTTTATCGCAATTATTTGTTAGTTTACCTAGGGTCTGTTGACCTTTGCTGTTCTATTTTTGTTCTTTTTGAGCGTGCTTTTATCGCGGCGCTCGATGTGTGGCCTAGCAATCTAAGCGAATATCGAGCAAAGCTTACGCGTCCTGCTCTCGCCCCTTACCTACATCCATGTAGGCAACAATGAGAAAAGTGCGCTCAAAAGAACCGTTCGGCAGCGTTTGGTTGGCTTTTCTACTGTGTTATCGGCTGACTCACATAGAATAACTATGCCACGCAGCCTCTGCCTTGTAGAAAACCCAATCAAACTGCTGCAAAAACGAACTTGAAAGGTCAACAGACCCTAGTGTGATACATTTAAATTTCTTGTGGTTAACAATTGAGCAACTTGGTGTGTCAAAATGTGACCAAAAACACACTTACTTACCTAAAAAGCCTATTTTGCAGCCCGTCTTGTTTCTTTGAGGGTTAAACTATTTCCCACTTTCTTGCGACTAATTTCTAACTATAGTCAAGCACGTTGTTTGCGAAAAAATAAAATAGGGAACGCAATGAACATTACAACTCGGGCTTTAAAAAATCCGGCGGGGGTGGCAATTTTTGTAACCCTGTGCTTGGTGTTAGGGGTAGTGAGCTTTACTAAACTGCCTATTCAACTCTTTCCAGATATTGAACGACCTCAGATTACTATTTTCACTAGCTGGCGACAGGCGTCACCAGCCGAAATGGAATCAGAAATCTTAGAACCTCAAGAAGACGTACTGCAGGGGCTACCAGGGCTCACCAGTTTACGCACCTTTGCAAATTCAGGTTCATCGTTTATCAATCTTACATTTACGCTTGATACCGACATGGATAAAACCCTGATCGAAGTGATCAGCCGTATGAATCGGGTGCCGCCATTACCACGCGATGTAAATCCACCAGTGATAAGTCTCGGTGGCTTTAATGGTGGAGCACCGGCCCTGACCTATTTTTTCTTACAAGCCTTGCCGGGCAATGAAAAACCGATCGGCGAATATGCAACATTTTTCGATGACACCATTCGCCCTCGGTTAGAGAGTATTCCCGGGGTTGCTCGCGTGCAATTGCAAACGGGTAACTCGCGTGAGCAATTACAAATCGAATTTGATGCCTACCGCGCAGCAGAACTTGGCATTAATTTAACACGAGTAAGCAATTTAATTGGTTCAGCAAATGATGCATCGGGTGGGTACGCCGATATTGGTCGTCGCCGTTATACGCTGCGCTTTGCTGGTCGTTTCGACCCAACTCAGCTCGGTAATTTGGTACTGGAATGGCGTGACGGCAAACCAATTAAGCTCAGTGATATTGCCGAGATTAAAGTCACTCGCGATTCAGACAATGGTAGTGCGGTGCAAAATGGTAATCCGGCAATGTCGGTGCGCATAGACCGTGAAAGTGGCGCCAATGTGTTAGCAACGCTTGAGCGTGTTAAAGCTGAGGTCGACAAAATTCGCAGCCAAGTGCTTGAACCACAACAACTGACAATGCACCAATCGTTTGATGCCTCAGTATTTATTTATCGTGCAATTAACCTTGTCTCGAGCAACTTAGTACTTGGGATCCTGCTTGCTGTAGGTGTACTTTGGTGGTTCTTACGCCAGCGCCGCGCGACCTTAATTGTGGCAATGGCGATACCTATTTCAATTATGACCACCTTTATTGTGTTGAATATCACAGGCCGTTCGCTTAACGTGATTTCACTTGCTGGATTGGCATTTGCCACAGGCATGGTGCTTGATGCGGCAATCGTGGTGCTTGAAAATATTGTTAGGCTGAAAACCCAGGGCTTGCGTGCTGATAAAGCAGCTGCGAAAGGCACACAGTTGGTGTCGGGGGCGTTGATGGCCTCTACTGCCACGACCATTGCGATTTTTATTCCGGTGATATTTTTACGCGATGTGGCAGGGCAATTTTTTGCGGACTTAGCGCTGACCATCGCCATTGCAGTATTTATCTCCTTACTGGTGGCACTGACTATTTTACCTGTGGCTGCGAAAATGTGGCTAAACCAAACAGTTGAAGAAGATAGATTAGAAGGCCTTTGGCAAACTATCACACGCAAAATTATGCTGTTGACTAACTCAGGTAAAAAACGCCTTGCGGTGATTTTCACCTTGATGGCGGCGCCAGTTGCGTTGACTGTGTGGTTGTTACCCCCGCTTGACTACTTACCGCCAGTAAAACGTGACGCAGTCGATGCATTTGTGCGTTTACCAACGGGCTCAAACCAAGAATTTGTTGAGCGCGAGTATATTAAGCCTTTGGTTGAGCGTTTACAGCCCTATATGGATGGCACGAAACAACCAGCGCTTAAAAATTACTATATTTTATCATTTCCTGGCAACGCAAACTTAGGCGTGCGCGCTAAAGATCAATCACAAGTGAAAGAACTTGAACGCGTAATGCGTGAAGAGATTTTGGTTGATTTACCTGATACCCGGGTGTTCTCACAGCAAGGTAATTTATTTGGCGGCCTAGGCTCAGGCCGCAGTATTCAAATTCATTTACAAAGCCGCGACACGCGCGCTATGGCTGATGTGGCCGATAAAACACGTGAAATCTTACAAGCGCGTTTTGAAGACAGTAACATTAATATCAATCCCGGCACTCAAGATGCAGAGCCAGAACTTCGCTTATTGCCAAATGACCGTCGCATGATGGAAGTTGGCTTTAATCGCCGTGATTTAGCACAACTTACCCGAGCAATGGGCACAGGCCTATATGTTGGCGAATATTTCGATGGTAATAAACGTCTTGATATGATTTTCAAAGCTGAAGGTTGGCAAAACCCTGAAGAGTTATCGGCAATGCCGATTACTACACCAAGTGGCACTGTAGTGCAGTTAGGTGAGTTAGTTGATGTTACGCGAACGGTTGGCCCATCACGTATTCAGCGAATTGACCGTCGTAGAACTATTACAGTTAATGTGAACCCACCTGAGGGTATGTCGTTACAGCAAGCAATGGCTATCATTGAAACTGAGATTGAACCACAAATTCAAGCGCTTATGCCTGCCGATGGTTCGATTAATTATGGTGGCAGTGCCGACAGCTTAAAGCAATCGATTAAAACCATGGGGCAAAATTTTATTTTGGCGCTAGGGCTACTTTTTATTCTGATGGCCGGTCTTTTTAAATCGTTAAAAGACAGCTTAATGGTAACGCTATCCATTCCACTAGCAACCGTTGGTGGTGTTGTGGCATTGCAGTTAATGAACCTTATTCAATTTCAGCCGCTCGATTTATTAACCATGATTGGCTTTATTATTTTACTTGGATTGGTTGTAAATAATGCGATTTTATTAGTCGACCAAACTCGCCAAGGTGAGCGTGAAGGGTTAAGCCGCGAAATGGCTGTAGAGCAGGCACTAAAACTGCGCTTACGCCCTATTTTTATGAGTACATTAACCAGTATTTTTGGCATGTTGCCGCTACTGATTATGCCAGGTGAAGGCAGTATTATTTATCGCGGTCTTGCTGCGGTTATTGTTGGCGGTATGGTGTTTTCAACCTTATTTACTTTAGTACTGCTCCCGGCATTACTAAAACAATTTTCAACGCGTAAAAGTGTTCAACCAACCCCTGTTACTTCTACTCAAACGCAACTGGAAGGGAATTAGTTATGAGATACGTTATTTCGACAATTATATGTGCTGTGCTGACATTACTTAGTTGTTTTGCAACAGCCAATGAACGCCCAGATCCTTTGGTTGCTCTAAGTGATGTAGAGCAAGCTGAAATCGCTGAACAAATGTGGGTGCCAGGTACTGTGGTCAGTCGTTTTGATTCGCGTTTAACCACTGAAGTTTCGGGCGTTGTAAAGCGCATTGCAGAAGTTGGTGAGCGCTTTAAAAAAGGCGATACGATTTTACTGTTGGACGATGCATTTTTACAGCTAGAAAAACAACAAGCCAGTGCCAGCATAAAAAGCTTTAGCACCCGTGTTAGCTTGCTTGAACGCCAACTTACGCGTATTGAAAAATTGGGAAAAAACGCCTCGTTAGATGCTCTTGAAGCAAAAGAAGCGGAGTTAATGATGGCAATGCAAGAGCTTGAACAGGCAAAGATCAGTTTACAGCGCATTGTATTGCAACTTGATAAAACAAAGTTAATCGCACCCTTTGATGGCACCATTGTTGAGCGCTACAAGCAAGTGGGTGAATTTAGCCAAACAAACTCACCTGCAGTACGGTTAGTGAGTTTAGATGACTTGGAAGTACGTGCAAATGCACCGCTATCCCATACGCAATTTAATAAAGTGGGTGATAGTGTATTAATTGCCAATAAAGATATGCGTTTTAGTTCAACACTACGTGCTTTGGTACCTGTAGGGGACGAGTTAAGCCGTACGATGGAAGTACGCGCGTCGTTAACTGAGCAATCTTTACCGATTGGCAGTGCGGTACGAGTAAGCCTTGCAAGTAGCGCTAAGCATAATGCGTTAACGGTTCATCGCGATGCGTTAATTTTACGCCAAGATAAAGTATACGTGAATGTGGTAACCGATGACTTAACCGTAAAACAAGTGACGGTAGTCCCCGGCAGCGGTTTCAATGACTTTATTGAAGTGAAAGGTGAACTTGCGCTAGGTGAAAAAGTGGCAATACGCGGCAGTGAAATGCTAAAAGAAGGTGCAAAAGTACGTGTTAAACCCTCTGAACAGTTACTTGCAGTACGTTAGAAGCATTAGGTAAGAAAAAGGCGCGACCAAGTTACTTGGTCGCGCCTTTTTTATCTGATATTGATCTCTGGATTAACAGCAACATCGCCAAACTGGTCAATTGTTGCAACGCTTTCGCCTTGGGTTAGTACCGCAAGTTTGCCTTGCGCTGTGGTACGTACAAACGCCAAATCATAGCCAAAGTTATAGAGATCATACATAGCGATCCGCTGTTCATCACTCAGCAAACCCATGTGCTCATTAAAGCTAGGTGTATGATGTCTGCGTTCAAGCATAATGAGGTCCTGCAAAAATCCTGCATGCTTTAACTATAGTGCGCTCTGTTGATTGTGTAAAATTTGCACAGCTAGGGCGCGCCAAACGGTTGCTGTTTTGCACGTAATTGATTACAGTCTCGACACTTTTTATCGCATGACTCAATCCATGTTTTCGTCTCTTTTTCCGTTAGTCATAGTGGCCTTGCTTGGTTATGTTGCGCTTCGCAGCCATTATGTGTCTGCCCAAACCATTGGTGATCTTAGTAAAATTACCTTTAGTTTACTGTTTCCTTTATTTCTATTTATTAATATCGCGCAAGCCGATTTATCGGGTATTGTTTCGTATTCAGTGTTTTTAACGTTTTATGCCGTTGTTATATCGACCTTTATAATAACGACTTTGCTTGCACCGCGACTTTTCAAGATGCAGTCTGCTGGTGGCGCTGTATTTGCGCTAGGCAGTACGTATTCAAATACCATTATTGTTGGTTTGCCAGTGCTAATCAGTGTGTTGTCGCCCTCTGTTGCGGCGCTGGTGTTTTTAATCATCAGCTTTCATAGTGCTGTTTTATTTGGTGCGACCAGTATTTTTTCGAGTTTTGCGACGGGTAATTCGTTTCAATTGACGCGCTTTTGTAAAGGATTGCTAAAAAATCCATTACTAATCGGGATCTACAGTGGGTTAATGGTGAATATGTTGGGTATTGATGTACCTGGTTTTATCGCAAGTACCTTACATTTAATTACCCAAGGCGCATTAGCGCTTGCGCTATTTATTTTGGGTGCCAACCTGTATCAATACCGCTTTGCTGGTAATTATCAGCAAATTATTAGTGCTACGATTATTAAACTGATTGTATTGCCTTTGGCGGTATTGTTAGTGGCGCGTTTGGGTTTTCATTTAAGTGATGAAATAACGTTAATTTTGGTTGTGCTGACAGCATGCCCAACTGGTGTAAATGCATACATTGTTGCTTGTCAGCAAAACAGTGGGCAAAGCCTAGTTGCGGGAACCGTGGTACTCAGCACATTACTGAGTGTTGTAACTATTCCGCTATGGATTTATATCTTGCAAACCCACTTGTTTAGTTAACTGCCAACTTCACTCCCGTTTTTCACTTTTACTCATTTTATCTTTACTAAAGCACGATTTGGCATGCGCCTTATCGTGCATGGCTGTGATCTGCTGTTTGATAAATGCCCAGTTAATTGATTAGTGCTCTAACTAATGTTATATTGATTAGAATTCTAATTATTTTTGAAGTGGTTTGTTTTGTATAGAACAATTAATCGTTCTAATAACTTGATTTTATTGAGTCAGCCCCGCCTATGAAACGATATTTATATTGCTATCAACTCTAAATATACAGTGTCTTTTAGAATAAATTTTAATAAAGCACAGATTGAATAATATTTTTATACGAATTAACAGCAAGGATATAAATCATGCAAGCGACGCAATTTGATAGTGAAACTACCCTAACAGGTAACACTATCCGTTTCGGAAAATTAAATGACCGTGTTTACATTACCGATGCAACAATTGAAGTACCAAACACCTTTCATAATGAAGTAGAAAGCTTTGCTAAAGAAGGCGGTTACAGCAAGATAATCGCCAAAGTAAAAGACGCACAAGTATTGCCATTTCTAAAACGCGGATACCAAATTGAGGCGACTGTGCCTGGTTATTTTGGTTTGCAAGACGCTATTTTTATTTCTCGATTTTTCGACGAAGAGCGCGCTTCGTGCGATCACATGGATTTAAGCGACGGTATTATCAACGAAGTACAAAATGTTGATTCGTGGGAGCCCGGTTCGTTTGCTCAGCCAGTGTTGTTTCGCAAGTGTAATCAAAGTGATGTGCGTGCGTTATCTAAACTTTATCAGTTAGCATTTTCTAGTTATGGCTCACCAATCGGTGATGAAAACTACATTAAAAACAGTATTGACAGCGGCGTTGACTATTTTTGTGTTGAATACATGAATGCGATTGTTGCCTGTGTGCGTATTGAATATGAGAAAGATGCACCAAATGCAAGGCTTTACGATACCGTTGTATTAAGCCAATTTCGCAATGAAGGTATTGCCTCAGCGCTTATTTTTGAAGCGAGCAAATACCTAAAAAATAACGATGTACAGTTTATTTATTCGGTTTGTCGCGCGTCGTCTTTTGCCATAAATAAGGTATTTGCGCGATTAGGTTTTGAGTATGGTGGCAGACTAATCAATAATAACTTAGTCAATAACAAGTTGGTGTCAATGAATGTGTGGTCTCAAAAGCTTTGATATCAGTTTAATTAAACGTAATTAATCTGAGAGGAAGCAAGGAATGAGAACGATATACAAAGATCAATTAGATAAACTAACCAGTTCGCAAAATGAGCGTTTTTTTTCTAGCTCTATCAGTTCGTTGTTACAAGAACGTGCAGATGAATTGGATAAAATGCTAATTGATATGTGGCGTGAATGTGGCTTAGTTAATTCGTCTTGCTCACTCAATGCCGTTGGCGGTTATGGCCGTGCAACATTACACCCTTATTCCGATATTGATATTGCGATTATCACGCCAGATGATGCGAGTGAATTTCCCGAAGATAAAGTTAGGCAGTTTGTTACTGGGCTTTGGGATCTAGGATTGGATATTGGCCATTCCGTTCGCAATTTAGCAGAAGCTAAACGTTTCGCCACCGAAGATATTACCATAGCGACTAATTTACTTGATATTCGCTGTTTATATGGCAATAAGCAGCATGCAGAGTCGTTACTAAACTTTTTGTACGATGAAACCACACTCAGCGATTTTGACTTTTTTCAGGCAAAACTCGCAGAGCAACAAGCCCGCCATGAAAAGGCACTCAATACCGCACTCTACCTTGAACCAAACATAAAAACTAACCCTGGTGGGTTACGTGACTTTCAAACCATTATCTGGGTTGCGCGCAAACATTTAAAGTTATCAAATGCTGGTTTATTTGAGCATGGCGAACTGCTGCAAGAAGATGAACAGTTTGAGCTAATTGAAGCCCACGACTTTATTTGCCGTATTCGCTGGGCGCTGCACTGTGTGGCTAATCGCCCGCAAGAATTATTATTATTCGAATACCAAGCTGATGTTGCGGAATTTCTAAAGTTTGGTCGTGGAGACAGCGCACAGCAAGCAATCGAACGCATGATGCGGCAACTATTTCGTGCCATGACCCGCTTGCAAGAGCTTAATCAAATTCTCTGTGAGAATGTGAGCCTATGTATTTCGCGCTATAGCGAAAAAGAAGTACTGCAAGTTAACGAAAATTTTGCCATTGTTGATGGCTTAGTCGACGTAAACTCATCAAGTGTGTTTATTGATAAGTCTCAAGTGATCAAGTTATTTGGCTTATTGGCAAATCACCCTAAAGCCAAAGGGGTATCGTCAAATACTTTAAAGTTGCTGCGAAAAGTAAGGCACCGTTTATTAGGTGAGTTACAAGATTATCAAAGTTGCCGCGAAGAATTTATTCGCCTGTTTGAACAACCTAAAACCCTGAAAAAAGTGCTGGGTTTAATGCACCGTTACGGGGTTTTAGAAATGTATGCGACGCAATGGGCGCAAACCGAAGGACGTATGCAATTTGATATTCATAATGCCTACACGGTTGACGAACATGTGTATAAAACGGTGTCGTATATTTCTGACTTTGCAAATCATCAAGGTGATCATGAAACCTATCATATTGCTTATGGCCGTGTGCAAAATAAATTAGCGTTATCGCTTGCTGCGTTTTGTCATCATTTAGCCGGTTCACAGGACAGTGAAAGTCATAGCACCAGCGCGATTTTGGCGAAAGAGTTTGCCGCATTCCACAATTTAAAAAATGCGTCGGTGGAGTTGATTGAGTGGTTGATTGAAAACCAAGAGTTGCTAATTAACACCAGTCGCACTTTAGATATTTACGACCCGCGCACAATTCGCAGTTTAAACAAACAGGTTAAATCGTTAGAGCGCTTAAATGCCCTGTATACGCTTACGGTAGCAGATATTATGGCGACTAATGAGGATGCTTGGAACGACTGGCAAGCCGCCATATTAGAACAACTTTACTTAGCAAGTCGTGAAGCATTCAAAACCGATGGGCAAAGTATTTTCGAGCAGCGAACAGTGATCCGCGAAAATAAAGCGCAGGCACAAACTATTCTATCTAACAGTGATGTTGCACTTGAGGATGTCACTCAGTTTTGGTCAACCTTGCCTAATAGTTTTTTCACATTTACCAGTGCCAAAGAGCTCTCTGAAATTACTGCTAAAGTTGTTAATGCCAGTCAATTTCCTTTGGTATTTTTAACGCAAAGTGACCAAATTGGGTGTTCAACCTTGGTGGTGTATACACCCAATAGGCAAAAACTGTTTGTTGATATTTTTAACACGCTTACTCAAGCGAAAGTGAGCGTTAAAGATGCAGAGCTGTTAGAAACTAAAGACGGCAACGTGCTTGAAGTTTTTCGAGTGCTTGATGTAAACGATGAACAGTTGAGTGAAAGCTACCGCATTAAACGGGTTATTAGCCAAATCGAACGTGTTATTGAATCTGGTCATAAAAACTGTAAATTACCGGTGCTAAAAAAATTAAGAGCTTTGATTCAGAGCCTATGGTGGAGTTTATACCAACACCAAAACGCGACAGAACACTGCTCAAAGTCACGACGCTTAATAACCCGACTTACGTTGATAAAATTTGTTCGGTGTTTCGCAACTTAACCTTGTCTATTCATTCAGCAAAGGTGACTACATTAGGCGAAAGTTTAGAGAGTGTGTTTTTGCTTTCAGATAGCAATAATGAATGTTTAAAAGAGGATTTGCGTAGCCAAGTGATCGATGCATTTGGCTACAAATTAAGTTAATTTTTATTTTCGCCTTCAGAACTTACTGTCATTGGGGCAATTTCAAGTACTGGTGCTGCATCAAGGTCAGTTGCATCCATCATGCTAGCAATACGTTGCATTGAAGAAAGCAGCAGGCTTTGTTCCCATTGCTCAAGTGCACAGAAATTTTGAATAAAGTGTTCTTGCAGTGGTTGCGGTGCATCAATTAATGATGTTTTGCCTTTGTTGGTTAAAAACAAACTAACGCGACGTTTATCTTCACTGCTGCGCACACGCTCAATTAAATCACGGGATTCTAAACGGTCTAAGATATTCGTTACAGTGGCGGCACTTAGGTTAATCTCTTTTGCAACAGCACTCGCGGTAATACCTTTCACGCGGGCAATTTCTTGCATAATAAGCAGCTGCGGCCCGGTTAATCCAGACGATTTATTAAGTTGTTTAGAGTGTAAATCAATAGCTCGAATCACTTTACGGATTGACACTAACAGTTCTTCGTATTTTTCCATGGCTAAAGTAGTAACTCGCGTTTTGAACGGGAAATTTAAATTATTGGGTGATGGTATCAAAAATGCCACGTGCAAAACATAGCTTTAAACAGATGGCTGAAAATAACATTGCAATTGCTCATTAAAAAACACAAATTACGTTTACAGCAGACAGGTTTCTCTTGCTATCTGTATATGAGTTATTTACTTTGCACTTTAGCGTTTAGAATCACCATTAAACAGCAGCAATAAAATTATGATGAAAAGCAGTTTTAATTTTGAAGATATTATTCAGATTTGTGTCGGGGCATTTGCACTTGCAGTGCCGATTTCATTTTCAGAAGAAGCGTGGCAGCTTGCACAAACATTACCGTTTACCAATTTATTGTTGCTTTTGAGTTTATCGTTTCTATTTTTAAGTTTATATACGTTTGAGAGCGTATTTCAACGCAATATCCGTACGCGACGTTTACTGTTTGTGTCGCGTATTATCTTTGCTTATGTCATTACGTTTTTTATTGTGGCGCTAGTACTTTTAAGCATTAATAAACTGCCACTTCTTACAGAACCCCTTGTTGCTCTCAAACGCATTGTGGTGATTTCAATGCCAGCGTCAATGGGCGCGATTATCGTAGATAGTTTTGATAAGGAATAAGCGTTTATAACAACATTTTCGCTTCGCTTTACAGTTAATTTAACCCTTGATTTAATGTATAAAAACCCGTCTTCAAATTGTATTTGTAAGGCTATCTGCCATACTCAAATGTAAACCTACTGCAAATGTAAGGGATTTCCGTTGAGCACGATGACAGAGCAGTTTTTTCGCGGTGATTACATGCCTCATGGTCACTGTTATTTATGGCAACCTCATATTTTATGGACCCATGTAGTTTCTGATTTACTAATAGCGACCGCCTATTTTTCAATTCCCGTTGCACTCGTTATCTTTATGAAAAAGCGCAATGATATTGGCTATAACAATGTGTTTTTACTGTTCTCATTATTTATTTTATTTTGCGGTATCACTCATTTATTTGGCATTTGGACTATCTGGCAAGGGGTGTATGGCTATCATGGCATGGCAAAAGCGGTGACGGCGGTGGTGTCGATGACTACTGCGTTTTATCTGTACAAACTGTTACCTGAACTACTTAAAGTACCCACTATTTCGCAATACGAAGGCATTAAGTCGGAGTATGGTTATTCCCGCCAAGAAAATAAAAAATTAACGAGTTTACTCGAAGGTCATATTCAAACGAAATGGATGTTGGATTCGCTGCCGCTTAATTTTTTATTGGCAAATGAGCAGGGTGATGTGGTGTTTGCAAATGAGTATTTTAAATCAGAGTTTGGCGATATAAATGGCAAGCTCAGTACTTATTTAAAAGCAAATAGCCAAGAATTTGAAACCATTATCCAATCGAGTGGAAAAACCCTTGAGCTTAACAAAAATGCTAGCTTTGTCGGCCAAATCAAAACGGACAAGAAAAACCAAATTGTTGAAATTATCCTGACCAAAAAAGAGTACGCAGGTGAAGTGCAGCTGCTCATTACTTTAAAAGATTTAAAAGAAGTGGCGGCATTAAAACAACAATTAGTTGAGTCAAATGCGCTTTTTGCGCGAGCGACCTCAGCCACTAATGATGGTATTTGGGATTGGAATATTCAAACCGGCAAGCAAGTGTGGTCGCCAAAACTATTTGAGTTAATCGGTGTGCCTGAAAACCAAGAGGCGAATTATGAAACTTGGTTTAATCACGTTCACCCTGATTTTCAAGAAATAGTTCAAAACGCTGTAGATGCGCACTTAGAAAAAAAAGAACGCTATGAAGTTGAATATCTAGGTCGCGATGCTAAAGGTGAATACAGTTGGTTTTTAACGCGCGGGGATTCAATTTGTGATAGCACTGGCAATCCCATAACCATGTCGGGTGCGCTTAGAAATATCGACGAGCATAAAAAAGCACAGCGTTTACTTGATGAGCGCACACAATTCTTAGACGCCTTATACATGGGCACAAATCATGGCATTTGGGTGGTTGAGCATATAGATAACGACTTCAAATTCACTACGTATAATAATACCGCACTTAAATGGACGGGCATTACGCAGCAGCAGATCTTAAATAAACGCTTATCTGAAATCACGTTTTTTCCTGATGAAGTTAAGCAACATTTACATGCAAAATATTTAACCTGCGTTGAGCAAAACGCGCCGCTCGAATATGTCGAACATATTCCATTTGAGGGTGATGCGCGCTGGTTTAAAACCTCGCTTTATCCGGTGAAAAAACTTGGGGAAAAACGCAGTACATATCTTATTGGTAGTGCGGTAGATATTACTTCGGAAAAAGAAGCACAGCGTCAGCTCGCTGACAGTCATAACTTTTTAGAGAGTCTGTTAGATAGTTCCGTATGTGGTTTTTATATTTTTAATTTAGACACGCTGCAAAATGAGCGAATTAATAAAACCTACACAGAGTTACTCGGCTACGAGTTAGATGATTTTGCAAATGATATTGATTTGATGGAAAAGTTTCACCCAGACGATCGTGCGAGCATGATTGAGCATATGGAACTGATTGCCCAATCAACCAGCAATGAAAAGTACTTTTTAGAATACCGTTTTCGCCATAAAAATGGTCATTGGGTATGGTGCTATTCGGTTGATTCTGTATTGGAGCGAGATGAGTTTGGTAAACCAAAACGTATGCTAGGCACATTTGTTGATGTAAGCGACAAAAATGAGTTCTTAGGTAAATTAAAAGCATCAAACGAATATTTAGAGCAGTTTGCCTTTATTGCATCACACGATTTACAAGAGCCGCTGAGAAAAATATCAGCATTTAGCGAGTCGATTTATCAGCGATTACAAGGTCAATTCAAATCGGACCCAGATAGTGAATTTGAACTTGAGCGATTGCAGTTAGCTGCTAAACGGTTAAGTAAAATGATTGAAGATTTGCTCAAACTGTCGCGCATTAACACTAACGCTTTGTCGTTTGAAACCGTGTCATTTAATACGGTGTTAACACCGGTGCTCGAAAACCTTGAGCTGAGTATTTTTCGAACCAAAGCAGAAATTGAGTGTGACAACCCAGAGCAATTAATTACCGCAGACGTGGGATTATTTGAACAGGTACTGCAAAACTTAATCGCTAATGCAATTAAGTTTACGAAGCCAGATAACATACCTGAAATTAATATTCGGCTAACAGAGAGTGAATCGTCAGTTGAAATTATTATTGAAGATAAAGGCATTGGCCTTGATCCAAGCCACGCGAAGCGCATTTTTGAACCGTTTAAACGGCTGCATACGCGAGAACAATATGAGGGCAGTGGTATTGGTCTTGCGATTGTTGCGCAAATAATCAAAGTGCATAACGCGCAAATTCGCTGTGAGAGCATTGAGGGAATGGGTACCCAGTTTATTATTAATTTGCCGAGAGAAGTGTAGTAATGCTGAATTTAATTTTAATTGATGATGATCCCGATGAGGCTTACATCATGCGTCAGGCGCTAAAAAAGGTCGATGATGACAAAACACTTACGCATTTTGATGATGGTAGAGAGTTTGTTGCATCCATTGACGCTTTTGCAAATACAAACAGCTTAGTGTTACTCGATTTGAATATGCCGCAATGCGGCGGCTTTGACGTACTAAAGTTAATTAAACAAAATAAACACGCGACTAATTTACCGGTCGTGATATATTCTAATTCAAATAGCCCTCATGATATTGAATTGTCGTATCAGTATGGCGCTAATTCCTACGTTCGAAAGCCACAAGGCTTAAATGAAACCATTGAATTCTTAAGCTCGCTGTTGAATTACTGGCAAAGGATCAATAAAACATGAATGATCAACAAAAGTATAAATCTAATCATCTGATTTACTTGCTTGAAGATGATAGCGATGATGCTTACCTGATTAGGAATGCATTAAAGAGTGATAAAATTATTAGTCACTCAATTATGACTTTTGATTCACTGACGAAACTGGTTCAAGCGCTCGAAAACTTTAAGCCAGACCTAATTATTATGGATTTGAACGTCACGGACAGTGATGGTTTTAATACCATGTTAACGGTAAAACACAGCGCCCAAGCTGTGCCCATTGTAGTGGTGACTGGAGTGGCCGATGAAGCCATGGGCGACCGTCTGATTCAACTTGGGGCGCAAGATTATGTGCCTAAATCAGAGCTTACATCGTCGCTATTGCAGCGCGTAATTCGCTTTTCTAAAGAACGTCATCACCTTTTACAAATACTTGAAAATTCAGCAAATCGTGATGCGCTAACCAAATTATATAGCCGTAAAGCACTGGATTTAAAACTTGAAGAGCTGGTTGAACACGCACAGCGTTACGGTGAAATGTTTGCCATTTTATTTATCGATCTGGATAACTTTAAACCCATTAATGATGAGTTTGGCCATGATGCGGGCGACCAGTTGTTGCAGCATGTCGCTAATCGCTTAACGCTATTTAGTCGCTCCACAGATTTTGTTGCGCGTTTCGGTGGCGATGAATTTGTTACTTTGCTGCCGCACGTTAAAAGCACTGCTGATGCTGAGCAAGCAAGTCAACAGCAACTCAATGCCATTTGTGATGAGTTTTATATTACTGACGTTGATGGTCAGGCACAAAAGGTCGCACTTTCTGCGAGTATTGGTTTTGCCTTGTATGAGCAAGATGGCTACACCGTTGCTGAGCTTATTAAAGCTGCCGACACCGCGATGTATAAAAATAAACGTAAGCACGATTAATTAAAGTGTTTGCTGATGGGTCAGAAATAAACGGTAAATAACCGCCAAGGTGACGCTCTACTGATAAAACGTCAGTCTTGGAGGTTAGTTGTTAATTACCTAGAACGTATTGCTAATTCAATTTAATCGTAATAATCAAAGTGGCTATCGGCAATTTGCTTGTTGAGCCTAGCTTCGTCTTTTAATAATTCTATACGCTGCCAAGGTGATAACCGTTTTTTACGGTGCACTTTCATTGGCGCTGGTTTACCCGATGTGTAGGAGATTTGATATTTAACTTCCAACTCATCATCATAGTCAAAATCAGATACGTCAATATCCATTTTTTACTACCTTCTATCTCATTGCTTCGTGTTTGTTAACAACGATTAAGGTTGATAATACCGGCTAAAAAGCCGCTTTTTTACTTGGTGATAAACTGTTAAAGCTATTGCTTTTTGTAATCGCCAATAGAAATTTTTTCCATAACTTTACAGCGTCAAGGGTGGCGGTTTCATCGCTGTTTAATTCTGCGACAAACATCGCCTCTTCGGCATTTTCTGGCGATAACAAGCCGTTATGCAGGCCATATAAGGTATCACCGTATTTAATCAGCTCTTCTGATTCGCCAATGCTGAAATAGCCGCTGCGTGACAAACCATAAGGAAATGTGTCGCTGGCATAAAACGGTATTTTGCCTTGTCGGATTGCCGTTTCCATTAGTCTTCACCTAAACCCACATACGCGAGTAATTCACTGTATGTGGCGAATGTGTCAAATCCTGACCCTTCAAGCTCGGTATTCACACAGTTCAATAAGTTGGTCTCATGCTCGCCGTCATTTTCCGCTAGAATATCTTGGCAATATTCCAAGTAATTTAACGCAATTGAAGGCGGTGCCTTTGTGCTATTTTCAGCGATAACAAACGTCGAGCTAAGTGATACAATCAAACCGAGCGCGACCATTTTAGTGAGTTTCATTGCCAGTCCTCTGGGTTAACTTCTGCGCTAAATTTAGGGCTTGTTAAGCGAAATGAAAAGCAAATAATTATTGTCGATATAACAAAAAATCTTTAAATTATTGGCTGCGGTTTTAATACTAATTTGCTTAATTAATAACGCTGTTTTGTGGCAATAAAATATCGTTGATGTAACGACTTTTATTTTATTATCTATTTGTTTTTAATTTAAATTTTAAATCAAGTGGCTGCGGGTTTTATCTCTCTAATAGATTAAGTGTTAGTGCGAATTGGTTTACTAGGTGAAAGTATGGATATTAAGGTTTTTAAGACGTTTATCGCGGTTGCGGAAAACAGGCATTTTGGCAAAGCATCTGAGCAGTTATACATTACCCAAGCTGCGGTGAGTGCACGCATAAAACAACTTGAAGAATTTTATGCCACGCCGTTATTTATTCGCGATAAAAATAATCTAAGCTTAACGCCTGCGGGTAATGCGTTACTGCCTTATGCTCATCTAGTGATTGAGCAAATCGCACAATCAAAAGCTATGGTGGGCTTAGCCAGTGAGCAAAAAACGGTATTTAATATCGCAGCAACCCCCAATGTATGGGATGCATATTTGTGCTCTCGCATAAATGAAATGAACACGGTATTTGACTCGGTTGTGGTCGGTACGGAAATTTCAGTGCGAGAGGCAATCCAACGTAAACTTGATGATAAAAGTTTGCAACTTGCTTTTTTAACTGACCCCATTAAAGACAGTGATTTTATTAATACTCATGTTGGTGATTTTGATATTTCGCTGGTTGGCAGTTGTGCTGAATTCAGTGAAACATGCGACAATTATATTTATGTTGATTGGGGCATTACGTTTGCCAAAGAGCATGCTGCTCAGCATAAAGTGCAACCGAGTCATCGCACCTCAGCAGCAACCATAGCGTTAGATTTGATGTTGGCCAATGGTGGTTTTGCGTATTTACCGAGTGATCTAGTCAAACCCTATATATTAGAAGGGCGTTTATTCAATATAGACAGCGCCATGCAGTTAAAGCGACCAGTTTATTTAACCTATAAAAAATCAGCGCCACATTCGGCGCTGACAGATGAGCTTTGTAATTTACTCGCAAATAGCTAAGCGTATTAGCTATAGGAATTTCCAACGGCGAAACATCACTAATGCAACAACACCTATGCCTGTTAACACACCGCAAAACCAATAAAAGGCATGGGGGTTATCAACACCAGGCATGCCGCCCACATTAATACCGAATAACCCGGTTAAAAAACCAAGTGGTAAGAAAATACCCGCGATAATCGACAGCATGTAGGTATTGCGGTTCATCACTTCACTGTTAATTTGTGCAATACGATTGTTTATTACGTCGATTTGCGCAATGTAGAAATCAATGGTGTCGACAATACGAGACAAGGTATCAAGCTCGGTCGCAAGCTCTACATGATAGTCATTAAATGCTGCCACATTGTTTTTACTCAATGCCGATAGCGCATACAATTGCGGCTTTAAAAAGCGATTTAAACGCAGTAATTTACGGTGCTTAACACTTATTTCAGCAATGGCGTCTGAGCTAAACGCATCGTTATCTTGTGCGTTAATAAATTGCTCAATTGGCTCAATTACAGATTCAATTTTGGCATTTAGTTGACTTAATAGCTCAATTACCAAAGATTCAAGGGTATCGGGTCCTTTATTCTTCTTTAACTGAGATGCCACTGCTTCAATTGCACGTAAGCGCTGAATGCTACACGTAACAACACGCTCTGGCGTGTAAAGCAAACGCACAGTTAACATATCGTCTGGCTCTTTTCCGGCATTTAGGTTTACACCTCTTAAAATAAGGAAAAAGCTGTTCTTATCAATTTGCTGAAAACGCGGTCTTGTATCGGTGGCAAGCAGTGATTCAATAATTGATTCATCAAAACCAAGGGACTCTAACCAATGCTCAAATTCAGCCGATGAGCGATCACAGTGCACCCAATAATTTTGCTCTGCTAGTTGCTGTTCTGAGGTAACAGCATTAGGTCTGTCGTTATGATTGAGTTGCCAACCTTCAATTATAAAATCATGCTTCATGGTTATTTCCTAAGTTAGCTGTTAGTTTTGTTAGTCGTATTAACAATATTAAGCGTGCCATCAAGATGAATATCACGCTGCGGGAATGCAATCGTAATATCTGCTGCTTTAAACGCTTCGTCTAATTCAAATCGAATATTGCTGGCAACTAATCGTAAGCCACCTTCAACTTGCGAGTTAATCCAAAAGTACACTTCAAAAAGCAGCGAGTTATCGCCAAAGTCTTGGAAAAAAACTAACGGTGCACGGCCATCTTCGTTTAGTGTTTCTGGTTGCGCATTCGCGACTTCTAACATAATACGTTTTACACTTTGACAATCAGTGCCATAGGCAACACCCACAGCTACGGTGCCACGCACTAATTTGTCGCGTAAGGTCCAGTTGGTCACTGTGTTTTCTAATAGCTTGCTATTAGGGATCAGCATGTGAACGCCATCAACACGGCGAATACGTGTTGAGCGGGTATTAATTTCTTCAACCACACCCTTTACGCCTTCAACTTCTAAAAAATCACCAATGCGGATTGGCTTTTCGCCCATTAAAATCCAACCACTAATAAAGTTATTGATAATGTTTTGTGCCCCAAAACCAAAACCAATCGCGATTGCACCTGATAAAAACGCAAATGCAGTGATCGGTACATTGATCATCGAAAGGGTTGTCATAAAAATAATCGCGAGCGCCACCACATACAAAATACGCTGTACTAAGTGAATAATATTAGGATCTTTATTTTTCTTAGTAAGGCGTTTACCAATCATTTTTATAATGAAGTGGGAAAGCCAAACACTGGCGATTAACCAAAGCGGAACGGCGAGCACTTCAATCAGCGTGACAACACGTTCATTAAATTTAAATAGTGGGAAATTGAGCCAATATTTAACTTGTTCTAACATTAATAAGTCCTTGTTAGGGGGAGTTTTTTGCTATTTTACAGCAATCAGTATGCACAGGAAAATTTACAATCCGTGTTGCTTGCAGCTAGCACGCAGCGCCACAGGCGCATACGTCTAACTGCATTACTGTTAACTTTGCGAGGCGACAAAGCCGTTTGCAGGATCAATGAAAAAGTGATCGCCCATCGCTTGTCGACCTAATAACATTAGATAGGTCATATCTGAGCGATCGGTCAATGTTATTTCAATATTCCATTTATGTTCGCCAAGTATCGCAGGCGTTTTAATTACATAGCGCTGTTCGGTCATGCCATTCGATGACTTTACTTTGCGAATATCATGCAAAATAGCGGTACAGCGTACGGTTTTGTCTACGTTATGAATTTCAGGGTGAATATCAAACGATACCGCTGGCTTTTTATCCAATTTAGTTCGTTGAATATTATCAACATGCAACGATGACGTTTGTGCGCCTGTATCTACGCGCACTGTCATTTGCGTAATGCCTAAATCGGGTAGATCAATATTTTCTACATGGCCGATAATTATTCTGTTATTCATAGCAATCCTTCACTGTTTACAATATGGTTCACAAGTTCTTCTTCAACACTGCCAATATGTTCGGCAATCTCTTCATCATCTTCTTTAAAGTAAGCAATGTGGTACATGGCTTCGCCTTCTTGCACCAAGGGTATATTTTGTTTACCTATGATGACGCCACTTTTGTTTGCCAGCACTTCCGTTAGAATCTCGCCATAGGGGCTACCGATCTCAGCAAGCACTTGGCCTTTTTTAACTTGGTCACCCAAGTTAAATAAATGGGTGACAATGCCACTGCTGGTTGCGCGTACCCAACCACTGTTATTGGCAACAAATTGGTTAACCGTTTTTTTGCGTGCTCTGCCTTTTGGAGTCATTTTCAAATGGCGCAGTACATTAACGATGCCTTTAATGCCGGCGCGAATTGAAAACTCATCAAATCGCAGTGCTTCTCCCGCTTCGTATAACAACACCTTGGTACCGTTATCAACCGCAGCATCACGCAATGAACCATCGATTATTTCCGAATTTAAAATTACAGGTGCACCGAATGCGTTAGCAAGTGTTAAGGTTTCTTCATCCGCTAGTTGCGCCCTAATTTGTGGCAAGTTTGAACGGTGAATAGCACCTGTATGCAAATCAATACCATAGTCACAGTGGCTAACAATTTCTTTTAAGAAAATATTAGCGACACGTGCTGCCAAAGAGCCTTTCGCCGAACCTGGAAAGCTGCGGTTAAGATCGCGTCTATCAGGCATGTAGCGGCTTTGGTTGATCACCCCGTATACATTCACCATAGGCACAGCAATTAAGGTGCCTGCTGAAATTTTAAAGCCTTTTAAATTGATAAGGCGTCTGATGATTTCAATGCCGTTAAGTTCATCACCATGCACCGCGGCACTGATGAACATTGTAGGGCCTGCTTTTTTACCGCGAATAATATGTACCGGTAAGTGCACATCAGCATCGGTGTACAATTTAGCTACTGGCAAATCAATTTTCTTTGTTTCGCCAGGCATAATTGTGTGTTCACCAATAATCAATTCGTTCATAACTGTTCCAATCGCGTTAATTAACCTTGTCCTTTGGTTTTTGTTGAACCAGACTTAGCTGTCTTTTCAATAAACTCAATGAGCTTACCTGCTACGTCTAATCCCGTTGCGTTTTCAATGCCTTCAAGGCCTGGAGATGAATTTACTTCCATTACCATAGGGCCATTATGTGAGCGCAGTAAGTCTACACCGCAGAAGTTAAGTCCCATTACCTTGGCAGCGTTAACCGCAGTTGCACGTTCTTCTTTGGTTAATTTAACAAGTTCAGCACTGCCACCACGGTGTAAGTTTGAACGGAATTCACCTTCTGCACCTTGGCGTTTCATCGCTGCAACAACACGGCCACCAACAACTAAACAGCGAATATCAGCACCGCCAGCCTCTTTAATATACTCTTGCACGAGAATGTTAGCTTTTAAGCCCATAAACGCTTCTATAATGCTTTCTGCTGCTTTTGCTGTATCAGCGAGTACGACACCAATACCTTGGGTACCTTCTAGTAGTTTGATTACTAAAGGCGCACCACCCACATTTTTAATTAAGTCTTTAATGTTATCTGGCTTACTTGCAAATCCTGTGCGCGGCAGACCAATGCCTTTACGCGACAGTAACTGTAGTGAGCGTAATTTGTCGCGAGAGCGGCTAATCGCTACCGATTCATTGACGTTAAATGTACCCATCATTTCAAACTGACGCGCAACCGCAGTGCCATAAAACGTAACTGATGCACCAATACGCGGAATAATCGCATCGTATTTTGGTAGCTCTTGACCATGGTAACGCACCGCAGGGCGACTACTGGTGATATCCATGTAGCAATGTAATGTGTCAATAACATCAACCTCATGGCCACGTGCGATACACGCTTCTTTTAAACGGCGGGTTGAATATAGGTTTTCATTTCGAGATAAAATAGCAATTTTCATAATTTGGCATCCTTATTTTGGCGTTTATTTGTCCAATCAAATTTATGTTAGGAAAATTAGTTGAAAATATCTAAAAAGAAAAACAAAATAAAAATTACAATTTGATAAAATAATTTTATTAAAAGGGGTGTTTTCGAATGAAAATTGAGCTTTTAACGACGTTTTTGGAAGTGAGCCAAACCTTACATGTGCGAGTCGCAGCCGATAACTTATACCTAACGCAAGCCGCTGTTAGTAGCCGTATTAAACAGTTAGAAGAAGAGCTCGGTGTGCAGTTATTTGATCGCACACAAAAACGTTTAAAGCTTACCGCAGAAGGCCACCGCCTTGTTAAACATGCCAATGAAATGCTAATTATGTGGCAAAAGCTGAAACAAGATGTCGGCGTCGCTCAGCCTAACGCTTATCAATTGTTTGTTGGTTCAATGATGTCAATTTGGGACATTGTACTGCAGGATTGGCTGCAAAAAATTCATCGTAATCTAGACGATGTTCACTTATTTACACAAACATACTCACCGTTAGAGGCTAGAAAACAAGTGGTTAGCCGACTAGTTGATATTGCCTTTTTGTTTGAACCACCGTTTATTCAAGATATCGTAAATGAAAAAGTAGCTACAGTGCCTTTGCAGTTAGTGTCGACTGACCGCGATGTTACGCAAGACAATATTGAGAACATGGTTATGGTTGATTATGGTGAGTCGGTAAATAGTCAAATTTTACGTGATTACAGTGAGTTAAATGCTATTCGCCATCATATGAGTCAACCGCGGATCGCGTTAAACTTTATTTTAGAGGCATCAGGTTGTGCCTACCTACCAAAACAAATGTGCTTTGAGCATATTCGCAAAGGTAAATTACATGCGGTTGAGGGTGCACCTGAATATAGCCGTGATATATATGCTATTTACCTTGCGAAAAGTCATAAGAAGCAGTTGGTGCAAGATGCGCTTATGTTATTCCCTTACGTGCGCAACTAACGTGTAAGTTGGAATTTTTAATAAATTTAATTTATCAAAAATTAGATATTGAATATTTATTTTTATTGTTGCTTGTAAGTTAACCGTTTTAAAGTCAAAATTTTGAAGATTTTTTTCACCTTATTTTTTCGTAGGCAATGTTTTGTTTTTATTTAATAATGAGCAAAAACAAAAATCGTTTTTAGCGTCTTTATGAATAATCCGAAAATCCGTCAAGTGGGTATTCTTACCGAGTCAGAAGAAATAACCCATTGGTTAGCGTGCACACTCAAGCTTACAACGCTGTCGTTTGATAGTATATGCATTCTCAATAAATCGAGTGATATTGCGAAAAATAGCCCGTCGCTGATCATTGTTACCGAGCGTAAATTCAGAGCACTGTACAATTATTTGAATAAAGCAAACACGTTACTGCCTGTGCTGGTAGTAACGCGCGACTTTAATGGTTTTAGCGTGCCAAACGCCAATCGTCTAACTATCGATTTGTTGCCATTACCTGCAGCTACTATTGGTTTGCTTGAACACAGTATTAAAGCCGTGTTTCAAGACTTTAAGCTCAATCAAGAGCTAACAAAGCTTGCCCACTATGATGCATTAACGGGCGCTGCAAATCGGTTATTATTTCAAGACCGCTGCAAGCAAGCGCTTAAAATGGCAAAGCGCAATAAGCGAGCGGTTAGTTTATTGTATTTTGATCTCGATGATTTTAAACCGATTAATGATACTTACGGCCACGATATAGGCGATGAGCTATTAAAGCGATTTGTTAAAATTGTTTCTTCGGTTAGCCGAGAAACTGATACGTTAGCGCGGCTTGGCGGCGATGAATTTGCCTTGTTGCTGCCGGATACACCAGAATCTGAGCTGACGCAGTTTTGTCAAAAAGTGGTGCAGTGTTTAGCGCAGCCGCAGCAACTAAATGAACAGTTAATTGAGATAAAATGCTCAATAGGCGCTGTCTCGACCTCAAAAGAAGAACATGTAACCTTAATCCCGCAAAAGCTTATCAAGAAAGCAGACCAAGCAGTTTATCGAGCAAAAGAAATACAAGGCACTAGCTTTGTTATTGTTTAAAAGTGTTTTTTTGTGATTGTCGACTAAAATTTTGTTATGGCCTAGACACGAATTGTGCATCTTGTTGCTTGAAAACGGCAACGCATCTTAAATGTGCTTGCTAAAACCAATAAACTGTTCCTAATATAGTGGCGTTTTATTTTTATATGCCGAGAATTAGCTGCGTGAGTAAACTTTAAACAGTGTAATGTGCAATAGCATGCATTATTTTGAGGCTCGCAGTGTTTATCTGTTCATTATTAAACGAGGTGCTTAATGTTTTTAAATTGGGTGAACAAAAGCGAATTAGAAAAACTACAACTAGAAAACCAACGCCTAAAACAAGAAAACGCCGAATTAAACCAAGTGATAGCACGTTCTGAACAGGACAGTTTGGGAATCACCAGTGATTTAGACATGCTATCGGAGCGTGCGCAACATCAAGAATCTTTGTGTAAATTGTCGCTGCAATCAGGTGAATTACTCAGTCAAATTCGTGAAAGTTTAGCGGCTTCTTCAGCCGAATTAATCGCACACCGCGATGACTTTAACGCGTCGCAACAATTATTTGATCAAATAAAAGACATGCTGGCTTCGACAATTAGTGCGACTTCGGTGATTTCTAATGACTCACAGCATGCGTCAAATTCAGTAGACGAATTAAATGAAGTGACCAAAGGCATTAATGATTTCGTTAATATTATTAAAGGGATCTCTGATCAAACGAACTTGTTAGCACTCAATGCCGCAATTGAAGCCGCACGCGCGGGCGAACAGGGTCGCGGTTTCGCCGTTGTTGCGGATGAAGTGAGAACCCTTGCCCAGCGCTCTGCCGAAGCCTCAAACGAAATTTCGGTATTGATTGAACAAGTAAACAGTCAAATGAAAGATGTAGTGACTAGCATTAGCGGCGTTGGTGAAAAGAGTATCAAAATCAAAGACAGTACAGGGTGCATTGATAAAACCGCTAACCGTATTGTTGAATTTTCGCAAAATATGTATACCGTTATTACCAACTCAACCGCCGATGCATTTTTACAAACAGTAAAAATGGATCATGTTGTATGGAAAATGGACGTGTACCAAGTAATGTTGGGGTTATCTAATAAATCACCAGAGGATTTTGCGGATCATACTATGTGTCGGTTAGGAAAATGGTACTACGAAGGTGAGGGTAAGAGTAAGTACACTGACTTTTCGGCATTCAAAAAACTTGAAAAGCCTCATGCTGAAGTGCATCAAAATGGTCTCGCTGCATTGAACGCAAATCTTAAAGGCGATAAAAGTACCGCTGCTCACCATCTTGCTCTGATGGAATCAGCAAGCTTTGAAGTGGTTGAACAATTAACGCAACTGTCTCATCAGGTGGCAGGTGAGGTTACTTTAATAAAAGATCATACTGAATTGTTTTAATCCATTCTTTGCTTTGGCGGAACAATAATTTTGCCGCCAAAGTAAAAGAAAAACACTCCAAATTACTGTGCGTTTGAAGCGTTAAAATACACTTTAAACGCGCCTCTTAACTCTCCAAGTTTAAAACCTGTGGCTGTATCTTTGGGATAATGCGCTTTGATTTTTCCCTTTAAGTCGTCGCTAATATTTTCGCCATGGCAAGCAAGACACACTTGCCCGGTTGGAATGGCTTTCATAAATTGGTATTCACCGCTTTGTGGGCTTAAGTTTGAATAGAACACTGTTTTTGCAGGCTCACCGCTGGCCAAGCGCTTGGCAAAATCTTGTAATATCGCTATCTCGTCAATATTTGGGGTATTCTGACTATTGCGAGTTTTCAAACTTGTGCGGCTGATTTGCCAACTATGGTTTGAGTATTTTTTGGCTATTTCAGGGGCTCGCTCTTGGCATACCTCAACACCAGCAGAAAGTCCGCCTTTTGCTACGGCTGCCATTAAGGTGGTTTTTAGCTCGCTTGCAAATGCATTGGTGATCTTCTTGGCTTGCATATCTAGCTGTGCTTTTTGCGCGATTTCATCATTAGCGTGGACGACGCCAGCAAATACTATTAAAGGTATTGCACAAGTATTAATCGCTGTTTGTATTCTTGAACGGTTGGTTTCGGTCATCTTGCTACCTATCTGATTTTTTAGTGTCGGTTAAGTTATTTTGGCTTAGCAGGGTTTCGACTTGCCAAAAAGTGCGATTTGAGGTCGAAAATGGCTGATTTACTCTGAACGTGGGGCAGTAAATTTCACTGAATTTATCCCACTTTATGCTGCTTTGTTTAAGCACCTTGCCCATGTGAATGGATGAAAACTCAAGTGCATTAGATGGCAAACAGAACACTATACTTTCACAAACAAGTAGCGACACTTTCGAGCTATTTGCTTTGACATATTGAATGGTGAGCATGAGATGTCCTAAGTGCAGCATTTCATTATGCTCAAGCATGTCACCATTACTTAAATCTAGCGCGGCATAGTTTGGTGTATTTGTTAAACACGCTTTTGCTAGCATCAATTGCCCTGTAAATCGCTGCGCTAACAGATTCACCCACCTTAGTTGGGTGTTGGCATCGCAAGCGATTAACCACCACTGTGTTTCGCACGGGCAGTTTTCAAGTCTCTCAACCATATAGTCGTGTTTTTTCTGATCTGAAATACCTAATGCAATTACCGCACAATAAGGCGTTAACATATCTCTAATTAAATAGGCAATTAGCTGGTTTTCATAAATTATCTCAATGACACCTAAGGACTCAGCCATAGCACTTTGCCTTAGAGTCATTTTCTTTAGAAAATACACGATCATTCTCAATATCAATACGCTGATTAAGCATTAATGTTTGCGGCACAATATGGCTAGCAATCAGCACTATACAGGTTTTACTCAATTGATTAATACGCCGAACCATAAGTGCAATATTGTGCTCGTCAAGCGCTTCAAACGGTTCATCTAGTAGCACCACATCGGGCTTAAATAACAATGCCCTTGCTAGGTTCAGGCGTTGTCTTTCGCCACCAGAGAGCTGTCTGCCACCCGAACCTAGCCATTGCGTTAATGCGCCTAGGTAAGACAAATTAACGTCATTGAGCACCTGCTGTAGTGTGTCTTGCTCTACTTCATGACCTAAAGAAAGGTTCTCAGCCAAAGTGCCATCTAATACGGGAGCTGATTGCCCGCAGTAAACAATGCGCTCATGTAATTTGCCAAAGTGTTGGACGATGGATTGTTGATTAAACGAGATGTCGCCTTGAAATGGCTGTAGCCCGGTGATCGCTTTTAATAACGAAGACTTACCAGCTCCCGAGCTGCCTTCAAATAAATAGCAACCGTGATTATTTATTTCTATAGAAATAGGCAATCGTTGCACGCTGCAAGCGGTTACATTATTAAGGCTCAGCGCGTGAATTGCTTGGCTATGTCGGGTAATTTGGGGTGGCGATGACTGCGCTTGTTGCTGCGCTTTTTTATCGGTTGTATTCACCAGAGCTTTTTCAATATCACCTTGTTTGGCTTGAATAAAATCAACCAGCCCAGATTGTGAATGCAGTAGCTTGCCAAGCCAATCGTTAATGCTTAGCAATAACATGGGCACTAAAATAAATAATGCATTTTGCGATGCCGCGCCAGCATACTGCGTAAAAAGCAGATACAAAGCTAAAATGGCGAAAAGCTGCAAACAGAGTTGGCCGTAAAAAATCGCCTTTTGCTGTGTTTGTTGCGCGTTTAACAGCTGAGAGGTTGATGCAAATTGACTGTTTTTTTGTTGAGTATGTTTGTCTAAAAACTCAGTTTGAAGATGCCAAAGCGGTGAGCTGTATAACTTATCGTCAAATTCAGTGACAAAGCGCTCTTTTTGTTTGGCAATTATGCCCGCTTGTTTTAAGCCAAACACAATGAGCAGCCCGTAAACTAAAACAAAAGCAAATGTTACACACAACATATAATTAAGATGGCTAGGAATAAGCAGGTAAATACAGATATTTAGCAGCAGTAAGGTGATAAACATCGCTGCATTTTGATTTACCCAAGCAATCCAAAGCGCAGCTTGTTGCTCTGTGGTGGTGCTCATTGCCTCAACCTGCGCGCTGTTTTTAACTTGCTCAAGCAAGCTTAAGTTATTCAAACTGGTTGCAAATAGCGCCATGCGTTTGGTTTGTAACGATTTGAAAAAGCCACTGTGGCCAACCAACAAGGCCGCATAACCCGATGCAATGCGAATAAGCGCTAAGGCCCGAATAATAACTGCGGGTAACATGTAATTTAAGCTACTGCCCATCACACTTGCCGCGGCAATAAACCAACTTGAAACCAGCAATAACCCCATTGCCGCTAGGCTATAAGTCACACTCAGTAACTGCGCCAATAAGTTGGTTTTTAATGTATTAGTTTGCATGACAAAGCACCTCACCGAGCTCGTTAATGTGCCAAATATGACTAAACCAGCGTTGTGACTGCGGCTTATGACACGCCCAAATAACGGTTTTATCTTTTAAAACTGCTTCAATTAAACGGCAGAGTCGCTGATGTTGCGCGTCACTTAAAAACGCGGTGGGTTCGTCGAGTAAATACAGGTCAGCATCGCACAGTAACAGCCTAGCTAAACTTAAGCGCTGCTTTTCACCGCCAGAAAGTGGCGGACACTCGTCCATCGGTGTGTTAAGCCCCTGTTTTAAATTTTTGTACCAAGCCATTAGCTCAACTTTTTCTAACATCGCAAAAAGCGCTTTATCAGAGTGTGGGTTATTGAGTGTTAAGTTATCGCGCACAGTGCCGCGCAAAATACAGGGAGATTGTGTCAACAACGCCACTTTTTGTGTGGTTTGATGGCTTGCTTGGCGCTGTTTGCTAAGCGCTTCAAATAACAGCGTTTTACCGGCACCTGAGGGGGCACTTAGCCAAATATGCTGGCCACGCTCAACAAATAAATGTTTGGCAAAAACTGCCGTATTAACAACCTGAAAGTCATGCCAATCTATGCTAGGAGATTGCTGTACATCGGCACTTTGTTGACTGTTACAAAGCACACTGGCCAGCTCTGATGCTGCAACCTGTGCTGCGGCTTTTTGGTGGTATAAATTGCCTAATTGTTTAAGCTCGCTAAACACCATAGGCACAGCGATAAGTAAAAATAAGCCATCGGCAAACACCAGTTTGGGCCCTAAATTTATCTCTTCTAACAGGTTAAACCCAACATAAACGGCAATGAGTGCCATCGACAGCGTCGAAAAAAAATCTAACACAGTTTGGTTTAAAAAGGCCACTTGAAGCACTTTCATGGTGCTGGAATTAAGCGTATTTGAACTTTGCTCAAGGCGCTGTGTTTGTTGCCTGTTGGCAGAAAATACATTGATCAATTCAATGTTGCTAAGGCGATTGGCAAACATACTGCCTAAACGCTCAAATGCCACAAAATAGGTGTTATGTAAGTGCTTTGTGCCTTTGCCTATGATGATCATAAATAGCGGCACCACAGGCAAACACACTAATAAAATAATAAATACAAACCAGTTCACATAAGCAATCACGCCAAATAATAACAAAGGCGCAACCACCGCAAGCCATTTTTGTAATTGAAATTCACTGATAAATTTCACCATCGCATGAAGGTGCTCGGTGCTGAGTTGCTGCCAGTAAAAATGACTATGTTGACGAACCAACGCGTGCTGCCCTTGCTTTAAAGCGCCATGTAACTGCGCTTCTAAATCGGCCAAGCTGCTTGCTTGTAATGCCATTAGGCGGTTATGAGCAAAAAGGTTAAGTATTAAGCTTGAAACCAATACCCCAACTAAAACATTGAGCGTCCATTCATAGTGTGTGTTTACGCTAAAAAAGTGGCTCATAACCAGACTACTTGCATCTCTTGCGAGCAATCTGGCCACTAAAAAGCTAAATGCTGCGAAAGCCGTCAGCTGGCATAAAAAGGCAGAGCTTTTGAGAGCTAACACACCCAGCAGCGCATTTTTTACTTTTTGCTGCTGGCTATGTAATAGCTCGGTAGCGGCGACCTCCATGTCGCCAGTTGCTGCGTGATTGTGTTTAATCATCGCTGGTGTCGTCTCTGTCCATGTCTTCGGTGGCTTCTAACCACATCGCATTAATAATGCCGAAAGAACACGCTAATAAAACACCTAAAATCCAAGTGAAATACCACATAAGCCACTCCTTAATAAATTGTGTGTGGTTTATCTAAATCTTGCGCTTTAATGCGCCCGCGCATCACATAAAAGCTGTATGCGGTGTAACTCAATACAATTGGCACAAAAATACAGGCAACGATAAACATGGTTTTGAGCGTTAAATAACTCGATGTGGCATCCCACACTGTCAAACTTGCGTTTGGCATGCTGCTACTTGGCATAAGGAACGGGAACATGGCAGCGCCTGCGGTTAAAATAATGCCTGCCATCATCAATGACGACATTAAAAACGCCCAGCCACCGCGCTGTTGCTTGCTAAACCATGCAGAGCCCAGCCCCGCAAAAATGCCAAGTACAGGGGCAACTAGCATCCACGAGTAGGTGCTGTAATTGTGAAGCCACGCGCCCGATACTGCTTCAACTGTTTTGGTCAGTGGGTTTGATGTTGCTAAAGGGTCAACGCTAGAGGTGATCACATAACCGTCAATATTGGCAACGACCACACCCGCTAACATAAAGAGCAACACAGTCACTAATGACAAATAGAACGACACAATGCGCGCACGCGCGAGTAAATTCCCCTCGGTTTTAAGTTGCAACCAGTTAGCGCCATGGGTCAGCAACATAGCGACCGATACCAGCCCTGCTAAAATGGCAAACGGATTAAGCAAGCCAAAAAAGCTGCCGGTATAAGTCGGGCGCAAGGTGTTATCAAATTCAAATGGTACGCCTAGTAGTAAATTACCGAACGCCACACCAAAGATAAGCGCTGGCACTAAGCCGCCACAAAATAGTGCCCAGTCCCACGCTGTGCGCCAGGTTTTATTGGGCAATTTACTGCGATAATCAAAGCCGATTGGGCGCATCCATAAAGCAATGAGTGTTAGCGCTAAAGCGATATAAAACCCCGAAAATGCTGCCGCATAAATCAGTGGCCAAGCCGCAAAAATTGCACCACCAGCAGTAATAAACCACACTTGGTTACCGTCCCAATGAGGGCCGATTGTATTGATCATCACGCGACGGTCTTCGTCGCTTTTGCCTACTAAGGTAAGCAGTGCACCTACGCCTAAGTCAAACCCGTCGGTAATGGCGAAGCCAATCAGCAATACACCTACTAAGCCCCACCACACTAAGCGTAAAAATTCATAATCAATCATGATTGTGCTCCTTCAGCCGATAGTTGCGCATTGCCATCGAAAGGTGTGCTTTGCTTTTCTGGCACAGGTCCTTTTTTGGCGTACTTATTCATTAAATAGAAGCCAATAACAAACATCACCGCATAAAAACTGGTATAAGCAATTAAGGTAAACCACACTTCACCCACGGTTAGGTTTGATACCGAAGCATGCACAGGTAGCACCTCGGCAATTGACCACGGTTGGCGACCAAATTCTGCGACAAACCAACCCGCTTCAGAGGCTATCCAAGGTAGAGGTAAAGAAAACAGCGACAGCTTTAATAGCCACTTTGGTTTAGTGATTTGATGTTTAGTGCTGTAATAAAATGCTGCAGCAAAAACGAATAGCATAATAAAGCCCGAGAACACCATAATTCTGAAACTCCAGAAAAGGGGCGCAACAGGTGGAATGCTGTAATTTACCGCTTTTTCGATGGCTTCTTCACTTGGGCTGACAAAATCATTGGTAAATGGCTCTAACAACATGGCATAGCCCAAGTCTTTTTTATGTGCTTCAAACAGTGCTATTTGTGCTTCTGTTGCGTTACCACTGCGCACGGTATCGAGTAAGTTTTTAGCAACCAAACCAGATAAAATACGCTCACGATGCAGTACTTTATGCTCTTTAATGCCCATCACTTCTTCATCAAGCGAGCGCGTCGCGATAATGCCCATTAGCCAAGGAATGCGCACTGCGTATTCAGCTTTTTCTTCTTCATCGTTGGGGATAGCAAACAGCGTAAATGGTGCAGGTGCAGGATGGGTATCGTATTCGGCTTCAACTGCCGCGAGTTTTACTTTTTGCACATCGCCAAGCTCATAGCCACTTTCATCACCGAGCACAATTACTGACAAAATTGACGCTAAACCAAAGCTTGCTGCTATCGCAAATGAGCGACGCGCAAAGGCAATATGCTTATGTTTTAACAGGTAATAGCTTGAGATAGCTAAGACAAACATTGCGCCTGTGACATAACCTGCTGATACGGTATGCACAAATTTAACTTGGGCAACAGGGTTAAACATCACCTCAGCAAAACTGGTCATTTCCATACGCATAGACTCAAAGTTGAACTCTGCGCCTACCGGATGCTGCATCCAGCCATTGGCAATTAAGATCCAAAGCGCCGAAAAGTTAGAACCTAACGCCACAAGCCAAGTTGCCATAAGGTGCCTGACCTTTGACATTTTATCCCAGCCAAAAAAGAACAAGCCAACGAACGTAGATTCTAAGAAAAACGCCATTAACCCTTCAATTGCCAGCGGTGCGCCAAAAATATCACCGACATAATGCGAGTAATATGCCCAGTTCATACCAAACTGGAACTCCATGGTTAAACCCGTAGCCACACCAAGGGCGAAGTTAATACCAAATAACTTTCCCCAAAACTTAGTCATGGTTTTATAGATTTCTTTGCCCGTCATCACATATACCGATTCCATAATGGCCAGCATAAAGCTCAGGCCCAAGGTCAGCGGTACAAATATGAAGTGGAACATGGCGGTAAGTGCAAATTGCCAACGTGACAATTCGACCAATGCTTCATTCATTTCGAACTCCTTTAGATTAGGTTACTTCCTGTTATCGCAGAAAACATACCAACCTTAGGTTTAGTCGATAAATAAATTAAGGTATTGTTTTTAATGGCTAATTTTATATTCCAAAAATTCATTCGATAAAGACAATAATCATTAAGTGACACTTTTGTCAGACAGAATGAGGTTAAAGGACACTTTTGTCACAGCGGCTTTTTTGCAGTACACTCGCTTTAGTTAAACGGTAACAAACTAACTTGGATAAGTGTGCAATATGGCAAATTCGGTGATCCAAGGTTTAATCAATATTATTGATAAACCAGCAATTTTTATTGACCTAAACTATGCCATTGTGGCGGTGAATAACGCCTATCGCGATACCTATCAAACCCCAATTGAGCTGGGTAAAAGTACCTGCTTTGCCATATCGCATAAGGCAAATAAACCCTGCGATCAAATGGGTGAAGCTTGTCCCATGCTCGAGTGCAAAAAAACCAACAAGCCCACCAGTGTCGTGCATATTCACGACACCCATTTAGGTAAGCAATATTGCGATATTGTAATGAAGCCTATTTTTGACGAAAACGATGTTTTAATGGGCTTTGTTGAGATCCTCGATAAAATTGACTTTGCCTCAGTAAAAGCGCAAAAGAATAAAATGCTCGGTCAGTCAGATGCCTTTAAAGCACTGATCAATAAAGTAAACCGCGCTGCCAAAACCGAAATCTCGGTATTATTACAAGGCGAAACCGGCACAGGTAAAGAATTGGTGGCTCGTGCGTTGCACGATGCAAGTAGGCGTAAAGATAAGCCGTTTATTGTTATTGAATGCTCTGGTTTACCAGAGCAGTTATTCGAGTCTGAGTTATTTGGCCACGAAAAAGGCGCGTTTACTGGTGCCACAAGCCAAAAGAAAGGCTTGGTCGAAATTGTCGAAGGTGGCACCCTCTTTTTTGATGAAATAGGTGATGTACCGCTTAATATGCAAGTAAAACTGCTGCGATTAATTGAAACACAAAGCTTTCGTGCAGTAGGCAGCTTACGACAAAAACGTACAGACTTTCGCTTAGTCTGCGCAAGCCATAAAAACCTGTTAGAAATGGTTGAAAAAGGCGAGTTTAGAAAAGATTTGTATTATCGAATTGCCACGTTTCCGATAAATTTACCGTCACTGAAAAACCGCCAAGCTGACATTGCCTTGTTGGCTAAGTTCTTTTTAAAACACTCGGAATTTAAAGACAAACAATTCAGTGAAGCAGCACTTAAAAAGCTCGCGCAATATGCCTACCCCGGTAATATTCGAGAGTTAAAAAGTATTGTATTGCAAGCAGCTATTTTGGCGGATGACGATGTCATTTACGACACCGACATCCCTTTCAAAAACGTAGTTAATTTGCAGCCTACAGCAGAGCCTAACGCAGATTTAACACAGCCAAATTATGACGAGGTATTTGAAGTGCTATCGCTAGAGCAGGCTGAGCAAAACTACTTAGCAAAAGCCATTGAACAGTTCCAAGGTAGCACCGAAGCGCTGGCCCTTAAACTCGGTGTCAGTAGCCGTACTTTATATCGCAAACTCACTAAATATGGTTTGTCGCTTACAAAATAAC
>NZ_PQCB01000033.1:370863-434191 GCF_002964745.1 Pseudoalteromonas sp. T1lg24 | reverse complement strand
TTCAAGTTCGTTTTTGCAGCAGTTTGATTGGGTTTTATACAAGGCAGAGGCTGCGTGGCATAGTTATTCTATGTGAGTCAGCCGATAACACAGTAGAAAACCCAATCAAGCGCTGCCGAACGGTTCTTTTGAGCGCACTTTTCTCATTGTTGCCTACATGGATGTAGGTAAGGGGCGAGAGCAGGACGCGTAAGCTTTGCTCGATATTCGCTTAGATTACTAGGCCACACATCGAGCGCCGCGATAAAAGCACGCTCAAACAGAACAAAAATAGAACAGCAAAGATCAACAGACCCTAATACCAATTCACTTAAATAGCTGATCATCCTAGCGGGCTAAATATCATGCTAACTGCGTTAGAATTTATCAATGTAGAACACTATATAAGAAAAATTCCGCCTTGTTAGCATTGCATTTATCTAGCGCTATCTGTGATCACATACTTAACAGAATTGGTATCAACAAAATCTTTGATTGTGAAATTTGTAGAGGTTTGCTAATTTATGCGTGTTATGAAAAATACATTACATATTTCGACTATCACATCATTCACATCTTGGTGGCGCTCACAATAGAGCGGCGCAGGATTTTGACATTCTTAAGCTGCTGGTAGGTAGCTTAAGCAACGTGTCTTTTTTGTATCTCCAGTAGCTATTTTTTATCTTAGAGATACACAATGAAACAGACAACATCACAGCAAAAAGAAATAATTTTAACCGGCGACAGAGCCACAGGCCCTCTGCATTTAGGGCATTATGTTGGCTCACTAAAACAGCGCACCCAGCTGCAACATCTGCACGAACAAACCATTTTAGTCGCCGATATGCAGGGCCTAACCGATAATGCCCACACCCCAAAGAAAGTCAGCGAAAACATTTTAAATGTGGTGGCTGATTATTTAGCGGTGGGGATCGACCCTGTTAAAACCACTATTTGTTTGCAATCAAAACTGCCAGCATTTGCTGAACTCACCATGTTTTACAGTAATTTAGTTACCATTTCACGCTTAGAGCGCAACCCAACGGTGAAAAGTGAAATTCAAAGTAAAGCCTTTAATCGCAGCGTTCCCGCAGGGTTTTTAACCTACCCAATTTCGCAAGCCGCGGATATCACTGCGTTTAACGCTACGCTTATTCCGGTGGGTGACGATCAACTGCCGATGCTTGAGCAAACTAATGAAATTGTTAGAAAAATCAATTCACTTGCGGGCAAACCGATTTTAAATGAATGCCGTGCGTTATTAAGTAATGCGCCGCGCTTACCAAGTACCGACGGTAAAAACAAAATGTCTAAAACCATGGGCAACACCATTAATTTAGGCGCAAGCGAAAAAGACATTCGTACCGCGGTAAAATCGATGTACACCGACCCAAATCACTTGCGAGTAGAAGACCCTGGGCAAGTTGAGGGCAATGTTGTTTTTACCTACCTTGATGCGCTTCACCCAGACACCACCTATGTTGCCGAGCTAAAACAGCAATATCAACAAGGTGGATTGGGCGATGGTACAACTAAAAAAATTTTAGAAGACTGCTTGCAAACTCTTATCGCCCCAATTCGTGAAAAACGCGCGATGTATTTAAACGATAAAGCCCAATTGATTGATATTTTACGTAAAGGCAGCGAACACGCCGACCTTAAAACGCAACAAGTTTTGCTTGATGTAAAAGAGGTGTTTGGCTTGAATTTGTTTTAACCCATTTGTTAACTGTTGAGCGATGGTCACTCACAGTTAACTTGTTTATTAATATATGAAATTAATTCACATTCGCATTAGTTTTATTCGCTTGTACCTTTATTAATAACTTCTATACTCAATTGGCTTATATTTTGCGTTAAAAGGATATATAGCGAATATTTCGTCTTATTTGAGATTGTCTGCATCAATTTTGTGCATAAAAAGTTTTTTATGCACTGTCACGAAGCGTAAATATTCCTATGTTTAGATAATCACAGTTTATACGCTGGGCAGTTTGAAGCGTGTTAGTTAAATGGAAAGGAAAAAACAATGTTAACTAAACGATTTTTTAAGACCAAGCAAGAAGCAGAAGTAACATTTGAATTTGCAGCAGAAGCTGACACCCATGTGTCGTTGGCGGGCGAATTTAACGACTGGCAACCTGTTAGTATGAAGTACGTTAAAAAGGATCAGGTTTTTCGTACCAAACTTCGCTTACCTATAGAGCAAGACTTTCAGTTTAAATACCTCATTAATGAGCAGGAATGGCAAAATGACCATGCTGCAGACCACTATTTACTAAACGAGTTCGGCACTGATAATTCAGTTGTTTCTACAACACGAGCTTAACGTGCGTGAATGAAGTAGAACAATTGTGCTATCTACAAGGGGTAGCACTCGATTATGTCGACTATTACGGCCAACAAAAGCGTATTGACGATGACGTAAGGCGCGCCATTCTTACGGCATGTGGTCACCATGTGTACGATAACGAGTATGTCCGCGATAAAAATCGTCAATTGGATGGTTTACCTTGGCAGCAGGTGTTGAGCGAGTTTCAAGTTACATCATCAGAAAACGCGTTTTTGACAGTACGTGCACAGACGTTTGAGCCTGAAAAGCAACTCGAATTAGTAATTGCAGACAACCAACAAGAGTGCTGCCGTTTATCGGTATCACTTAACGATAGTATGGAAGAGGGCAATTACGTATTAGATGGTGTGCGCTATTCTCAGTACCGCATTACGTTGCCAAAACTAACGCCTAATTATTATCAGGTTGAGTTAATTTATCGCTCTAACATAACCACATCGCAAGCTTTTAATGGCTCGCTGGCAGTTGCTCCTGTGAGTTGTTACTCATTGACTGAGCAGCAAAAGGTATGGGGCATTTCGTGTCAGCTTTACACCCTTCGTGATAAACGAGAAAGTGGCTTTGGCGATTTTTCGTCGTTGAAAGAGCTTATTCAGCGCAGTAGTGAAAAAGGCGCGGATTATATTTTGCTTAATCCACTGCACAAACTGTTTGTCACTGAACCAGAGCGGGCTAGCCCTTATAGCCCAAGTGACCGCAACCAAATTAATCCACTTTATATCAGTCCACGGCTGTGCGTTGATTACTCATTGCCAAATGGTGAGTATCAAAGTAATGCAACGCACATCGATTATCGCCAAGCAACCACCCATAAATTTAAATGCTTTAAAGTGATGTATTTAAATTTCTGCGAATTGGAATTAGCAAACGCAACGCAACGAGCGAACGAGTTCCGCGAGTTTGTTGAGCGCTATCAAACCTGGCAGCTTTCTGAATTTGAATATTATTTGCAGTGGGTTGCCAAAGAGCAACTGGATTACTGTCAGCGCTATGCCAAAACCAAAGGCATGACGATCGGGCTTATTTTAGATCTAGCCGTAGGCTGTACCCGCGATGGCGAAGAGTATAAGCGTAATAAAGCGCTGTTTGTGGAACATGCAAATATTGGTGCGCCGCCTGATCCATGGGCCCTTGATGGGCAAGATTGGGGATTGGCTGTGCCCGACCCGTTGAAACTAAAAGAAACTAATTTTGCCCACTTTATTAGTTTAATTCGCGCCAATATGACCGCCGGCGGCCTGCGTATTGATCATGTTATGGGGTTATTGCGGCTTTGGTGGTGTGTCAGTGTCGATGAGCAACCAGCTGGCTGTTATGTGTATTATCCATTTAATGAGTTACTGGCGATTTTATGCTTAGAAAGTCATCTAAATCAATGTGTTGTAATTGGTGAAGATTTGGGGGTTGTGCCACAGCAAATTAAGCAAAGCTTAGACAAGGCGCATGTTTATGGTAATGATATTTTTTATTTTGAAAAAGATCAGAACGGGCAGTTTATCGCGCCACAAGCGCACCGCAAACATGCAATGTTGATGATAGCAAATCATGATGTCGCGCCATTTTATGCGTGGTGGCAACAGCGTGATATTGAAACACGAAAATCGTTTTCGCTGTACTCAAACCCTGAACAATTTGGCTACGATATAACGCAGCGCGAGCAAGATAAATTAGCCTTGCGCGAATGGCTAAAAGCGGCAAACACATTACCAAACTCAGATGATGCGAGTGCTATTTATGCCGCAGTTGTTGCGACACTGAGTGCATCAAACTCGCAATTTTTATGTTTACAACTGGATGATCTTAGTGGCGAAACCTTCGCAGTCAATATTCCAGGAACCGATCAAGAATACCCTAACTGGCGACGTCGCCTATCACGCAATTTGCTTACTATTTTTGGCCCAATGTCCCATGAAGAGCAACACACCAGCGTGCAACAACAGCGATTTTGGCAGTTGCTAAATGCTAGGAGAAATAATGTCAGTAGCTAACTTTGCTTCGCTCAATGAACTTAACGAAGCACACAACACGTTAGAAAAAGCACATTCGCTGCACCGTGGCGATTTTATCGATGCGTTTAGCTTTTTGGGTAAACACACTATTAATAATGAATTAGCGGTAGTTCGCTGTTATATACCAGGAGCTAAAAAAGTCGCGATTTGTAGTGAAAATCAACAATTAGCTTTGGAAAAGTATCAAGATACCGCGCTTTTTCAGTTGGTAATAAGTCACAATAAAGTCGCCGTGCCAATTAAACTTGATATTGATTATGGTGATTGTCAGGTGCAGCGTTACCATGCATATAGTTTTGAATCGAGCCTTGATAGCGAAGCAATGTATTTGTTTAATCAAGGTTCGTTGGCACATGCATATCGTCACTTTGGCGCGCATTTAATAACGCAGCAAGGGGTTAAAGGCACACGTTTTACCGTGTGGGCACCCAATGCAAAAGCGGTTTCTGTGATTGGTGATTTTAATCATTGGGATGCCAGTTGCTACCCAATGCGCTTTCACCCTGCATCTGGGGTGTGGGAAATTTTTATCGGGGAAGATTTAAGCGATAAAAATTACAAATACAGCCTGCTAACCGAGCACGACCAACGCATAGAAAAAGCCGACCCATTCGCGCTGCAAATGCAGTTGCCGCCCCATACGGCCTCGCGGGTAGCTAGCTTACCAAAAGCTCCTACGCCAATTTCGCCGATTAACAAATTCGATCAAGCAATTAGTATTTATGAAGTGCACTTAGGTTCGTGGCGTCGCAATGTAGAGCAAGGTAACGGTTATTTGAGCTACCAACAACTTGCCGAACAATTGATCCCGTATGTATTAGATCTTGGGTTTACCCATATCCAATTAATGCCAATCAGTGAATTTCCATTTGATGGCTCGTGGGGCTATCAACCCGTTGGCCTTTATGCACCAACCAGTCGCTTTGGCGATATTAATGAATTTGCAGAGTTTATTCGTCAAATTAAAGCCGAGGGGCTAGGCGTATTGATTGATTGGGTGCCGGGGCATTTTCCAAATGATCCGCATGGCTTAGCAATGTTTGATGGCACTCATTTATATGAACATGCCGATAAACGCCAAGGCTACCACCCTGATTGGAATACCCATATTTATAATTACGACCGCGCTGAAGTGCGTAGCTTTTTGCTGTCAAACGCCACATATTGGCTGACGGAATTTGGTATAGATGGTATTCGTGTCGATGCAGTGGCATCGATGCTGTACCTTGATTACAGCCGCGAAGAAGGGCAGTGGGTAGCAAATTGTTATGGTGGCCGCGAAAACCTCGGAGCCATTAGTTTACTGCAGCAAATTAATGCCAGTGTTTACGGTGAAAATCCAAATATTGTCACGGTTGCTGAAGAGTCTACTGCATGGCCGGGGGTGACCAAACCTACTGACCAATCGGGCCTAGGCTTTGGTTTTAAATGGAATATGGGCTGGATGAATGACAGCCTAGAGTATATGAAAAAAGATCCCATTTATCGCCGCCATCACCATAACGAGATGACGTTTTCATTAGTCTATGCGTTTAGCGAAAATTATATTTTGCCGCTGTCGCACGATGAAGTAGTGCACGGTAAAGGCTCACTAATTAATAAAATGCCGGGCGATGACTGGCAAAAGTTTGCGAACTTACGTGCATTTTATGGCTTTATGTGGGCGCATCCCGGTAAAAAACTACTGTTTATGGGCGGTGAATTTGCTCAATATGATGAGTGGGATCATGATAAGAGCCTAGACTGGCATTTACTTAATGAGGCTAAACATCAAGGTATTTCTAACCTTATAAAAGCGTTAAACACAACCTATAAAGCCACTCCGTCATTATACGAAAAAGATAATAGTGGCGAGGGCTTTCGCTGGATTGATGGCGGCAACGCCGATCAAAGCGTGTTTAGTTTTATTCGTAAAAGTAGCAGCGAACCAAATGTAATCGCGATATGCAATTTTACGCCCGAGGTGCATGAAAACTTTAAATTAGGTGTACCAAAAGCAAAACGGTATCAGTTGGTATTAAATACCGACGAAACGCAATTTGGTGGCAGTGGCGTATTAGTTGAAAACGAATTATCCGTAATCAAAGAAGATAATCATGGCTTCGAATACAGTATATCGTTAACGCTTGCACCACTTGCGACCTATTATTTGGTGGCAAAATAATGGTCTCAGCCCGTTTTGCAATTCGCCCGGGAAACACCTCGCCACTGGGTGCAACACCAAGTGAAAACGGCACTAACTTTGCTATTTTCTCTGAACGCGCAACTAAGGTTGAGCTGTGCTTGTTCGACCAAAGTGGTCACAGCGAGATAGCGCGCATTCCACTTTACCGCGATGAGCAGGATATTTGGCATATTTTTATTCGCGGCGTGGGGCAAGATCAGCTCTACGGTTACCGAGTTTACGGCAAATACAACCCGAAAAAAGGGTGTTACTTTAATCCCAACAAACTGCTGTTAGACCCTTATGCAAAATCATTGTTTGGTGAGTTTAGTTGGGGCAATGCGCACAGTGCAGATGAAGCGTTTTGGCAGCTTGATTCGGCAATGGATATGCCAAAATGTAAAGTATCAACACTGCCTTTTTACACGGGTACTAAACCGAATATTCCGTGGCATAAAACGGTTATTTATGAATGCCATGCCAAAGGCGCAACTAAACAATATACCTCTATTCCCGAGGAATTACGCGGTACTTACTTGGGGTTAGCTCACCCCAACTTTATTTGGCATCTAAAAAGTTTAGGCATTACAGCCATTGAGTTGTTACCAGTGCATAGTTTTATTAGTGAAGCGTTTTTACCAGAGCGTGGCTTAAGTAACTACTGGGGTTACAACACCCTTAACTTTTTTACGCCGCACTTAGCCTATGCCCATACTAAGCAAGAACGAGAGTTCCAGCAAATGGTATCGGTACTACACGAAGCGGGTATTGAAGTTATTATTGATGTGGTTTTTAACCATACCGCTGAGGGTAACGAGCAAGGGCCAACCTTGTCGCTTCGCGGCATTGATAACCAAACTTACTATCGATTGCAGCAAAATAATTTTGCCTATTATGTAAATGACACTGGCTGCGGTAACACGCTAAATATTTCACACCCTAAAAGTTTACAGCTGGTAATGGATAGCTTGCGCTATTGGGTGCAAGTGTATGGGGTTGATGGTTTTCGCTTTGATTTAGCCAGTATTTTAGGCCGTGACCAAGATGGCTTTAAAAAACACCACACTTTCTTTCAAACCCTCGCGCAAGATCCCGTGTTAAAAGGCGTGAAACTGATTGCAGAGCCTTGGGATTTAGCGATTGATGGTTATCAACTCGGTAATTATGTTGCTCCGTGGCGTGAGTGGAACGACCAATACCGAGATACAGTGCGCAGCTTTTGGCGTGGTGATACCAGCATGCTGCCAGAGTTTGCTCGTTTCTTTCACGGCTCAAGCCATTTGTTTGAGAAAAAAGGGCGTTCGGTTACCTCTAGTATTAACTTTATTACCGCCCACGATGGCTTCACCTTGGCCGACTTAGTCAGCTATACCAATAAACATAATCTAGCCAATCAAGAAGAAAACCGCGATGGTCACGATCATAATTTATCGACCAACTGGGGCGTTGAAGGGCAAACCGAAAACAGTGAAATCAATGCATTGCGTTTGCGTGCGCAAAAAAACCTGCTGTTAACCTTATGTTTATCTAACGGTGTGCCAATGCTGTGTGGCGGCAGTGAAGTGGCACATTCGCAAGGTGGCAACAACAACGCCTATTGCCAAGATAACGAAATAAGCTGGATTGATTGGCACGCTAACGGGTTAGACGAGCCGCAACAGCATCCGCTGTATCAGTTTATTAGTCGCGCTCTAAAACTACGCAGTGAATTTTCGTTGTATCGCCAGAGCCACTTTATTCACGATGATGACCCGCGCTTTAGTGTTACTTGGTTAAACGAACACGGTGCGCTAATGCAAGACAGTGATTGGCATAACCCGACGGCCATTGCCTTGGTTATTTAATGGAAGATATTCAAGACGATAAAGCACTTTTACTGCTGTTTAATGCATCCAGCAATAACGTAATGTTTAAGTTGCCGGAGCAAGAAGCGCATCATTGTTGGCGTATTCGACTGTCATCGCATTCTAACGAACGGGATGATGAATGCGTAAGCCCAGGACAAATGCTCACTCTGAGTAGCTACAGCGCATGGGTGCTTTCAAGCCACATTAAAATGCCCGCCAGTAAGCAGCATGCAACAGATACATCCCAAACGTTCAATTTAACTAAGCAAGGAGTTTAGTGTGAACAAGCAATCAAATTTAGCCGATAAAAAAACGCCTTTACCTTCAAGCATTATTGAAAATTCAGATCTGAGCGAAGACTTATATCGCCATTTTTATTACACCTTAGGACGCGATCAGGTCAATAAATCGCAGCGTTATTTGTATCAAGCGTTAGCACTTACCATTCGTGATAGGTTGGTGGCAAAGTGCCGTCAAACTAACCAACAGCGTGATAGCGCGCCACATAAACAAGTGGCGTATTTATCGCTCGAGTTTTTAATGGGTCGTGCGCTAAATAACGCGATTTTAAATTTAGATTTAGCACCTGAAGTAACCGAGGCGCTTACCCAATATGGCAGTGAACTTGAGCAGGTTGCTGCGGCTGAACACGACGCAGGCCTTGGCAACGGTGGTTTAGGACGTTTAGCGGCGTGCTTTTTAGATAGCTGCGCCACACTAAAACTACCTGTGGTTGGCTACGGCTTACGCTATGAATATGGCATGTTTAATCAATCACTTGAGCAAGGGCGTCAGGTTGAACAGCCCGATCACTGGCTACATGAAGGTCATCCGTGGGAAATAGCTGCACCAGAGCAAAGCCAGCGAGTGAAATTCTTTGGTCATGTGGAAGTGTATAAAGATAAACATGGTCGCGAGCATCGCAACTGGGTGAATACGCAAGATGTGTTAGCTGTGCCCTATGATGTGCCGATCCCAGGTTATCGCAATGATGTGGTTAATCGCCTACGTCTTTGGAAAAGCGAAGCAACAGAAGAGTTTGATTTAAGAGAGTTTAATGCGGGCAGTTACCCAGAAGCAGTTGCCAAAAAGAACCAAGCTGAACAAATCACTATGGTGCTTTATCCGAACGATGCCAGTGAAAACGGTAAAGAGCTGCGTTTACGCCAGCAATACTTTTTATCAAGTGCCACACTGCAAGACATCATTGCTAAATGGGTAAAACAATACGGTGAAGATTTCCATAATTTCCCGAAGTACCATGTTTTTCAACTAAACGATACACACCCTAGCATTGCCGTAGCAGAGCTGATGCGCATTTTACTGGATGATCATCAGCTCGATTGGGATAAAGCATGGCAAATTACCTCAAGTACCATGGCGTATACCAATCATACCTTATTGCCTGAGGCGCTAGAAAAATGGCCAGTCAGGTTATTTGAGCGTTTACTACCGCGTTTACTTGAAATTATTTATGAAATTAATGCCCGCTTTTTACAACAAGTAGCAACCTGCTGGCCGGGCGATACACAAAAGCAGCGCGATATGTCGCTAATTGAAGAAGGGCCAGAGCCCAAAGTTCGCATGGCATATTTAGCCATTGTCGGTTCGTTTTCGGTAAATGGTGTGGCAGCGCTTCATACTGAGCTACTCACCAGCGGCTTATTTAGCGACTTTTATGCGCTGTGGCCAGAGCGCTTTAATAACAAAACTAATGGAGTAACACCACGGCGTTGGTTGTCGCATTGTAATCCGAAATTGTCGCAATTAATAAACCAACAAATTGGCGACGAATGGGTCAGCGATTTCAGTAAAATTAATGCATTACGAGCAAAATTTGATAATAAATCGCTGCATAAAAAATGGCAAAAAGTGAAGCTTGAAAACAAACAAGCATTGGTAGATTTAGTCGAACGTGAAACTGGCGTTGAGTTTGATGCGACCATGCTGTTCGATGTGCAAGTAAAGCGTATTCATGAGTACAAACGCCAGTTACTTAACATTTTGCATGTTATTCACCTTTATGAACGCCTTCGCGAAGGGGAACTAGAAGGCTTTACACCGCGCTGCGTGTTATTTGGTGGTAAAGCGGCACCCGGTTATTTTATGGCGAAATTAATTATTCGCTTAATCAATCATGTGGCGGATGCCATTAATAACGATCCGCTGGCAAAGCCTCACTTACGCGTTGCATTTTTACCTAACTACAATGTAACGGCGATGGAAACCATTTGCCCTGCAACCGATCTTTCAGAGCAAATATCTACTACAGGTAAAGAAGCGTCGGGCACTGGGAATATGAAGTTTATGATGAATGGCGCACTGACCATTGGCACCTTAGATGGCGCAAACATTGAAATTTCAGAAGCGGTTGGCCTAGATAACTTCTTCTTGTTCGGCGCTAAAGCTGAGCAATTGGCGCAAATTCGAGAGCATTATAACCCCAATGACATCATTGCAAATTCACCAAACTTATCACGTGTGATTACATTGATTGAAAGTGGTCATTTTAACTTATTTGACCCAGACTTATTTCAGCCACTGATCAACTCAATTCGTGATAACCATGATCAATGGCTCACTGCTTACGATTTTGACAGTTACGTTAAAGCGCAAGAAGCCGCAGCTGCACTTTACCAAGACCAAAGTGCTTGGACCCAAAAAAGTATTTTAAATACGGCCGCATCAGGTATGTTTTCGAGCGACCGCACCATAAGCCAATACAACTCAGATATTTGGCAAGTTAAGGCAATCGAATTCAACAAGGCACAAGGAGAACGTAATGCCTAATTCCGCAAATCGTTATATAAGTAACCTTACCCGCGACACCTATGCACTGATTTTGGCTGGTGGCCGGGGCTCGCGTTTAAAAGAATTAACCGATTGGCGCGCAAAGCCTGCGGTGTATTTTGGCGGTAAGTTTCGCATCATTGATTTTCCGCTGTCGAATTGCATTAACTCGGGCGTGCGCAAAGTAGGTATTGCAACGCAGTATAAATCCCATAGCTTAATTCGCCATGTTAATCGCGCGTGGGGTCACTTTAAAAAGGAACTAGGTGATTCAGTTGAGATTTTACCTGCATCGCAACGCTATAGTGATGACTGGTACTGTGGCACGGCTGATGCGGTGTATCAAAATATGGACATTATTCGTCACGATTTACCAAAGTACGTAATGATTTTATCGGGTGACCATGTTTATCGTATGGACTATGGTGAGTTGATTGCTAAGCACGTAGAAACGGGTGCAGATATGACGGTGTGTTGTTTAGAAGTGCCCGTGGAAGAAGCGGCAGGCGCTTTTGGTGTGATGGCCGTAAACAATGAAAAACGCGTACAGCGCTTTGAAGAAAAACCAACGAACCCTGCGCCATTACCGAACGATCCAACTAAGTGTTTAGCATCTATGGGTAACTATGTATTTAATACAGAGTTCTTGTTTGAACAATTGAAAAAAGACGCGCAAAACAGCTGCTCTGGCCGCGATTTTGGCCACGATATTATTCCATCGATCATTGAAGAGCATAATGTATATGCGTACCCATTTAGAGATACGCGTCAAGGTGGCACGCCTTATTGGCGTGATGTAGGTACGCTAGATTCATTCTGGGAAGCCAATATGGAGCTAGTATCGCCAACGCCATCGCTTGATTTATACGATAGAAATTGGCCTATTTGGACCTATCAAGAACAATTACCGCCCGCTAAATTTATTTTTGATGATGAAACACGTCGCGGTATGGCGGTGGATTCAACAGTGTCAGGTGGTTGTATTATATCAGGCTCAACCATTCGCAAATCACTGCTTTTTTCAAATGTGCATGTGCATTCGTATTGCACCGTCGAAGAAACCGTTGTGTTACCGGGCGTTGTGATTAACCGAAACTGTGTCATTAAAAAAGCCATTATTGATCGTAGCTGTGTTATTCCTGAAGGGTTAAGCATCGGCGTTGATCACAAACAAGATGAAGCCAATGGCTTTAGAATTTCAAGTGGTGGCGTGGTACTTGTTACGCGCGATATGATTGCTGCGCTTGCAAAAAAGTCGCAAGAAGCGGATGCCGAAACTAATAAATCTTCAAGCCAAGCGGCGATTGCATAAGAGGACTGTATGCGAATTTTGATGTTAGCGGCCGAAAACGATTGTATTTCGGGCGCGAAAGTTGGCGGTGTCGCCGATGTAATTCGTGACGTGCCAAAGGCACTTGCAGAGCATAATATTAATGTGGATGTGGTGATCCCCGATTATGGTTATTACCACAGCCATTACAACGGTGAGTGTGTCGCAGAAGTGAGCTTTTCATTTGCTCACCAGCAACACACTGCCTATCTTTATAAATTGCACGCAATTTCAAATGATAACGTAACCCAGTATGTGGTGGTGCATCCGCTCTTTCAACAAGCTGGAGAAAGCCGCGTTTATTGTCATGATGAAGATAACCGCCCATTTGCCAAAGATGCCACCAAGTTTGCGCTTTTTTGTAATGTAATTGCTGAATGTATTTTACAAGGGCATTTAGCGGCAGACATTTTTCATTTGCATGATTGGCATGCGGCAACTTTAGCTGTGCTACTGAAGTTTGATACACGCTATCGCGACTTTGCCAACACTAAGCTGGTATACACAGTACATAATTTAGCGCTACAAGGTACGCGACCATTTAACGGCGATGATTCAAGCTTAGAGGCGTGGTTTCCAAGTTTAAGCTACGACGGCCAACAATTATGCGACCCGCGTTATCCGTTTTGTTATAACCCAATGCGCGCAGCAATCAGTTTGGTTGATAAAGTACATTTTGTATCAGACAGCTATGCCGAGGAGGTGCTCTGTGCCAGCGACCATCAAAATGGCATTTATGGCGGCGAAGGGCTGGAACAGGTACTTGCAGACAATAGCGATAAAATTGTTGGCATTTTAAATGGGTGTGAATACAGCAACGAGCCTGAGCCGAAAGTCACGCTCGATTGCTTTTTACGCAGCAGTAAATCTTGCCTTCGAAACTGGATGAGTCGTTTTGAGCACTTAAAAACCGTGCATTACCTTGCTAATGAGCAAATTACACTATGGCAAGATAGCCCTCAGTTTAAAGGCCCCATTGTTTCAAGTATTGGCAGGTTAACTGAACAAAAAGTGCGTTTATTACTTGAACGCGCTGATGGTGAAGTGGCACTAAGTACAATGCTTAACCACTTAAGCGAAAAAGGCGGCCGTTTTATTATGCTTGGCAGTGGCGACAGCCATTACGAGTTTTTGTTAATGCAGCTTATGGCAAAGCATAGTAACTTTTTGTTTTTAAATGGCTATGGGCAAAGTTTGTCGGACGATCTATATCTGCTTGGCGATCTCTTTTTAATGCCAAGCTCGTTTGAGCCATGTGGCATAAGCCAGATGCTTGCGCTAAAAGCAGGGCAACCTTGCATTGTGCATGGGGTAGGCGGTTTAAAAGATACGGTAAAACATCACGAGAATGGTTTTGTGTTTGAGGGGAATACCATTAGTGAGCAAGTGCACTCGCTGCAAAGCGTATTTAACGAGGCGCTAAACTGTTACATGAATGACACTGCACAGTGGCAAACTCTGGTGCACACCGCTAAAGCCAGCCGCTTTAGTTGGCAAAGCAGTATCGAGCAGTATTTAGCTAAACTATATAACAGCTAATATTATAAATAACAGTTAGTTGCATTGTTTAAATTAAATACCAATGTTAGGGTGACTAAATAACACTAGTCACCTTTTTATTTATGAAACCTTTTTTATTAATCACATCTATTGTTGTTTCTTTGTTGTTTTCAAACACCATAAGCGCAAAGCAAATCGCCTTTACATTTGATGACGCACCGAGGCAAGCAACTGGCTATTTTGATGGGCCAACGCGCGCGAAAACACTGATTAAAGAACTAAACGATCATGGCATAAAACAAGCGGCATTTTTTGCAACCACACGCCATTTAAATGAAGAGGGTAAAGCGCGATTAAAGGCGTACGCCAATGCTGGGCATATTATTGCCAATCACACCCATACCCATCCAGATATCAATAAAACCAGTTTAGAAGATTATTTGCAGGAAATTACAACCGCCCATAATCTAATTAAAGACTACCCAAACTTTAAAGCTTGGTTTCGCTTCCCTTACTTGCGAGAAGGCGATACTCAACAAAAGCGTGACGGCGTGCGTGATTATTTAGCCAAAAATGACTACCGCAATGCATATATCACACTTAACAACTACGACTGGTACATTGAAAACTTGTTTCAAGATGCACTAAAAAATGGCAAAGAAGTCGACTTTGATAAACTAAAAGAGTTTTACATTGATGTAATTGTACAAGGTGCACAATACTACGATGAATTGGCAATAAAATATTTAGGTCACTCGCCCAAACACGTTATTTTGCTACACGAAATGGATATTACCGCCCTGTTTGTTGGCGATTTAGCCGATGCTTTTCGCGAAAAAGGATGGGAAGTTATCTCGCCAGAAAAAGCCTACCAAGACCCAATTGCCAGCTACCAAACCGAGCGCACTATGAAATACAACCCCGGTCGCATTGGCGAAATTGCAAAAGACAAAGGGCAAACAAAACAGCTTTGGCACAACACCTTAGATGAAGTGTATTTAAAAGCACGCTTTGACAAGGAAGTGGTGAATAATTAGCTGTCAGCAACAAATGTGTAAATTTACGCAGAGTAATACTATTAAATATATTTTGTGTTTCATAAACTCTAATTTACAAGTGGGCAAAAATTGCACGTACTACCTTTTTACAAGCCAAAAAAAGCGTGCATATACCGAACTTAGTAGGCCTCTGATCTCAAAATCTTATCTTCCTGTAAATAAAAGAAAAAAATTTGCCTGAATCGTAATTAATCTTTTATAATGCCGGCTGCGATTTTTTACGCGTAAAGATATTTACTTTATTCAGGGAAGAACTTAGATGTCGTTTGTAAAAGGATTAGTTGCCTTTTTTGCAGTTATTTTGCCGTCTGTAGCTGTTGGGTCAAATGCATATAATATCAGTACGACAGGACGCTTCGATGTATCTACATCGAATAGTTTTGTGTTTTCTGCATCTGATTGTAGCCGCATTGTTAGTGTGCAATATACTAACTCTGAAGGGGAATTAACTGATTCACAGTTAACTGACCAATGTGAATATTCGTTTAGTCTCGCTGAGGGCAATCAACCAGCGATAACGATAACCTATATTGATGGCACAACCGACACTTATAGTGAGTCATTCTCGCAAGACACTATTTCCCCTGAGATCTATTTTGAAAGTGTCAACGTCATTGAAGAAAATGAGCAACAATCGCTAGTAGTAACCTATCAAGCTACAGATAATGCGGATATCTCAAAAGTAGGGATTGATTTAAAGGGTATAACAGCATCGGCATTAAGAGGTGCAGGTGGTGTAGTTGACAATGCTTTAACTAGCGCTTTTGCAAATTCTGCAGGTTACCAAATCATAATTCCGAAGACCAATGCTCAAACCAGCTTTTCGTTAAAAATTCCTTTCGACAGAAAACTGTCAGCCCAACAAATTTACGCAGATGGTTTATTGCTTCTGAATGCATATGTAATAGACGCATACGGCAACAAAGCTGTTACGTCTAGTATCGAAAAAACGGGAGGAGCATTAGAAGAAAAAGTGCTTGGCTGGCGCGTATTCCCTGAACGAGTTTCGATAAATGACCCGTTTCAATCTGTGACTTTATTGCCTTACATTAATTTTGAATTCCGTGGCGAAACGGTTAGCGCAGGAGAAGGGCTGGGTGTAACTTACACATCCTCTGATCCAGAGCATGTTAAGGTGAGTAGCGATGGAACGGTATATGTTTCACCAGATGCTGATAGTAAAAATGCCACAATAACTGTTAATTACCCAAGTTTAAATAGTATTGATGTTCCGATAGAAGTAAATTTTTCAAAGAAATTAAAAGGTCTTTCATTTGGTAGCGAGACGTTAACAATTCCGTCTTTAAATAAAGCAATTACACTTCCTCCAATTGAAGCTATATATGAGAATGGCGATAAATTCCGAGTGTCTCAACAGTATGCAGTCGATATAGAAATCCCTGAATTTGCGAGCAATTACTTAAAAATAGAAAATAATGAAATTACTTCGCTTTTACCAATCTCATCGACAACGCCAGTATTATTAACATTTTATTTAGCGAACGACCCGACAATAAAGGGGGAAGTCGCGGTTTCAGCAATAGATGCTTTGCCGAATGTTGACCTAACTACACCGATTGAAATTGTTAAAGGGAAACAAGCAACATTAGTCGCCAAACCAGTAGACGATGTATCAGTATTCAAAGTAGATTTTCTAGTTGAAGGCAAACTGGCTGCAACAGTTACTTCGCCGCCATATGAATTTTTAATTAATATATCTGAATTCCAAACAGCGCCGAACGTAAAAGTACAAGCGAGAGTAACCGATAGCGCGGGTCAAACTGGTTACTCGGCTCAAAAGTCAATTATGGTAATTGATGAAGACTCGATAGTTATTCCAGATATGACATTTGAAAAGCCAATCCAAAATCAACGGGTTGTTGCAGGAACTAGAGTTGACTTTAAACTTAGTCATAACCTTGGTGAAGCGAAAAAAAGTTTTGAAAAAACAACTGGGATTGAGCGCGTAAATTTTTATGTAGATGGAAAGAATGTAGGTACAGCAAGTTTCCCAGGCTTTGAAGTACGAAAGATTAAGACTCCGTTAGGAGAAGAAAAAGATTACCTGTTTGAAACTTGGTCACTAAAATACAATACACAAAATACGACAATTAAACAGAAATCAGTCCCTGTGTATGCTGAGTTTGTGAAAGGGATTAAAACACAAGCAACACCTACACGGTTTTTAAATTTAATACGAAATACAGCTGCATCATTAAATTTGCAGCACCCTCAGCATGAAACAGATGTTATTGCGGGTGGCACGACAACGGCTGTACTTCAAATTATGGACGATACTTTATTCTTAGGTACTGACGTTGAAATACTGCTAAATGGTCGCGTCGTAGATAGTCATACGATATTTGATAATGATTATGAAGAAAAAAATGAGCTGAGTAAGCCAACAGCTATTTTAAAACGTGAAATAGATATCGACCCAGAGCTGCTAGGTGATATTGCTAATATTCAAGTAAAAGTTACTGATTTTCATGGTGAAATCACTCAAAGTGAGGTAATTCGCACTAATGTAAAATCTGACCAAGGGCCTAGTGTTTCGCTTTCAAACCCTGTCGAAGGAGATTACTGGATTGCTGGTTTACCAGTAGAGTTAAGAGCTGCAGCGAGCGATGATGAAGCTGTCAAAATGGTTGAATTTTACGTTAATGACCAGTTAATTGGCAGCGATACTAATGCGCCTTATAGCGCAGTTTTTGATGTTCCAGTGCAAAACAAAGAAGTTCAAAATTTCTCAGTTTATGCGAAAGCAATCGATAGCAAACATCAAAGCAGTAATAGCCAAGTAATCAACGTTGCAGTAGGTGTGGATAATGAAAAGCCCGTTGTTCAGTTCGTCTCGCCTAGCATCAATGGTATTTTAGCAGATTCAAGTGTCGCAAAAATCGTCACTGGCACTGAGCATTTGATAAAAGTAACTGGTTACGACAATGTAGGGGTATCAGGGTTTAAAATTAATGGTGTAAAAAAGCAAGGAAGTAAGCTTAAAGTAACGGGGGTTACAACCGATTCAATTACTGACAGTGATATTCCAATTCAGCGTTTACCTGGTGAAGCAAATTCCTTCTCAATTGCAGGCTTAGCATCATTCCCAATTTTTGATGAATCAAAACAAGTAGAGCAACAGCCATATACATTAAATGGTTACGTTACTGATGAAGCGGGAAACCAAACAAGTATTTCCCTTACGGTCGCCGTGATTAACGACCAAAGACCTAGTATATATGAAGTTGAATTAGATCAGTTAGATTATACAAGTAATAGTGAGCTTACATTGAATGTTATCGCTAAAGATGACGTAGGCGTGAAAAACGTTCAAGTTAGTTTAATTGATGAAAAGCATAACGTTCTGATTAGTCGAAAATTATCGGATCAAAGAGCCGTGACACCTAATACCAGTGTTCAAGGTACGTTTTCGATTGATCTAGCAACTTTGTCTTTAGCAAATGAGATGCAATCGATAAACCTAAAAGTGATTGCAACCGATACGATGGGACAAGAGTCGGATGTGTACAGTAACTTGATTAGTATTACACGTGATAGCGAAGGACCAGTCATAAACCTAGTTAATCCGCTTGCTTCAGAAGCATTACTTGTAGATAAGCGTGTAGTGTTCACATTTACAGCTTTTGATAAAGCGCCCGTGGAATCAGTGACAGCTTACATTGATGGTGATAAAGCGGCTGAGTACGACGCCAAGGCGGCTCGGCAAGTGATGAGTTTGTACCATACACCTAAACAGACCTCGCCGGTCAAGCTAGAAATTTCAGCGATTGATAAATTTGGGAATGTAAATAATGTTGTTTGGGATTTTAACGTTTATGAAGACCCGATTCCAAATTTAGTAATTGAGCATCCTGTCACTGGTAGCAGTTATATTGAAGGTGAATTAGTTGAGGTACTGGCGTACATAACAGATAACAGCACGTTCAGCGCGAAATGGCAACTTTTTGAGAATGGGAAAGAAGTCGACAATGGTACTATGCGGTCGGATCTTGGCTCTGCGCAATATTTAGCTTCTTTCAACATGCCTAATGTGTCTGAAGACGAGCTTAAACTAGTTGTTTCCGTTAATGATGGTGTTCAGATTGTTACCGAAGAAATAAAACTGCGAGTAATACAAGACAGTAATGCTCCAATTGTGAGTGTAGTAAAACCAAATGTCGCGTTTAGCTTGGAAACAGGTCAATCTTTTGAGGTGTCAGCTGTTGTTACTGATGATATTCACATTGATGACGTCACGCCTGTATTTATCGATAGTCAAGGTAAAAAGCATACATTGGAATGGTTTTCATTTGTTCGTAAAGATTCAATAGAACGTATCGAAATTGAAAACCCGATCACCATAGGCACTAGTATTGTTCATGAGCAAGTAAAAGCTGAAGTGAATGGTATCGTGTTTGTTCCGGGCAGCTTTTGGGGACTTGAGGCAGTTGACTATGATTTTACTCTGCATGCAGTTGATGGTGGGGCAAATCAAGGAAGTAGCGACAATGTAAAAGTGACGTTATTGCCTGATACACAAGGGCCTAACATAAATGTAATTTCACCTTTACCAACCGTAATTCAGAATGAGTTAGTAACGTTACACATCGACGTTGAGGATGCTTCAGGTTTGTCAACTATTGAGGTAAAACTCCAAGATGAAATTTTACATCAATCGCAACAGATAGATGACACATTTACATCAAAAGACCTTGGAATCTACGTTGATTTTAGTCAATTCAACCCAATCCCTAGCGAAGGTAAGGAAGTTGAACTTTCAATAGTTGCAAATGATAGGTTGAACAATCAATCACAAGTCAAACAAACAATTAAGATTGAACAAGATAAGCCTGCAAAACTAGTGCTCGATGCTGCATCACCACAGCCAATGCTTATAGGTGAACATGTATTTGTTAACGCATTAATAAGTGATGATTACGCACCTAAATCTAAGCCTGTGGTTGCTGGGTTGGTACTAATGTCGGATGACCTCGTTGATTCAGTAAAACTCTCTTACCAAGTTGAAAAACAAAACGAGATAGCCAGTGGTTTAACTTATGAAATGGATATGCTAACTGATAGCGGTGAATTTAGCGTATTTGTTGGTGATAAGCCGTGGTTGGAATTTGAAGGGAACAAGTTAAAAGCACTTTCTAATGAATTAGAGAGTAATGCAAAGTTGGTATTTAAAACGAATCTTTCAGGTGAGTTTAAAGTAAAAGTATCACCAAAACGTGCAGATGCGTGTATGGCGATTGACCAAGCTCAAGTGTATGCTTTTAATGAAGAAATAAACTTATTGGATTTAGAAGCTGACAGTCTAGATTTTGAAATTATAAGTGAAGTAAATGAATTTGCTTATTTCAATAAGTTGTCAATTACAAAACCAGCTCACACTCGCTATCCGTTACCAAACAATCCAGTTCGATTAACAGACTCTAACTACCAAAGTAGCCTTATCTTTAATACCGAACAAGGTCGCTCTTGGGTTGCATTTAGCCCTAGCTATGCATTTGGCAATGATAAAAAAGCACTGAATAGTGCAATTAATTTATTGGTTTTACCACCTTATGCACATAGACAAGATATTGCGGTCTTTGGTGTCGGTTTAGATTATTTGAGGCAAGACAACGCTTTCCACTCAATGCCTCAGATTGGCACAATGTTGATAACTGAAAGCACAACTTCATTGACTTCTGAACAGATGTCACCAACACAGTTAAACGGACTTAAGGCAGGCGAAAAGTTTGATTGGAATATTAGCTTTGCAGATGATGCGAAAAGGCTGCAAAAAATTGAATTCTTTATCAATGATCAGGTCGTAGCGTCAAAATACCCTGAACTATTTAGTGAAGACTTTACTTTATTGGGTAATGTGCCAACAAGCTCAAAAGTTAACGATGATATTTTACTCTCCGTAAACCTCACAGACTCTGAAGGAGTTGTTTCGAGTATTTCGCAGTATTACCCAGTTATAAAAAATGATTTACCTGAAATCGATTTGATTAAGTTTGGCGCGCACAACATTATTACTGATAAAAGTCGATTAAATTACGGTGAGTTTTGGGTAAGAAATGGGGCTAATTTTAACTATGATTTGACGCTTCTTGATGATACAGGCTTGTCAAGATTGCAAGTTGAACGATTATTACCTAATGGAAGCACAGAGTTAGTCTTTGAAAAAGACTATGCAACAGCCTGTGATCAAAGCCATACAGTCAAAGAAAATGTTAGTGTTGATTTAGTATTTAATCATGAACAAACCCAACAATATCGAACAACGGTTTTTGATGTATTAAATCAAAAAGCTGTCATTGAATTTTTTGTTCATCCTTTGGGGAACGTAAAGCCGGGAATTCGTATTGTTTCACCTGCACCTTCACAATCTATTGTAACTGGTGCATTCAATCTGCGAGCGCGCGTGATTGTAACAGATGATCGAAAGATTGAAGATTCAAATATTGTTACCAAATTTAATGGCGTAAAAATTAATTACCTCAATGGTGATACTGATAAAACACTTAGCTCAGTAGATAAACTGAAGCTTGCTGAAATTTATGATGAATATGAAAAGTTATACGGCGAAGAAATCGCAAAAATATATGCAAGCGAAGATAGTGAATACCTTGAAGTATTCGATTTCTATTACAAGTTGCCTGACCAAGTAACTAAAGACCAGCAAATTATTGCGCTGTCATCTGTTGTTACCGATTTAGATAATGACTTCAACAAAGATGAAGTTGTATTGAATGTTGTACCAGATAACATCGAACCATCCGCAGCAATTTTGTATCCTAAAGTAGAATTTGGTGTTGTTGAAGCAAGTAGCGTAAAAACACAATTTACCGGTTATGATAACGTCAAAGTTAGTGAATTTGAGCTATTTAAAAGGTTAACAGCAGTTAAGAATGGACAAGAGATAGCCGCGTTATCATATGATGCACCTATCCGAACAATTTCCAATATTCCGGCTAAAGATCACAATGTAATTACTACCAATGATATAGACACACCCGTTTATGATCATATTTTTCAAATTGATACACTTGCGAACATACAATCTCAATTTCCAACTATATCTGACTTTACAGATGTTACCTTCTTTGTGTGGCTAAAACTTAGAGCTGTAGATGCAAATGGCAATGAATATGAAGTTGAAAATGCATTTAAAGTGAATATCGATCAGCGACCCGTTGTAGATATTGTATCACCTAATTTGCAGTCAAAAATCGTTGAAGGAGCACCAGTTTCGGTTAACATTCACGCGCAAGATGATGTAAAAATTGAATATGTAAGGGCATCCGTATTTAACAAAGACAAATTAATTGAATCACGACGTTTTGAAAAAGGACCGTATACATTTTCATTTTATGCACCTACGCAAGCTGAGCTGAACAATGACACGATTCGAATTGATGTTGAGGCATTAGATTCATATGGCCAAAAATATAATGATGTTGATAATCATCTTGCTAAAGAGTCAATCACATTACCAATCGTGGCAGACCAAGCGCCTGTAGCAGAAATAGCATTTCCACAAAATAATGCAAATTACATTGAAGGACAAACTGTCCTGACTCAAGTTGTTGCGTCAGATGATGTTGGTATTGACAATGTATCACTACAGGTAAAAGGTTTAGTTGGTGGTGATTTAACATTATCAGATGGTAAATACCCATACGAATTTGTTTTTAAAATCCCGTTTGGTCAAACTGGTAAAGACATCGAGTTGCTAGCGACAGTTACGGAGCATAGAAAGGAAAATGCACGTACTAGTTTTAGCAACAAAACTAAATTACATGTCAGCAAAGATACTACAGCTCCTATTATTTCGATTATTAATCCGCAGCAGGGTGTTACTGTTACAGAGCAAGGCAGATTAAAATATGCCGTAGATGCAACTGATAATGTTGAAGTGTCGAGTGTTAATACACAGTTAGTATATGATTTCAATAACGATGGAGTCATTGCAAACAGCGATATAATAAGCCAAAACTTCTCACTGATACCGCCTTATAATGGCGAATTTGTGCTTCCGAAGTTACAACAATTAAATCAACATGAAAGTGAAGCTGCCCAGCTTCAAGTGCGCGTCATTGCTTCTGATGGTGCTGGAAATACTGCAGCAGAAAGCACGGGTATTCTTTTACGCGCAAATTCATCTCCTGATATCAATAACATTATTTTACTCGATACTCGCGGCATCGCTCTAGATAATCAACAATCAGTTACGGTTGGTCGAGACTTTATAGCAAATGTTCACGCTTCAGATTTAGAGTCGGGTGTTGAATCAGTTACTTTGTATCGTTCGGTGAATAATGACACGATCGAATCATACGAGGAAGTTGGGTTATCGGGTACTGCCCCCTTTACATTTGAGCAGTCAAGTCGCGACTTGAACGTAGGAGATACTATTTATTTCCGTGCAAAAGCGATTGATACGTATGGCAAAGAAAGTGATTTTAGCTCGGCGTTTGCATTTACTGTTATGGCAGATCAACCGCCAGAAGTATATATCGTTCAACCTAGTCAGCAACAAAGCTATGCAATTTCAGGCGAACCAATTGATGTATTTGTGCGCGTAAAAGATGATCTTGGTGTTTTTGGTATTGATCGCGTAAGGTTCTTAATGAACGATAAACCAGCCGCAGTGATTTACCAACCTGAGCCAAATTCAAATATATTTAAAGCACGTTTATACCCACCTGTTGATGCAAAAGGTATTAATATACAGGCGGTTGCATTTGATAAATTAGATCAGCAAGGCCTTTCAGAAGTCATTAAAGTAGGGATTTTAGATGATACAGTTGAGCCGGAGGTTGTTAATCTGGCGCCACTCGATGGTGAGATTCTTGATACCGAAAACGCGACTATTAGTTTTGTGACTTTTAAAGACTATGGCAGCAGCCGTGAGCGATTAGTAAAACAAACATGGTTAAGAGAGTATCAAAATGATGACAACCAATGGATAACACTATACCAGGTTGAGCGTGAACTGATTCGAGATGACCAAACGCTTGCCGATCTTGGTTACCAAGTAAGTGAACCTAAACATAATCAGTTTGTTTATTGGACTGAATTCAGTGACGGTAATATTTTAACATCTCAAAGCTTAAAGAATGAACGTGTTAGGGTTGTAACCAGTATTATTACAGGTCAGCACACAGTAGCACAGGAGACAACGCATTTAGTTGCTCATCCAATTAGTGAAAAAGTCTACTTTAGCCCAAAAAGCACAGCTAATGCTCTAGCTAAAACTGTACATTACAACGCACTTGCACAATATAGACAAGATGGTGCAAAGCAAAGTCTAGTGGGTGCTTGGTCGACGGTATCACCAGTGGTGAATTTACCAATATTTGCTCCATACATGCACGCCGAATCTCCAGAAATAAAAAATGAAACGGGACTTTTCCTCGCTGATTATATTAATTGGAATGAAGCCCCCGAAAATGGCGAACGATTTGTTTATTCGCCGCTGATCAATGCTAATGTTGAAATATTAACAGGCACAATTTCAAGTCTAGCCGCAGCAGATGGTCTGATTGCGGCTAGTAAAGTCGGAGTTGGATGTGTATCGGATTGTGAAGGTAATAGGTTTACTAGCGCATTAATTTCTGAACGCTCGCCAGATTCCCATATTCAGGATCACTACTCGGCGTTTGGTGAATTATTACTGTTTACTAAGAAAAACGGTGATAATCAATTTGGTGTACCTTACCTATTATCGGGCAATGCGGATTTACCTTACAAAGATGCAAATGCTGTTGCAGTTTCAGGCAACTTGGCTTTTATTGCAAATGGCTTAGGTGGTGTCCAAGTATTCAATATTACGGATATAGAAAACCCGTACAGAGTCGATTTTATAAAGCCAGACGGATATGTTTCAGATGTAACTATCTATCAGAATTATGCTGTAATCGCCGCAGGGTACCAAGGTATTGTGATCGTTGACATTACACGCCCAGATTTACCTATTGTATCTACCTTAGACACTGCAGGTTCCGCTACAGGCCTCAGTATTGAGGGGAGCGTTTTATATGTTGCAGATTCGGGTTCCTGGCAGGGGGCTGGGGCACTTCATATGGTATCGCTTGAAGATCCAAAAAACCCTCAGTTTATCGCGTCGCACGCAATCGAAGCAGCACAAGAGAACTTAACTTCTGCAGGGGCGTTTAATGTTGCTGTTTCAGGAAATAAAGCCTATGTATCTACTTTCTACCTAGACCAAGAACATGTACCGGTTAAAACTATTATTGAAATTGTTGACTTGAATCGTCTTTTAGCGATGAGAAGTGATTCAATGCAGCCTGTGTTGATTAATAAAGAGGCACAAAGTACAGGTTTTGCTGCAACTGATATAAAGCTTGTTGACAACAAAATGCTTGTTGCCGCCGGTAAAAAAGGCTTCAATCGAATTAGTTTCCCATCTCTCACTGTGATTGAACATGAACCGAAATCCGGCTCTATTTATAATCCTCGAGAAGGTCTTACAGGGCATATCCGATTATCTACGGCATTAATGCCGCAAACTGACCTTGGTAGTTTCTTAGAAGTACGAGAGGGCCACCCGACACTTGGCGTTGATTTAACAAGTCAGTTTGAACTCTCATTTAAACAATTGGACGAAGCAACGGATTACACAACAGTTACATTTAGCAGTAAGGAAGGTGTGTTATTAAACCCAAACACTCGCTTCTATGTAACGCTCAAAGCGGGCTTGCAAGCAGTAACAGGCTTCGAGTTGAGTAGTGATTATGTCTTTGACTTTTTTACTGGAAATAGTACCAATGGAGATAAGCCTGAATTATTGTCGTTAACACCATCTTGGGGTCACACTTCTGGCGGTGATTCGCTCACCATGATCATCAAAAATGTAACTGATTCGGTTAAGGTGAAATTAGGCGGAATAGAACATAAAGTGGTTTCATTTGATCGCTTAGGTGATGAACAAGTTAAATTACAAATAACTACGTTACCAAATGTATCTGGACCTGCAGCGATCGAGCTCGAAGATCAAGGTATAAAAACAGTGTATCCAGGTGCTTTTACGTATACTGATAAAATTGTAATATCCTTCGTTAGCCCAGCTACTATTAAAGCAAGTCAACGAGGTGAGGGTGACCATGTAAAAGTTATCGGTTATGGTTTTAGCCCAGATATGACGCTGACATTTATCCGTCACGACGATCCCGATATACAGAAATCGATTAAGATTGACGGTAATTATGCAACCATCGAAAGCGCAACGAAACTAAGTGTAATTGTTCCAAACTTTGGTGAATCTTTCCGTGGTTTTGTTGACCTAAAAGTTACAAACTCCCAAGGAAAAACGGCGTATTTAGCAAAAGCATTATTCTATGGCGATTTATCTGAGACTCGTTCTTTAATTACGTCACCGGTGTTTTCACTAGACGACATTAAAAAGTACAACGGAGATAGTGATAAACCAATTGATGCGCTCAAGCTACCACCAGGCAAAATTAAGGGCGTAGGATTTGATGAGGCTCAGAATCTTATTTATGTTTTGGGTGATGGAATAAATCCACAATACACCTTAAAGCCATCAGAAGTAGTCGATGAATCTTATGTTAGGAACTACTATGCGCCGAGTTGGTTATCTTTAGTTAAGTATGACGAAGCAAAAATAGATGATGCGGCGCCGATGCATGGTTTGGGCTATTATGATTTGCCGCAAACGCTTAATGCTGAAATGCTCCAAGTTACGAACTCATATGTTTATGCTGTTGCAAGAGCGGAAGATTATCCATTTATTGATCTAGAGTATGAAAACGGTACTTATTTGCTGGCTTTCGATAAGGCGAATTTTGCATCAGATGATAGCGTTGATCGTGGCATCGTTAGCAACATTAAGTTACCAATAGATATTAAACAAGAAATTAAACAGTTCTTAGTAATTGACCAACTGTTACTTGTGGTGACAGACAGTACCATTGTTTTTGTCAATATTTCGAGAGCCGATGAACCATTTGTCAGTCGAGTTTTTGAAGGGCCAAAACCTATAAAGCATGTTGAACCAATTGGCACTCAACTAGCAATTTCAATAGCAGAAAACCCAATCACAACTTACTACCTTGATATTATGGGACCGAGTAGTGCTTTAGCTGATTCTGTTAATTTCCGTGGATTATTTGAAAAAACCCCACTATCGAGCGATGTCATTGATACTCAGTCGCGTGTCTCTCGCTGGGAATTAATTAATCTGCAGCCAAGACTGGTAGCTAAGTTTACTGATTTAGGTTTTCAGATTAATCAATACCAAGGTTTAAAAACACATATTGTTTCTGAAACTTTAGCATATCAGTTGTTTGTACCTCCAAAGAAAAGCCTTGCTGAAGAGGTGCTCGATGAGTTATTGAGAGAGCAAACAGAAGAAACTGATAAAACTAACCTTTCTTCAGTGATAATTTTTGACGCGTCTCGTAATCAAGGCATTAAGTTTTTAGACGGCGTTACAATATGTGAAAGTGAGTGCAAATCTGAAGGTTTAGATGTATCAAAAGATGGCATTGCAGTCGTTTATAGTGAGAGTGATTACGGCAGTAAACTTAGTTTAATCGACCTTAAGATTAACGAGATTATTGACTCTTACCCGCGCCCAATGGGTCTGTTTAATATTGATGATTCGCTGGTATTAAACTTTAGTAAAGTAATTAATTTAAATGGTCTATCAGAACAAGCGTTTGTTAATAGATTCGTTAATCTTGAGAAGGTTCAAGGAAGTGCTGATGGCACTGATGTATCCTTTGATTATATTATTGCAGGCAAAACACTCACGGTTACGCCAAAACAAAACCTAGCTAGTGGCCAAGACTATCGATTAACACTATCAAGTGAAGCGAATAGTTATAGAGCCCAAGGTTTAGTTGACTATATTGTCAATTTCACAACTTACTCACAAGACACGGCAGAGCCCGAGTTAGTTTCAGTTTTCCCTTCAAGTGTTTCAACACGCGGCAGTGAAGTGACAATCACATTAGACCAAGTAGTACCGGGACTTGAGTTTTTAGTGAGCGGTAAAGTGGCGAAAGTTACTGCGTTTGATGAGACAAACGGTCAGTATACGATACAAGCGCCTAGTAATGACGCAGGCATCAGTTCATTGAGTGTTATCAATGGTGAATATCGCAAACTCTACATTGGCGCACTTCACTATGTTGCTCCTTTGTCTTTGAGCAAAGTCATGCCGAATTACGGTTCGGTAAATGGTGGTACTGAAGTAACAATTACAGGTCAGGGTTTTGAACCTAGCTCTCAAAGGCTAGAGATTAAATTTGGTGATGTACCTGTTCCGAAAAAAGACATAAGAGTTGTAGATAACAGTAAACTAATAGTTACGGTGCCTGCAGGCAGACTGGGCCTAAGTGATGTAACTGTTTCGTATTCAGATGGCCGCAATATTACCCTTGAATCTGCGTTTGAATACCGCACTCCTAGCGAGTTGCAGATTGAGGGTGAAGGAATAATTTATGACAGTGAGGTTGATCCGTCTAATAATTATTTGTTCTTAGCTGCTGGGCCGAAAGGTGTCCTTGTTCAGGATTTATCATTGGCAGAACGAGGTGAAAATGCTTTAGTCGCACGTTATGCGCTACCATCAAATTACTTTGCCCTTGGTATTAATGGCTTTTTCGAACGAAATAACGATAGATTATTCGTAACTGCGGCATTATTGGATAAAGATGGTGCGCCGATCAAAGACTCAGCACGAGTTTTTGTTTTTGCAGTAAATAGTTTTGATATCTCACAAGCTCAATTGGTTAAGTCTCTTGCATTAGGTGCGAACTTTGCGAAAGGTATTCGAGCTGAAAATAATCAAGTATATGTTGCCGCTGGAGACTCAGGGTTACAGATATTAGATAGTCATTTACACACTAAACTGTATTCTGCCGCATCTTATCAAACCAAGTTCGATGCGTTAGATGTTGCAGAATTAGAGTTACAACAAGGTAAGTTTTTTGCTGTTGCTTCCGGTAAATACAATTTTGCTTCGCAAACTCTTGACACATCAAGTGTTAAAAGTGGTCAGCTAGACATTATTCAACACAATGCCGAATTGGGGCTGAAACACGTTGCTTCGATTGATTTACCTGGTTCTCATTTAGCCGTTAATGGAACGCGAGTTTATATGGCAATGGGGGCTTTAGGTGCTGCAATAATTGATATTGAAAACCCTTATCAGCCGAAATTAATAGCTCGGCTTGTGAATTATGGACCGGTACATGATGTCGCTATACAGGGCAATATTCTGCATTTAGCTACTGGCGAGTCTGGCGTGGTGAGTTTAAATGTAGCGGATGCTAAAAACATTAAACCAACGGCTGGTAAGTTAGCGATTAAATATCCAGTTTACGTGCTCACAACTTCTAATTATGCCTTGTATACGGCAGGCAGCAAGTCTTTCAAAAGCGAGTCGAGCTATATGATTGGTCGCTATATTGATAGCGAATTACGAGTCATTCGAGTTCAGCCTTTACCACATTATGTCAACGAAAAGCTTGATAACGTGGTTGTCTCTTTCAATAAAGCGATAGACCTTTACGACAAAAATAATGATTTTGTGTTTGCACGAAACATTAATGGTGAGGTTATCCCAAGTGATATTGAAATTACCAATAATGACATCTCAATATCACCAAATTTATCACAGCTTTCGGTAAATGATACGTTTGATATTGTAGTGAAAAGTGGCTTGGCTAGTGTTAAGCCGTTGCCCAATAACAATTACCTAAAAATAGCGTCTCTCGAAAATGATGTTGTAACGAGATTTAAGTATATCAACGAAGAAATTGAGAACTACTCGTTGTTTGATTTGTTGCCACGCCGAGTTTTAACGGGTGAGCAAAAGCAGCATTCGCTATCAGTGTTAGGGTTATTAACAAACAAAGATATTTCTATCTTTATCGGCGAAAAACCAGTTACAGACCTGCAAATTAATCATGCTTCGGTAGAAAACCCTGCAAATACATTGAGCTTTGTTACGCCAACACTGCCTAAACCGGGTATTTATGATTTGGTTATGATAATAACAGGCGAAGGTACGCAGTATACCTTGAGCCTAAAAGGGGCAATTGTTGTTGACGGCGTGTTGAGTGCAAACGCTGTGTCACCTCTGTGGACAGATTACAAAGGCGGAGAGACTATTACATTAATTGGTAGCGGGTTTGAACCGGGTACTAGTGTATCTGATGGAACTAGTATCAAAGTTGGTAATGTCACTGCGCAAGATGTAAAAGTGCTTAGTAGCAATAAACTCACCTTCACAGCACCACCAAATATGTCAGGTAAGCACCCAATAACCGTTTCAAGCAGAAATAATGCCCACCGTATTGAGACAGACGTACAGCTTGGCTATGGTCTTAAAAAACAAAGTGCTATTGATTTATTTGCCGCAAGTAGTTACGACTTAGCAGCGCTATCCACTGCGAATATGGTTTACACAAGCAGTGGTTATTTTAATTTGGGAGTTCCGAGTGCTTCGATTGCACAAGTCCCAGTGTTTTTACCTAACATTGGTTATTCAGTCGATGCGAATAATCCGAATCAATTGGTCGTAGCGGGCACTACCGCTACAATACCAAATGGTGAGTACCAGCAATATGAGTTTGAGGAGTTTGTTACACATAAGCTAATTTCTGGAAAACAAAATGCGTCCATTCTTACAGGTGAAGAAATTCCTTTAACGCCTTCTGAACAGAATTTCATGCGTTACCATGAAGCGATAGCCCTTGGTATTAGCGCTGATAGTGCAAATATTGAATCCTTTGAACTAGCTAATATTGGTAGTAGTAAACGTGACACCGTTGTTGCAGGTGGCTTTGGCCCTATAGGCCTTAGGGTCGTTAATACAGATGATGCATCGATTATACCAATTGTTGTTAGGGAACATGCAGCTTACACTGGAGCGGGTGATTTAACGGTTGCGACTTCGTCAAGCGATTTTAGTATTTATGCAACTGGTATCAGTTCGTCAGCAACAGACACTCCTGATGAGTGCTCGTGGGTTCCAGGTGGAACCACATCGCGCCAAATGTTTTCAGTTAATATGCTCGAAAAAAATGACCCTATTGTTATACAAAACAGTATTGCCATAGAAAGCGATAATAAACTGTTGTTAACTGATAATGGCAGACTTTTTGTTGCCGGTCATAGCGGTAGCAGGGCTTGGTCGCTCTCGGTTAAATGTCCATTAATAGACTTATTCAGCTTGGATGTACCCTCAAATGGTATATACCCTAATAAGATTCAGGCAATTAACTTATACCGCCCATCAGAAGTTACTGAGTTATTGCTACCGGGAAATGTATTTGATATTGCCGAGTACCAAAATAAGTTAGTACTTGCTCTTGGTGAAATCGGTCTTGCTATTGTTGATAAACAATTAGTTGAAGTTGAGAAATTTATTGTAATCCCTGAAGAATTACAATCTGGAAAGAGCAGTGCACACAAAGTAAATGTATATGGCAACTTATTGTTTGTCTCAATGCAACAAGGTGGCATTGTTATTTATGATGTAACAGATATAAACAACCCGGTTGTTGTGTCTGCGGGTACTAATGCGCAAATCTATGATGGGCTTGTCAATAATGTCAGCGTGCTAACCGCACAAGGTGATAATGGCGTTGCTGCATATGAACTGCCTGGTTCGTTTGTTAAGTCGAGTAATATTGAGTCTCAGCAGTTAGCGAAAGACGAAGCAATTACAATTACGTTTAACGAAGCCATTTCAGTTGATTCGGTTGTCGCGACACTAGTTGATGAAAGTACTGGTGAATTTCTTGATGTAACAGTGGTTGGAGTTAGCCCTGAAGCAGGAGCGTCACGCACTCTTTTGATTAATGCAGCACTCTCTGATAAACAACGATATACATTGAATATTAAATCGGCTAATAATGCCAGAGGAACAGGCTTATTGGCAGCTTTTGAGGCATCATTTAGCTATATTGATGACGCTAGACCTGATATATCCCACTTATCACGAAACTTATTCCGTACAAATGATCTTGGAGAATTACGCATCTACGGAAGTGGATTTACCAATGAGTCACAGGTGTTCCTAAATGACGTCCCTTTAGATAGCTATTTAGATTCTGACATGTTGATAACCGACATTACGGGATTACAATTTAGGGAAAACCTAGCAGGTCAATACACAGTTAGAGTAGAAAACAACGGCCTCAGTAGCGAACTAGTTGGTGCGGTAGTGGTGTCAGACCATATAGATAACGCGACTGAATTCGAATTTTCTAAAACGTCAGGGCCGGTTGAAGGTGGCTACATATTAAATATTGAGTCAAATCGTTCGACTTTCTTACCTGGAGATAAAATCTTATTACGTAATAAATTAGGTAATGAGTTATACACTGAAGAAATGGATGATGGTGAATACAATCTCAACTTAGAAGATGACGTTGTTTCACAGAGCTTAATTCGTTTCAGATTGCCAAAAGTGGTACAGCCTGGGCAATATGATGTGATTTTAATTAGTGGTAATGAAGAACTTCTTTTAGGTCAATTTAACTATATGTTAGAGCGCGGAACGCGCATTGATTTGCCTAACTATCCACCTATGTCTATTGGCGCAATGGTTGAAAGTGAAAACTTCCTATTTGTGGGTGTTCACAGCGGAGCGCAAGCAGCCATTAACAACCCTTATTTGTTAGATTACGGACTTGAAATCTATGACATGAGCTTGCCAATGTCACCAATAAGGCTAAGCCAGTTACCATTATCAGGACCTGTTACTGGAATCGAGCTTGTTGATAAGGTTGCATTTGTATCGGTACAGAACACCGGTGTGGTTGTTATTGATATTTCAGACAAAGCTAATCCATTTATTTTAAATACGTTAGCAGTTTCAGATTATCATGTGAGTGATATAGCGTTGTCGAAAGCGAATAACGTACTCGCAATTGCTAGCTATTCAGACTTAGCTGAAGGATATATACGCTTTGTTGACTTAACTTCTCCTGTTTATGCTGCGCCTTTAGGTTTTCCTGTATTGCGCTTTGATTCTGGAGAGTTGCTTGGTAAACCTCTTCAAGTTCAATGGGTTAATGGTAATTTGCATGTGTTACTGCAGCGCCAAGCGGATATTGTATTGGTTCAGTTCACTTCACTAGGAGCTGTACCAGAGTACGTGTTACACGGATTAGCAGGCCTTGAATACCAACAAGGGCCAGTCAGTATGTTGTTGGCGGAGCAAGGTGGGGCAATTACATTAGGTGACCAATACATCCAATTGTCTCGAGAATCTAATGTATTTGTGGTGAGTTATGCTGAGCAACATAGTGTTGAGAGTGTGCTACTGGAATCACATGGTTCACAATACTTAGCAACAGAGCAAGGGTTAGAACAAATTTTACCCAAAGGACTAGCGCTAAGCGATTTCGTACCGACGGTAAATGCTGATATTGGGCCGGGAGAATACATAGAACTTTATTTTAATAATTTAATAAACACCGATGAAGCACATTTAAAGTCGCAAATTAATGTAAAGTTTGAAGACAATACTTATGAGGTTTCTCCGTTAGGTATTAATACCATGACTGGCGCTAAAGTTCGCTTTGCAATGCCAGAGTTTAATAGTTCAGGGCCCGTGACGGTGATTATTAATGCTGAGCTATTAAACATAAACGGTGAAAAACTAGGCACGACATCTGAGATCACGTATCAGTATAGTAATGTAGTTGCTATTGATATTGATAAAATTGAACGTGTCAGTATCAGTGAAAACACATCTAATCATTACTTCTATGCAGACGGTACGGAGATAGTTAAGTTAACGGGTTCGGGGTTCGGAGGAGACTCTGCACAGTTGACAATTTATGTTGGTGATATGCTTATTGATGGGGCTAACATCGAAAGTGTTGATAATAATCAAGTCACTTTTAAGCTTGATAAAATCCCAAATATTGATGTTGCAACGGCTTATTCGATAAGCGTTTCAAAGCTAGGCCGACAAGACACAGTTATTGCAGGATTAATTGTATTACCGAAACTCGTACTGCAAGATATTAATCCGGCTACCGGTCCCCCACAGGGCGGTAACACATTGCAACTTCGTGGTTTTGGTTTTACACCAAGCACACAATTTGAAGTAAATGGATCGCCACTCAATAATGTACGAGTTCATTCAGCAAACTTTGCTGAAGGATTAGTACCAGCAGGTAACTTTGGCCCTGCAACAGTAAGTGCATTTAATCCTCAACTCACAGACTACATAACAGTGTCGCCAGTAGAGTATTTCTATGCAGACCAAGCAACAGCAACTTATGCGACCGAAGGAGATGACAATAATCCGTTAATAGGTTTGTTCGCAAGAGATAGCTTGTTGTATGCGATTTCAGGTGGCGGGTATGCACCTTATGATAGTGACGGCAACAAATTGGCGAGCGTAAAGACGCAACAAGCGCAATTGTTAGTTGCCGATGTAAATGACCCTGTAGTAATCAATATACTGAAAAAGAAGCTTGGCAATGATGTTCAAAAATATCATTTCTCACGTCAATTACCGCCTTCAGGTTTTAGTTTAATTACATCTCAGAATAATCAATTATTCCTTGCTGGTGGTAATCAATTATTTTGGTTTGATACTTCTCAACCAGCAGAACCACAATTGATGTCTGTTATGCAACAAAGAGGTTCGATTAATGATTTAATTATCGAAAATAATTTATTGTTTGTTGCAACTAACGCTGGTCTTGCTATTTATACTATTGGCGATAACGCACAGCTGGAAGAAATTGGGTTTATTAGCAGTGCAGTGCTTAAAGGGATTGTAAGCAAAACGATTGTTGATGGTGCTGACCTGTGGTTAGTGTTATCAACCAGTCGAGAGCTTGTCTCGGTAGATATCGCTTCAGGTGATTTCACAATTGAACAGCGTATCAAAGTTACTGATCAGCTAGGTAAACGTTTACCAATTGCAGACGCTATCGTTTTGGATGAAATTATCCTTGTTGCTACAGGCAATAATGCGACCGTAGTAGCTATTGATAAAGCAACTGGTAACGGGTTAGATAATCTAAACTTGGCTTATCTGTTACGCAATGGTGATATCTCTGCAGATAAATTATTGCTTCAAGGCAGCATCTTGAATGTGGCGGCAGGTCATGGTGACCTTCAGCAGTTTAATATAAGTAATTGGTTAGCCGGAAGATTTGATATAAGCCCTGCACTCTATAACTACTACAGTGTGATGGGATCTGTTACTGATATTGCGGTGAACAATCTTACTCTATTTGCAACAACGGCTTATCTTCAAGATAGTAAAGGTCAAGGAATTGAAAGTCCTGTACCTGTTGGTAGCAAGTACCATAGAACAGGCGGAGGCATTGAAAGCTTTGCACCAGATGGTTTTGCTGTCATTGGCCATACACCAAACACTGAGGGGTATGTTTCTTTAGAACAAGCACTCGAGATCCGTTTTAATCAATACATTGAACCTCACTATTTTGAGCAGTTTATAGACAGCTTAATCAATGTTACTTTGAATAAAGTGCCTGTTTCAGGGCAATGGCAGTTAGATGTATTAACGGATGGTGTAGTTGCAAGGTTTGTGTCAGATGCACCATGGCAAAATGGCAAACGTTATAAGGTGAATATTGCCAAAGGATTACGTGCAATCACTAACGACACGCTCGAAGCGCCTTATCAATTCAGCTTTATCGCGAGCGAATTTAATTCACCAATCATAACTGCCGTAGTGCCTAATTCTGGGGTTTGGAATGGTGGTAATCAAGTAACATTATTTGGTGAAAATTTCAGCCGTGATAGCAAGGTCCGCTTTGCTGGAAAAGAGGTACCACAAGAAGACATTCAATATTATAGTCCTGAAAAGCTTACGCTGATTGTACCGCCACTTAATGAAAAACCAGCGAGCAACAAACTTGTCAGTCTTGAACTAAGTAACATGCACCAACACGATGTATTAAATGGTGCTTACACTTACATCACTGACCCAGAAATTCTTGCTATTGGTAAGTTTAATCATGAAAAAGTATTGGTAAATACGCTCGAAACCACTTTTGCATTTAACAGTGCAGAACAAATAGCAATTCAAGCAGAAGGCATAAACCGCCATACCTTGATTGAGATTAATAATCAACCTGCCACAGGTGTTGAGTTTATTCGTTCGAATTTAGTCGTGTTTGATTTACCAACTAATACACTTGGTGGTTTGTCTGTGAAACTACATAACCAAGACAACCCAGACGTCGCCGCAATTGATAATAGCCTAAGCGTTTTTGTACCAACAAGTGAACACGATAATGCCGTTACATTAATGGAAAGCTTTGATGATCAAATTATTAAGCTGAAGATTGATGAATTGGTAATCGATAAGCACATTGGGAATAGCTACGTCAACTTGTTCACGCATACATTACCAAGTAAAGGTAAACTGCTGGCGATACAAAAAGATACAGTAGCAGTTCTGTTGGATGATAACTCCGTTGTCGTATATCGAGCGAATGATAATGCGGCTTATGCACTTCATAACCGAATTCAACTTCCAACTGATAAAACCATCAGTGCGCTAGTGCTGCAGCAAAATACACTCGCGATGTTTGCCGATGGCGAAGTATTAATAACCGATATCTCTGGCCAGAGCTATCAAACACTGGAGGGGGCGTATAAAGCATTAACCTTCTACGACGATTTTGTTATTAGCATTAAAGATGGATCTCTGGTTGCTTTGAGAGCAAGTGATTTAGCATCTGAGGTTGTTATAAAGTCTGATATCCCGACCTATGCAGAAAAATTACATATTGAGGGGAATCGACTATATGTAATGGCACCGTCAGAATTGGCGCTTTATGATTTAAGTCATGTGATCCGTGGGCAGATGAGTAAATTAGCAGTTACTACATCGCTAGGAACAAACAATAAATTAAGTATCAATGGTGAACTGCTTAGTTACTTTAATGGTGAGCAGTTTGTGCTTGCGGACCTTAATATAGGTGATCAAGCATTAAACGCTAACGTAATTGCTAGCGTCGACGTAGACCTAAATGCAACACATGTCATGTTATTTGATGACCAAATATGTGGACTCATTCGTCGTGAGGTAAGGTGTGGTAGTACGATTGTTAGTAACTTAATTGCTGCGCAAACCAACTTGATTACACGTGCGAATCAATCACTTTACTTCGCTATCAAGGGCGATGAGTCTCAGTGGCGAAACAGCAGTTTAAGCGTGACACAAGATGGTAATGATGTCGCTGGACAAACAGAGGTGTTTGATGGATTCATTGGTTATACGCCACACTTGCCAGGTTTTATAGCAAATGCGGCTGTGAAGATTGAACTACATGTGTATCCTCAACAGAATATAGACGGTGGTCAGGTTGTATTTGATTTACCAAATGCCTTTACCATGCATCCGCTATTTACTGATGAGCCGGTATCGCTTGATTACTTATCCCCGAACACGACTATCACTGGACGTGAAACGCATTTTACTTTATTTGGAGATCAACTTTTTGCACTAGAGCGTCTGGTTGTGGGCGGTCAAACTCTATTGCCTGCTGACTTTGAAGTGAATAATAGCGGTACTCAATTAACCTTTACTCGTCATTTTGACAATGCCGGGGTAAATAGTATTACCGCTTATCAAGGGGCAGAAACAGCGTCATTAATAGCTGGGTTGAATGTCACAGATGCAATTTCTGTAGATACTTTAACGAGTAATAATGCACGTGGCGCGGATTTAGTTTCTGATACGCAGAGAAATGAAATCACGCTAAAAGGCAAAGGGTTAACTGGTGATATACAAGTTTACTTTTTAGCGGATGAGCTTGGCGATACTATTTCAGATTCCAATAAGGTTGAGTACAGAAATATTACGGGAGGCATAGCATTCAATACGCCTAATACCTTACCTGGCACTGTGTATCATGTTGAAATAGTTAAACCGAGCACACAAGAGCATTATAAAGTTGCACAACGTTTGACCGCTATTGATGATACAGCCCCTATTGTGACGTCGACCAGTATTGCTTTTAACACACAAGATAGAATCGCTATTTCGTTCAATGATGACATGGTTGTGGGAAGCTTTTCGGTAAGCAAAGAAAACTTTGATTACAATACTCAAATGCATCTCGATGTATCAGATCATTTTACTGTTGCAGTTGAAAATAAGCGTTTAATACTCTCTCCAGTCAATGGTTATCGTTTACAAGATAACGCAGTATATACGGTGGTCATAAATGGCATTAGTGACACCGACGCAAATACTGTTGAAGATTACAATAAAACAAATGTTACGATTATCGACGGCCAATTAGTATTGAGTCACACTACGTTTGATAGTTTGCCTCCAAGGTCAATTAGTTTACAGCGAGTTGCAGATCAATTGCCAATGACACCTGCAATGACCTTAACAAGAGGTCGTACTTATGAATTTGAAGCAAGCGCTATTGATAATTTAACAAGTGACGTAAGGTACACGCTGCTTTATGCGAAAGATGGCGTTAATTTTGTTCATCACGCACAGTCTATCGGTGACAATAAGTTTAGCTTATTTATTGATGAGTCTTTTGAGCAACTTGGCGTTAGACTTAAAGTTTCCGATCGTAATGACAATGTCGCGACTGCGCCATTTAGTGCCGCGATAATCGAACCTCAAGTAAACGTGTCTGAGCCAATCTTAACACCAACGAAAGCCGAAGAACTGTCAGCGTCGAGTATTCAATTCAAAGTGTTTGGTGATTTTGATCTGGTTAATAGCACCACAATGATGCTGCATAACAAGTGGTATAGAACAACATACCATCAGATGCTTGACCATGGTTTAGTCACTTTAAATTTTGTAAACCCAAGCTTGGCTCAGATTGCACCTGAACAAAATGTTGATGTGGTGCTTAAGGCGGAACTTAATTATGCAGGTTCTCGCACGTTTAATAGTAGCTATAGGCTATATAAAGACGCGACACCGCCGACAGTTTCAATTGTAACACCTAAAATGAATGATAAATTCCCAATCGGAGAAGTCGCTGATGTAGTTATTCAATCATTCGATAAATATGGTGTTGAAAAAGTTGAAGTGTCAATTAATGAAGGTGCTTTCGAAACGGTTGAAACCGCAAACTTGTATCAATTTACGCCTGAGACAGAGTCACAAGTAACCATTCAAGCGAGAGCTAACGACCCGAACGGTAATACTGGATACTCTGATGTAGTCTCTGTGCGAGCATTTGATCCGACTAAAGGAGAGCCTGAACTACGTATTATTTCGCCAAGTGATGGTGAGTATGTGAGAGAAGGGCAGCAAGTTCAACTTACCGTATTAATGCGCCATATCGAAAAAGCGACATTAGCAATACTAGTTGGTGCAGATCAAAATGACTCACGTAACCCTGAAGCTATTGAAATTATAAAACCAAATGACGACGTAGATCGCTTTAATGTCACAATCAAGATGCCTTATACAAACGAAGACCTTGTCGTATTACTAGCGTTAGAAGGCGAGGACTATGTTGCTCGTAGCTTTGTCAACGTGATTAAAGATGATTCTCTCGATGAAGATATTGCAGTTAAAGTGTGGCCAAATGATGACATACTTTCTGGCTTGGCGATGCATGTTCAAGGGCAGCGCCCACAAAGCATGGTTGATTATTCAGACGAGTCAAATATTGTAATAACAGACAGCAACAATTCGACTGAAACACTTGCTATGGACACGACATCAGCACTTTGGCAAACCGGTATTGAGTCAGGCCAAGTTAAGGTGAGCAGTACCCTAAAAGATGTATCTGGTAACGAGAAGAAAGAAGAGCTTACTATACAAAAACATGATTATGTAAACAGCTCACGCAATGTACTAGCGTCTTTCAACGACAAGGAGTCATATCTTGTTGATGTTGCAAGTTTCAATAATCAGCCAATTACATTGCAACAACGTACAAATCACGGTTTTGAGATCAAGCTAAACGATACGATAGTATATCAGAGACCAAATACCGTCGCTTCGAAATTATATCACTCTGGTGGCCATTATTACGTTGAATATCGAGAAAATAATCAGCAGTTTATAGCAATGTTCGACCCGAATGAACGAAAGGAAATCACGCGAAGTGCAATTCATGGCGATGTTTTGTCAGTTGAACAGAATTTGGTCGCAATTCAACAAGGCAATGTGCTGCTTGTAAAACATTTCTCGCGAAACGGAGTAGTAGAGTTTATCGGTTATCAAACTGCACAACAGTTAAAAGATGCAGTGTTTGTACGTGGAAAGCTTTGGTTACTCACTGATGGTCAATTAACTAAGTTAGCTGCCGATTACGAAAGTTTGTCATGGCAACGTGTCACGACTTATCAACATGCGGTTACTTCACCTATAAGCTTAGTTGCTAATCAAGAAACAATTTACATTACAGAGGGTAACGCCGTTCATGCGTTTGAGTTAAATCAGAACCAAGAACTCGTTAAGCTTGGTGACTTTGAAGAGCTCGGCGTTATTCATGCGATAGACATGGATAACGCTGGTCGAGTTTGGTTAAAAGTTCAGTACCCAATTCAATCACCAATTTGGTATGTATTGAAGCAAGATAAATCATTAGGGGCACTTGACTGGCAATATGATCTAACTTTCACAAACAAAAAGTTATGGTTACATTCTCAGAGTGAACTTGCTGAATACAGTGTTGTTAAAGCACTTACACCAGCCTTATCATTGGTTGTAGAACGCAAGCTTGGTGGTGTTGCCATTAGTGGGTTTACATCTCTTGAGTCGTTTGCAGAGCTCACCATTGTCAATGCGCAAGGCGGTTATTTGATTAGCAGTTGGGCGGATGATAACACCTTGTTTATTGCTAATAATGAGCTTACAGACGCGACGCAATTAACTATTTATATCGATGGTGATATAACGAATGGGTATCAAATTGATGTGCCAGCTGATTCAGGGTTAACAAATGACCAAGTGAATTGGAATCTTAGTCAATCGATAGTTAATACGGCAATTGTCCCAACTGTCGCTACGTTTAAAAATACCATGGCTTTTGTACCATTTACTTTTGAAGGTAGCCGAGTTCAATGGCAACCGAAAATAGTGTAGCTGGTTGGACTACAGTAACTACAAGTAAAGTACTTAACCTATCTAATGGTTCAACCACGTTTGCACCATTTACATTAGATGTGCTTGAAAATACAGTTCCACAAGGGCAGCTATTAATCTCAAACCCACAAAACAACAGCCAGTTTACAGAAGGTGATTGGGTTAGTCTTGAGGTGTTAGCAAGTGGAATTGACTTGTCTCAATTCAAGCATGTTGAGGTGACCTTACAAGATTTCAATAAAGTTAACTTGTTATCTTTTACTACAAACTCTGTTAATGCCAACACAGCATTTAAAGTACCAGCAGTCGACCGGTATGACACATATACCATTCGAGTTCGCGCGTATTTCGAACAAAGTTATAACTATATCGAAAAATCGGTTGGCATTAAGGTCGTACCGCTTCGTCAATCCTTAGATGCAAATATTCAAGGTGTTGGCAATAAAGTTTACTCGAATAGCCTTGTTACATTGAGTACAGATATTCCTCAACATGCTGACTTTAAGGTATCGACTTTAAATGGAACGATTATCGCCAGTGGTGTTGAGCCGGTGTCATTTGCTGTCCCTAATGATATCGATAGTTTCACCATTGAAGCACTGTTGAAAGATGGCTTAGGTAATGAAACTAAAGTTGATAAACAAGTAGCCGTTGCTCAACCATATCAATTAATTAAAGATAGTCCGGTATCGCCATTTGAGTATCAATTTAGTATTGCTAATAATCAGTACACAATAAACCATAGTAAATTGTATAAGGATGGCCTCCCAGTTAGTCAATTCGATGGTAATGTACTCGATGCTAAATTGTTGCAAGACCGACTACTTATTGCGCTAGAAGGCCTAGGTATTGCGTTTATGTCTTGGCAGGATGATTACGCAATATTGGGTATTTACCCTAGTCAGATAGACTTCAAAGCGCTGGCAATATATGAGCAACAAGTTTTTGCAATCAGTGATGCTGGTAATATTATTGTGTTTGATATTAAAGGAAATAGCCTAGAGCCGTCTGCTCAGCAACTTCCATCTGGTACGCTTGCACAGCAGGTTGTAGTAGCGAACGATGGCATTTGGGTGACTTATCAAGACACACTAACTCGTTTTAATCATGAACTTGAGGTTGATTTATCCTTTGAACTTTCTGCTGAAGTGGCTCACTCGGTGGTTCATAATGGTCACCTCATCGCATTTGATGAACTAGGTGGTCTATATCGTATTGACAACGGTCGTTTATCTCAGCATCAGCTCACAGTCATGGCAATTAATGCCGTTTCGAGCCTTGGTAATGAACTGCTTGCTTATGATGGTTTAGCAAATGAATTACTAATCATTAGCTTAAATGAAGCAACGCCATACGTTATTTACCGTGAAAATATTCAAAGCGATATTAGTGATCTGTTTGTATCAAATGGCGTCATTACATCAAATAACGGTGATGTTTGGACGTTAAATCAAAATCAAAATGCACCATACCGTCAACTGTTTACTAGCAATAAACACAAAGGCAGCAGTGAGCACATTGTGCTGCATAATGGAAGTGCAATAGTAGCTGAAAAAACATATGCACTAACGCAATATACGGGCTTACCAAATCATGCAAGACGTAGCTTTTTCCCTAGTGAATATGCGAGCGAGTTTAGTGCGTTGATATTCGACAATACAGATATCTATGCGTTTGATAAAGTGTCAGGTTATCTGTATCAAGTTAACTCAGCTCAATTAAGTGGTAGCCAACATCTTGGTAAGTTTGCTAGCAATAGCATGTTTAGTACTGATGAAAATTACCTATATGCTGCAACAAGTGATCAGTTAACTATCATTAGTAAAGATGATTTTGAGCAACGCTATACCTTCACTGTAGCCGCAGGTGAAGTGATCACTGCGTTAAAAGCGACTCCGACCGAGGTCTATGTTGCAACGTTAGATGGCACGATTTATCGCGTAAGTCATCCTGGTTTACCTATGGAAGAATTTGCACTGCGTGTTGATAGTGTGATTGCGACCAACTCGGTAATTGAGGAAATTAATACACTTGGTGATACACTAGTATTAACCTCTCGAACAGAGCTTAGCAGCTATAATCTTAGCGAAAATATCTACCAAACGATTCTTTCAAATAAAGTGCAAGATGTTGTAATAAAGGGACAAAGTGTACTTTATGCACTCGATAACGAGATCTTTGAACATAAACTTTCGTCAAACACTCCAGATAAATTAATGTATCAAGCGAAGGCTGATATTGCGGGCTTTGCTATCTCAAAAGATCAGTTAGCGGTGGCGTTAGGCGTTAATGGTGTCGAGTTAGCATGGCGTGGCGAACAGCCAAGTCAATTAGTTGCAGACCTGACTAAACCAGCTAATAAAACGCATTTTGTGCATGGTCAAGCAATTGACCTCGCTGTTGCACATTCAGCTGATCTTGTGAGCGTCGATTATTATGTTAATGATGCGTTAGTCGCGCGTAGCGAACACTTCCCATTTAGCGTACAGATCCCAATCCCTGGAGAATTACGTAATGGTAATGAGTTTACAGTCCATGCGGTAACGAAAGACCGTATAGGTAACTCAGTTGTTGGTAATAAGCGCACAATGCTACTTCATAGCCAAGACTTGCCGCAAAATAACTTTAACGTTGAGCTACTTTACCGTAACCCAAGTTATGTACCGGCACCGCTAAAAATTGAAGCCCTAGTTAAGAATGCGACACAAGATATCCGTCAAGTTGAGTTTTATCTGTCAGATGATGAATCTGGTCCGTATAAGCTTATTCGCAAACATTATGGCCCAGAGTTTATTGTTCGCAATAATTTCACGCTAGCGCAAAGTGGGCAGTTTATTAAGGCACGTGCAATTGATGTGTATGGCAACGTGACCGAATCGCAACCAACAGTGATACAGCGCCATTTGGATGATGAAGTACCTCAAGTCTCGCTCAGTTTAGAGTCGCCACTGAATGATGCTAAGCGTGTTACTACCACATACCCTTATGGTATTGCATTTAACGTTAGTGATACTGGAAGTGCAATTAATTTGGCACTGCTTAAACGTGACAACACAGTGATTTGGGCTGGCTTTACAGATACGCAGTCTCGCATTGAACAACATGCGAAAAACACGGGTGATACTTATGTCTATAGTTTAGAAGTTTCGGATAATGCAAATAACACCAATAGCACAAGTCTTAATGTTGAGGTGGTAGAAGATGAGCGTCCAGTCGTTAATGATATCAGTTTACCAAATGCAGTTCTGGAACAGAGTGCATTTGAGGTTACAATGAATGTGCAGGATGATATTGAAGTCGCTTATATCGAAGTACAGTGGCCAAATTTTGTAAAGCGTTATCCTGTAAACGAACGACAAATAAATAAAACATTATCAATTCAAGATACGCGTTCACTGCGTGTTAACAGTGACAAAAACGAGACGCTAACGTTACTCATTGTTGACTCGAAAGGGCAGCAAACTCGCGTTGAAAAATCGATTACGGTTATGAAAGATCAGGCGCCACATCCGAAACTAAGTAACTTAAGCTTTGCTGATGCGGCAATTTACGGTTCTAAACTCAATGGTACACTTATCGACTTAAATTTAGTTGATGATGGTTTATTGCGAGAATTAGCACTTGACTTACTTATTTATCAAGGTGGTGAACTTAAGGTTGCAAAGCCAATTTGTGATATAAACCGCAACATAGTATGTCGTGAAACAATGAATGCGAGTATTCAGGTACCATCTACCACTGTAGCTAATGACCAAATTCACATTGCATTGCGTGCTACCGATAAACTGGGTCAAGTTACGGTTAGTGATCAACATGCTATTCTATTATCACAAGTACCCAATGCTATTGTTTTAACTGATGAGTTTGACAGTGCTAACTTATCGCTTGCAAAAGTCGGCGTTCCAGCAGAATTTGCATTTAGGGTCAAAGATTTAGCAAATCGTAGCGTAGCGTTACAAGATGTAGATTTAGTCATTTCGCAGCGTGATTCCGCGCAAAAAATATCTAATTCGGTAATAACCGATAGTAATGGTGTGGCGTATTTCTCAGTTGATACTTCGGATCTGGTGGTTAGCGAATATGTTGCTGAAGCGACACTTCGAGATTATCCAAACATCTTACCTGCGATTGTTCGCTTCGAAGTATTACCAGGTGAACCAAGTGCAATTCGCGTTGAGCACATCGCGCCAATTCGTGCCAACGAAACCGCAAACTTGATGCTTGAACTTGTCGATGCGGCAGGTAATAAAGCGACGAATGTGCCTAATGCCAACGTGGCGCTTGTATTTAACCACCCAGGTTTTCATTTTGCGTTTGATCCGAATGTTCTTGTTGAACCTTATTATCAGGGGGAAAATTATGTTGGTGAAAAAGCGTTAATTACGCTGGTAGGCGGAAAAGCGAATATTGAGTTCCAAGCCACCGAAGTGATGGGCGAATATAAGCTTGCACGTTTATCCGACAACCTTGCAGATGTTGGTTTAAGCTATCAATCAGAACAAGATGGCTCGTATCAAATCAGTGCAGATATTCCTCTTAACGTGACTGCTAACGTACCGGCGAGATTGGTGATGTCATTATCAGCTATGAGCAATGATATTTCAGGTCGTGAAGACGTGCTTGAGCAAACTGAAACCGCAACCTTACAATTACAATTGACCGACGAATTTGGTAATCAGATCACCGAAATTGACGGTCAGCCAGCAAATGGAGAAGTAAACGTATTTGTAAGTGGTGATGCGATGTTCACAAATGATACTAACCAATTCGTTGTAGCGCTAAACAACGGTGCAGCGACATTTACGGTGACTAACAATACCGTTGAAGAAGTAATTATATCAGTAACAAATATTGCAAATAGCTTAAACATTGATGCTGAAAGCGATTTGACGTTGAACTTTGCCCGATTACTCGCGCGCGTTGTCGATACAAAACTTGTTCAAGTTGTTGATTTAGATATCACTCCACTTGAAGTCAAATTTAACGAGCCTGTTTCATTAACAAGCGGTTTTGCGTGGCCTACCGTGAGCTTACAAGGTGTAAATGTTGAAGGTGAATTCTCGTTTGATGATGACGTCACACTGCGCTTTATCCCGAATCAGCCGCTTACGCTTGGTGCTGTTTATGAACTAAGTACTCATGGCACAGCAATTGTGAGTAATGAAACGCAAGAAACAATATTTGCGTCACATTATGAATTTATTGGACCAGACCTTAGCTTGCCTGAGCAAACGTTGGGATATTTATTATCAGAACAAACGAGCACATTAACGCTTGCACTTGCTGATAACTATACATGGGATCAGATTAATGAACTCAATTTCATATCAGACAATCTAAGTCTAGCGGTAAGTGCACAAACTCATGAATTAACTGCACCAGTTATTGCTGAGCAAGACGAAGGAAAGCAAATTGTTGCAAGTGTGAGTGCGAGGATAGAAGAGACATCATTATTTGTTGCAAATGCAAGAACATTCATCCTATTAACTCAAGCTGGTGACTTTGATGGGGACGGCATCAGTAATGATCTTGAACATCAATTAGGCTACCACCCGCTTAAGCAAGATAGTGATGGTAATGGTGTGTCAGATGCAAATGAAGACTACGATAATGATGGACTATCAAATGCTCTTGAAATTCAGTTAGGTGGCAAAATTGATAATGCCGATAGTGATGATGACGGCGTTAATGATGGTACTGAATATCAATGGGGCTCAGATATCAATAATGCTGACACTGATGGTGATGGTATTGATGATGCAATTGAAATTGCATCGGGCTCAGATCCAACAGATGCCAACGACCGCGCTATTAAGCCAGAGCTAGTGACGAATATCCAAATAACGTCGAAGAGTGTAACTCATAATATTGGGGCGGATGACAGTGATATTAGGCTTACTATCAAAGCAACTATTTCTATCAATAATCGAAATTTTATTATTGATGTGAGCGACTCAGGATTCTTTGATCTAGTATTTGAGTCGTTAGACGAATCAGTTGTAATTCCTTCATACCAAGGGTTTAGCGCTGTGGATGTTGGCGAGACACAAGTTAAAGTTCATTTCGGAGAACATACTGATACGGCAACAATTAAAGTAGTGGAAGTTATTAACTTGGGGGATGTCGTTTTGGAAAACGAAACTGCTAAGTTTAGTGGTCCTGTTTTCGCTGATTCAATAACCATGAGAGGGTGGGTAAATCTTATTGTTAATGGCGAACTTCTTGTTAACAATGATTTAGTTGTTGAAGCAAATGCTGACGTATACGCATCTTTGAAAGAACTTAGTGTTTCAGGTGATATGTTATTAAATGGTGCATTTGAAATGGTGGTACCTAGATATGACATTGAGATAACCCTATCAGAAATAACTAATTTTAAGTCTTCAGGAGTTGATGCGTATTATTATTCAGATGGTAATGGCATTAAGTCATTGCAAATGGACCTATTTTTAACTAGAGACCCTGATACTGAAGTCCCATATTATTATCAGCTAAATCTAATGCATTCAGTTGATAACGAAACATGGGCTAGTAGAGAGTGTCATAAGATTACTGGTGACTTTGATACAGAAAAAATGTTATGCGATCTCTCAAACGAAGGTTTTTACAAACTAAGCATTGATAATGAAATAAGTAAAGTTGATGGAGTTCTGCAACTTACAGATTTAACACTGGAACCATTGTTATCGTTTAACAAAGATAAAATCAAAAATGTTAGTAGTGAATTTGACCTATATGCAGATCTGCGTAAAAGTGAGGAAAACCTGACTCTTAATATTACATCAGATAGACAAACGGGACCATGGTCATCAACAATTCTTGAAGATTCTCCAGAGGGGTTTGCAATCACTGCTTATGTGTTGCGTGAAGGGAATTGGCAGAAAGCTGGAATAGCGCGTTGTAACAAGGATGATACAACTTATGTGTATTGTACGTTACCAAAAAATGAGGCATATAAAATTACGATTACCCCAAATATTGAACTCGAGGAAATCAATTTTAATATTCAGCATTTTGGTAAGTTTCAGATTTTGCCAAAACTAATTTCTTCAATTAATGTCAGTGGAAACGTTAATATCCAACGAACTAGCTTATATGCAATGGCTGACTTGAATGTTGGTCAAAATTTAACTATTGATTCTTCAGAATTAGGTTTAGGAAACCGAATAGATGTAGGACAGAGTTTCTTTGCAACGGGTCACTCAGCTTTAATCATTGACACACTGAATGTTGTTGAAAATATGACGTATAGTGGAAGTTTGTTTACAAGCGCTAACAGCATAACGGTTTCTCAGAAGTTAAATGCAAATGGTCGCATTGAGTTTGTTCCAAATGGTGAAAAGGATGACGGCTGTGCTATAAGCCCTGAGGCTTTCGATTGTTTAGTGAAAGGGTATCTTAATGCGCATAATCACATTAAGTTAAGCGCTAACAGAATCACGGTCGATACTGATGGTGTCTGGTTAGAATCAGCTACAGATTCTGGTTGGGACAACGGCGATAATTACCCCGCTAATTTATCAAAATTTATAAGCTTATTAATTGATACAAATGAATTAGTAGTTGAAAGTGTTGGAAATCTATTTAAAGGTGGAGTAATCGAGGATCTTACTAGATCAGTATCGCCATATTCGCATGGAGATGGCTTAGAGAAGTCCAATGATGAAGAAAGGCCTTTGTTTTCTAAGAGTTTGCTAAATTTAAATTATTATAACTTAGTTGTTAATAGTACTCAGTTACCACCAATTCCTCAGAGCACAATTAGCGGGGCCGAAATATCAAATATAAATGATGATGTAATCTCCCTTGCTAACACTATTAGTATGACAGAGCTAAGAATTTGGCAAGATTATGAATGGTATAAAGTATATGCTGGTGGAGTCGCTGTTTTAAACGATAAATCATTAGGCGAGCGCTATGTTGTAAGCAAGGCACCTGAGGATACTGGTTACGGTGAGTATGGCGCAAGTTTGAATAAACAAATTAATGTACAGAAGCATGGTGAAAATAGATTTCAAAAGTTTGAATCTTCGAAAAATATTGTTAGAGAAATTGAAGGCCTAACAAGAGTTTTGGTTAAGAATAATGATCTAGGTGATGTGAGCTCCTTACAAGCTCAGCTTGAGATGAAATACCAAGAGCTAGACTCAGTTGGTAAAACCATCAGTAAGACAAAAGAGCAGAATGAAAATGGGCTAAATACCAGTGAACAAACACTTGACGAAACTCCTGAGCATTTGGTTGCCGTTATTCCAAAAAATACTGATAAGTATAATGATGCAGTATTATTCGGATCGGTAATACCTTACCTAAACGTTGGTTTACATGATATTGAGAGTGTGTCGAAAAGTGATAGCGACGTTTATGTGGTATCTGTTACTGGAAATCCTTGGTTATCTAATACTTCTGAATATGGCAGGGAACTAACTGGATTACATGCTCGCTTGTTTAACGCCCAGGCGGAAAGCATCGATGTTGAAATTATGTCGAACTCTGAAAGCGCACTTACTGTTAGGAGTACCGATGACTTAGTTGGGTTTTATCCAGAAACTCTGCAAGGTTTACATAAGTTTAAGCACCTAGAATTAGTAGGGACTTATGCAGATTTTGGTGATGATATTGTTGAGCCAGAAAGCTTATATATGCGGGATTCGGGTATTAAAGCAGGTCAAATACCAGAAGAGATACTCGACATGTTATTAAGTTTAGATGCATTGCGAGACGTTGAACTTAATTTAAGCCAAGATATACATATAAAAGCTGATACACCAGTGTATAACATTAACGGGCTCTCATTATTTGCAAATAATATTGTCGTGGACGATGTACAATTATTAGGCAGCGGTCATAATTTTATTGCTCGTGAAAAGGTTACATTCAACGCTTCACTTGATAGTTATGAACTGAAGGTTGTTGCCCACGATATTGAAGTTGGCTCAAATAGTCTTGCTGGTGCTGGTTTTAGTTTTGAAGCTGAAAATAACCTAGTATTTAATACAGTTATAGATAATTCTAATGAGCTGTATAACTTAAGGTTGATCGCCAATAATAAACTAGTGATTGAGCAGTTAGTATCATCAAATCGCTCTGAGTTTTATGCTGGCTATATGGAGTTTAATGCACCTTTAGGATTGTCTGTAAATCAAATATATTCCTCTGAAACAAGTATAGATTTGAATCAAGGATACCAATTTTTTGGTAACGATATTACTTTTATCGCACCTCACGGCATAAACGTTAATAAAGCCGCTAGCTTTAAAAATCATAATAGTTTCACTTTCCATAATGATATTAATTTTAAACAAGGCTTAACTCTTGAAGATGAAGCCATTGCCTGGTTTGCAGGAAAAGGAGATGTTTTAATTAATGGTGACTTAACCGTTCCAGGGTATGCAGATTTCCGGATTGAAGGGGGACAATCATTAGAAATTACAGGTAGTTTTATTAGTGAAAATGCTTTCTTTTATAATAATAGAGGTCCGAAAATTCCACAAATCAAGATTCACGGTAACTTTATCAGTAATGGGCACACTCAAGGCGTAGAGATTGGAGAACTAATAATAGGGGGAGACTTTATTTCCAATAACTTCCTCAAGTATGAAAGCATAGATAATTTAACTATAGGTGGTGACTTAGTTTTTGGTGAAAATAGCTTCGCAGATGTAAAGGTAAATAATTACTGTAATTTTGCCGGCAGCTTAATTACTTTAAAAGATGCGATGGTTCTATTGCACTGTAATAAAGAAACTACATTTGAATCTGAGGTTCGCGCAAAAGGTGATTTACGCTTCTCTAGTGATGAAGGAATAGTTTTTGAAGAAAATGTAGTCATAGAGGACGGTAATTATTCGTCGTTAAGTTCTGGAAAAGGTCTGGTGTTTAATGGAGATATAACCGTAGGTATTGACTCTCAACTTAGTCTTGAAAATACAGATAATCAGCAAGCCTTATTTCCAATAGATGTTAAAGGAAATATCTTCATTGAAGAAGACCAAACTGGGAGAGGAATGATCAGGATAAAAGCAGACTCTACTGAGAAAGATTCGTATAGTATTAACTACAAAACGGTTGATTTATTAGATGGAAGTTCGTGCTTTGGAAGTGAATGTCCTGAAAGGTCCGCAAAATACTTCAGTTTAAATGTAAGTGACTTGTTAAATGAAAGCTTATTTGTAGCGGATATTCCAGGGTTTATACATGCTCAGAATGTAACTGGTACAGGTTTGTACTCTTTATCTGAAAGTTCAGTCAATTTGAGTTTAGCCTTTAATGTGGTAAGCCAAGTGGATGACACGCGTTCAAGCGGAGGAAAAGTATTTGTAAATCATATCAATTCTGTATTTGGAGATTTCAATATTTCGACACAAGGCATAAATAGTTCCAACATTGATTTTATTAAATTGCCAATAATAGGTAAACATACCATTAGCCGAATCGAGAAGACCGACATTAATACATGGAAGATCACTGCGAATACAGCAAATTGGCAAGATGCAAAAGAGGCAAATGGTTTTAGTATCACAGGTGAGTATGTCGACCTTGATAATGATGACAATGATGAGCGTTTTTATCAAATAGTAAGTCATACTGCTAATACTATTACTATAACCACAAACGAAGATTTATCAGCCTTTCTCGGCCGAACTTTAGTGGGGGTTCATGCTTTTGATACATTTAAAATGGGTGATTTTACGCGACTGGATATTGATGTTGATAAACTAGAGATAAGTGACCTAGAAAATTCATCAATTGGTCAAAATGTCGTTATTAACATGGGCCAACAGTCTGAAAGGATGACGGCTTGGTTAGAAGCACAACAAGTAATCAAATATGAGCCTTATAAAGTTATTGAAGACTCTCTTGTCCTTGCGTCCTATCAATCAGATTTGATAGACGCGAAAACGCTTACTATTAAAGGAGACCTAATATTAAATGCTAATTCTACATTGGAATTGTACATCAGCGAACAATTAGTAATTACAGGTAACTTAGTGATTGAAACTGGGGCAAAAATAACAGGGAACACAGAAACGCTTAATATTAAAGTAATGGGTAATGTTGAAATAAACAGGAATGAACCGATGCATTTTAATAAGTTCGATGTGCAAGGCACTGTTGAGCTAAATGGAAACGTAAACATAATGTTGAATGAAGCGTGGTTTATAGGTTCGTTAACAGTTACACCTCATAGCCTCTTTACTATCTCCACACCATATATCGATGTTTCACAAAATCTCACTGTAATGGAATATGGTAAAATAAGCTTACCTGAAAATATTGAACCGTATCTGTTAGATATTAGAGTCAAAGAGCTCATCAATGTAGAGACTGGAGCGGAAATTAGTGTGTCTAATACCGTAGAAAAATTTTCTAATCTAGCTTCGAACAGGTATAGCGGTTGCCATGGGGGAGCCAATTATAGTGCCCAAGAAAACTGCACTTATGGGAATTATGCAGATCCTGATACCGTAGGTTCTACTGGGACTATCGGCAGGAATCTTCAAGCGGGTGGTATACTGAAGTTGCAAAGCAAACGTATTGATTTGAAAGGAATGTTAACATCCGACGGTAAAGCTAGTAGTTATTATAAGTATTTGGGGGGGTCTGGAGGCAGTATCAAAATTATTGCTGATGTGATTTCAGGAGCAGGGATGATTAGTGCGTCGTCTAAATACACAAGCTGGAATAGAAATTATTATCGTTATGGTGGTGGTGGTCGCGTTGCAATTTACGCAATGGATAATCAGTTTTCAGGCGATATTAAAACAACTGAAGATATAAATTATAGTTACGCACCGGGGGAAGGTACGGTTTACATTGCAACTAATGTAAATGAACCGGGTATTTTGGAAGTAAGTAAGCAGAATTCGGCAAGTAGTTTGTCTAACGGTGCAGGCACATTCATCAGGGGTGCTGGGAAGCATCAAATTGAGTGTGTAAATAAACTAGAGGGAAATTTGTGGAAAATCGATACAGATTGTAGTCAAGAAAATAGTACTAAAATTTGGGTTGATTCAATATCAGATAAGCAACGTAGCCTTGTAGGTCGAAAAGTAGATCTAAATGTTGATGATACAAACGATGAAATTTATGAAATAGTCGCAAATGATCAAAATAGTTTGACTGTCCGAGCCTCTAAAGACTTAACCAACCTTGCTGGTGCAACATTACAAGGTATTCATTTATTAAAAGGGCTCAAAGTTATTAATAGTGCAAATGTCGATTTTGGTAATAACCGAGTTGAAGTGAGTGATATTAATGAAGCAGTGTTCACACCTGACGTGACTATCAGTCTTGGTAGTGCAAATCAAGAGTTAGTTGAAAAATTAAACAGCTCGGGCGCAAATATCATTTGGCATTAACTTCCATTTAGTGGATAATGCCCTAGTTATTATATAGTTACACGAATGTAGTTTAGGTTTTAGGGATGAAAATTAGAAAACATAATAAATTTTTAACACTATTTTTGGTGAATGCAGCGTTGATTGGAGGTTGCTCCGATAAACCTAAGTCGGTTGCAACCGTTGGTGATCAGGGGGTAACGCAACAAGAGCTTAATGCGTATTATGAGCTCAAACGTATTGACAAAGATAATTCAGAACTCGTTACTAAAGCCAAAAAGCATTACCTAGAATCCCTAGCGGTATCGCAGGCTATTGAGTCTCTACCTGAGTTCGACACGTCAAAATTAGCGGTAGAGCTAAATGAGATAAAAAAAGATTTATTACTTAGTCGATATCTTAATCAGTTTCTAGAAACGGCTGTAACCGATGTTGAAATGCGCAATTATTACGCGCAAAACAGTGATAACTATCAGTCAAAACAGGCTAAAGTATCGCATATTTTAATACGTGTGGCACAAACAGATGACCAAGCAACACGTCAAGCCAAATACTCTAAGGCGCAAGAGGCATATTCTAAAGTAATTACAGGTCAAGCATTTGCCGATGTTGCTCTAGCCATGTCGGAAGACAAAGTATCTGCAAAAAACGGTGGACAGTTAGGTTGGATCAAAGAAGGAGCTGTAGCGCCAACGTTTTCGGATGCAGTATTCAATCAACTTAAAGAAGAGCAGATTTCTCAACCGATCTTAACTTCCTTTGGTTATCACATCATAAAGCTTGAGCACACACCAAAAACGGTGAGTCAGCCATACGAGCATGTAAAAGGAAACATCAAGCGTACGCTAAGAAAGGCAGCGAAAGATACCGAGTTAGCGCGTTTAAAGTCAACAGTATCAGTTACGTTGTAATAAGGGACTACAATGCGCAAATGTTTAGTATTACTAGCATTGTTGCTAGTTGGCTGTGGTGAACAAGACGTTAAACAAGAGTCAGATTCGGGTGTACGTGACGTAATCGCGAATGTTAACGACGTGCCAATTACAGCGCAAGAATTAGAACATGTGATGCTCAAAACGTTTGGTGAATATGCAGCCATGCAACTTGGCGATGAAGGCCGGAAAAAGTTGCTCGAAAGCATGATAATCAAAAAATTAATGGCTGAGCAGCAACTGGCACAATTCAGTGAGTATGAACTAGCAGAATTTAAACTCGCACAACAAGCATATCGTGATGAATATTTAAGCAAACGCTATATCCAACAGAACATAACTGCAACCCCGGTTTCAGAAGAGCAAGTTAAAGCGTACTACAACGCTAATTTAAGCGAATTTGGGCAAAAAATGCAGCGTAAATTTGAAATGATCACTTTGCCAAATTCAAAGGCTCCCCAAAATGCACTAGACAGTTTTGTGAAAGATATAGATTGGCGAGAGCACGCGCAGGACCAAAAAGATGAGGGCACAGCACTGATTTTGTCTCTTGGTACGCAAGGTGATAAAGGATTAAGCCCTTTTTATCGCAACATTATTGCAAACGTAGCGCTTGGGGAAGTTTCAAAAACGTACCGTTTAGATAATAAGTTAATTCGCTTTAAGGTGATAGCTGAACATAAAAGTGATGCAAAACCGTTGAGTGAAGTTAAAGAACAAATAAGAAAGACACTATCACCAATTCAAATCAAACGTGCAATAAAAGAGGAAGCGGCTCGTTTAAAACAACAGGCCAAAATAACCCGTTATGCTATGGATTAGCGAAAACTTAAGCAGTTTAAAAAATTACTTATCGATATTATTGCTGGCAGGTCTATTATCTGCATGTTCAAATCCAGATGATGTAAAAAAACCGCCCAAGCCAGAAATAGATTATCATTCGAGTACGCCGTTAGATGGCCCAATTGCGGCTGTTGAATATGCATTGTTCGCACCCGGCAGTGAAATTCAAGATATTACTAAAGCGCAAGCTATACAAACAGGTAATATGCCTGCAATATCAGCAATGTTATTGGATCCTGAGTTTGTGGGCGCCGCACAATTTAGGGGCTTCTTTTTCGCTGAAAATGACGAACTTTACCAATTTGAAGTGTTTACAAATGGTAACGCAGAGTTACAGATAAACGGTTCTGCCTATATTGAAGGTGAGTTGCTTGCACTCGGCAAAGGGTACCACCATATACAGTTGTCATTCGAAAGTGATGAACTGCAAACACAGCCGCGAATTTTAATGTCGTCTGAAAAGACCCAAGAAATTGATTTAGCACAGCAGCATTTATACCTGGCAACGAGTTCATTAACAAAGGTTGACGCTGTAAACACGACAATTCCTGCGCGAAATACCTCTGGCTTTGAATATAAATATTTTGAAGGTGAAACGTTAGATTTTAATTCATTAAAACAGATAGCTCCGATAGTTCATGGGAATCGAGATGACATAAGCTTACTTGTTCGTCATAGTGATCAAAGTTATGCTGTGACTTATCGAGGCTTTTTAACACTGGAAGAAGCAGCAAGCTACAGTGTAAGAGTGTTATCGAGTGGTCCTATTAAAGTAAGCCTCAATCAAAATTTTCAAGAGGCAAGTGAGTTTGGTTTAATTGAGCAGTTTGTAACCTTAGAAGCTGGCGTTCATGAGTTCGAATTTACTCAACTACAACACACCAAACAAGCAAATCCGATGCTTGATATTGCACTTTATACGCCAGGGAGCACAGCGCGTTATTTATCATTAGATAATTGGTCATTTGTCGCTGAAAAAGTAGAAAAAAATGAAATTCCACCAATCACTCCCGCAGGTGAATATGTTGAAGGCACTAACTTTAGGGTCTTTACTACCCAGCAGCCAAATAATATGGCGCACGCCCAAAGTTTGCTACCTAATCTAGTTGGCGTATCGATAGACAACTTACCTAACAACGAATGGCCTAAGCCTTATTCAGTTTTATTTGATACCGAGTTAGAGGTAGAGCAAGACGGTTACGTAACACTTTACTATACAGCTGAAAGCCAAATTGAAATTGAGTTTGCTGGGCAAGTTTTAAGTGCTCAAAATGTACAAGAATTAGCAACTAATAGGTCCACTGTTGTAGATAAACACGTGGGGAGAGTAGGGAAATATCACTATCGTACATTCTATCTCAAAAAAGGGCGCCATCGTTTAGTTTATTACTATGTGGTAACAGGCAATAGTGTGCGACCTGTAATTAAAATAGCGTTACCAAATAAAATTGCACGCTTAATTGAATTCCTTAAGTTATTAGCCGAAAAACTGTCTCGTAAAGCAGACTTAGACGGTGATGGCGTGCCTGATGATGAGGATGCTTTTCCAGAAGACCCGAATGAAAGCAAAGACAGTGACGGCGATGGTATTGGCGATAACAGCGATACAGACCGTGACGGTGATGGCATAGAAAATGAAAAAGATGTGTTTCCTGATGACCCAAATGAATGGTCAGATTTAGATAATGATGGCATTGGTGATAACAGTGATGAAGATCGCGATGGTGATGGTGTTAATAACCAAGATGATGCATTTCCAAACGATCCTAGCGAAACAACAGATACTGATAATGATGGTATTGGCGATAATACTGACCCAGACATTGATAATGATGGAATTGTTAACGGGCTAGATGCATTTCCGTATGATGCAACCGAATGGTCGGATTTAGATAATGATGGCATTGGCGATAACTCAGACCCAGACAAAGATGGTGACGGTGTTGTTAATGAGCAAGATCTATTTCCAAGTGATCCAACTGAATGGTCTGATCTGGATGGTGATGGCATTGGTGATAATAGTGACCCAGACAGAGATGGTGACGGTGTTTTAAATCAATATGATGCGTACCCAGATGATCCTACGCGCTGGAGTGACAATCCTGAATTAGATGACCGTGATGGTGACGGGTATCCCAATGAGCAAGATGCATTCCCTGATGACCCTAATGAGTGGTCTGATTTGGATGGTGACGGTATCGGTGACAATAGTGACCCAGATCGCGACGGTGACGGTTACTCTAATGAGCAAGATGCATTTCCTAATAATCCGAATGAATGGGCAGATTTAGACGGAGATGGTTTAGGTGACAATAGTGACCCTGACCGCGATGGTGACTCTTACAACAATGAACAAGATGCGTTTCCAGATGATCCCGATGAATGGGCTGACATGGATGGTGATGGTATTGGTGATAATAGTGACCCTGACCGTGATGGAGATGGCTATGCGAATGAAAATGATGCTTTCCCAAATAATCCTAATGAGTGGTCTGATTTAGACGGAGATGGCATTGGGGATAATAGTGACCCGGACCGAGATGGTGATGGCTATAATAACGACATTGATAGTTTTCCAGATGATCCTACACGTTGGTTAGATCCGGTTGACGTAGTTTTGTTTGCTGAAAGTGAAAAGTCCGCAGTAAATCTTAATTGGCAAATTTCGGATTCACCGCACATCTCGCAAATTATTTTAAGTCGATCTGATTATCAAGGGACGTTCTCTCAGCTTGCAACTTTTGATGCAACGGTAAGAAGTTATATCGATTCTACAGCGATGGGCAACCGAGCCTATCACTATAATATTACGGTGAGAGCAATTGATTCTCTTTTAGGTCAAAGTAGGTCAGTGTCTGTGTTTAACATAGGCAAGTATGAACAGGTTCAAGCGTTAAAAGTTGAAAGTAATAAGGAAGGCCTTTCATTAACTTGGCAAGCAAATGACAGTAAAAACTACCAAATAGAAAAGCGTTTAGCTGACGGCGCTTGGTTAAAATTAGCAGAAACAAATAATAGTTCTTATGACGATTTTGATGTTATTTCAGGAATGACGTACGAATACAGAGTAAGGGCTTATAACTATATCAAAAACCCAATCACTCAAAAAAATGTAATCGTTTTAGGCCCTTGGTCAGAAAGTGCGAGTGCATTGGTACGCAGTGTTCCTGAATTAGTGTTGTACGAATACGCAAAGCATGAAGGTAATCACTTCGACTTTTTCGCGACGAAATCAGCCGAAAAATTAGTCATTAATGGGCGGTTACTAAACGTTTCTTACCCATCAAAGTTGACTATCAAAACATTGAGTTCAGAACAAGAGTATACAGTTCAAAATGATAAACGATTTAAGTTGCCGCTTGATTTAGCACTTGGTCATGAATGGACGCTCAGCGCAGTTGATGTAACTGGTTGGCAAGAAAATTTTGTCATCAAAGTAATTACTCAAGCTGACTCGCCAAACATTGTGCTCGACCCAATAGAATTAGAGACAGAGCAAGATAGCATAACATTGTCTGGTAAAGTTGAGTCGCAAACCAATTTAAAAGAGTTATTGGTGAAGTCAAATGTATTCGAGGACAGCACATTCCATTTGATGTTTAATGAACTGCGTCAATTTACGGGACAGATCCCTCTAAAACAGGGTGATAACGAACTGACTATTGTGGCTGAAGATGCATTGGGTCAAAAAGTTAGCAAAATAGTTAATATAAAACGAGTGTCCCAAATACAGCCGACAATAGCACTAGTATCTCATAAAGATGGGGATACGGTCACCCAAGCAAATGTTCAGCTTGAGTTTGCTGTGACAAGTGAAGTTACGCTAACCGAACTAGTGGCAACAATGAATGGTCAATTTGTCGGAACCATTAGTCCATTTGAAAATAATCGATGGCGTTTGACCTTTGAACCAATAATGCTTGATATGGGTGATAACTTATTCAATGTAAAGGTCGAATCAGCACAAGGATATGGTGAGTTACGTTTTATAATCACACGAATAGATGAGGACCAAGGCATTGCGCCAATAATAGAAATTTCTAGCCCAACTAATGGCAGTTGGATTAATCGTGATAAATTTTTAATCACCGGTGTAATTGTATCTAATGTATTGCCAGAACTAACAATTAATAATATTGACGTTGGCGTAACACCTTCAGGTATAGAGCGTTATCAATTTGAATACCTGGCTCAAAAATCTGAAAATACATGGACGCTGGAAGCTACCAATAAGTTTGGTAATGTAATTCAAACCCTTAATTATCAATTTGATAATAGCGCACCAATAATAATACTGGAACAGCCTTGGCCAAAAAACTCGTCTACTGTGTTGGTACAAAACCCAGTTACGATTAGCGGTACGGTGAGCGATGCGCAATCAATAACATTAAGCGTTAATGAGTTACCTATACAGTTACGACCTGGTAATAGTGAAAACGAATATCGTTTTACTTCGCAGTTAGATTTGGCGAAAGGCGTTGATACACCAGTTACAATCAAAGCGGTCGATTTTGCCGGTAACACAAGTGAATATGCGTTTAATTTAACCAATCAGTCACAAACTGCGGTAAATATCATTGCACCACGAAAACAGCAAACCTTCTTAATTGACGATGCTAATTTATCACTGCAAATTGTTGCTGCAGTGGAAAATAGTACCGAACAAATGCATGCTGAAATTCAAGTTAATAATGCCTCGCCAATCGCGGTTGATGTGATTGCAGGATACATAAACGTAACAACTGAAGTAGACTCCAGTACCACAGAACAAATGTTAACAGTTAATGTCTATGATGGGAGCAATAGCTTAGTTGGTACGTCTACGCAATTTTTCACTGTTAGTAGTAAACAGGCGATACCTTTAAGCATTATCAAGACAACTCCTAAAAATGAGGATGAAGGACATGCCGCAAACGGTTTTATAGCATTTTACTTTAACAAAGCGGTTGAACAATTGGATATTCAAGTAAATGTGTATGAAACATTACACGGCGACACTTATCTGCCTAAACCTCCCCAAGATTCACCGTTTACTATGGGAGGGTATGAAGTAAAACGTGTAGATCGCGATAACGAACCTGTACCCGGTGCAATTGCAAGTTTACCTGGTGATCATACGTATGCCTTTTATCCTAGCCGTGAATTTGGCTATGGCGCAACAATCCGTGCCGAAATATTGGTAAATAGTGAAGAAAAAGCGCGATTTACTTTTAAAACTGAAAAGATGCCAACCTTAATAGATGGTAATTTAAAGGATCATTTATTTGTCAGTATTCCAAAGATGTGGGTAACTATCAAAGAGCTTGGTATCAGTACTCAAAGTGACGACAATGGTAACTTTACATTTGGTTATGGAGATCAAAAACTCCCAGAAACATCAGCGAATTATTTAACGCTCGTATTTAACGAGTTTTCGCCTGCATCTGATTTTGGTAACTATATAAAGACACTGGATTATGTACCAAATACGCGACATTCCCTTGGTGTAGTTCAGGTGCCATTTTTAGGTAAAAACATTGCATTTGGTAAAGTGGCATCAGGTCTTCCCAATACAAACCTTGCTAATGGTGATTTAACCTTTGATTTGTCACAAGCGAATATAAATTTTAAAGGAAAATCCAGTGTACCAATGCAGTTTAGTATTCAGAACTTTACTGCATCAGGAATGCAATTAAATAATGACGTACCAATATTCTATTTAATGGCAGGTCAACCACAAGGTGTAGAAGTTACAGGCGCAATGAGTCTAACTATGACTGCAGCGAGTTTGTATGGTAATACAAGTTATTTGCCTGACGATGGTGAGTTTGTCCCTTTATATGGTCGAAAGCTCAACTCCAATAAAATGGAATTAGTTGGAGTAGGCCAATTACAAAACAGGCAAATCATATCTCGTGGACCAGTGCTACTTTCAACATTAGATTACATTGGCTTTGGTCGCTTACACCCTAATTTACAAGAGCATTTGAAAAATTATGCTGACGGTCAAATTGGGTTAGTACAGCTTTCTGCATTAATAAATAAACGGAATTAAAATGCGGTTCTTAAGACTTTCTATTTTGTTTAAGTACATTGTATTTATTTACTTAATTTTAATTAGCACAGTTACACACATTAAACCTGCAAACGCGTACGGTTACTTAGACATTCAACGAGTTCGCATCGGTATGGTAATGGCGCGCGGACTTGTACTGGAAGGTGATTTGCCGATTTGGGCCCAATATAATGACTCAGGAAAGACGGTGGGAGCCGAGTTTCCTCTTGTTAGTTATCCCAAAAGTTATGTTCTCTCAGCAGAGCATGTGAACTCAGTTCATCAAACACTCGATTCATTAAAACTAAAGCATGGTGACCGCCTCCAAATAATGTCTGTTGATGCATATAACAGTGCAGAATTTAAAACAGGCATAAAAACCGAAATTAAGAAAATTACGATCCCCAATTATTATAAAAGCATAGTGATACTCGACCCTAAAACGTTAGTGTCAGGTGATCAAGATATGGTATTGCTGTTGGCTCGTTTCGACCTCAACAGTATTGGCGCGGTTGACGGGGGCGTGAAATCATTATTACTTGATTATAAAGGTGCATTAATCGCATCATCTGAATTTAATATCGCATTCAAAGCGGCTTTTTATGATGGTGAACGAGGTGACAGTGCAATCCCGTCATCTATTCGATCGCTGTTTGATAAAACGCCTTATGCTCCGTATACCCAATCATATATTGAAGTTGTAGCACCGTATCCTGGCGGGGCGATACCCGATGAAGAGGGTAAGTGGCGGGCGCCCTTCATGTTAATACCGTGCCCAATGTTTGAGTTTCATTATACAACGCCTTCAATCTTACAATATTACTTTGGCAACTTTAACCATAGAGGGTACAGAGCAGGGTTTTCATATCAAATGTTACCTGGGCATAGCACTTGTATTGGTTATGACGCGATCCAACCAACAGATCTTGCAGGTTTGATGGCAAAAGTTGCCATCATGGGAATACTTGCATCTGTTCAAGATCCTGTCGGAATCAATAACTATTTCGTTGATACAACACTATTACACGGTCGTGGCGCACTCATCGATTTGAATTCAGGTGCACCAGTACCAATTACTGGTCAAACAAAATACGTTTATAACGAGCCCCAAAATCGAGTGATCCCATCACCTAGTTTTTATTTTGATGGCGATGATCTGAAAGAGTTTACTTTACATGGCAAGTTAAACGCTGAAGGCCAATTTGTATGTAATGAATCGCCAGATGATGCAACTTATTATGGTGTCTACTTATCATCAAGCGGGGTTAAACCCGCGTATGATTGTAAAGACGAGGAACCAGAGCTACCTCAACCAGATTTAGTACGAGTAGTCGACATCGCCACGGACCGAACACCTCAGGGTCTGCTTGCTGAAATTAGTGAGGATGATTTCCAAGACACAGATATTTTTGTTTTCCGAGAATCAACCGGAATGCTAATTACGCAACGCAAAGGTAAAGATCTAAGGGAAGGGGCTAGTCACTACGCCATTGATAATAACAAATTTACCTACCAAATTTTTATGCGAGGTCCTGCTTCTGACGCATTTTATAACTATGCGATGAGGAGAACAGGCGGAGAAGCCGGCTTTATTGAGTATCAAAGTAAATCTCATATGAACCCTGAGTTGCATCGCCGTGAAGCGGATCATTTAAAACCCAACGAAATGTTGCGTATTGTCCTTATTAATCGAAAAACCGGTTATATAGGAACGGCATTACGTTCATTTTGGGGGATATCTGACGATCGTCATTACATGAGTATTTTACATGAAACTCGAATGTATCCACCTAACTTAAAAGTAACAGCGGAGCGCATTTTTGAGCCAAATAAAAATTCAATAAAAACAGGTCAGCAAAAAAACTTGATTAGTTATGAAGGCTCAGCATTATCAAGTGATTCAATGCTAGTGCTGACAACTGAGTGGTTTGATAATGATGGTACCCCTTTACCAGCAGGGTTAGCTGACTTTGGTTATACAGGGCGTTTAGCAAAAGTTGCCGGTAACAATAGTTTAGTAACCGTTGGCGGTGAGCTTGCAAACTTTGCGATAAAACCTGGGCGC
>NZ_PQCB01000033.1:362598-370780 GCF_002964745.1 Pseudoalteromonas sp. T1lg24 | reverse complement strand
AGCCAGAGCCTGTTTACCATTATGTTTATCGCCCAGAGTATCAGTTCAGTACATACGAGCTAAAAGTAAACGATATCCTGCGCCAAACAGTCGATGATAATGTGATTTCGCTTTACCCCAAAGAGCGCCCATTAATTGGCTCAAGCGACGACATGGTTACCATGATGTACGATTTATTGGCATCAAACAGCGACGCGTTAGAATTTTTAGGTGAAGGCCAAGAGCTTGTGTTTTCACTTGGGGCTGATGAAATCAAAGCCACCATTGGCGAATCAGGTCAAGTACGTTTTGAACGCCTTGACCACATTGCAGCGCTAGATGTTGAAGATTTTGTGACGTTAAGTCTCTATAACAACACCGACCCCACTAACGTACTGTGGGATTATGCGTTTGAAGCTGTAGCACTTGATACGCGTTGGGCAGGCTATGACAACATTGGTGAAGATGGCACTATTTATGTGAGTGCAGACGACCCAGTTGTACCATTGCAAAGCCTTATTGTTGGTTATGCAAACCGTCAGAATAAAACTCCGGTTGAAATTAAATGGGATGCCAAAGGCTCAGGCAGCTTTATTAATTTAGATAATAACAATGCTGAAAACGGCGTTTTTGCCGCAGATATTCAGCTACCGCCGTACACTGGTACACGTGCAACCCCCTTTGTGTACTTTGCGGGAGATAAAGACAATTACGTTATTATGGATGTCATAGAGGTTGTGCCGGGTGAGCCTGCTACTTTAAGTGTCACAGGGGAGGGTGATGCTTACATGGAAGGGTTAGGTCAAATCAATATTGAACTAGAAGCCAAAGATAAAAACGGCAACCTAGTGGCTGATGGTACCTCTTTCATCTACTCACTAGACGGACATGGCATCGTTTCAGAGGCTTCAGATAGCTTCACCAACGGTAAAGCGTCGCTTATTGTGAAGGGCGGTTACTTACCCGACGATGAATTAAAGTTAAAAGTAACGACCGGAAATGTTTCTCAAGAATTAGACTTGGTAATACAACCACTTACGGTTGTAATTGAAGATTACCCACTTAATATGGAAGCGGGTCAAGTATATGAAGTCCGTGCAAAAGTCACTAAACCAGGTGGTGGTGCTGCACAAGGCGTGAGTGTATGGTTTGAAACTAATGGTGGGCGGTTGGAGCGTGGCACGCTAACAACCAATGCTGACGGGTTAGTTACTGCGAAAATCCACACAGGTTTCCATGCCCTAGAGCAAGTGCAAATATCTGCAAGAGTTGGCTTAGTAGAAGGTGATGTTGTTGAGGGGGATATTACCGCTAAACCCATACAATCAGCAGCACTTCGCATGCAAACGGCAAAACAATTTGGCCAAAAAAGCCAGTTTAGTAAAGGGGCGCAATTAAATGCGCGAATAGCCTCTATGGCGTCGCCTGTTACACAGCAAAACGCAGCAAACAGTATTGACGTGTTAGTGTTTGGTGAAGCAGATGTAGATGGTGCACTTGGATTAACCCGTGAAGACGACTCCGTAATAAAGCTCCCTTACAGCGTAACTGGAAACTTAGAGCTAAATGGACAAGAAAATACCTCTCAGTTTGTCACGTTAGGCACATTATCTGAACCTAATTTACAGCCTATTTCCGCCTATTTCATGAGTGAACTCGTCGAGGAATTAGTCACTGATGCAAACCAACTTCATAATGGTAAAGCAAGTTTTGTTAAGTTAGTTAATGACCACCCAACGCAAACAGGTTTTAGTTACCAATTCAAAAAACACGCTGACAAAAACCCGGTTGGAGAATGGCTACCGAGTCAAATCGTGGTGCCAGCAGATGAACGCTTTAAGCCTGTTAATAGTGTCGGTTTTAGGTTAGACCTCAAAGCGAGCGCATTTGACTCGACAGTGTTTGATTTTGAAGGCGGCGCACAAGGCCTAAACTTAAACCAAGATGGCACACTGACTTATTACCTTCATAACAAATCTGGCAAAATATCAGTTACTTCAACCAATGCCGTTAATTTGTCTCAATGGGTCACAATTGCGGGTAAATACCAAGGCGGCGAGCTTCAGTTAGAAGTTAATGGCCAGCTAACAACGATTAACGTGCCCGACACACCATTAGTTTATTCGGTTACGTCTCGCGGACTTACTATCGGTAAAGGGCTTGATGGTAACTTAAGCAGCGTTAAGTTTTATGACTACGAGAGTCAACCATTATTAAGCTTTACAGATGGTACACAAGCAAAGCAAATTGACTTTAATACGGGTCAATCACAAACGTTATTACCAATAAAAAGCACGGGTCAGCTTAATAAAAACGGTGAATCGGCAGGTGTATACCGCATTGGTATTAACGTTGATGGTAAACAGTATTTTGCCAGTGTGATAGGCGAACAAGGCTATTTACAAATGATGCGAATGATGGCGGCGTTTAATCCGCCAGACGGTTATCCGCCCGTTGCCTTTAATAGCACAAAATATACACCGTTTCCTTTTGTGCCAGTGGCGCATGCATGGTTTGATTTCAGTTGGGAAGGTGCTTGGAAAGGCTTTAAAGCCGTTGCTGGTGCCATAATTCCATACGAGGCAATTGGCGTAGTCGCTGAGCAAGTGGTTTTCTTAGCCAAAGGTGACAGTCGATTTGACCCACTTGAGTTGGCGTTAAATGCCATAGAAGTACTAACAATTGTACCGCTCGCAAAGCCGTTGATCCCAATTATAAGACCTGTAAAAGCAGTATTTAAATCTGTTAAAGCACTTAATCCTAAGTTCTTAAAGTCATTAGGTGGGGTAATTGGTAAAACAATGGACCATATTCTGAAACGGGACTTTGACAAGGCATTAACCATTTTACCTTTCTTAATAATTGCAGGTGAAATGGCAGCTGATGCGGAAGCAAGGGAAGGTTTAATGGTCTTAATAAAATCCGTTTCAAGCAGCGATGACATTTTTGCGTGGATGGAATACCTGAGTTTGCCTGCTGATGGTTGGGATGGAGCTGGCGAGCCGCCTGAACTCGAACTAACTGCGTATCACTCAGTAGAAAATACACAATCTAATTTCTCACCATTAAATGCGTTGATGAGCGTGGCGTACGCGAAGAAAAAGCCCCTCAAAAAAGGCAAGGTAAAAGCCGCTATTCTAGGTAGAAATTTGTTAAGAGCGGCTAGGCAGCTTAACGGAAAAGGCGGCAAACTGGATGACGGAAAAATGGTGGATGCCGTTAAAAATGTCTCAAAATATGTTAAAGATGGTGCGATAGGCAAGCAGCGCAAAATCGCTTTTTCTCCAGTGTCGCTTACGGGAATGTTGGCAGGGGGTAACGCTTTGAGGCGCTATATCACCAAAAATAATAATTTAAGAATGTCTCCACTTACGATATTAGCCATTTTAACCTATTTAGAATCGCGTAATGTTTCTGTCTGTGATGCGGAGGCGATAGGCGATTGTGTGCCATTAGCTGCTGATGTGAAAAAGCCTTTAAAAGAGTTGTATGTAAAAGCATTTACCACATCTCTAAATGACAACACAAATAAGGTATTTGGTAAATTTGAAAATGGTCACTTATTCCATGTCGGTATGTTGGCATTTAAACACCTTGTGTATGAAACCACAAAACGAGAAGAAGACAGAGTAACAGCGATTGAGCAGAATTTTGAAGTTAAGCTCTATTCAAGCGACCAGTTGGGTGATTTAAACGTACTACAAAGCTTTGAGAGGTTTACAGACATTACTTTAAACGGCGATGACCCTGAAAAGAGTACAATTGTAGAAATTAAATCCTATAAAAAGAGTGAAAGCAGTTCTATCAGAAGTCGTTGGAAAAAGTTTGATTTAAGCAAACCAAAACAAGGGTTGCACAGGCAATTTTATTTAGACCGAGTTTTAACCGCTGAGCGCGCTAACCAAAGTAAACTCGCTGGCGAAATGCAATGGTATTATCAGAAATTTAATCGCAGTAAACAACTTAAAGGTTATGATGAAGCTGATTTAAAGACCGTAGCTAGATTTGCACGTAAACTACCACTCAAAGATGGCACCAATGCATACTACACTAGTTTAGGTTATAGCGATAAGAAGGATAACACTTCTCAGTATACAGAAAAAGACGCTTATAAAGATATACTCCATGGTGATATAAAAACCCTGATTTTAACGACTGGGCGAGATGTAATGCTCGATGGAATCGAAGACGAATTAATCACAGAACTAATAGAGCAAAGTGTGGCATTTTAATGGATAAATATTTAGCTGGTTGGCATAACGAAAATGAACAATGGCGCAAAGCGAGAAAAAAGGAGTGGAAGCTCGTTGAACCAGTTGTTGATTGCTATAGCCCAAGAGATAAAGAAGAGCGTGCAAAATTAAAAGATTTCTTTTTGACGGGTAACCTAGATTTTAATAATTATAATGGTTTTAGTATTGAATTTTTAAAAGAAGATGACGAAGAGATTACATCAGACTTTGACTGTGCTTTAGACGGTATTCGCGGAAGAGTTTTTTTATTAATGCTAATTAGCCCTATTCAAACTGAAGAGATGTATAGGTACATAATTGAGCAGGTTAAAAAGCGTAAAGAAGAAATATGGCAGAAGGAGTTGAAACAAGCGAGAGAGTATTACTTAAAATGCGCAGGGAGATATCATTCTCGAACCACACCGAGGATCAAAGATGAACTCCCTTTGGCTGGAAGAGAAAAGCTTCTTTTCAAATTTTTACATGGAGAAGCATTAGAAAATGATATTCAATTTGAGCTAAGTAAAGATAAACAAAAATATGTACAAGATGTTATAAGCAATTTTTTTAGGCATTCATTTAATTTAATAATTAGTCCAAATCCAAGCCCTAAGCATTATTATAACGGGTATAGCAGTTACTTGCGCTCCATTGCTTCGTATATTGAGACGGCTGAAGTCATTGAAATACATAATCCTGATTTGGCATTAACCGCATCTATATACTGTGTTAGAGATGTATTGGAAAATAAAGAGCAATATTTACCTATTAAAATAAAAGTGGCAGAAGACTTCACTGAATTTGTTAAAGCTATAGTGAAATACTTGCCTGAACGAGTTACTACCATCTTTGCTAAAGCCCATAAAGACTGGGATAGCGGTCAAGGGAAGGAAGAATGGCAAAAATTGAAACAACTAGTATGGGCAGATTGGAGTAGTCAAAAATGGGTTAATAAAAGAGATTTTGATAAATTTGGTAAACCAAAAAATGGGGATTTGCAATAATTATCTAAGAAATAACAAAGACACCCACCCTAATTTGATTTGGCTTGGCACCAATGGGGTCAGAGTCGTTGAAAACTAAGTTGTAGAAGTTTATCTAGCTCCCAGAGTTAAGGTGATTGAACCGATGCGCTCTTAGACTAGTTCGACAGTTAATCTAACTACGCATAAATAGAAACAAATTTGATATACCCTCATATTTAGAAAGGAAGCAAATATGAACACATTTACGTTATTGCTGGTTTTTGCGTTGGCACTAATGGTCTCTTTCACTAGCGTAGCGAAAATTTATCAATGGACGGATGCAGAGGGAAAAACCCATTTCAGTGATATTCCTCCTGCGCAGTATGCACATAAAGAAATAAAAATAGCAGCCAAATTGGCGGCTGGCTCTAAGTCTCACCCTAATGTACACAAACATTTTTCTAGCGGTAGCAAAAGTAATGTAAATCGCGTAAATACGCCAAAAGTTAGTTCTGAAGAAAAAGCAAAAGACATAGCACGCTGTAACCGTTACAAAGAAAAATATGAACGTTATAAACGTGAAGGGATTTTAGGTTATAACGTTGCGACAGGGCAAAAACGCATGATGACGAAATCAGAAGAAAAACATTGGCTAAAAAGTGCCAAAGAAAACATGGAAATAATGTGTTCAGGAATTTGAACGAGCGTAAGTGGACTTGACACCTAGTGTAAATTTTTCGTTTAGCACGAGTAATAGCTCCCATTGTTAGAACGGTTAAAAAAACGTTTTAATGCTGGTGCTAGTTAAATACTAAATCGAATATTTTAACGATTTAAAAAGTGATACTCACCCTTTCGATTCGAGTGTATGGCTTTTGATAGTGAATAAAAACAATAAAGTTAACTTTTCATGGTTAGCGGCTTAAAAGGTTTAAAGGATTAAAAATGTTGTTGAATAAATTCTCTCGATTTAAGCAAATACTATTTTGGCTGCTGTTACCTTGCATTTTCATATTTGAGGTGGTTCCCGCGTATGCTTACACTGCATTTGATATACATCGAGCAAGAAGTGGCTATGTTCTAGCGCGTGGCCTTGTCTTAGAAAACGATTTACCAATTTGGGCACAATATAACGAAAATGGTAAAATTGTTGGTGCAGAATACCCATATGCTAGCAACCTAGAAAGCTACGCGCTTTCAGCTCATACAGTTAACGCATCCCTCGAAGCACTATCACAACTAAAAAGTGAGTACGGTGACCGCTTAGTGATTATGTCTAGGGAGCAATATGAGAGCGCTACTTTAAAAACTGGGTTAAAAAATAACGTTGATAAGTTTAGCGTAAGTGAATCCATTAAAAGCGTTGTTTTTTTAGAGCCTAAGACTTTGGTTTCGGCAAAACAACATATTATTTTATTGAGAGCTCGTTTCGACTTAAATTCAGTTGGTCCCACCAATGGTAATACAAGATCGCTTTTATTAAATCGTTCTGGCCAACTCATAGCTCAGTCGGAATACAACTTTGCGTTTAAATCAGCCTTTTATGAAGGAGATGGTGGAGCTCCATCTACACTAGGCAACTTAATTGGCAAAAAAGCTTATGCGCCGTTTAAAGGTTCATTTGTTGAAGTAATGGCGCCATACGGCGGTATGGCAGTAGCTGAAGAAGATGGGAGGTGGGTGAGTCATTATGGTTTAGTGCCATGTCCTATGTTCTTTTTTGAATATAATACGCCAGCTTATATGAACTACTACTACGCAAACTTTAATCCTAAATTAACTTCGGCTGGTTTTGATTATCAAGTGTTTCCAGGATATGACGCTTGTATCGGATACGATGCTATACCAGTGTCAGATATAGTAGGTGCCATGGTTAAAGTAACTCTTGTGGGCCTTCAAGCATCCATTGCTAATTCATCGATTTATAAATATAACTTTTTTGTTGATACCAATATTCTTGGTGGTCAAGCAGAGATCTATGACCCATTTCAAAACACAGTAGTGCCAATTGGGTCGGAAACAAAATACATCTACCGAGAGCCTGAAATAAAAGCTAATGAAAAACCAATGTTTTATTTTGATGGGGATGAACTTGCAGAATATATTCTTTATGGAGATATAAATAATGAAGGGGAGTTTGTTTGCAAAAAGAGTGTTGATGATTCTAAATATTATGGTGTTTACTTATCATCAAATGAAGTGAAACCGTCAGCTGACTGTGATGATGACAAAGCTGAAATACAACAACCAGACCTAATACGCGTTGTTGATATTGTTACTGATTTACAACCGCAAGGGTTGTTAGAAAGTTTAAGCGAAGATGACTTGCGCGATACCGATATATTCATATTTCGCGAGTCATCAGGCATGCTGTTGACACAGCGAAAAGGCGCTGATTTGCAAGATGGGCTGAGTTTTTACGGTGTAATTAATGAAAAGTTTTCATATCAATTACATATGCGAGGCCCAAAAACGTTGTCTAATCACATACTACATGAATATCGCGGTGAGGATGGGTTTAGTCTGTATCAAAGCAAGTCCCATATGAACCCTGAGTTGCATCGTCGCGAAGCCGACCATTTAAAGCCGAATGAAATGCTTAGAATTATACTAATTAACCGAAAAACGGGTTATATAGGGTCTAAGCTACGGTCTTTTTCCGATATCGCTCGTCAAAATGCCTCTGTGCAAGAAATATATGACTTTGCTGATATTACTGAAATGTATCCACCTAACTTAAAAGTAACAGCGGAGCGCATTTTTGAGCCAAATAAAAATTCGATAAAAACAGGTCAGCAAAAAAACGAGATTAGTTATGAAGGCTCAGCATTATCAAGTGATTCAATGCTAGTGCTGACAACTGAGTGGTTTGATAATGATGGTACCCCTTTACCAGCAGGGTTAGCTGACTTTGGTTATACAGGGCGTTTAGCAAAAGTAGCCGGTAACAATAGTTTAGTAACAGTTGGCGGAGAGCTTGCAAACTTTGCGATAAAACCTGGGCGT
>NZ_PQCB01000033.1:220884-362495 GCF_002964745.1 Pseudoalteromonas sp. T1lg24 | reverse complement strand
AGCCAGAGCCTGTTTACCATTATGTTTATCGCCCAGAGTATCAGTTCAGTACATACGAGCTAAAAGTAAACGATATCCTGCGCCAAACAGCCGATGATAATGTGATATCGCTTTACCCCAAAGAGCGCCCATTAATTGGCTCAAGCGACGACATGGTTACCATGATGTACGACTTATTGGCATCAAACAGCGACGCGTTAGAATTTTTAGGTGAAGGCCAAGAGCTTGTGTTTTCACTTGGGGCTGATGAAATCAAAGCCACCATTGGCGAATCAGGTCAAGTACGTTTTGAACGCCTTGACCACATTGCAGCGCTAGATGTTGAAGATTTTGTGACGCTAAGTCTCTACAACAACACCGACCCCACTAACGTACTGTGGGATTATGCGTTTGAAGCTGTAGCACTTGATACGCGTTGGGCAGGCTATGACAACATTGGTGAAGATGGCACTATCTATGTGAGTGCAGACGACCCAGTTGTGCCACTGCAAAGCCTTATTGTTGGTTATGCAAACCGTCAGAATAAAACTCCGGTTGAAATTAAATGGGATGCCAAAGGTTCAGGCAGCTTTATTAATTTAGATAATAACAATGCTGAAAACGGCGTTTTTGCCGCAGATATTCAGCTACCGCCATACACTGGTACACGTGCAACCCCTTTTGTGTACTTTGCGGGCGATAAAGACAATTACGTTATTATGGATGCCATAGAAGTTGTGCCGGGAGTACCAGACACCATTGACTTAGTTGCAGATGGCGAGGCATTTATTTCAGGTTACGGTGAAATTACCGTAGACGTTACCGTTACCGATAAAAATGGAAATCTAGTCGCAGATGGTACTGCGATTAACTTTAGTTTAGATGGTGTAGGCATCATCGCATCATCAGATGATGAAACAAAAGGAGGCAAAGCCAGTGCCACAATTATAGGTGCTGAGTTGCCTGAAGAGTCGTTGACTCTGACTGTCCAATCTGGAGATGCAAAAGTAACTCATTTAACTTCCATAGCTCCCCTTGTCATCGAAATTGATGACTACCCTACAAGCATGGATGCAAATGAACAATACCAAATGTCAGCTAAAGTAACTACTCCGGGCGGAGAGGCAGCGCGGGGCGTGTATGTTAACTTTGGTAGTAACGTGGGTAAATTGACGCGGACTCGTGTCATGACAAATGGTGAAGGTAAGGCGTCTACATTTTTATTCAGTGGTTTTAACGAGCTAAATGATGTTCAGTTAACGGCGCGTGTTGGACTTGTTCCTGGTGTATTAGTTGGCAGTACAGTTAAAGCCAAACCAATTGAAAATAAACATTTGCGTGCGACGCATCTTGCTCGCCTAACACCACAACAAAAACAACATGCAGTCTCACAAAAATTGCAAAATACGCCACGCTATGCAAGCACAACCGGTGCTATGGTGGTGGGAAATGAAGTCGAAAATGGCATTATAAATCACGTACGCGACGACAGTGTTAGAATCAATTTACCGTATCAAGCTATTACTGATATTACCCTCAATGGTACTGAAGGGCTCACCCAGCAGTTAATTTTGGGAACCATGGCAGAACCCAATTTGCAGCCAATAGCGGGTTATGCAATGGATGCACTCGAAGAGCAAGATGTTGCTGAATTTAATAACCTACACCCTGGCCTTGCTAAGCATATAGTTGTCACTGAAGACCATCCACTCAATATCGGGACTAGTTTTAAATTTTCGTCAAAAGCAGTTCAAAACCCGACAGGGGAATGGGAAAGCAGTCGTATTGTGGTGCCGTTGAGTGCCCGCTTTAAAGTAGCGCAAGATGTCGGTTTTAGAATCGATTTAAAAGCGACAACAACAAGCGGTGAAATATTTAACTTAGAAGGCGGTGCACAAGGCTTAACAATTAACGAAGATGCTTCGTTGACATATTACCTTCATACAACTCAAGGCAAAGCGTCTGTTACAACGCCACCAATCGAATTGAATAAATGGAGTACTGTTGCGGGTCGATATCAGAATGGCCAACTAACGTTAGAAGTCGATGGGCAGCGAACTTCAGTTACTGCTAATGGTGAACTTGTTTACTCAGTCACACAAAGGGGACTGACTATTGGCCAACAGTTTAATGGTGCAATGAGCAACTTTAAAATGTTTGACTGGGGAGTGCACCATTACTGCAATTTGCCAATGCAAGTGGCGAAATGAGTTATACCTTCTTGCCTAATGAGCTTAGCAAAGAAATAAACCTTCACAGTACAGGTGCGTTTAACCAAGATGGACAAACGGCAAAATCGCAACGTATTGGGATTAACATTGATGGGTACCAGTATTTCGTATCAGTAATTGATAAAGAGTATTTCCGTCAAATGGCCTTGTTGTATGTCGATATTAACAAGCCAGATGGTTATCCGCCATACGACCCAAATTATCAAGCTTATACCCCGTTTCCACTCATTTCAGTGGCGCATGCAGGTTTGTTTGACTTTGATATAACAGACTATGTATTTGAAGCCATTAAACTTGCTATTGGCCTTGCGTTACCGATTGACGAAGGTAAAGGGTTGGCAATGCAAATTTATTATGCGGCAACGGGCTCTGATAACTTTGACCCATTAGAACTCACACTGAATGCCATAGGTGTGTTAACTGTAATACCGATTGCTAAACCGTTATTACCGGTTGTTAAAGTACTAAATAAAGTATTAGTACCGCTGAACAAATCAAACCCGAAGTTTATAAAATCCATTGGTGGTGTGATGGGTAAAGTCGCCGATGAGTTGATGGATAATAAATATGATACCTTGTGGACATTAATGCCATTCCTGCTGATTGCTGGTGAGATGGCGCTTGATGAAGAGGCAAGGGAAGGCTTAACTATTCTAGTTAAATCCATTGCCAGCAGTGATGACTTGTTAGCGTGGATGGAATACTTGAGCTTACCGGCTGATGGTTGGGAAGGGAATGGGGAGCCGCCGCCAGTTGATTTAACGGCGTCTTACTCACAAGAACACGCACGACCTTATTTCTCGCCGTCAAATGGGGTGATGGGGGTTGCGTATGCTGGGAAGAATTTCACTGCTAGACGTATCGCAGGCCTAATTTTAGGAAAAAGCCTTTATAAACTCGCTCAAATGAAACAGTTAAAAAATAATCCGCAAGTTTTAAGTTCCGTAGTGGGCGATATCGCGGAGCAGGCTGCTAAACAAAGTACGTCATCCTTTAGAAAATTATTGTTTAAAGCAGGTGCTTTAAAAGTTGGGGTTGCATTAGCAAGAAAAGCATCTAATGGATTAAAGTCAATGATTCGCGGTGATGATAAAGCCCGAATAGACCCCAAGTTACTTATGGCATCAATCATATATTTAGAATACCAAATGGATAACGATTTGATATTTGCTAATGGTACTGAGGAAGACAAAAATAGCTTAATTGAATTAAGAGAGCTTTATGCACGTATGTTCTTACCAGGAGGTAATGGTAAAAAATATGGAGCGCGATTCCACCTAGTCCAAATTGCATATCGTCATTTACTTTCTAAAACGGGGTCTTTTCCAAAGGTAAAAGCAATTGAAAGTACACGCCCTATTCATTTTGTTGAGGATGCTATTCCATATAAGCGAGGGGTTGATATTATTTTGGAAGATAACAAGGGTAAAGAAATATGGCTTGAGCTCAAGTCATTTGAAAAACCTTTTGATAAAAAACGCTTTGGCGCTTGGAAATACCGTGGAAGAGCAGACCGAACTTCTCATATTCATAAAGAATTCTATTCCGATTATTTGGAATTGAAGAATGATAATGACGACGTTGGAGAAAATCCAGATTTGGCAAAAATTATGTGGCGATTTCAAGAGTTTGACACCAAAAAAGTGAATAAAAAGTCAACTGCTAAATCCATTAAAGGTCCAGACATTGCGTACCTAAAATCAACTTTTAAGTTACATAATTATTTGTGCGCATCGGCAAAATCAGCTAATGAAGATGAAATACTCAACAAGACTGGACTCACGAAAAAAGCGCTGAAGGCAAGTTGTAACAGCTCCTTTTATAATATTGTTGATGTAAATGATACGATGTCGTTTATTGAAGAATTCGTTAATAATGGTTTGTTTGAAGATATAGGTGACTTTGCAAATGACTAACTACTGGCAAGTTAATAATCGAAAATGGATAGATGAAAGAAAGTTACTTTGGCTTCCTTTAAAAAAACGTTTAGTTGGTATGGAAGAATTCGACAACGATCAGTTAAACGTATTTGAATCCTATTTTATAACAGGAAAAATGGATTTTACTGGTGACTACCGTGACGTTGTTCCGTTAGTGTATATGTTTGCTTGGCATCCAAGTAATGAAACTGCCGTGTGGTTAGCTGAGTTTAACAAAATGAAATCACGCGTAGATGCAGAGGATAGCATTCCGTATGCCCTTTCTCGAAGCTATGAACTCATTAAAAGTTTTGGCACCAAAGGTACATATTTTCTTGAAAACGCAGCATCAGATTGCTTTATGAAGAAAGAAAAAGAACTTTTCGAAATATTTTTTGATAAACCCAGTATATTGGGGGATTTTAACTCTATTAACGGCTTTTCAACTGCAATTGATAAAACTATAAACCAACTATTTATCAATGCATTTAGTTATCCAAATTTAGCTTTAAATGATAATAAAACTGAGGTCCACTTTTTAGAGGGGTTTCCACGCTATATATTGCCAAAACTAAAGTTCTGGTTAACGGATGAAATATATGATCGTTATGCGTCTAGCATTAAAGGTAATTTTGAAGTTAATGAAACGAAACTCTTATTACTTAAAAAAAGGCTTTATCACTATTACCATTTATCGCTTAATTGCAGTGCTTTGACTCCTGAAATGGCCAAAATTATTGGAGAATGGGTTACTCAAATAGAAGCACCAGAAGTATCACTGAAATGGCGTACAGTATGGGAAGAAGTAAAAAAGCTCACATCTTCTGATATTGAAGCTCTAGAAAAAGAGCTTTGGGCAGATGAAGAAGACGATGAAGATGATGGGGTAGAAGAGTTTAATGATGAAGACAATGTGATGATTGATTACTGGCCGCAATTAATTAAATTATGCGAAAAGTATCAAATGGCAGTACACAAAGAGAATTTGCCTTCTCCGTTAACTCAATATCACCATTTATCATCATTATTATGTGATTTGACCGGCTTAACGCCAATTGATTTTGGTAATTTAACGGAAATAATAGATGAGCCAATTGAAAGCTTAATAACTCAGTTCTTTGAAAGTGTAGAAACAGCCACTAATGGGAAAATCAAGATAAATAACCTTTCAATTAAATGGATTGAAGAGGAAGAAGAACTCGAAGTCAGTTTTAAAACAGGTTTACAATTAAAACCATTTAAATTTGAAATAGAAGTAGAGGATTGTTTTAGGTTTATTGATGAATTTACCGATTGGCTAAAAAAACAATTGAAGAAAAACATCATAGCGGTTGATACGGACACATGTAGCCAAGTATTTATGTTGCCAAAAGAACTTGCCATGGAAATAAAGTCAAGCTGGCCTATGGATCATGAACACTACGAACGTATTGTTTATCCAGAATAAACATCAATGGAGCATCAATGGTGTCAGAGTCGTTGAAAACTAAGTTGTAGAAACTTATTTAGTTCGCAGAGTTAAGGTTATTGAATTCAATTCGTTCTGTGATTATTTAGATAGTTAATCTAACTAGGCATAAATAGAAACAAATTTGATATACCCTCATATTTAGAAAGGAAGCGAATATGATCAAGTTTACGTTTTGCCAGCTTCTGCTTTAGAGGCAAGATAGGGGTGAAACTTACCTTTGATGATATGTTGATTGGTATAATAGCATTAGCAATTCAGTGGTAATAGCGCGCTTTTTAAAGCGAGAAAGTCATACTTAAAAGTTGGGGTTCGATTATTAGCCCTAATCGTAACTATGTTCCAAAATACATAAGTTAATCACTATAGCGTATTGTTTCTTAAACTAGCTTTTAGTCATAGATGTACGCATTCATATCGAGGGGTTTAATTAGAATGCGTATGTGATTTTGAATGAAAAGCCAACAGCGTAGAACTGGTATTACACTTTTCCCTATTACTTTTGATTTGCTACAACCACCGCTGTTTTAAGACGTTGACTGCCAAAGACGGCCATTGATTGAACTACCTCGATGGCAACAGGTAAATGTTGGCAATCAATATCGCTATGGATAGGTTTGTTTACATTGGGGTTGTGCACATAAACGCATTTGCTGTTATGACAAACATTTTTATTGGAATATCAAAAGTGTAAAGGTCAACATGTGCTAGTTGTTTCTTGGTAAATAAACCGGCCTCAAATTCTCTTCAATCTTGCCTTTAAATTAAACCCAATTGCTAAGAATTAAGCACTGGCGTTTTGCCTTCGAAATTCACTTGGTGTTACCCCAGTTTGTTGTTTGAATGCTTTGTAAAAAGAAGAACGCGCGTTAAACCCCGCAGCCAAGGCAATATCAAGCACCGAACTTTGGTTTGCAATAATGTGTGGTTTTGCAGCCTCAATGCGCCATTGGTTTACGTAATCAAAAAAATTAAGGCCTAATGTTTCATTCAATGTTTGTGAAATGTAATTGGGCGAAATAGCAGTATGCTGTGCCAGCTTTTGTAAAGATAAGCTTGAATCTAAGTAAAGCTGCTCATTTTCCATTACCGCATTTATTTTTTCGGCAATACGTGCTGATTGCGCTTGGCTAAGTGCAGAGCGTTGGTATTTTTGCTGGCGGTTATCGCCTTGATGTGGTTTTTGGCTTTGTAGGTCTTTGATTTCTGTTTTGGCATCGCCTAACACAAACGCGTTTTCACCTATCAGTGCGGGTTTTTGTTGTAAACCAAAGTGCGTCAAACTCCAAAGTAAAAGGAGCGATAACAACACTTCAACTCTGGCATTAAACAGCACATTATTAAATAAGCTTGATGCAAATAATGTGGTGAGAGAAAAAAGCCAAACGCACAGTGCGCTAAAGAGTAGCCAATTTATCCATTTTAACTCTTTGTTTTCATTGTTAGAAAAAACATTTTTTAGCTCTTTTCGATAATCGCTCAAACGGCGAACAATACAATACAAGGTATAAACGCAGTGCAATAGCCAAAGCACCATCATAATCAACATGGTGGTAAACAATGTGCCAACAAGCGGGTGATTTACAGTTACATCGTCAATAAAAATAGCGCGGTGAATATCGCTTGGCAGCGTTAATATCATCACTGAAACCACCAGTGCAGGAATCACTAACACACCGTGCACAGCATGTTTTTTAGTGAATTTCCATGGCGTATTGGAGGTGATCCCCTCAATATAAAACCAAAGTGACGGGCAAAGTACAAAAAGGGTGGGGAATACCAATGCGGTATAAATCAAATACGCACTTTCAAACAGTGTTGCCACAATAGAATTTATAGCAAGTAATCCGCATGCTAATAAAAATACTGCTAAAGGCATAAAAGTGGCGTTAGCGTGACAGCGAGAAACTAATAGTGGCACACTTAAACTAATTTGCCCCACCATAACGATGCTTAGCACTAGTACTATTGGGTCGGTCACTGTTTACTTCCTTTTATTGAAAAATATCCATTTTTACAGCAAAAAAGTGTCCGCGCTTTTAGTCTCGGACGACTTAACCCTTTATAAATTATATTGTTTATTTTAGTCAAGCGAGGGGCAACGCAATGAGAACAACACGCTCACATAAAAATGGGCGCAAACAATTAATAATGGAGTAAGCATGAGTCAAACTAACCAGATGCCAAGTGGTTTGGTAAACGACACCATAAATGTAAAGCTTAAATTAGCAGCACTTTGGGCTGCTGTGATGTTTTGTTATGTTTATGGTGATTACATCGAGGTGTATGTGCCCGGGGTTATGTCTAACGCGATGGCGGTAAGTGCCAATAGTGAAGGGCTACAAGCAAAATTTTTTGCAGTAGCGTTTTTAATGTCAATTCCAAGTTTGATGGTATTTTTATCGTTAATCTTAAAACCCACTGTTAACCGCTGGTTAAATATTATTATTCCCGCATTATTTGTGCTTTTGTTAATAGGGCTAAACCTAGAAACTACGTGGATTTTTTACCTTTATTTAACTGCGTTAGAAATTATGTTGTCGCTTGCGACCATTTGGTTTGCATGGCGATGGCCTAAAAATGACGCGTCTTGATCTGCTTTAAATTGATTGCTGTGGCGCCAGTTAACTTATTTTTCATAATCGTTTTGGCGCCATTTGCTACACAAAAAAGCATCAGTTTTATAGATAACCCATCCTAATGGCGAGAAATAATCACGAAATTTATTTAACTTTTGCGATATTTTTATGAAATAAATGCTAATATTGCTTTTTGTGTATTAATCGTTTGGTAACGCAGCTGTTAACTGTTTGATTTACCAAGATTACATATTAATTCGATATTGCAAAATAATGATGTGGTTAAAATATAACCCCTTGTTGTTGCGCAAAATTGAAGCGAAACGATTATAAATTACCGATTAACTGTCGTGCTAATCCATTATTAGCAATTACTCGGTATGAGCAAAAAGGCGCTACTTAATGACAACATCCAATTCTTTCTTGCGTTTTAGCAAGTTAAATTCAATCACCCTTTCTTTGATTGCAGCTTCAAGCTTTGCCACTGTGGCGAATGAAGCAAACGAAACGCAAACAGCTAAAAAAGATATCGAAGCGATTACGGTAACAGCTACCAAGCGCTCGCAGGTTATTTATGAAGTGCCTATCGCGATGAGTGCGTTTAGTGGCGATAAACTAGCTGAACAAGGTATCTCTGAAATTACTGATGTAGGTAAATTTGTTCCTAACCTAAACATCACTGGTTTTTCAGCAGGTCATAACTCATCGGCTAACCCGTTTATTCGTGGTATTGGTTTACAAGACCACCTGATCACAACGGATCCTGGCGTAAGTGTTTATGTAGATGGTGTTTATTTAGGTCGCCAAGTAGGTCAAAACTGGAACCTAGCAAACATTGAGCGTATTGAGGTATTACGCGGCCCGCAAGGTACGCTTTATGGTCGTAACTCAATTGGCGGTGCGATTAACATCATTACCAAACAAGCAAACAGCGAGTCGGTTACTAAACTTTCGGCTGAAGTGGGTACGCGCGAACGTGTTAAAGGTGATGTATTTATTAACCGTGGTCTTACTGACAACTTAGCCTTTAATTTTAACGCAGGCTACAACCAACGCGGTGGCTTAGGTGAGTTTATTAATTTACCAGAAGCAAAATACGATGTAGGTGAAAACCGCGAGTTCCACGGACGTGTATCGGTTAAGTACGATGCAACCGATGATTTAAGCTTTGTGATAACAGCTGATGCAAATGATGCAGAAGGCGGCCTTCGCCCGTACACGACATTAATTGATGAAATGCCAAATGGCGCATATTACACAGGCATGCGTTTTGGCAGCCCAACACCAACGGGTCCATTACGTAACTCTGATGTAGCAGCAGACCCATACGACAACGCAACAGGTTCGATTGAAGTAACGGAAGTAACTAATAAAGCAAACGGCGTGTCGCTTACCACTAATTACGACATTTCAAACGACCTTGGTGCTAAATTTATTTTAAGCAAACGCTCGTCTGAATATAAAGCGGGCCTTGATGATGACAGTACAATTTATGCACTTGATCATTACCCAGAGCGCGGTGAAGCTGACCAAACATCTGTTGAGCTACAGCTAAATGGTTATTTAGGTGACTTTGATTTTGTATCGGGCCTATATTGGTTTGAAGAAGAAGGTAGCAACCGTCAAGGTGCTGATTCACGCTTCAATGGCGGTGCTAACTTACTTGAGCTAGACCAAACAACAACAAGTAAAGCGGTATTTGTGAATGTTGGCTACGACATGACAGACGATTTACGTGTATCGGGCGGTTTGCGCTATACCCAAGATGAAAAAGAAGCAACGGCAAACGTAGGTATTGGTCCAACGTATGCGGAAGATGATTGGAGCCAAGTAAGCTACGATTTATCGGCTAATTACACCCTTGAAAATGGCTTAAACGTGTACGGTAGCATTCAAAGTGGTTACCAAGGTGGTCAGTTTCCAGCACGTCCTTACTGTTTATTCGGTGATGCAAGCTGTTTTGTTGCGACTGACAATATTACTGCGGTTAACTACGAAGTGGGTTTAAAAGGTCAAGTTACAAGCAACTTTAGCATGAGTGTTGCGTTATTTAACACTAACTACGACGACTTACCTTACCAAGTTAGCACGACTTCGGAAGGTGGTTTTGATACGCGTAACTTAGTGGTTTCACAAACATCACGCGGTATCGAGTGGGAAGGTACCGCTTATATCACTGATAACTTTAGCGTACACACTAGCTTAGGTTATATGGATGTTGACGTAGATGAGCAAGACGGTGTGAAACCTGTTGCACCACTTACACCTGATTTAACGGCGTCAATTAGCCCAAGCTATGAGTTTGCGCTGTCAGATGGGTCAATCATCAATACACGTATTGATTACTCTTACCGCAGCGACATGTATGGTGAGCCGAGCTCAGATCCAAATCGTTTAACTGAAGTTGAAGCGCGTAGCCTAGTTAACTTTACCGTGGGTTACTCTCCGGCAAATGCAAACTGGCGCGTTGACCTATATGGTCGTAACATCTTTGACGAACGTTACGATGATGCGCGTTTAAATACTGGCGATTACGTATTAGTAATTAAGAGTAATGACGCAAGCGAATTTGGTGTACGTTACTCAATGACATTCTAATTATTACGTGATTAACCTTTTGGTTAGAAATATTGGTTGTGCTTACGCTGTAACGTTAACTCGGTAACAGCGCATTGCGAAAAGTACTTCTACCCCAAAACCTGAGGTTACGTAAAATGTAAAAATAAAAGGCGCTTAGGCGCCTTTTTTGTGTTGTTACATCAATAAATTCAGTTAACCACATCATTTAGCTACGCTGTTTAGAGCAGCCGCTTTCGCTTTTATTACAAGCAAAAACAACAGGCATGGATCAATCAAAATTAACAAGAACTACAGTTACGTACTTTTTGTGATTTGAATAATGCGTGAGAGAATATAAGGGGTTATAAACTAAAGCTCATGTTTACTTACTTGAATACATAAACACGCATATGAAATGATCATTTAGTTAATTTACATTTTGTTTACATTCGGGTTTTAATTGATTTGCAAAAAATGGGCGCTGCATATCGTAATTTAAATGTGGTTTTCAACTTGATCAGCAATGTAAGGCAAAATCGGGGTTTTTAGTTAACCTTACTGCATCGTAAATTTATAAAGCAAAAGGTATTGTTTTTTAAGTTTTTTCACTCATTCTTTTTCATTATTTTGCTTTCTCGGTTACAAACTTTTACAAAGCATAAACTATTTAGAAATAATTACCATTTAGATTTTTATATCTAATATTTGTGATCAGTAATCTTATTTAAGTATAAATAATTCATCATTTAACACCCTTTTATCGGTACAAATGTTAACAAAATGAAAATGAAACTTTGATGTGTTTATTTTTTGAGCTAGGTTTTTTAGCAGTACTTAACCCCAAAGCAACAAGGAAACGTCATGTTTAAATATTCAAAAACAATGTTACTCATAGCAACGGTGTGTTCTGCTAATTTTGCCCATGCAAATAGCGATAAGTTGATTCAAGTAAATGCCAGTAAACAAGTACCAAACAAGTATGTTGTAGTATTTAACTCAGTACCAAAGAGTCTAGCGAGTGGCGGTATCGCTGAACAAGCTAAAGAAAATGTCGACAAAATTCGTGGTAAATATGGCGTTAATGCCAATAAATTGTTTGGTAATACCCTAAACGGCGCACAGTATACGCTGTCGAAAGGTCAGCTAAAACAGTTATTAAAAGAAGATCTTGTTCAATTTATCGAACCTGAGCAAATCATCTCGGTTGATCCAATCGTATCTAGCAATGCAAACCAATCAAATGCGATTTGGGGTTTAGATCGCATTGATCAGCGTGATTTACCATTGGACAGCAATTATTCATACAACTTTGATGGCTCAGGTGTGACTGCTTACGTAATTGATACTGGTGTTCGTAATACGCATAACGAATTTGGTAACCGTGCAAGCAGTGGTTGGGACTTTGTAGATAATGACTCGGATGCATCTGACTGTAATGGTCATGGTACGCACGTAGCTGGCACCATCGGTGGTCAAAACTATGGTGTTGCGAAGAACGTTAACATTGTGGGTGTTCGTGTACTTGGCTGTAACGGTTCTGGCAGTACGTCGGGCGTTATTGATGGTATTAACTGGGTGAAAAACAACGCTAGCGGCCCGTCGGTTGCGAATATGAGTTTAGGTGGCGGGGCATCATCGGCAATTGACCAAGCGGTTGAGGCGGCGGTGGCTTCGGGCGTAAGCTTTGTGGTTGCAGCGGGTAATGATAACAGTAATGCCTGTAACTATTCGCCTGCACGTGCAACAACGGCGATTACTGTTGGCTCGACTACGTCAAGTGATAGTCGTTCAAGTTTCTCAAACTATGGCACCTGCTTAGATATTTATGCGCCAGGTTCGAGTATCAAATCAGCGTGGTATAACTCAGACTCATCTGAAAATACCATCAGTGGTACATCAATGGCATCACCGCATGTTGCAGGTGTGGTGGCACTTTACCTTGATGAAGACAATAGCTTAACGCCAGCGCAAATCGACAGTAAACTCTCAGCTGGTGCTAGCAAAAACAAAGTATCGGATGCTAAATCGGGTTCACCTAACGAGTTGTTATATGCGCTTGAAGGCACAGTCGACCCAGAGCCGCCGGTTGTAACAGAATTGATTAAAGATCAAGCCGTATCGGCTGCAGGTGCTGCGGGCAGTGAAACCAGCTATTTTGTTGACGTGCCAGCGGGGAAATCGAGTTTATCTATTTCACTTTCGGGTGGTCAGGGCGATGCAGATCTCTATGTGAAACAAGGCTCAGCTGCCACCACAGGTAACTATGATTGTCGCCCATATAAAAACGGCAATAACGAAAGTTGTGAGTTTAACACCCCAGCGGCTGGCAAATATTACGTGATGCTTCAAGGTTACTCTGCATATTCAGGCGCAAGTTTAGTCGCTACGTATAGTGCTGATGGTGGTTGTACGGATTGCCTAGATAACGGCGTACCGATGGCAAACTTATCGGGCGATGCTAACAGTCAAGTATTCTTCAAAATTGACGTACCAGCAAACCAAACACTTACGGTAACCACAGCAGATGGTAGCGGCGATGTAGATCTGTACGTGAAAAAAGGTGCTCAACCAACGACAACTGATTATGAATGTCGTCCTTATCGCTGGGGCAATAATGAGTCATGTAGTTTAAGCAGTGGTGCAACTGGTGGAACCTACCACATCTTACTTAACGCTTACTCTGCGTACGCAGGTGTTACGCTAACAGCAAGTTATTAAACATTAAGTTCTCTGAAGTTAAGCCAGCGTATTCGCTGGCTTTTTTATGAGCTGACGTTTCAGATGAAGACACTGTAATTGGTTTGTGTTTATCGGAGTATATGAAATAAATAGTTGTTTATATTGTAATTAGCGTTATACCTTGCCAGTATAATTCTCTTCAAATTAACACGTTACTGTATGGATGCAGATGCCACCGCTTATTAAAAACGCAAAAGCGCCAACACTCGGCTGGGTGATTATCATTATGTTGCTCTTTCTCATTCCCACTATTTTTTATATTGAAAGCGGCGCTATTCCTGCGGGGCGAAGCGGCGAGGTAATTTTACGAGAAGAGTCTCCGGTATCATTTTGGTTCCATATAATTGGTGCGAATACGATTTGGCTATTTATGCTTTATCTTTATATAAAAGCACGTAAAAAATCGTAGATTTAAATCATCTCAACTTGCCAATAAAGGCGATTAGGGTTACTGTTTTGTACCTGTTTTGGTTTTTATGGTTCAGGCGTGTTAGCTTGATAAAAATGTGACCACTTCTTTAAAACTGATAGCGTGTATACTGAGTGCCATGTGCTTGTTGGCTATGCCATGCCAAGCAAAAACTCTGAGCATTGCTATCGGCGAATATCCGCCTTATTCAACCCGTGCCAAAGGCGAGTTTAATTTCGTACCTGCGGTTATTCGCGCCGCATTTCAAACACAAGGTTATCGCGTAAAATTTAGTTATTTCCCGTGGGGACGCAGTTTTGTAGAAGTGCAAAAAGGTCATTTCGATGTTGCTGCCTATTGGTTTTGTACCGAGGAAAAACAACAAGAATTTTATTGCAGTGAAGCACTTTACACCGAAACTACCTACTTTTTTTACAACACCAAAAAGCCGCTGGTGGATTGGCAACACATTGATGATTTGGCAGGCAAGTTAATTGGCGTTACAACTGGCTATAGCTATACCAAAGAATTATTAGCCGCGGGAAATGAATCAAAGCTCACACTCGATTGGGCGAATACCGATAAACAAAATTTAGCGCGATTAATAAAAGGTCGGATTGATGCTTTTCCAATGTCGCTTATTCCCGCTAACTACATGTTGAAAAAAGAGTTTTCTAAACGTCAACGTAAGCGACTAGCCTATCGCAAAAAACCGCTGCGCAGCGACACCACCCATTTACTGTTTAAAAAAGATCGCGAAGCGTCATCCGAGTATCTAAACGCATTTAATAAAGGCTTGGCTGAAATAAAACGAAATGGGGTCTTTGATAAGTTAGTCAGTCAATTGCCGTCAAACAGTAAACAATCAACTGACAAACAGGATATGAATTAAACGCTATTTATCGCTGTTTGTTATTTAAGCGCGCAGTGCGCCCTTAAATAACAAAGCATCACAGTTTAGTTCGTTGCAACGAGAGTTGTTGGCTTGGTAGATGGCATATAATCTTGCCACCATGCATGTGTATTTGCCGCTTGTCCGAGCTGTTGAATTTCACCCACTATTGGCGTGTTTAGATTAACAGCATGCTGTGTTGCTTGGGTTAAGATCCGCTCTAGTGGTTCGTACCATGCGTGAAACGCTAAATCGAATGTGCCATTATGGATTGGCGTCATTATCTTGCCGTTTAAATCAAGGTGCGCTTGCAGACTTTGCTCTGGTGTCATGTGCACATCTGGCCAATCTTTATCGTAGGCACCGGTTTCAATAAAGGTCATATCAAATGGGCCATAGCGCTCGCCAATGTCTTTAAAGCCAGAGAAATAACCAGAGTCACCGCTAAAATATAAGGTTTTAGCGTTAGCAGAAATTACCCAAGAACCCCATAAGCTTTTGTTGCCATCATTCAGTGCTCTGCCTGAAAAATGCTTAGTGGGTGTAAAGGCAATAAAACCGTGTGTCGTTGCTAACTCTTGCCACCAATCAAACTCTTTTACTTTTGTTGGGCTGATCCCCCATTTTGCTAAATCACCCGCAACACCCAGTGGCACTAAAAATTGTTTAGTTTTATCTGCAAGCAGCTTCACACTGTGTTTATCGAGATGATCATAATGATTATGGGAAATTAGTACCTTATCGATAGGAGGAAGCGCTTCTATCGAAATTGGTGTTGGGTGAAAACGCTTTGGCCCCATAAATGTAAAGGGTGATGCGCGCTCTTCAAATACAGGGTCGAGTAGCCAAAATTCACCATATACTTTAAGCAAAATAGATGAGTGACCAAGTTTTATAATATGGATCTCGTTATCGCCAAGTAATTCAAGTTGTTCGCGCGAAACGGTGTTCATCGGTAGTGGCTGTTCTGGTATTGCATTGAGCTTTTTCTCCGTAAAGTAACGGACAAAAATACCGGCAACTTTGCGCAAACTATTTGGCGCCATGGTGTCGGCGTTATAGAACTTACCATTTTTGTATAGGCTTTGATTGGGCGCTTTTTTCGTGCCCTCAGTTGCTAAGTTATTGTTCACAGTGCAGGCTCCAATAAATAAAATAATGAGTAAAAGGCTTAACCACTTAATCGTTTTCATCGAGTTTCTCTAAAAAATGTAAACTACACGGTGTAGTTTTTCATTAAATGATAAAAAAGTAAACTGTGTAGTGCAGTTTTTTTTAATTAAGTTTAAAATGAGCGAGATTGTTAATGAGAAAACTATGAAATTATCTGAGCAAAAACGCATTCATATTCTAGATGCTGCAGAGCAGCTGTTTTTTGAAAATGGGGTAGCGAATACCAGTATGGATGAAGTGGCTAAAACGGCTGCGGTATCTAAACGTACTGTGTACAACCATTTTGAAACAAAAGATGCGCTTTTTTACGCCATTATTGAACGCATGATGGGGCAACTAAATAATATTCAAACAGTTATATTTGATGGAACTAGGTCGCTCAAAGCACAGCTTTTAACTATCGCAGAGCATGAAGTTTCGCTGTTTCGTTCCGACAACTTTTTACGTGTTGCTAAAATCGCTTTTTTGCAAATGTTACAAGCGCCCGAGTTTGCAAAACAACTGAGCGCCAATTCAATTGGCTGTATGACATATTTAGAACAGTTTTTAACTGATGCAGTGTCAGCACATAAAATGCAGATTGATGACAACGAACTCGCGGCGAAGCAGTTTGTTTATCAGCTGAAATCTCATATCTTTTACCCACGCTTATATGGTTTCGATGTGCCCAGTGAACAACAAGAAGTTTATTTAATTGAACAAACCGTCGAACTGTTTTTAGCGCGCTATGGCTGTGAACAATAATAAAAGTAGCTACTGCACAATTACAAAATTTATCTATACTTTCTTGATATTGGTTTAATAAACAAACTGGGTTTTATGCGTTTTATTGTTTATATAATCTGCTTTATCTCTTTGTTAGGTGTATTACCTACAAAAGCCGAACAAATCACTGTTGCAGCGGCGCATTGGCGCGAATTTTCAGAGCCAGGAGGTGAGGGTATTTACCTTGAATTGGTTAAGCAAACTTTAGCAGGCAAGCAGTTAAAATTTGATGTTGGCAGCTATGCACGCGCTAAGCGCCTGTTTAAAAATCACAAAGCGGATGTGTTAGTGGGTGTCTACAAAAATGATAAAACGTTGCTGGGGGACGTAACTTATCCTAAATATCATTTGGATATGGAGTTTCCCATTATTGCTATCTACAACCCGCGCACGACAAAACTTCGCCACAGTGAAGACTTTAAAGATTTAACCGTTGGGTGGTTTGAAGAATACGCGTATAACCGTTACGTGCCAGAGCATGCGCAGAGCTATCGTTTTACTGATATTCATAAAGCGCTTATGTTACTGGAATCGGGTAAAGTGGATGTGGTTGTAGACCATATTTATAACCTTAGCGAGCGGCAAAAACTGATGTTTGAAACCCTTGAGTTGCAAGGAAAAACACCAATTTGGTTGGTTTTTCATGACAATGAACGGGGGCGCTTACTTAAAAATCAGTTTGAACTAGCGTTTGAACAACTTTATCACTCAAAGGCGTTAGCTGAGTTGTTTGGTGAGCACTATGAGCATGCTAATTTCCCGAGTCTATTTCTTAATAAATAACACGAAAAGTAATCCAATTTAATGGCAACACCATATAACTAATATGAGATCGGATTAAGCAGTTAACTTACCATTTTTAACCCGAACTCATGTCTTTTACTAAAGGTTAACTAAGAGAAGTAATACGTGTCATTAGGTCGCCCTCGCAAGGAAAAAGCACATCCGCAACAGCAGCAATACTTAAAATCAGTGATCGCCGCGCTGCAAGCTGAGCCCGAGAAACTCAATATCATTAAGCAGAATATTGCGCATTATCAAAGCCAAGCATATTTAAAACGTGGTTTTTTGCGCGCACTGGAACGAATGGAATGGCTTTTTGAAGCAAATCTAACCATTGATGAGTTTTGCCAACAAATAATGGCAGATGATTACATTGGTAACCGCATAAGACGTTACCCATTAATCTTTAAAGGGATATTAGATAAGGCGTAAATACGAATGGTATTTGGGATCAAGGTTATCCCCAGAAATGGTGTGTAAGTCTGTTTAAAAGTGCTACTTTTTAAATGCAATCAAGGTACTAATGAACGTCATACTTTTGTCACAAAGCATAACGTTGCCTCATTATAAATTACGGTTGTTCTAAATTTGGCCGTTTACATATTGCCAAGTTTTACCATCATGGCGGTATACATTTTTAAGTTAAGCGCCATTTGCTCTGGTGTTAAATACTCGTGCTCAGAATGACCTGTGTATTTTTTGCCAGGCATAGACGGGCCAAACGACACAGCGTTATCAAATAGCTTAGCATTAGTGCCTCCACCAATCGAAACAAAGCTTGCATCTTCATCGCCAGTAAAATGCTTAAAGATATCTAAAAGCGCTTCAGCGTGCGGTGCATCATCAAGCAGCATCGGCGTGCCAATATGAATTTCCACATTGTTTAACGTCACATTGTTGTTAGCTTGCCAATAGTTAAGCGCGGTATCAATTTGTGATTTTAATAGTGCCTCTGTTTTGCCAACTGGGCGACGTAAATTAACCGATAATTTAAGACCCTCTTCGCTGTGTTTTAGCAGTGTTGGCGCGACAGTCATTGGCCCCATAAAATCGTGACGGTAGGCAATATCACCAAATTTCGCGCCGTATAAATCAAGGCCGATAAGTTGATTAATAAATTCGATGGCCTGACCATCGCTGTTATTCTCTAGATCAATACCTTTGAACACTTCTGCCAAGTGAGCGATGGCATTGTGTCCTGCTTCTGGCTCAGATGAGTGCGCTGATTCCCCTTTAACACTAACAAGCACGCTATCGCCTTTTGTCGTAAGTGTTACCTGCACATCTTTCAGTGCATTTATGTTTTGCTTAAGTATGTTAAGCGCTTGCGCATCCGCATTATGAAGTACCACACTGGCATCTTCAGGTATTTGGCTAACAAATGCACCGCCTTTTAATTCGCTAACATAAACACCGGTTTGTGGTGATGAACCTGTAAATGTCGGGGCAATTAAGCTCCAGCCTTTTTCGGCAACAACCACAGGGTAAGATGCATCAATAGTTATTGCATACTTTGGCTGCTGGTAGGTTTTCATAAAGCGCTTTAGTGGTTCCCAGTCTGATTCTTCAGCAAGGTACACCATCAGTTCAATACGATTGTTTAGCGTAACATTATTATCTTTTAGCGCTTTCATGGCATAAAGTGCTGTTGAAATTGCACCTTTGTCGTCTTCGGTACCACGGCCAATTAATTTACCTGGCTCTGAGGTGCTATCAAGTACAAATGGACTTTGCTGCCATTTTGTTGGGTCTGCCGGTTGCACATCGCCATGGGTCACTATGGTTACTTTGTCTTGTTGCTCACCCATGCCAATTAATACGGTGTGCCCAAAATCTTGATAATCAAAACCAAGCTCCGCCGCTTTAATTTTTAATAGCGATTTAAAGCCAATAAAGTCCGGATTTTGCGGTGTATCGATGTCTTTGTTATTAACGGTTGGAAACGACACCATATTGGCTAACGTATGTATTTGCGCATTTTGGTATTCTGCTACGGCGTATTGTGCCAACTCATCGGTTGATGGGCTAACGGATGCAAACGCATGGCTTGCCAGTAACGCGGCGCATGGAAGAAGAGCGAATTTCAAGGGAGCACTCCAAGGTAATTAAAGGTGAAATAAGTCCCAAGTGTAACACCGCTGAAGACTAAAAAAAGGGTTTTACGGTCAGCTCGATTTATGTTTTTGATGATTTATAAAACTGGTAAATATGCGCTGAAATAATTCGTCGATATCGGGTCGCTCTTGGGTGTGTTCAAACAAGCTGGTATGCACATCGGCTATTGCACGATCACCTTGCTGATGATGTTCGTAACATAAATTTACAGGTGAAACTAAGGTTGGCATATTTGCATTTACTAAAATGCAGGCCTGCGCCAGTACAATTTTACCACCGCCTTTTTTTAGTAATACACGCTGGGCTGTGCCGACGATTTTCTTACTTTTAATATTAAGATTGTAATCACCATCGCAATAGCTGCCGGGGGTGGCGTGGGTTTCAACCTTAATTTTAAACTGCTCAAAAAAAGAAGATAAAATAGCGCAAAAGTCTTTGTAGGCGTTTGGAATCGAGTAGGGAATATGTTCTTCTAACACATACATATAAGATACATTAATTACCCCTTCACATTGTGGCACAGGGGCGCCGCCAGTTTTGCGGGCGTATAGTTGCCAACCGGTTTTCTTTAGCTTTGTTTCGAGCGCTTCAGTTTGTTGCCATTTATTACCTGACGGTAAAACCAAAGTTGGCTTATCGCTTTGCCAAAGTAACAGTGCTTGGTCTAAATTGCCGTTTTGCAGTAGGCTAATTAATTCATTTTCTTTTTCAAAAACTGCTTCAACTGAGATTTGCTTGAAACGAAGTACTTTGGCTTTTACTTTTGACATTGCTAATTAAAGATTAACTTTTTGCTTAGCATACCGCAGTTTGTAATTTTTGGCAGTGCCTCGTTATATCAACAAACAAAAAGTTTTAATAAGAATAATGTCTTAGCTTGATTTAACAATGCTAGCTGACATATATTTGCGTTGTAATTAGGTGACTATTGTTTTTTTATAAACAATGTTTAAACGGGAATCCAGTTAAAATCTGGAACTGCCCCCGCAACGGTAACTGTGAGCGACAACCACCACTGTCTGTTTATGATGGGAAGGTGCTGTCAAAGCGATGATCAGGAGTCCGGAGACCGGCCTAGTTCACTCGAGTACTGCGGTGGGCGGTGAGCAACGAGAACACAATCGCTTTTATATCAATTACAGTAATTTGTGGTCGCGACAATGGATCATCTAATTACCTGAATGATATTGTTATTCCTTGCTGTAACAGGCAAAGGCGTGTGCCTTGTATCTTGTCATTTCCTATCGCATCAATTCTAGTATGCGGAAACATTATAATGACAGATCGTTCAAGTTTATTTACCCCAATCAAAGTGCAGCAATTCTCGTTGCTGATTTACGCGTTGTTAGCACTATTGATGATAGCCACCCGCCCGTATCATTTTGCGTCTGCGCTCCATTTGCCAAGTGCCAGTACAGCAATTTTCTTTATTTTAGGTTTGCTGGCGTCTAAGCACCGTACTTTTGCCGTATTTGTGGTACTAAGTGTGTCGATTGATTTAACCAGCAGCTATTATCGCGGTGATTTTGGCGATTGTATTACGCGTTCATACCCATTTTTATTTGTTGGCTACTATGTGCTGTGGTGGGCGGGTCATAAAAGTTTGCAACTAAAGCTTGATGAAACAAAGTGTGTGGTTGCAGCAAAAACGGTAATGGCATTGGTTAACTTATGGCTTGCAAGCTCAATTGCATTTTTAACCTCAAACGCGAGCTATTATTGGTTATCGGGTAAATTTAGCGATATGTCGTTAAGTACTTACTCAGAGCGTGTAGCACAGTATTACGCGCCATATGTTACTAGCCCGTTTGGCTACGTGGCGATTGCGTTGGCATTGTACCTTGCCTGTTATTACTTAAAACCACACACCAGCATTTTAAAAACAACCCATCATGGCCGTTAATTCACCGGTATTTTGCCCAGCACTTGTAATTAGTGCGCCAAATTCGGGGGCGGGCAAAACCACAGTAACCGCCGCCATGGCACGCTATTTTACCAATATGGGCAAAACGGTTCAGGTATTTAAAACTGGGCCCGATTTTATTGATCCCATGATTTTAGAAGCGGCATCAAACCGTCCTGTATATCAATTGGATCTGTGGATGGTGGGTGAAAGTGAATGTCAGCGCATGCTTTACCAAGCGGCTATCGTTGCAGATCTTATTTTGATTGAAGGCGTAATGGGGCTGTTTGATGGCACACCAAATACTGCCGATTTAAGCGACCTATTTGGTATTCCGATTTTGGCGGTGATTGATGGCTCAGCCATGGCACAAAGTTTTGGTGCCTTGGTCCATGGCTTAGTAAATTACCAACCAAGCCTTAACTTTTACGGTGTGATAGCCAATAAGATCGCCGGTCAAGGACATGGCGAAATGGTTTTGCAATCGATAAACGTAAAGGCATTAATACAAGACTATTTTTTACGAAATTCCCATATTAGTTTGCCTGAGCGCCACCTTGGCATTATGCAAGCAGGTGAGTTACAAAATATCGACGTGTATTTAGAACAAGCCGCACAGCAATTTGCTAACTCACACTTTAATCAACTACCCAAAGATGTGGTGTTTTGGCCTTCAAAAGAGGGAGATGATGCAAAGCAATACGCAGATTTTAAGCGTGCTAAACCACTTAAAGGGCAACGTATTTTGGTTGCCAAAGACAATGCGTTTTCGTTTTTGTATCGTGCCAATTTGGCTATGTTGGCAGATTTTGGCGCAGAGCTAAGCTACATTTCGCCATTACAGGATAAAACCTTGCCAGAGGGAGATGCGCTCTATATTCCAGGTGGTTATCCTGAGCTTTATGCGCAGCAATTAAGCCAAAATAATGCGTTTAAACAAGCCGTAAAACAGTTTGCTATAAGCAATAAACCGGTCTTAGCGGAGTGTGGCGGTATGCTCTACTTATTGGATGAATTAATAAGTGAAAACACACACTTCACTATGTGTGGCGTGTTAAATGGCAAAGCCACAATGAATAAAACCCTCTCTAGCATTGGTCAACAGTATGTCGATTTAAGCGCTGTTTATCCAAATATTGCTGCACCTTGTGAAGTGCGAGGGCACAGCTTTCATTATTCTAGCGCCGAAATTAACCTTACCGCTTTAGCGTATTCACAGTTTTACCCGCGTAATACGCAAGCTGAGGCAATTTATGCATGTGACAAAATACTCGCATCTTATATGCATTGGTATTTTCCTAGCAATATGGCGTTTTTTGTTACGTTTTTTAATGGAGAAGTAACACGGGATGAGTGATTTCAAAACAGCAAAATGGCCTGAGCGCATAATTTGTTTAACGGAAGAAACCACAGAAGCACTTTATTTAATGGGCGAGCAACATCGTATTGTTGGCATCTCTGCTTATACTGTGCGCCCCGAAAGAGCCAAACGTGAAAAGCCTAAAGTTTCGGCGTTTGTTAGCGCTCGCATTGATAAAATTATGTCGTTAGAGCCCGATTTAGTATTGGCGTTTTCTGATCTTCAAGCTGATATTGTGCGTGATTTAATAAAACAAGGCGTCAATGTGCACTGTTTTAATCACCGCAGTATTCAAGAGGTGTTGCAAATGATCCGAACGCTGTCGGCATTGATTGGCGAGCCACAAAAAGGCGAAAAACTAGTTAACCAATTGGTGGATAATCTAAACACGATTAAAGCAAGTGCAGCTCAGCTTACAGAAAAACCTAAGGTGTATTTTGAAGAGTGGTTTGATCCACTTATTACTGGCATTACTTGGGTCAGTGAATTGGTAGAAATCGCCGGTGGCATTGATTGTTATAAGGAATTTGCCAGTGAAAGCCTTGCCAAAAACCGCATTATTAAAGACCCATGCGAAGTAATCGAAAAAGCGCCGGATATTATTTTTGCAGCTTGGTGTGGTCGCCCTTTTGTGCCTGAGAAAATGTTATCGCGCGACGGCTGGCAAACCATTCCAGCAGTGATAAACAAACATGTTTATGAAATTAATTCGAGCGATATTCTGCAGCCAGGTCCGGCCGCGCTAACGGATGGCATAAATCAAATTCATCGTATTATTAAAAACTGGAGCACACAGCACTCAACTTAATTTTTAGTATCTGGCATGTATTTAGCAACTCAGCTTTGTATTCACGTTTTTTTGGTTTTAAACACGAAAAACGCCTAATAAAAGTGCAACCTTGCACTAAAAGGATGCAAAGATGACAGTGTACGAAGTGAATTTTGATGGGTTGGTTGGCCCAACCCATAACCACAGCGGCTTATCGTTTGGTAACGTCGCATCTAAAAATAACGCAAAGCAAATCGCTAATCCGAAAAAAGCGGCGCTACAAGGCCTTGAAAAAATGCTGGCGATGACAAAGCTTGGCTTAAAGCAGGGCATTTTACCGCCGCAGGTTCGCCCAGATACTTACACATTACGAAAGTTGGGTTTCTCAGGTAGCGAAAAAGGCGTAATTACAAAAGCAGCCAAAAACGCGCCGCAGTTTTTAAAAGCCTGTTATTCGGCGTCTTCAATGTGGTCGGCAAATGCGGCAACAGTATCGAACAGTTTGGATTGTGACGATGGCAAAGTGCACTTCACACCCGCCAATTTAAGTAACAAACTACACCGCGCCATAGAAGCTGAGCAAACAAGCCGTACCTTTAAAGCCATTTTTAATAATACACAGTATTTTACCCATCATGAGCCACTACCACATCATCCATTATTGGGAGACGAAGGAGCGGCAAATCACACTCGCTTATCCAATTCACATAACGAAAAAGGGTTATCGCTCTTTGTTTATGGTGAAGATGCGTTATCAGCTATCAAACCAAAGATTTACCCTGCAAGGCAAACCTTAGCTGCCAGCGAGGCCGTTGCTCGCGCACATGGTTTGAGCGAAGCAAATTGCTTATTTGTGCAGCAAAACCCAAATGTTATCGACCAAGGGGTATTTCATAATGACGTGATTGCGATTGGTAACGAAAATGTACTGCTTTACCATGAAATGGCATTTTATCAATCCGCACGCGCGGTTGATGCTATAAATACAAAATACCAAGGAGATAAACCACTTCACTTAATTGAAGTCAGTAACGACTATGTGAGTGTTGAAGATGCAGTTTCAAGCTACATTTTTAACAGCCAGTTAATTACATTACCAAACGGCACTATGGCCATTGTGGCCCCCACTGAATGCCAAAATAACGATAAAGTGGCGACTTATCTTGCGACCCTTTGTGAGGGGAGTAACCCTATTTCTAAAGTGATCTATTTTGACTTGCAACAAAGCATGAAAAACGGTGGTGGCCCAGCGTGTTTGCGCCTTCGCGTACCACTTAATGAGTTGGAATTAAGCGCCGTTGCCCCTGAATGTTTAATGGATGAAGCGAAATACCACACCTTAGCAGCCTGGGTTGAAAAGCATTATCGAGATGCGATTTCAGAATATGATTTAGCCGACCCAAGTTTACTTGTAGAAAGCCAAACAGCCCTTGACGAATTAAGCCAAATTTTAAAGCTTGGTTCAATTTACCCATTTCAAATGGACTGACGATAATGAGCTAAGGATAGCGTTGTTGGCTTGAAGCAGATTTACGATTACTATACGGTTCTGTAATCATTAAAGTTATATAACGAATGGATTTCTCGCAGTTAAACTTTAAATATTCTTGGCGTCCGTATCAATCCCGAGTGCTTAACGCTGTTGATGAACATCTTGAAGATGACAAGCTTCATATTGTTGCAGCCCCAGGGGCAGGAAAAACCACACTGGGTATTGAAGTCTTCAAGCGATTAGCACAAAACGCACTAATTCTGTCTCCGACTCGTGTCATTCGCGATCAATGGATCGAACGTTTAACTGATTTTGTGGAATGTGATAATCCATTTGAATTGGCTTGGATCAGTAATGACTTGCATACTCCTAAAAGCTTTACATCAATTACCTACCAAGCATTACACGCTAAAATCGCTCAAAATGAAGACGCACAATATGATTGTGATGAGCAGGAGCATGAGCCAACAATACTCGATTCTCGTGAAGTAAATGCGTTTATTTCAAGTTTGAAAAATGCAGAGATAAGCGTACTTATTTTAGACGAGGCACACCATTTACGACAGGAGTGGTGGAAAGTACTCACTGCAGTATGTGATGCACTGCCACAGATCACACTGGTTTCTTTAACCGCTACTCCGCCTTATGATTCTGATGGTCATGAATGGGGAAAATACGAGCAGTTGTGCGGTACTATCGACGAAGAAATATCAGTACCAGAGCTGGTCAAAGCAAATACTTTGTGCCCTCATCAAGATTACATTTGGGCCGTTGATGCGTCCGCTAATGAGCGGTCTAAATTGCGTGAGTTTGATGCGCGCGTAAAACAGTTGTTTGAGCATTTATTGGCGAACGAGACATTTTTAGACATGTGTAAGCATCATACTTGGCTTACACAACCACACGTCAGTACCGCTGATATTATTAAGTCTCCGCATGTGTTAATTGCAATTTTAGTGTTACTTAAACACACCAAACAAGCACTACCACAAAACGCGTTAGCGCTGCTTGATTTAACGTTTGAAGATGTTCCTAAGTTAACTCGGTCATGGTGGCAAAAGTTAATAGAGGCAATGCTTTTTTCAAAAACATTTGCACAGAATGATGAACAAGAGCGTTTTATTACGGAGCTAAAAAAACAGCTTAGAGCTTCTGAACTTCTGCACAAACGCGATTTAATGTTAGAGCATTCTAATCGGCTCGAACGTTCACTTTCACTCAGTTCAGCAAAAATTAAAGGGTGCCTTGATATTCATCGCATTGAATATAAGAAAAGACAGCAGCAACTTAGACAAGTGATCCTTACAGATTTTATTAGAGATGAGTCACTGTCTAATAATACTCAAATTGGTGAAACAACCCTCGGGAGTTGGCCGGTATTTGAAACGCTCGCAAAGCATTCAAACATTAATGAAGATGTTGCCTTACTGACAGGTCGTTTATCAATTGTTCATGAAAGTAAAGTAGAGTATTTCAAAAGTGATGATGCAAGTGAAAAACTGATATTTACTCCTATCACCGGGCTTAATGGTTATGTAAAGGTAACCGGCTCTTTGAACGTACTTACTTCATCATTTACTAAGTTACTGTGTGATGGTGATATTAAAACCTTGATTGGGACACGGGCACTGCTTGGAGAAGGTTGGGATGCACCAGTAGTAAACTCTTTAGTGTTAGCAAGTTCGGTTGGTTCGTTTATGCTGACGAATCAAATGCGAGGAAGGGCTATTCGCCTTGATAAGTCGTCACCTCAAAAAGCAAGTAGTATCTGGCATTTGGTTGCGGTTGATAAAGAAAGCTATTACGGATTAATCGACTTTTACAACTTACAAAGACGTTTTTTAACGTTCGTTGGGTTAGCTGAAAACAGTAACGCAATAGAAAGCGGATTTGAGCGGCTTAATTCAAAATTAGCGTTTTATTTTAACACCACGAGTTCAATGAAGTTTGCGGTATATGCCAACAACAAGCAGATGATCAAACGCTTTAAAAACATTGAGCAGCTACCAGCCAAATGGCAACGTGCATTAACTATTGATAAAACAGGCCGTACCCTGCCATCCGTTGAAACCCAAGCAATTACACGGTTTAAAACAGTCCATTTAAAAAATACTTTTAAGTACTTAACACAAGAGCTTTTGCTGGGAATGATGAGTGCCCTTGCAATAAGTCTGTCATTTATGAAATACCCGCAGTCAGCAACAGTAATGCTATGGTTTTTAGCAGGCGGATTTGCGTATGGATTTGTTAAAAACTTGCCTAAAACACTCAAAGCATTGCGCATAATGCTTTTGCATTTACCTGTCGATGGTTCATTGAAGCAAATTGGTAACGCAGTGATTGAAACATTAGCGAAAACAAATAAGCTTACAACCCCGCTCAGAATGCTTGATATAAAAACATCCCAGGGTTATGACGGAAGCTTAACAATTGCACTTACAGGCGGTACATTTTATGAATCGTCGTTATTTGCAGATTGTATGGCTGAAGTACTCGCACCAATTGATAACCCACGTTATTTAGTTGTTAGAGAAGGTGACTTCGCGGGGTTTGCACGGAAAGACTATCATGCGGTCCCAACGTGTGTTGGGGTAAAAAAGCAATTTGCAGAGTGCTATGTGGCTGCATGGAATAAATACGTAGGGTCAGCTAATTTGATTTACACACGTAATTTTGAGGGAAGAAAATCGTTGCTAAAAGCGAAAATGCATGCGTTTTCATCGGTGTTTGCCAACGATATGAGGCGTGTCGACAAATGGCATTAAGTAACACCTCATTAAAATTGTGTGAGTAGAGCGTGTTGACTCTTAAGGTCTAAATTCAGTTCAAACCTAAACCTGTTACTGCAGAAATAGACAGTTAAGAGCAACACGCTTTAGTAGCTAATACAACACCAATTTAACTGTAAGTTATTACCCAGTATTTCGCATACCGGTCGCAATACCTGCCATGGTGACCATAAGCACTTGCTCGCTTTCAGGGTGCTCAGGTTTATTGCGTAAGCGTTTTAACGCCTCAATTTGTAACAAGTGTAGAGGTACTAAATAAGGCTGACGCAATCTAAATGAGCTTAAGTTCCAAGGGTCACTCTCGAGCGTGTGAGCTTGGTTAAGCAAAGTAAGAACAGCTTGTTCATCTTGCTGTAATTGGCTGCGCAGTTGTTCACCTAAGCCTTGGAGATCAGGTTCAACAAGGGCTGCGTCATACAGTGCGGATAGCTCTGGATCGGACTTTAAATACACCATTTCAGTCAATGAAATACGGGCTTTAAAGTACGGCCAGTTTTCCAGCATTTCGTTCATGAGCGCGGCATTATCTTGATAAAACGCTTTAATTGCCTGACCAAGGCCTAACCAACTTGGCAGTACTAAACGGTTTTGGCTCCACGCAAATATCCATGGAATAGCACGCAGCGATTCAATGCCGCCATCTGAGCGGCGTTTACTAGGGCGCGAGCCAAGTGGCAATGATGATAACTCTTGCTCCGGCGTTGCTTGACGGAAATAGCGCACAAAATTCGCTTCTTCGCGGATATAACCGCGGTAAATTTCACAACTAAGCGATGCCATGTTGTTCATAAGCTCTCGCCATGACGCTGGTGGCACAGGTTGTGGGTGAATTAAGCTTTCTAAAATCGCACTGGCATACAAGTGTAAACTGCGTACAGCAAGGTTTGGCAAACCAAACTTGTAGCGAATAGTTTCACCTTGTTCGGTGACACGTAAGCCGCCATCAAGTGTACCCGGCGGTTGTGATGCAATTGCATCATGTGCAGGGCCGCCTCCGCGACCAATGGTACCGCCTCGGCCGTGGAACAATTTAAGTTCTACCTCAAATTGTTTAAATACTTGCACGAGTGCTTCTTGCGCTTGGTATTGTGCCCATGTGGCCGCTAACACGCCCGCATCTTTTGCCGAATCACTGTAGCCAATCATCACGTATTGCTGTTTTTTACAGCGCGTTAAATATTGCTCTATGTTCAGCAAGTCGCCCATTACTTTTGGCGCGTTATTTAAATCATCCAATGTTTCAAAGAGCGGTGCAATGGGCATCTCCCAACTAAACCCTGTGGCTTTCATTAACAGGTTTACCGCCAGTACATCGCTTACTTTGCTCGCCATTGAGATAATATAAATACCTAGCACTTCACGCGGTTGCTTAGCCACCATTGCAAAGGTGTCGAGCACTTCTTGGGTGTTTTCACTCCAAGTGACATTCGGTAACAATGGACGCGGATTATTTATTTCGCCGAGTAAAAATTCAACGCGTCGCGCTTCATCCCAAGTGGCGTAATCGCCTAAATCAAGGGCGCTAACAATCTCGCCAATGGCTTCATCGTGGCGTTCACTGTGCTGACGAATATCCAGTTTTACCAGTGAAATACCGAAACATTGCACCTTACGAATTAAGTCGAGCACTTGTGAATTTGCAACTCGGGTAAGACCGACTGCTAATAGGCTGTTACGGCATGCTTTTAATGGCGTAAGTAAATCTTCAGAAGATGAAATTGCACCTTTAGTTTTGCCATCACGTAATAGAGCGATTGATTCTTTAAGTTCGCTAATTAACTGTGTGATCACCGCGCGATACGGGCCAATATTATTAATATCCGCTTCAATTAAATCATCGGTTGCTTTGTGCATCGATAATTCTAAATAAAGTGATTCAAAGTCAGTTAAGTAGAGCTCTGCGGCAATTAATCGCGCTTGTAAAATGGCTTGTTTACTGAGTTTGGCTGTAACAAAAGGGTTACCGTCTCTGTCGCCTGCCATCCAGCTGGCCATGGTAATAGGCACTATATCTTCAGCCAGCGGCTCCCCAATCAGGGTTTGTGAAAGCTCATCTAATTCGCGTACAAATTGTGGTACCGCACGCCATAAACTATCGGTAATGGCATGTAATCCCCAGCGTGATTCGTCAAGTGGTGTGGGGCGCTGCTGCCTAATTTCATTGGTGTGCCACGCTTGTTCTATGATTTCTTGCACGCGTTCGCTCAGTGGCGCTTCTCCTTTACTGAGTTCATCAGCCACTTCGTTGTATTTATGAATAAAGGTGCGACGGTTAACTTCGGTTGGGTGCGCAGTTAACACAAGTTCAATATGCAGCTTTTTAAGCGCTTGTTTAAACGCGTTTGCATCAATACCGGTTAATTTTTCTGATAGAGAATCAAGCGGGTGGGGCAAATCAAGCTCTGCTAAGCCTTGCTCACTGGTGGTGTGTTGCTGTTCTGCCACATTAGCAAGGTTTAAAAACTGGCTAAATGCACGAGCATGAATTAATAAATCTTGCTCGCTACTATTTGCAAAAATTGTTTGTAAGTCTTCAATTGCATGGTTTTCACCTGCCACAATGCGCTTACCTAAAAGGCGTACCTCTTCAATTTTATCAACCCAACCATCGCCTTTGTCTTCGGCAATTGTTTGGCCAAGTACTTCACCTAACGCACGCACATTATTTGATATGGTTTCTAACATAACTTCCTCATTCCCCAATACAAAGTATCACCACCTGCGCTGTTGTTTTGAGATGCAGGTTGTATTTTATGCATTTATAAGACAAAAATTAGTCTATGCGCGCAGTTAAATAAACGCTAATATATATTTCTATAAATATGTATAAATAAAAATCTATATCATTATGCGTCTACCCACAGTTAGGCAGTTACAGCTTTTAAAAGCGCTTGATCAATACAAAAGTATTTCCTTGGTGGCGCAGCAGTTACATGTATCGCAACCCTCGGTGTCGATTCAGTTAAAGCAATTAAGCGAAACGGTGGATATGCCGGTGTATCGCCAGCATGGCAAAACCATTGTGCTTACCGATGCGGGAAAAGCGCTACTAACATGCGCCAATGAGGTATTTACTAGCTTTCATAATTTGTCGGTATCGATTGATGAGCTTAAAAGCGTGACATCCGGCTCACTTAATTTATGTGTGGTCTCAACTGCTAAGTATTTCTTGCCACTGATTTTAGGGGCGTTTTGTAAAAAACACCCAAAAGTCGATATCAATTTAAAAATAGGTAACCGCCAAGAAGTAAAAGAGCGCATAGAAGCCAACGAAGATGATTTTTACTTTTTTAGTCAGTGCCCTGAGCGCCCCGAAATTATTAAAACACCGTTACTCGATAACGAACTGGTGGTAATTGCTCCGGCAAGGCATGAATTGCATTTACAACAAGAAGTCAGCCTAAACCGTTTATCGCATTACCCATTTATAATGCGTGAAAAAGGTTCGGGTACGCGTAATTTAATTGAGCAATTTTGCAAAGAGCAACAATTAACCTTGAATGAAAAAATGACCATCGAAAGTAACGAAGCAATAAAGTACGCGGTTGCATCGGGGTTGGGCTTATCTATTTTAAGTCGTCATGCGCTCGACTATGGCGAAGTACCGGGCTTAGTAAAATTAGATGTAAAAGGATTTCCTATTCGTAGTACATGGTTTTTAGCTAAACGCCAAGACAGAAAGCAAAGTTTGCTTGCTAGTGCGTTTGAAGCCTTTATGAAAGAGCAAGGTGTGGCTATTTTAGAGCGCTCGCAAGTGAGTGCTAAAAGTGTATTATCAAGCTAGAGTTTTAGTGGTTTTTTCTGCTACTATCCGGCTCAGAATAAATAATTATAATTAATGGATTTGAGGCAGTAGGTGTCTGAATTTGATAAGGAAAATAGCAATCCTTTTAATGGGTTAAGCACGACGCAAAGTAAGCAGTTACATACTTGGTATCTTAACGAGATAAATACTCAATTAACTGAGCTACTAAAAGGCAGCCAGTCAGGCCAAATTTTAGAAAAAAAATTAAACCAAGCGCTTACCAAAGCAGCCAAACCTTTAGTAACTCAAACCACAAAGCACAGTACGCACAATTTTAATTTCAAGATTAAAAATGGCAGTGTGCTGCAAGAACTTAAAGACACCCGCGATGTATTACAAAGCGCCCAATTGCGTATTGCACAATTGCAAAAACAGCAGCTTGAAAAAGGCGAAAACGAACTCGCGTTAGAAGCCGAAGTAAGTCGTTTAAAAGCAGAGAACCGCAGTTATCGTAAGCGTTTAAGTAATTTGCTACAAAGCGCAGATAACCAAGGTGGCAGCTATTTAAAAGTACATTTTGTTGGGCGCATTTTTGTCCATGCGCTTAAATCAAGTTTTGCCGATTGGCAGCAAACCGAAAAAGGCAAAGCGTTTCAAAATAAAGATTTTTACAGCTTATTTCCGCGCGTATTGTACCGTGGCTTATTGAAAGAATTAGAGTTGCTTATTGGTCAAAGCGACTATTCTCGGATCAACCAAACTCTTTCTAATTATGTATATCAAACCAAAGGCGTACCTGTAGAAAACTGGCCTGATGAAGACCCAATTTATAACACACGACTGATAAACCAAAAGCAAAATGAACTGCTGTTTACGCTGCGTACTCATCACGATAAGCGTAAAAACTTTGCTAATTACCTTGAGAAAAAGCTCGAGAAAACGGGGTTTACGCCAATGCATGGTCGGTTATTGGTTAATTTAATTCAGCATGCCACCGACAAACAGGCACTTGACCAAAGGCAATGATACTCAAAACCAAACGTACACTGATTGACGTGCCAAACAGAAATGATACACAAGCACTGCTCTCGTTTATTACTGAGAACAAAGCGCACTTAGCACCGTGGGAGCCAACGCGCGATAACCACTATTACACTAAAGTGAATGTGCAGAATCTAACTAATGGTTATCAAACGCACCTTAATAATCAAAGTGCGTATCATTTTGCCGCTTTTGATTTTGAGCGCCGCGAAATAATGGCAATGTGTAACTTTACTAATGTGGTGCGTGGGCCATTTCAAGCGTGCTATCTAGGTTATTGTGTTGCTGAAAAATACCAAGGGCAGGGTATTATGACTGAGGTAGTAGAAGCTGGGCTCGATTATGTCTTTAACAAGCTAAAGTTGCACCGTGTGATGGCAAACTATATGCCACATAATACAAAAAGTGCCCAGTTATTAACGCGTTTAGGTTTTGAAAAAGAAGGGCTGGCTAAACGCTATCTAAAAATAAACGGTATATGGCAAGATCACGTTCTGACCGCCAAAATTAATCCTCACTTTATTGATGACTAGAGTTTACTTCCATGGTGTTGCAGGGGCTTTTAGGTAATGGGTTATTAAGTAACCCCATGGCAGTACGAGTGGTGTTAGAATCACCCCCATAGCACACGCAAAAACTAGCTCTTGTGCGTATTCATCGAGTCCATTACTTAAATGCATTGGTAAGGCATACACTAAAAGCCAAAACACTTTCCAAGTAAGCTCCAATAAAAGCAGTGGTAACATTTTAAGTGGGTACTTTATGCCGAGCAGTGAGAGAAGACAAAAGCCCATTAAGATGGCATTGATAATAGTGTCTGAATCGGCAGATTGACCTGAACCAGAAACTATATCGGGCAAAGTGGTGACACCTAAACCAAACGCAATAAATGCATACATTGCCCTTAACAGGTAAATTCTAACTTTACCGACTTCATCCATAATTTTAGTTTCCTAGTTTTTTATGCCGAATTTAGGTTACTTAATATCGTTATCTCAGGTTTTATTTGTAACAGATATTTTATAATAGAACCATTACAGTTCTTGTGTAAGTGGTCTAATTATAACAACACACATAGTTAAATTAATGCCTTGTTTCTTAAATTAACAAATCAGATAAAACAATCACCCACTTTAAAACACTATGATTTTAAACGTGTTTATGATTAAGATGGGGTAACAATCAAAAAAGGGACAAATCATGTTGAAACAAATTATAGGCGGTACTTTATTGTTATCAGCCGCACAGCTTTGGGCTAACACCTTTACACTTACCAGTAATGATATTGCTAATGGTGAAATGTTATCAAATAAGCATGTTTTTAAGGGCTTTGGTTGTGAAGGGGGAAATATCTCGCCGCATTTAGCGTGGAGTGGTGCACCTAAAGAAACCAAAGCGTTTGCTGTTTTTGCCTATGATCCTGATGCGCCAACTGGCAGCGGCTGGTGGCATTGGCAGGTTACAGATTTACCCGCGAACACTTCTGAACTAGCTGCTGGTGCGGGCAATAGTTCAAGTTCAAAATTGCCAGAAGGTGCAGTACAAATTAATAACGATTTTGGGGTAAATGGCTTTGGTGGCGCGTGTCCACCAAAAGGGCACGGTATTCATCGTTATCAATTTACGGTGTTTGCGTTAGCAAAGCCGCTTGGTTTAAAAGAAAATACCAAAAGCGCGGTGGCAGGGTATATGGTGAATGCCAATACACTGGCAAAAGCAACAATTGAGGCGGTGTATAAACGCGATTAACGTATTTAAGTTGTTAAGTAAAAAGCCAGCATGTGAATGCTGGCTTTTTTTGTTTTGACTGTAAAAAAACAAAGAAGTTTATGCTGTTTTAGCCGTTTGTTCAGTTGCAAGCTGCTCTGTAATAAATGCTGGGCGCTTTAATTTATCCATAATGAGATAAAGTAAAAATACCACCACAGCAATGGCGCTACACACTAAAAACAAGGTGCGACCGTCAAACATATCAAGCAGTAAACCACCACCAATGGGCGCAAAGGCATAGCCTAAATCGTAAAATGCGGTTGCGCCAAAATATGCGCCGCGAAGGTTAGTTGGTGCAATGCGGTCAACATGCACGCTCATGGTAGGAAATAAAATGGCCTCAGCAAGGCTCATAATTACTACCGCACCTAACCAACCTGCAAAAAAGGTAAGTGGATTAAAAGCAAACCAGATTTGCGAGATGAAAGTAGTACCAAGCCAAAGCGAATACGTACTAAAATTGGCCGCGATGCCATTAGTTTAAGCAGTAAAAATTGGCAGGTAATGATCACTAACGCGTTGGTAAAGATCATTGATGAAATAAGTTCGAGCAAGTTATTTGCGCCGGCACGGGTGAGGTATTGCACCAGTGAACTATCCATTTGACCATAAATAAAAAAGCACAAAATGTTTGCCAAAATAAGGCACTGTAATAGCTTATCTTGGACTAATACGCTAAAGGTTTGTTTAAAGCCTGTTTTTGGTGATTTAGGTGTTTCGGGGTTTTGCGCACTTTGTGCGTTATCTATATCCACTTTTGATTGGATTTTATCATGATGTTTAAACCCCCAGGTTAGTAACACAAGTAAAAAGGCAAAGGCGTAAACAGTAATGAAAAAGCTCGATTGCTCGCCAGTTAAGCCAAGCCAAACCCCCAGCATTGGGCCTACCGCACAGCCAACATTAACTGCAAAATAGAGCGATTGCATCGCAAGTTCGCGAGTAGCTTTTTCTGGAATAATATCGCCAATTAAAGCCGATGCCAGCGGTCGCCAAAGTGAAGTGGCAATAGAGCAGAGCGTTATCACAATGGTAAACATTAAGACTGTGTCGGCGATGGCAAGTAAACTAAACGAGACAATATAAAGCACACCTGTGGCGTACATCATAGGCTTGCGACCAAGCTTATCTGAAAGGGTGCTGCCAACAAAACTGACAAACACCGAAATAACCGCAGCGAGCGACAATACCGAACCGACTTCAGTTGCCGAAAGAGCAAATTTTTTATACAGAATCACTGCCAAAAATGGCCACACCATATAAAAGCTGCCGCGCGTTATAAATGAGCCAAATAACATAATCCACATTAATGGCGGAAACTGCTTTAAGCGAGAAGTTGAAATATCACTGTTCATTATTTTGTTCTTATTGCTGTGAAAAATGGCATGCTAAAACCTCAAGTTTGGTTTAGGTCAAGCCGGTTTTTTTAATAAACCTTGCATTATTGTGCTGGTTATATTTAACGCTCAGGTTTATTGTTTCGCTCAAGCTCAGTGGATAACGTAAAATTACATGGGCAATGCGCAATATTTAATAATACGTATTTAGAGGTTATATCGCATTGGCTTTTTTAAATAAAAACGTCAGCGGGTTACTAGTAATGTGTATCGTAATTTACTGTGCTTGTTCCTAATTTTCTTGTAAGGTAGAAATTGAGAAATGCTTGTAAAGTGGGCATTTAATCTTGGTTAGTTACAAAAATGGTGTTTATTCTTTTTGGATGTTAAACATCTGCCCATGCTGGCTTTTCGTAATCAAGGTTTACTGTGTGAGTGCATTTAGAAAACAAATTCAACTTATACTTCAATAATCTACAAGGAGAAGTAATGAAATTACCATTAGTCAGTGTGTTAGCTGGGCTACTTTCGTTATCAGCCCATGCGAAAGACCCAAACGTTCTCGCCATTATGGTGGATGATGTGGCGCAGGTTTCTTTAAGTGCCTATTCACATGGCATGACCTACAACACGCCCAACATCGACCGAATTGCCAACGAAGGTGCCTTATTTACCGACCATTATGCCCAGCCAAGTTGTACCGCAGGGCGCGCTGCGTTTTTAATGGGGCAGTTGCCAGTGCGTACAGGGCTTACAACTGTGGGTCAGCCCGGCAACCCTTTGGGCATTAAAGAAGCCGATCCAACGATTGCTGAGTTTTTAAAAGACAAAGGCTACATGACAGCGCAATTTGGTAAAAACCATTTAGGCGACCTTGATGAGCACTTGCCAACGCGCCATGGTTTTGATGAGTTTTATGGCAATTTGTATCATCTGAATGTGTCAGAAGAACCTGAGCAGGAAGACTACCCAAAAACAAAAGAGTTTAAGAAAAAGTTTGGCCCGCGCGGTGTGATTGAAGCGTACGCCGATGGCCGCATAATTGATACAGGCCCGCTAACGCGTAAACGCATGGAAACATTCGATGAAGAAGTGTTAGCACGAAGCCTAGATTTTATGGAGCGTGCGGTTAAAGCAGATAAACCCTTCTTTATTTGGCATGCGCCAAGTCGTATGCATGTTTACACGCGCTTAAAACCAGAGAGCCGTCATCTTGCCACTCATATTAGCTCTGAAGAAGATGTTTTCGGTAGCGGTTTATTAGAGCACGATGGTCATGTAGGGCAGCTTCTTGATAAACTCGATGAGTTAAAAATTGCCGACAATACAATTGTAATTTACACCACAGATAATGGCCCTGAGCAAAGTTCGTGGCCTGATGCGGGTACAACCAAATTCCGCGGTGAAAAAATGACGACATGGGAAGGTGGTGTGCGTGTGCCGTTCATGGTGCGTTGGCCGGAAAAAATACCAGCAGGTTTAAAGCTTAACGGTATTTCCTCGCATGAAGATGTATTTCCAACCATTGCTGCAGCGGTTGGTGAGAAAAACTTACGTAAAGCAATGGAAAAAGAGTTTAATGTATATATCGATGGTGAAAACAACCTTGATTATTGGCGTGGCAAAAGCAAAAAATCTGCACGTAATCACTTCTTTTATTATTACGAATCGCAGTTAACTGCAATTCGTGTTGGCCCTTGGAAAATGCACTTTGCATCAAAACCTGGTGGTCGTTACTACGAAGATTTGGTTACCCACACCATGCCTAAACTGTTTAATCTACGTAAAGATCCAATGGAACATTACGATGGCGTAACAGGCTTTCATCAAATCATGAAAAAGAGTTGGGTATTTCAACCTGCAATTGCGATGCTGACTGAGCATATTAAAACATTTGAAAAGTTCCCACCGCGCCAAGAAGCAGCGTCGCTAAATATTAATGAAGCGATTAAAAAAGCAAAATCGGTATCGACAACACGATAATTAAATAAACCCACTTGGCGTTTGCTAAGTGGGTTTACCTTTTCGATATAATCGGAATGCGTAAGTCTAGCGTGCCGTAAAAGTGACGGTTAGCAGTTATTCTTACGCCTTTTCATAACCGGCAATAATTGTGGTATGCGCAACAGAAGAATCAAAATATTCGGCTTTTACCGCTAAGTACGAGTCGTCCGAGAAGAACCTATCAGCGTTTTGTTTTGTTGGAAACACAATGGTAAACACGCGATTAATCGGCACATCTACTGCGGATTTTAATACCTCAGATACCACAAAATCGTAACCAAACCCGCCGCCATACTGCTTAAGTATAGGCGTCATCGCATTTCGATACTGCGTATACATTTGGTTGTTAGTTACTTCTAATCCAACTAAATACTCGAACATCTAATAACTCCTTTTGCTTTGGGTTGATAAAAAATACACGAATATCAAAGTTGATGTTGGATCGTCACAATGCGTATGTGTACGGGTTCCATCGCCGGTACTGTGTATTTTTCACGTTTCATTAAGGTAAGTGCACTTTGCCAGTCTGCAATATTATTATTGTGAATACCGCTAATCAGCTTTGCTGTAATTTCTGTTGGTGTTGTGAACGGTGGGTTACTTTCAACTGTGGCAATAAAGCTGTCGAGATCGCTTTTGTCTTGGCTGTTCACCGTAATTTTAATGGCTTTCTCGTCGTTTGATTCGTAATATTCAAACCCCGATTTACTGCGAATAATCACTGCATTGCGATTTTTAATTTTTATCGCACCAATCACATCTTCTGGCATCATAAACGACTTAATTGTCAGTAATGTTGACCATGAAACTTGTTCATTTAAGTTTTTACGTAGGTCCTTTGGAGAGCTAGTGTCATAGTTGCATTTAATGCTTTCTGGTGACAAATCGAGCGATTCTTTTAACACAGTCACTATATCTGGCTGTTTAGTAACGTCGGTATGTTGTTGGTAGGTTTTGTGAGCGTATAGGTCGACTTTTTGCCACGTGTTTGCTTTTTCTTCCTCAGCGTAGTTGAACACTAACAATGGATGCAGGCCCAATAGGTCAACGGTAGCTTGTTTATCATTTTTAAGCACAACCGGCGCGCCAAAACCGTTTGCGTTTATTTGCTTAAAGGGAGTTGCCGAGCCAGCTGAGTAGTTTTGCCACGTTGTTGCAGTGTGAGGTTGCTTGTTGAAGATTTCTTTCACTTTTAAGCATTTGGCGGTTAAATCAAAGGCTAAGCTAGTGTGAGTAGTCGTCAATAACGCTAGTGCCAAGATGTAATTTCGTTTCATAAGATCCCTCTTTTGTTTGAAATGTAAGGTGATACGTCACATTTATATGTGTTGTATCAGTGTTGTTTTATTTAATACGAATGTCGTTACAGACACGTGGCAAAATGTCTTCTATTAACCCTGCAGGCAACTGCTTCAACTTGGCGTCTGAAAGCGCGTCTATATTCTTACCATTTATAATCTTGTTTATCCAAGGCGCAAAAAATGATGTTCTGCTGTAAACCTCGCTAACACCGTATTTGCCAATATTACCGCCCTCGACGCGTGAACTAATACCGTAAATAATGCCTGTGTCATTTTGAAATGTGTATGCGGGGCCGCCGCTGTCACCACCACCGGATACGCCCTCAAGGGGCAGTGCGTTATCGCCTTTATCGAAGGTGAACTTTAACAGCGGACCTTGTGCCAATGTCACAGTGTTTTGTGCTTTGCGCATTTGGCCTTTGTTTTCAAAATTATCAACTGTTTGACCCGTTAACCCATTTCCTGTGCCACCGATACCAATAAACCACAGGTTTTTGTTTAACTCGTCAGATTTTGTGTTGAGTGAGAAAGGCGTTACGCCTAAAACGGGTTGTTGTAATTCAATTAAGGCAATATCGTGGCTTCGCCCAGGAGTGTAATCTTTATGAACATAAACACGCTTAACCGTGTGGTTTTTTCCATTAAGTCGTATTGAGGAGTAAGGCTTCACGCAAAATGTCGCATGGGCTGCTGTTAATACCCAAGTTGGCGCTATAAGCGTGCCGTGTGCGCCGTCAAAATAAAATGTAGCTAACTGAGGTAACTCAGTGCTTGGTACTTTGTATTGTGCATCAGCAACATCGTGCCTAATGATTATTGCTTGAGCGGAAACGGATATACTTAAAAGTAAGGTTAACAGGTATTTCATTCGCGCTCCTTGCAAGTATTGCGTTACAAACAATGATTCAAATGCCGTTGTGCTTTTTTACACTGTGTGAATGGCAGCAATCCCTGGGTAAATAGCTAGCTTTAACAATTTATAGTTGTACCAGATATTGCAACGTACTGCTACCGCTCAACTTTATCGCTTTTGTAAGAGATTGTAAGGTTGCGTTAAAGTGCATTTTATATTTAGCTAATTCTTGCATTCGTTTACCCCTAGGGGTGTATTAAATTAAAGGCTATGTGCTTAATTTCGGTACTTTGTTTACTGTGTTTTTATTGATCTAGAATAATCACGTAAATGTGCTCAACGGTTAAACTTGCTTCGAATTGATGATTATTGCGTCAACATTATTTGGCGTTGTAATAGACGTAAGTGAGACTAAGTATGAAGCCAACCACACTAAGCGAGCCGTATAGTGACAAAAAAGAGCCCTTATCTAAGTTTAAATCGTTAAAACTCAAAACCTACCTTCGTTTAGAAAACAATCCTCTCGTCGAGCTTATTTCATCGCATTCCCATTCAACTGATTTTACGCATAAACGGTCGGATTATATTCGCAGACGTTTATGGATTATGTGTTTGTTTTTCGCATTTTCGGTGCCCTCATTTGGCTTTTTTGATTTTCTAACACTACCGCAAGCACATGCACAAACCTTACTTGTGGCGCGTATTTCGCTCTCGGTGGCACTGTTTATTATGGCTTATCGCGTAAAACGCTCGTCTTCTGTGAGTTTAATAAAACATGTGATTGCACTGTCGTTTTTGTGTCCGTCGTTGTTTTATTTGTACATTATGCTGACGTTTAACAGCCTTGATAGTGTGCCGTTAATTTTTACCATGATGCCGTATTTAACATTGGCAATGATCGGGTTATTTCCACTGACTATTCGCGGTGGTGTGATTTTAATTAGCCTGATTTTTATTCCATTTATGCTCGTACAAGCGCACTTTTTTAACGGTGATTATTGGCATTTGTTTAATGGCGTTTGGCTATTTGGTTTGTTTGCCGGTATTAGCCTGTGGCTGCAAATTGCACAACTTTCAATGTTGATGAATTTGTATCGTGAATCCACGGTTGATCCGCTAACAAAACTGATTAATCGGCGTGTCATGTTGCGTCGTATTGAACAACTTAAACAGCAAAATATTGGCTTTAGTGTGGTGATGTTTGACCTCGACCGCTTTAAACGAATTAACGATACCTATGGGCATCTTGCAGGCGATAATGTGTTAAAGGTGGCGTCGCACATTATTAAAAGCAAATTAACACGTAATGATATAGTTGCACGTTATGGCGGCGAAGAGTTTGTGGCAATTTTACCGAATACACAAACCACACAAGCAATTAGATGTGCTGAGCAAATTGCAATGGCGCTAAAAGCAGAGCCGATAAAAATGAGTGATGAAAACAGCATCACAATCACATCAAGTATTGGTGTTACCCAATACCAACGCGGTGAAGCAATTGAAATGATGTTTAAACGCGTTGACGATTTGCTTTATGACGCCAAAGAACTTGGACGTGATAGAGTAGTATCGGACATAACGTAACCCCTCTTTTAGTTGAAGAGTTACGTTACTAAGCAATTTATGCGTGTTGCGCTTTAATTACTTTGGCGAGGCTCAATAAGTCAAATCCTTTACCTATATCTAGCTGCATAAACGCCAATATTGCATGCATCACAACTAATATTTGTTGGTGTGCTTTTGGGTTATTTGCGATATCTGCTTTTGCTGCGGCTAAGCCATTTTGTTGATAGGTTTTTAACAGCCTAACGGAGTGCTCCTCACCAGTGAGCACTCTTGGTTTGGGTGTATAGCCTAGTTCAGCAACTACGCGCTCAGCCAAAGTCCACACTGACCATGGATTCTGCCCCGTTATAAGTTTGCCATCTTGCACTACTTGCTCTAGATATTGCGGGCCTGGCTGAAATGTTGCGCCACGTGCAATCAGCTTATCTTCGAGCAAAAACGGAAAGAGGGTTTTCGCATCGGGAATTAAAAATAACTCTTCTTCATTGGTAAAGCCCGATACCTTTTTGCCTTCGAGTAAATGCGAGCCATCATCCAAGGTAACATTTACCAGTGCCGCAGGGCCGTGACATACGGCGCTTACAACCTTGTTATTTTGATACAAGGCTTTGGTGATCCGTTTCACATCGCTGTTATCGGGAAAATCAAACATGGTGCCTTTACCACCAACAAAATAAACCGCTTGATAATCATTTGGGTCAACTTGTGATAGTAACAAGGTATTTGCTACCTGTGCTTGAATGGTTTTATCGTTTAAAAATGCGTAATCGTAAGCCCCCATATCTTCACCATCAATAACCACTGGCGGCCTACCGCCTTTAGGGCTTGCAATATCTACCTCAAAACCGTTTGCAGTAAACACCCAGTAGGCTCTGGCAAGCTCGGTATGCTCGTAGCCAGTTGGTTTGTCTTGCCCCATTTTGTCAGTGCTGGTGACAACTGCGAGGATTTTTCCGCGATAGGGCGCGGGGTTTTCGGTGACATAAGGTAGATCATTTACTTGCGTATTTTTTAGCGCTGTAAAGTGGGCTTTATCGGGCAGTAAGCTTTTAAGCCAAGTTTTGGTGCCGTAAAGTGAAGCAATACCAATCGCGGCAATGACAGCTATTGTAATGACTAATTTTTTAATCATAGTTTTAGTTCCTGTTGCGTTGTTTGTCGTTACACTAACGTGCCAGATGTGAAAAAAGCGTGAAGGAAGATCGATTCAGGTTTTTAAATTCTCTATACTGGCGGCAGTTTAAAGCCAAATAAGCAAGAACTATGTATACAATTGAAATTGGGCAACTTGAGCAAATGGTGCAAATCGAGCAGGCGATTCCTGAATTTTCATCGCCAAAAAAACTCGCCGATATTAAATTACGCCTTGCTGATAAACGCCATTTATTGCTTATCGCCTATCACAATAGCGAACCGATAGGTTATAAACTCGGTTATGCATTAAACGATACAACGTTTTACAGCTGGTTAGGTGCTGTGGTGCCAAATCATCGCGGTCAAGGTCTTGCTCAAAAAATGCTATTGCAGCAAGAGAGTTGGCTACAACAACATGGGTTTACTGCTGTTCAGGTAAAAACCATGAATCGTTTTCGTGCGATGTTGGCAATGCTTGTCAAAAACAACTATGCAATAATTGATCTTGAAAAAGCGCCAAGTTTTCAAGATCATAAAATTCGATTTGAAAAATTACTTGGCTAAATAAAAGCATATGCACGGAGGCAAAGATGTATAAAATCGTAATCGGGTTGGTAATAGCGCTTTCTTTAGTAGTTGGGGTGATTGCTGCTGCGGCGTTTACGCCAGCGCTTGGTTTTACCTTTTTGTTTTTGATATTTGCCGGTGTAATTGGCTATCAAGGCTATTTGCTCTCAGCGTTGATGTTAGTATTTATTAACACATTAGCCATTTTGGCAAGTCCGGGCATCGCTAACGCCACGCTATCGTCGTTGGCAATGCTGGCAGGCATTTTTAGCGTGGCATTTGGTGGTGTGATGCTAGGTGTTAAAAAGCAGTTAGCACTTGGTTCATCGTAACTAAAATACGACTTGGTAAATGACTTGTGGAATGCGCAAACGATCAATTTCGCGTTCTAAATCACGAATATCATGGCGAATTTCGCGCTTAATATCATCGTTTGTTTCATTGCGATATTGCTCTTTTAGGCGGTATAAGCGGTCTTCTAGCTGTTTAATTTCCTCGTCGATATCATATTGTCGTTTACCTTTGTTGTAGTTTTTAACGAACGACTCGTTTAAACACACTCCGTTGTATGTTTGTCCGGCGCGACCAATGCGATAACCGTTTTCTGGCGTGCAGTACACTTGGTTGCCTTGTTCGTACCCTTGTTGCCATTTTTTGGTATTTACATCTATGTTTACTTCCGCGCAGGCTTGGCGGTATTCATTTACCCGGCTGCGCTTATAGCCGCTCTGACCGTCACTGTACCCGAGGTTATACCAATCAGCGGTTTTACATTTTTCTGGTGAAATAGCTGCGCAAGCGCTAAGTGATAAATAAATAACGGCGAGACTCGCTGTTTTATAAAGTGTTGATAAGGTCATAATCTTTCACAGTTTTGGGTAATTGTTTCAAACATAGAAAATACGCCATGAATATTAACTGAATACGCTGTCACGCGTACGACATATTTTGCAATACTTTATGGCTTTCACTTAGGTACGTTGCGGCGTAACATAAAGATATTGTGTCAGGTTATAAAGACCTGAAGAATGCCTGATGATACCCATTTTTATTGATTATGCGGCTCACATAGCCAACCTAATACCCACGATAAAAATCTATGTATTCAGCTCTTTATAACTTTTAAAGGGCACAATTATGATTAACACACATCCTAATATCGTTATTATTGGCGGTGGCGCAGGCGGTCTTGAGCTTGCAAGTAAGTTAGGACAAAAATTAGGAAAGTCACAACGCGCAAACATTACGTTAATTGATAAAAACCGCACACACATATGGAAACCCTTGCTACACGAAGTAGCAACAGGCTCGCTCGACACTAGTTTAGATGGCGTGTCGTATTCAGCTCACGCAGCAACTCATGGTTTTCAATTCATTTTGGGCGAGTTTATAAAACTCGATACCAACGACCAAACTATCAGTTTAAAACAACACAATGATGATAACGGCAAAGTATTATTGCCTGAACGCACCCTTCATTACGATAAACTCATTATTGCAATTGGCAGCATTAGTAACGATTTTAACACCCCAGGTGTTGCCGAACATTGCTACTTTTTGGACTCTCAACAGCAAGCAGAACGTTTTCAGCATGCGCTGCTAAATAGCTTTACGCGCGTTCATCAAAACTCAAGTGGTGAACAAAGCTCCCAGTTAAACTCACTTTCAATTGCTATTGTCGGTGGTGGCGCAACTGGGGTTGAGTTGAGCGCTGAACTTATTCATGTTTCTGGTTTGTTAAAGCACTATGGCTTAAGCGAATTTAAAAGTACGCAGTTACGCATTCATCTAATCGAAGCTGGGCCAACTATTTTACCCGCGCTGCCACAACGCATCAGTGATGCAGCGAGACGTGAATTACTCAATTTAGGCATTCAGGTGCTTGAAAATACACGTATTAGCGAAGCCAATCAGCATGGTTTTGTCACCGCTGAGGGCGAGGAGATTGCGGCTGATCTAATGCTGTGGGCAGCGGGTGTAAAAGTGGCTGATTTTATAAAAAACATCGACGGACTAGAATTTAACCGGAGCAACCAAGTGCTGGTTGATCCGTATTTGCAAGCCAAAGGAGTAGAGCATGTTTATGTACTTGGGGATGCGTCGGCATGTGAGCAATCTGATGGTAGTTTTGTGCCGCCGCGTGCACAAGCAGCGCATCAAATGGCAAGTAATTTGGCGGTTAATATTGTTGCAGAGCTTAACGGCAAAGCCAAAACACCGTTTAAGTACAAGGATCATGGCTCGCTTGTGAATTTATCGCGCTTTAGTGCGGTAGGCAGTTTAATGGGTAATTTAACCAATAACAGTATGTTTATTGAGGGAAAATTAGCACGCTTAATGTACGTATCTTTGTATCGCATGCATCAAAATGCCATTCACGGACCTTTAAAAACCATGGCGCTTTGGCTGTGTGAAAAGCTAATGCGTAGCGTCAGGCCAAAAATGAAACTACATTAGAACAACAGCGCAGAGTCTATTAGATTTTTAGCTTGGTGATTAACAGCATGTTAATCACCTGCTACACTGCAACACAAATAATGTTATTCAAGGTAGTAGAATGAATCCAATTATTGCACTGTTAAAAGAAAACAACATTAGCGATGAGCGTATTAATGAAATTTTTCAGGTGCTTACTGAAAACCCAATGGCTGCAATGCTAACCATTAGTCAACTAGGCTTACCGCAAGATAAACTGCAACTAGTGATGGGTCAGGTTATGCAAAACCCTACACTTATTAAAGAAGCGGTCGCAGAACTAGGCCTTGATTTTTCTAAGGTTGAAGCCGCAAAAGCGCAGCTTAACAAGTAACAGTACTTGTCAGCGGTTTCATCGCAGAGTTAATTGCTCTATCTAATAGCAAACGTATAAAAGGCCAGAATAATCTGGCCTTTTTAATTTATCTTGTATTTTGCTAAGACAAACTCAGTTTGAGAGTTGATGATTCTGGCAAGTTGAATGCCCAGTTAATGGGGAATAATATTTATTATTTTAGAACAACGCGTTAAAAAGTATTTTTTGGCAATGCTTAATATATCTAACGCTATGACTGCCAACAGGCTTATTAAAATTGGGATTGTTTGATGGCGACTAGTTGGTTGTTGTTAAACGTAAATGTCGCAAACTCAGTAGTGATGGTATTTTCACTTTCGCTAATCAACATATTGGACTCAGCTTGTCTGAGCAAATGAAGTATATCGCTTTTACTGTATTGCGCGCTGCCTTTCACGATTAACGTGCTTAAGTGGTCAATAGTGTGGTTTGCATCTTGATATGATTGACTTAAATAGGTGTAGCTTACACCTTGATCAATCACCACATAGAGCCAAAACAGGTTGCTTGTAAATAGCACGAACAAGGTTGTAAAAAACAGCACTTTCCATTTTCTCATAAACACGTCCTTATGGTGAAGTTTGTGGTTTATTGTGAGTTGGGTTTTACGGCCTCTGCATACCAGGTGAATTGGGTTGAATGCGTGATCACTTTACCGACCAGCCGATCATTGATGAGCTTTACCTTGTGCACTGGCATCCAAGAGTTGGCATGTTTAGTCACACCACAACCGATTAATAACAGCTCATTCCCAGCATTGATTAATTCGATTAAGGAAAAGTCGCACTCATAGCCATATTGGTCGTGATATTGCCCGCTAAGTTGTCCGTTTTGCTGAGTTAACTTAAAGTGTTTAGGGTATTTAATTTCACCAAAGTACGTGTTTGGTGTTTCAACTTTAGTAACATGCCATTTGCCTAAAAATGGGTTTGCATAAAGAGGGCTTGCAGCGAGTAACAGTGATGTAACGAGAAAGAAAAAACGCATGATTGTCCTTATTCAGCATTGTTTGTAATACAAAAACCTCACCTAAGTGAAGTTTTTGTATATTACATCAATATGATGCGCCGTTATAGCAATAAGCCACACGGCCTTTAAAAACGCGTCGTTGGCTTTGATTATTGTGCGTGTTTTTGTAACACCAGTTCATTTAAGCAATGTACCACATTGCCACTTGCCACTTCCGCTTGTTCGAAATGATGTATGATGCCGTCAAAAATACCATCGTCTCTAAGCCAGTCTTGCTGCACCAGTTCTATCGCTTGGAGTACATGCTGATGCACCGTTTTATGGTGTTTATCAAGCGCTTTAAATGAAGCTAGACGCGAGAATACAGCGTTGCCTTCCCCGTAATGATACCACTGACCAAGACGGCACTCAGTGTGAGATTCTTGCACGGCATCAGATTCTGCACCAAGCCCGCCTTTTTCAGCGCCAATGTAGCCATTTTGCATGTAGATGATGTGATCAATTTTAACCAGTGAGGCGAATGCACGATCTTTGGTTTGGCCCACAACATTGATAGTGCGCTCGGCCGATGTGGCTATAGTGTCAAATTCGGCCGAGAAGGTCGTCATTTCATGGCCAATTTGTTTCGCGCTGTTGCTCACTTCATAGGTTTGCTGCACCATGCTTTCTACGCGTGAGGTTAGCCCTGAAATAATTGCAGTAATTTCGTCGGTTGATTCACGTGTTTTTACCGCTAAATGACGCACTTCGTCGGCAACTACGGCAAACCCGCGGCCCGATTCACCAGCACGCGCGGCTTCAATTGCTGCGTTTAACGCCAATAAGTTGGTTTGTTCAGAAATATCGCTAATTAATCGTATTGTTTGCTCGATACGGTTACTGTCGTTCGCTAATACATTGGCGGTTTCTTCTACCGTATGCATGCGCTCGTTAACTTGCTCAATGGCATGCTTTAATTCTGCCACGGTTTTATGGCTAAAATCAGCGCCTTGCTTACTTTCGATAGCCATCGCCGCAACATCGTCCATATCGGTTGATAATGCCGCCATTTGGTGTTGCGTATCTTTTAAGTTATCAAGTAAATTGCTGGTGTTAAGGTGGTGCATTTCGCTTAGCAGGCGATTTTGTCTTGCAAAGTTATCGGCTTGTTCCATTGCTTCAATCGCCACATTAACATTATTCATAATGTAAGCGAATTCTCCGGGCAAGCCTTGCACTAATCCCTTGCGATGAAATTCGCGTTTTCCGGCGCGCGAAAAACTGTTCGAAAATTCTTTAAAATTGGTCTCTACGATATCGAGAAAATCATTTAGCTGCCATGCAACTTGACCAATTTCACCAAGCCCTTTGGTGCGAGTTACGCGCACATGTGTTTTGCCTGCAATTGCTTCAGTGAGAGTAAGGTGTATTGCTTTTAGCGCGTTCAGTGGGCGTTTTTGGTCTTGGTAAGCAAAAAAGGCAAACACCATGGCCAGTAGCGGCGACAAAATATTAATTAAGCTGATGCCACTGGTGACTATGCTATTAATGGCAACCAGTAAATTTAAGGCGACAAAGGTTACGCAGGCAATAAACAGTTTTTGGCTCAAAAAAGGGATGTTTTTGCTTACATTGCTTGTATGATTTGGCATAAAAATCTCCTTATTCTGCAGCGTAAAGATCTAATACAAAGGCTTCATAACTGGTGTTGTGCTGGGTTTGCAAATACTCATTTAACCAACACCATGCGCCGTTTGCCCCATCACGTTTGCCGTGTTGTGCTTCTACTTGCTGCATTTTTTGATACACCTCGCTAATTGTTTTTATTGCGGCGTCAGGCGGAGAACGCCTTACAGAAAAGAAGCCTTGTATTTCGCCGTTAACCAGATCAGGTGTGACATTTGCAAATACCCAATAATAATCGCCATCGGCGGTGAGGTTTTTAACAAAACCAAAGAACTCTTGCTTGGCTTTTAGGGTTTTCCACATGCCGTAATACACACCTCTTGGCATATCTGGGTGACGAATAATGTTATGCGGTTGGCAAATGAGTTTTGATTCAGGAAAGTTACTTACCCGCATAAAGGTGCGATTGGCGTAAGTAATATTTCCACGTATATCGGTTTTGCTAATGATAAGTTCGTCTTCAGCAAAATGAATTTGCTGTGAAGCGCTTGCTAATTTGGTCACGACGGGAGTTCCAACAAATTGATTTAATGACGATATTTTATGTTTGTTGGCAGGCGCTAAAACTGCACTAAATCAAAAAATCAGTGCATTTATAAAACTTTGATGGTGAAAAGCGTATTTTTTATGTGTTTGATCAAGTTATTCCCACATAATTATTTTAACCAATTGTTTAAATGAGAATTATTCTTCTAAAGCGGAGTGGTATTAGCTAAAAAAAACTTAAATGTTAATTAAAAGCCCCTCGCTTAATAGGGTTAAATCAATTAAAATAGCGCAAATTTTTTCGCAGTAGTGAGTTGTTATGTCGTTACCTCCATGTCCTAGTTGTAAATCAGAATATGTATATCAAGATCAAGATAATCTTGTTTGTCCAGAATGCGCGTTTGAGTGGAATCCTGAGGAGCAAGCAAAAGAGGACCTTATCGAGGTAAAAGATGCGAACGGCGCATTATTGGTTGAAGGTGATAAAGTTACCGTAATTAAAGACCTAAAAATCAAAGGTAGTTCGCAAGTGATTAAAATTGGCACCAAAGCACAAGTTCGTCGCGTGTTCGATAAAAAGGATCACGAGCTTGACTGTAAAGTTGATGGTGTTGGCGAAATGATGGTAACCGCGAAGTTCGTTAAAAAAGCATAATCGCGTTTCACAATATTCATAAAAAACGGCAGGCGTAACAGCTTGCCGTTTTTTATAGCGTTTCAATTCAGTTTGAGCAATTTTTCTCTAGCCTCTTAAACGGTACTCTTCCATTAGCCTTTGCTTGAGCTCAAAAGTTAATTAACCCCTTGCATCATTCTTAGCTGATTAACCATTTGCGCTATTTGCCGGTCGTTCGGCAATAAACGCGCAAGGTTTTCGGCATAAAATAACGCTTGCTTAAACTGGTTTAATGCAATGTAACTTTGCGTCAGGCTATAACTAATATCCGGATTTGTCGGGGTAATCGCATAGGCCTTTTCAAAATAACGAATTGCTTGGTGAATATTCTTTTGGTCTTGTAGCAATAACGCGTAAGTGTATAAGTAACTTGCATTTTCAGGGGCAAACAGAGTGGAATTTTCTAGGCTTTTGAGTGCATTTTGCTTTTCATTACTGCGTATTTGGCTCATTGCTAATGCGTAGTACACATCGCTTGCCTCATGATTGACACTAAGTGCCTGCTTAAGAATATTTTGCGCTTTTGATTCATCACCTTGCTGGCGATATAAATCCGCAAGGTTAACATACGCTGGCATAAAAATAGGCTCAACTTTTATCGCATCGAAATAGTGCATTTCTGCGGCTTTAGGCTCGGCCATCTCAAGCGCTAACAAAGCTAAGTTAGTGTGTGAAAATCCACGTTCTGCGTTAAATTCTTGGCTTTTTATGTAATCGTTTAGTGCGGCGTTTAAACGTGTCTTATCTTGCTTTGACAGCTCATTTGGAAAGGGCGCGTTCAACATGCCGGCTAGTGAGCGTGCTGCCTCAATACGCACACTGTGGTGAGTCGAATCTAATAAAACATTAAAAAGACGCCAGCGGTCGGTCACTGGATAGGGCGTTGCAGCATTAATTGCGGCGATGTGTTTGAGTGGCGATGGGTCTTTTATTGCCCGCGCAATCGCAACTAACGCGTTATTGCCGGGTGTATTGCGCATACGTGTGAGTGCTGAAGCACTGACAATGGTCGAGTACTGTTTATCTTGCGCGATACGGGTCAGTAATTCAGCTGCGTTTGGCGCACGCTCATCGGCGCGGTGAAAGCTGGTGGCAAAGTGTTGTTTGCCAATATGTTTACTATTTGGGTGCCACGTTTTAATTTGCGAAACCGCCCAGCTTGCCGTTTGATCTTGGTGGCATTGGTTACACGCATTACTGACACCCGTTTTAATCGTTAAATCGGGTCTTGGTACTTTAAAACTGTGGTCGCGACGGGCATCAACTTGCATGTAAGTCGTGGTGGGCATATGGCAATCAACACATTGGCTGCCAACTTCATTTGTTGTGTGGCCATGGTGTTTTGGTGTATCAAAAGTGGTGCTTGCATGGCATTGGGTGCAGGTTAAATTACCTTGAAGTTTTAACTTACCACTGTGCGGGTTATGGCAGTTAGTGCAGGTGACACCTGCTTGGTACATTTTACTTTGCACAAATGAGCCCCAAACATAATTTTCATCCCATACTTGACCATCTACTTGGTAGAGTTCTGGGGTTAATAATGCAGGTTGAAATGCATTGAAAAAGTCATGGGGTCCTTGGCGGTCAGCCAAATTTGAACGTCGGCCGTGGCAGGTGGCACACATAGTAACTTGTTTGGATTCTTTTAAAGGCGAAACGCTTTTCATCGTGCCATCAGCCTGGGTTTGAAATAGCGGTGTTTTTTGCCCAATAGCATGGGTAAAGCCTTTGTTTTTGATTTTGTTATTACCACTCGCCCACTTTAAGTGTTGTTCACTGTCGCCGTGACATGCGTTGCAGCTAACATTAATAGCGGAAAACGTTGAGTTAAAGGTGTTACTTTTAAAGTCGAAGTTCTTTTGAAAGTCAGTGGAGTGACAATCGGCGCACATATGGTTCCAATTTTGCCCTTTTTGGCTCCAGTGAAAGGCGTCGGTTTTAGTTTGCTCTGGGTGAAGCACAAACCAGCGTTGACCCCCTTGTTGTTTACTTCGGCTGTCCCATGCAAATGGAAAAAACTGGTAATGACCGTTACCAAAATCAAACATATATTGTTGCAAAGGGTGATAGCCAAAGGTATATGTCACCGCGTAAGTTGTTAATTCGCCAGTAAGGTTTGGCATTTCAATATAAAAACCACTGTCTTTTTTAAAAAAGCGTGCTGTTTGGTTTTGATAAGCTAAGCTTGCGTTGTCAAAGTTACCTAAAATTGACGAGTCGCTTGCAACTTCCATGGCATGAAAGTGGTGTGAAGTCTGCCAATCTGCAACTTGGCTTTGGTGGCACGTTGCACATACCTGTTCGGGCTTTTGCGTTGGTAACGCAAGGGCAAAGGTACAAAATACGCTGTAACTTAGAATAAAAAAAGCGAGCCAAGCTTTAGACATAATCCATTATCTTTTTATTGTTTTTCAACCTTATAACAAGTTGTAGCTGTAAACGCAAAGGCTTAGGCTACTGTGAGCCGCTGGTTTTTAGAACAATTTAACCTGCACTCGGGTTAAGGTGTTACACCCGCAGGCACGTATGAGCTATGTTGTTTTATAGCTCTCGCTTGATCGTTTTTCTTAGCAAAAGGCAAATTTGTGCGTCAAAAGCGAGTCTATTGCATCAAGTTTAATGCAGTAATATGTAAAAGGTGCTGCTAGAGAGTAATTTGTGATTTCGAGCTTAGGACTTAATGTTTCAAACAACATTGTTTGCTTTTAAAGCGTGAGAGTAATGGAGCATGTGTGAATTTAAGTGTTGTTTTTTTTAATAGCGATTGTTTGCGTCGCGCGGCGTAAAAGTCGAGTGCTTTATTATCAAAGTAAATCGCTAAAACCAGTGCAACTATCGTTAAAGAGGGGGCATACACAAGTGATGCAATCACATCACCTTTAATGGTTAAGTTGATCATTAATGGCGTTAAAACGACCAATGTAGCAAGTAAACGATAGAAAATTAGAAATATCTGAAACATGGTAATGGCTCTGTGTATAGCTGTTTGCGTAATTGCTACTTTAGAGCCAAAAAATGGTCATGACAAAAGGATAATATTCACTCTATAGGTGAATTCCATTCATCTATTTTCGGCGTAGAGCTCAGGTGATGTAGTTAGCCAATTGATAAAGCACTTAATATCGTGACGACCTTCGTCTTCTTCTCGGTACACGGCGTAAAGACCACGTTCAAAAGGAACAAATTCATTAAACGGTGCAATCAATGATTGGTTTTCCAGTCGTTGATTTTCAAGTGGGAAAATTGCCAACGCCATACCTAATCCCTGAGTTGCCGCATTAATTGAAGAGTCGTAATCATTAAAGGTAAGCACGCGTTTTGTGTTGGATAAAGTAATGCCTACAGCGCGAGACCATTGCTGCCATACATCATCCATGTAGGCTAAATCAATTAACGGTAACTGGTTAACATGCTCTAATTTATTGATTTTATGTTGAGCAAAAAATGGCGCCGAGCAAACCGCTGATACTGATAGGTCAAGCAGTTTTTGATGTGTGGTATTGGGCCAATTACCTTGGCCAATGCGAATTGCTAAATCAATATCGTCGTAGCGTAAATCAGCTACGTGGTTACCGGTTTCTATTCTAAGTTCAATGTCTGGGTGTTTTGCTTGAAATGCGCCTAATTTTGGAATAATGATACTACTTGCTAGGGTTGTAAAACACGAGATTTTTATTGCTTGCGATGAAAACCGGTTGCGGGTTTTACGCGTACCAAGTTCAAAGCAATCAAGCCCTTGTTGCACGTAATTTAAGTACATTTCTCCAGCAGCGTTTAGTTCAACACCACGACTTTTGCGTTGAAATAAACTAAACCCTAATTGCTGCTCAAGCGCTTTTATTTGATGACTTACCGCAGAGGGCGTAATGCATAGCTCATTACTGGCCGCTTTAAAGTTTTGGTGACGTGCCGCTGCTTCAAAAATACTCAGTAGATGAAGTGGCGGGTATTTATGTTTCATCGAAAACACCATGTGAACGTATTGATTAGCACAATTAATTTACGCTTAAGGTGAATTGTATTCAACCTTTTAATTACAGTCTCTATTTCTTGCCTGAGCAAATCATGGCTTTAGTTCAAAAACTCGGTACAATAAAAACATGATAAATTTTAATGAGTTGTAAAATGAGCGCTGTGAGAAAAATAATAAGTAAGGTGGCGTTTGAGTTAATTGTGATCACCTTAGGTGTATTGGTCGCACTTGGCATTAACGCTTGGTACAACACTTATCAACAACGACAACAAGCTGAAGTGTTATTGGGTAAAATTGCTTATGAACTAACGCAAAACATAGAGCGATTAGAAAGTGCAGCAAGTGCTTATAACGATAACATTATTAAGTCGCAGCGTTATGTTGCTGAGCTCGAAGAAACCGGTGAATCGCCAAGGTTTGAGTTTGTATTAAAAATGCTCAACGTTGATCAAGGGGCATGGCGTTTTTCACAAAGTCGTGAGGAGTTAAATACCTTACCTGTTGAGCTGTTAATCGCACTTGATCTTGCCAATCGTAGTAATACCGAAGCTAAACATATGGTGAACACCTTTATTTTTGAAGGCCATGACGATTTGAGTGAATTCTCAGATAGCGATTTAAATGAACGTTACTTAGACGGTGTGGAGCGCGAATTTAAACAAATTAAATTTTATGTGGATTATGCGTTAATGAGTTCACAGCAAGCGCTTTCACGTTTAAAAGAATACCGCGCTACTGGCAAATTAGTCGCTCGTAAAGAGAATGTCACCCTCTCGACAGAATTGTAATACGTGAAAGTACTTTTCGATATTGATAAGGATATCACTTTGAAAAGTTGGGTATGTGCATTGGCTGTCACTATGTTAGCTGGATGTGGTTATTTCGGAGCACCCGTGCGCGAATTTGATTCAACGGTTAAACAGCTTAATTTAGCCAATGTCGTTGAAGGGTCGTGGCAGCGGGTTTGTTTTATTTCGCCATACACTGATAATCAACGAGCGCGCAAGGTGTTAGGGTTTAGGTTTGATGTTGAAAAATTGACTCGAATTAAAACTAATGACGGCGTGACACTGTTAGTTTTTATTAAGGACAACCAAGTAGAACGCTATTTTGAAACACCACGCGGCAATATTGATTTTACGAGCGTTATGCCTACCTGCATTGATCGTGAAAATGCCCATTTTAAACTAGAAAGTGACAGCAACTGGACTCGAGCGGCACATAGTGGAAAAGGAGAGTAAAGCCCAATGGTTTCAATCGATAAGCTAAACCAAACCCATCTTAATCGACTTGCTAACGTAACATTGGCAAGTGAGCAATTAAAGTTTGCTTGCAGTGCTAAGGAGTTTATTCAAGAAGTAGATCCAGCGGTGCATTTACATGTAATTAAACAAGATGATGAGGTCATTGGCTTTTTTAAGCTCGATACCCATTACGGTAAGCATTACGATTTTTGCCCAACTGACGGATTAGGGCTGAGGTCGTTTGTAATTGATGAAAAGCAACAAGGAAATGGCTTAGGTAAGCAGGCGATTGCTGCATTACTTAAATATTTAACGCAGAACTATGGCGATTATAATTGGCTTTACCTAACCGTTAATTGTAAAAATGCCATTGCACAACGTTGCTATCAAAAAAGCGGTTTTACTGAGGCTGAATCCCTTTATTTAGGTGGTCCTGTTGGCCCACAACACATTATGTATAAAGCGCTATAAGCAACCAAAAATCAGTTTCACGTTAACGCGTTACAACAATATTTACAGATTAATCTGTAAAAATCGCTTTCTATTTTAACTGGTCAGATATACAGTAAAAAATAAAAGTAATGCGATTATGAAATATACAGGTAGTTGTCACTGCAAAGCGGTGCAATTTGAATTTGAAAGTCCTCCTATAACAGGTGCGTTGCAATGCAATTGCTCAATTTGCATTCGTAAAAATGCGATAATGTCTAAACATTACGTTAGCGCGCAGCAGTTTACATTGATTTCTGGCAAGGATGATTTGAACACCTATCATTGGGGTGATCACGATGTAAATCATCATTTTTGTAAACACTGCGGCATTTATCCGTTCCACGACACCCTATACCAACCTGGCGAGTATCGTTTGAACTTAGGTTGTGTTGATAATCTTGAACCGCGTGAATTAACAATTACCTATTTTGATGGTCGCAATGAATTGTAGCGAGACGGGTTATTGAGTTTTATTTTTGATTGATAAAAGTGAACGTAAAGTTCGTATTAATTAATTTTATTGTTAGTGGCGAGTTGCTCATAATAGCCTTGTTACTTAGATAACACTGGAGAACAAAATGAGTACATTAATCAATTCGTTAAAACAAGCTCTGACGCAACCAGCGACGGCACCAAAGCAGGTATGCAATTACCCGAACAATTACTACGGCGACCAATGTTGTAAATAATCGCTTAACTGAAAATTGCGACAATATAATGCACTGCTTACGCTGGCAGCCAGCTGCAAAGCAGTGTATTTTACCCTTTTATTTTAGATCGTTAGGGGTGTTGTCATTGTGACGCCAAAAAATTTATTAAAAGCTGAACGTGTCGCGTTTATTTTAGATGAACTTGAAAAGCGTTACCCAAATCCTCCCATCCCACTTGATCACAGCGATCCTTATACCTTATTAGTTGCAGTTCTTTTGTCGGCACAATGTACTGATGAACGAGTTAATCAAGTCACGCCAAAACTATGGCAACTAGCCGATAACCCGTTTGATATGGCAATGCAAACGGTTGAGGATATTCAAGCAATTATAAGGCCTTGTGGGCTATCGCCGCAAAAGTCCAAAGCCATTAAAGTGCTGTCTGAAATGCTTGTTGCAAATCACAATGGGCAAGTGCCACAAGATATGGCTATTTTAGAAACGCTGCCAGGAGTGGGCCATAAAACAGCGGGTGTTGTAATGGCGCAGGCATTTGGTGTTCCGTCGTTTCCAGTCGATACACATATTCACCGCCTTGCACAACGTTGGGGGTTAACCAATGGTAAAAATGTGGCGCAAACCGAAAAAGATTTAAAACGACTTTTCCCGAAAGAGCGCTGGAACGATTTGCATCTGCAAATTATCTATTTTGGACGTGAGTTTTGTACAGCCCGTGGGTGCCACGGTTTAGTATGCCCGATCTGCACAACTTGTTATCCTAATCGAAAGCACGCGAAAGTGATTAAAAAACCTTAAGGTCTGTTTAATAGTGTAGCTTTACCCCCAAGGGCAATGGCGATTTCCTCCCTTGCCTATATTGGAATTTCATTGATTTGGAGCAGCAAACCAATCTCATTTTGTTTTGTTAATGAAATAAATCATCAATGCTTAAAATATCAATAAAGATAAGCAGTTCCTCAGTGCTTCACATTAATTCGTATGCCGCATTGCTAATACATAAATCGTAATGCAGCCGAATGCTCTAATATTTATTTATTGAATGTTATGTTCAGGTGTAGATATCGTTAACATTTTGAGTGTTAATACCGATACCAAATAGGTATATTAAATTTGTAACCTGTTATACAAAACAATAATAAAGGCAGTATTATGAAAATGCGCACCAAGTTAATTGCGGGATTCGCCATCACCGTAATTGTGCCTATTCTGGCAATCGCTATGCTTGCACTCTCGCAGGCGAAAAGTGATGGTTTCACTCGGTTTTTAGCAACCACCCATGCTGAGATCCGTCAAGTAGAAAAAGGCTTTAATCTATTTTTTCAACAAGTTAAACATAATGCTGACTTTTTAGCACAGGCCAATGTTGTAAAAAGTGTGCCAACAGATGTCACCACATATATGGGCGCTGAAAAGTCGATGGATCCGCTGGCAGCAGTGGCCGGCGAGGCGGATATTTTTACTCTGTATGAAACCTTTGGCAAAACCCATCAAGAGTTACTGTTTGTTTATTTGGGCACAGAGCAAGGCGGGTTTATTCAATACCCAGCAGAACCACTTGGAAATTACGACCCGCGCCAACGCCCGTGGTATAAATTAGCACAAAGCGCCCGAGGAAAAACCGTTATTACCGAACCTTATCAAGGTGTAACAGGGCAAGCCATGGTGTCAGTAGCTAAAGCGATTAGTAACGACAATGGACAATTTGTTGGTGTGCAATCCCTTGATGTGACCTTAGCCACACTGACAGATATTGTATCGAGCATTAATATTGGGGAAACAGGCTATTTAATTTTGGTTGATGGCTCGGGCACTGTGCTTGCTGACCCAAAAAATGCTGATAATAACTTTAAAGCTATTTCTGAATTGTCGTCACCGATTTATACATCGCTCGCGGATAACCTATCAAGCAAATCATTTACCATCGAAACTAGTAATAACACGCTAGAAGCAACCACGTATTTTTCAGATGATCTAAATTGGCGTTTTGTGGCTGTCATAGAGCAAGATGAAATTCTGCAATCTGCATCAGAAATGAAAGTATTTATTGGCATTATTGCATTGATAATGATTGCACTATTTGTGGTGGTTGGCGTTATTTTAGCTAATCGCATTGTTTACCCAATCGAAAAAGTATCCGAAGGTCTTAAAGAAATAGCGCAAGGTGAAGGGGATTTATCGAAACGCCTTGATGTGATTGGCAATGATGAAATTAGCCAGTTAGCAAAGTGGTTTAATCAATTCCTATCTACAATTAACGATCTTGTTAAAGATATAAATCATAAATCACAAATTCTAAATGATGCGGCTACGGTGTCGGGCGCAAAAGTCACGGAGATTATGAACGCAAGTCACGAACAAGAAGGCAGCAGTGAAGAAGCTGCAAAAGGCACGGCGACACTTGCTGACGTAGCAAAACAAGTCTCTGATGATTGCACTATTGCTATGAGTGATATTGTGCAAGCAGAAAACTTTGCTGATGAAGGTAATAATGATGTTAGGCTCGCGGTAAATGAAGTAACTAGTTTAAACGACTCGTTAAGCGAATCATCACAGGCCATGACCCAGCTTGAAAAAGAAAGTGAAAACATCACCAAGATACTTGATGTGATCCGTGGAATTGCAGAACAAACTAACTTGTTGGCACTGAATGCGGCGATTGAAGCAGCGCGTGCAGGTGAGCAAGGGCGTGGCTTCGCGGTGGTTGCTGATGAAGTCCGTACACTGGCAAAACGTTCACACGAATCAACCGAAGAAATTGATAAAGTTCTCAACAGCTTAATTGAACAAACCCGCTTGATGTCAGATAAAATGGCAAGCAGTGTTACGCGCTCACAAGACGCCATCGAAAAGGCAGAAAAAGCACATAATTCGTTTGATGACATTAGTAGTGCGGTGAGCAAAGTTAAGCAATTGATTTCACAAATTTCAGATGCTGCGCAGTCTCAGTATGATGCCGCCGATGAGATTAATCGCGACATCACGGGTATTAGTGATTCGGTAAAATACACAGCTGGCTCTGCCGATGAATTAGCGGAAGGCTCTCAGCAACTGGTTGCATTGTCGGAAGATTTACGCAGCCTAGTAAATCGCTTTCATGTGAAGTAATACGTCTATTGGGCTTGGCAAATACACAGTTGCTAAGCCTTTATCTCCCTTTTAAAAAACCGTCAATCTACCTCTATACTTTACCTTTGTGCACATCATAGGGCGAAAAAGTGGTCTACACTTTAGATGGATCAGCCGTAGGTTAATGCTATGTCACGTTGTGTATTATGGTTATTTGTTATGTGTTGCTTATCGTTTTTTGTGCATGCCAACGAGTTTTCGCTGCCAAAAAATAACGCCGATATTTCTGACGTGATCCATTTTCTTAAAAAGAATTCCATCAACAGTCCAAAAATAGTCATAAGTTATATAGAAGACAACAAGCTAACGCAAAAAGCGCTTAGCCATGAAGAGAAAATTAAAGTATTAAGCTATTACGCTCAGGCGAATCAATTTATAGGCGAAATTGAAAAAGCCAATGCCTTGCTAGCAGAAGCATTTACCATAATCAGTAATGGCTCAGTGTCAGCTGACACACAGGCAATTGCCTTGTTTGTGCGCGCTGTTATTAGCAGTGAAACGACAAAATATACACAAGCACTCAATGATTTAAATGCAGTTATTGCACTTTATCCCAAAGACAGTAATAACAAAAATATTGGTAAGGCTTATCAAACCCTCGCAGATACGTATCTACTAATAAATGACTACAAAAATACCTTTGATGCGCTATACAAAAGCCAATTTGTTTTTAAGGCAATGAAAGATCAAACCATGCTCGCTGTGAGCTATGGTCGCCTTGGTTCGGTGTATCGTTCAATTGGGGATTTCGATAAAGCCCTTGAAAATATGCTTAAATCACTTAAAGCATTAGAGGGTACTCAGGCTGAAAGACGAGTTGCAATTACCTATAACAATACCGCAATTATCTATAAAGACTTAGGCCGCTATGATGAAGCGATTAACTTACACAAACGATCGCTCAATCTTAAAGAAAAAATTGGATATCAGCGTGGCATGGTGTATTCCTACAACAACTTGGGCGAAACGTATCGACTAAAAGGCGATAAAGTACAAGCACAGCGCTACTTAGATGAAGCACAAGCCCTTGCGGTAAAGCTTAATAATACCATGTTACTTGGTTCTACTTATTTATATCGAGCACGCATAGCTAAACAAAACAATCAGTTAGAGCAAGCGTTAACGCATCTAGACAATGCCATGACGATTTACCAAAAACGAAATTCAAAAGCACGTATATCGGAAGCATGGGTTGAATATGGCGATATTTACTTCGCGCAAGGCGATTTTGTAAAAGCTGAAAATAGCTATCAACAAGCGATTGAATTAAGTCAGGCTGTGCAAAAAAATGTCGTGACCTTTGCGGCTTATGAGGGCTTAGTGAACGCGTTAAAACAACAGCAAAATTACCAAAAAGCACTTAATGCATTAATCGTCTATCAAGGGTTGAAATCGGCCTTATTTGATAAGCAAAGCCAACAGCGACTCGAATCATTAATTGTAGAAAATCAATTGTTTAATGCACAACAAAAATTAAAATTGGCTCAGCAAGAGGGTAAATTAAAGCAGGCCGAGTTAGAGCGGGTAGAAACGCACAGAAATTGGAGTGCTTTTACCCTGGTTGTTATTTTTATTATTAGCTGGTTAATTTATCGAAAAGTGCAGCAGCATAATCGTATGAAAGTAGAGATCGAAGCGCGCAAAGCATTAGAAGAAAGCGAGCGAAGACTTAACCTCGCACTTTGGGGCAGCGGCGATACGCTCTGGGACTGGGACTTAACTAGTGGCGAAATTACGCGCGAAAATTTACCGACTTATTCGCGCTTTTCATCAAATGCTTCAGGGCTTGATGCAAAAGCACTGAAAGAATTTGTGCACCCCGACGACTATTCATCACTTACCGAAGCGTTTGACGCCCATATTTGCAATAAAACGCCGTTTTTTGAAGCGAGTTATCGGGTGCTAGACAAACAAGGTGAATGGCGCTGGCTGCTTGATAGGGGGAAAGTAGTTGATACCGATGAGCATGGTAAAGCATTGCGCATTACCGGGACGCAACGAGATATTACCAAACTAAAGCAACAAGAAGTTGCGCTATTAGAGTTAAACAGCGAGCTTGAGCAGCGCGTTGCGCAAAGAACGACTGAACTTGCAACTATGAATCAGCAACTGATGCATACAATTGAAAAATTAGAAGTTGCTCAAGAGTATATTATTGAAGCCGAAAAACACGCAGCACTAGGCAGTATGGTTGCGGGGCTTGCCCATGAAATAAATACGCCGCTCGGCACTGCGATCACCGCAGTAAGCCATCTTAAAATGCAAACAGTGACCACAGAGTCGCAATTTAAAAGTAAAACCTTATCAAGCCAAGCGTTTGAGAGTTTCTTAAATGATGTAAATAACAGTAGCGAATTGATTGAAAGTGGGGTTGGTAAGGCGGGCGAACTGGTAGAGCGCTTTAAACTACTTGCCGGTAAAAATAGCGCACAAAAGCCGACTGTGATAAACCTTGCGACCCTACTATTAGAAAGCTTTAAAGTGGCGTTAAACACGTTGCAACGTGACCCCGAAACTGCCAACTTAACCATCAGTGGTGATGTGGAGTTAGTTAGTTTTGCGGCAACATTAGCGCAAGTATTTAATATTCTAGTAGAAAATGCGTTACTGCATGCTGATGTACCGTATGTAGAAATAACCTGTGAACTATCTAAAGTAGGCTCAGGTGCTGAAATAAATTTTTATGATAACGGTAAAAACATTCAGGTTGGCGATGAAAAACGGATATTTGAACCTTTCTATACACGAAAACGGCAGCGCGGATATGCAGGACTTGGTTTGCACATTGCGTACAATAACGTAACCCAAGACCTTAATGGCAGTATTGAGTGTTATCGCGATGCAAGTAAAGGGCTCGGCTATAAAATAAAGTTACCCTCTATTGAAAGTTAAAAAATTTATCTGGCTAGATGTTGAGATTTAATGATGTCTGGACGTCTTTATTGTCTGCCTTAAGTACAAATTGAAACGCAAGAATACAAGTAACCTAAACAAAGAATAAATAGTTAAGTTTTGATTTATCAAATACTTACACCAAAGTTAACGAGGTGCTTTTATCATTTTTAAGCGTCATTATTTACGTTTAAATATCGACAATTTACAACTAACGTTTAATTGCGTTTTAAGCCTTACGCTTTCCTAGTATAAAGTTGCTAATTTACCTCAATATGAAAAGAATTTTAGTACCCGTTTTAATTACATATTGTTATAACTTATTGTTTTACTTGCGGTGTAAAATCACATAATCTGGAGATGGCATTCTTATGACAATTAACTAAAGGACGTTATAAGTGACAAGGACGAAATCTCAAGTTTACTTACAAGTTGCCGCTAATGCGCAACAACAAAACACAACGGAAATTCTACTTAAAGTACTCGAAACATTGTGCTTAAACGTAAAAGTAGAGTCGTTTTTTCCAGCAATAATCGATTCATCGGACAGTGCAGAACTGTATTTAATTTGCGCTAAAGATGCGCCGTGGAATGATATGTTGCCCAGCGCACTTATTAATCTGGCGCGTCATCATAAAGTAGTGATTTATGACGCGCATAAAGATAATATTTGCGAACAATTACTACTGCTCGCTAATGTTAAAGGTGTTTTTTACCAAAACGATACACCCGATGTATTGTTTAAAGGCGTACAAAAAGTACTGAACAGCGAGTTGTGGTTTCAACGTGGTGCAATTTGTGATGCATTTTCAAATCTGTTGGCGCTACAGTTACAACGGCAAGATAGCAGCGGGCATAACGAAGCGTTAGATAAGCTTACCAACCGCGAACGCACAATTATTCGCTTAGTGTCACAAGGCGCACAAAATAAAGACGTTGCTGAGCAGCTACATATTAGTGATCATACGGTCAAAACCCACCTTTACAGTGCGTTTCGTAAAACTAAAGCGCGAAACCGCATTGAATTGGTTAATTGGGCACAGCAGTTTTTGCCTTCGCTGGTTAAAAGCGGCATTGATATTAGTCACCAAAGTTAAATCCAAGAAATAGCGCTTTTGGATAGTTATGGCAATCGCTTAAGTGATTGACATTTAGCATAAAACGAGCAAAATCCGATGAACTAACAGCATCGGATTTTTTTATGCTCGTTTTTAGGGCAATACACCAACTTCATGATGTTAAAATTATTACTTGGAAACAAAAAAAGTGTTTAACGGAGGATAGATGAGGTTATTTAAACTAGCGATGACCGCTACAGGTGTTTTGTTACTGTCATCTATGCTTTTTTACAATAAGCATGGGATTGCATGCGAGGCAGCGCCGCTGCTTGGATTTGAGCAAATTGATGCGGAAATTTATGTCGATGCAACATTAAGTCAAACAGAACGAGGCGCACTGATCACCTTTGTTGATAAAGCGAAAGAAAGGGTTAGTGCAGCTTTTGGTGATATGAGTTCAAAACCTCGTTATATAGTGACAAAAAAGAGTGCTCAATTTGGCTTAGATCCAACAGGCATGGCCAGAAGTTCATTAACACGAGAGTGTGTTTTTATTGGTCCTAAAGGCATCAATGTCGATGTAATTGCCCATGAAACATCTCATGCAGAAGTGTTTTATCGCGCAAATTTTATAACTCAAACGTTCAAAATCAAACCATGGTTGCTAGAGGGGGCTGGCACATACGTTGATTACAGAGCCGCCCTAAAGTTAAAAAATATTACGCTCGATAAAGCTGTAGTAGAAAAAGTAACAATGTTGTCCGATTTTTCGCCAAGTGACACAAGGGCTTATCAAGCATCACAAGTTGCATTTGAGAGCATAGACCCTAAAACGTTTTATAAAGGCATCGAGCGGTTAAACGAAGGTGAAAGTTTCGAATCGGTTTTTGGTTATTCCAACTAGCGCGTATTTAGGTCAAGTCAAAAAGTAATCATGCCAACTTTTTACCGTGTTTAAGTCGGCATGATACGTGTTAATTTTCGCTTCGCGTAATTAGGTTGACTTTAAATTGATAATCACACGTCTGTCGAAAAATAAACCTTCGTTATCTGCTGTGTCGTACTGCGCATCATCATCACCGCGGGCCATAATACTTACACGCTCTTTGGCAATGCCGTTAGTAATGAGGTAGTTGGCGATGGCGTTTGAACGAGCAAGCGAGAGCGCATGATTACTCTGGTCGTCACCACGTTTGTCGGCGTAACCAAATAGTTCAACGTGAGCAGATTTTTGCTGTGATAATAACGCTAATACCTGTTCTAATTGGGTATTATATAGCGGCTCGATTTCAGCGGTTGCCGTTCTAAATTGCACCATAAATGAAATGCTTGGTGCGACGTTACGTTTTGCACTTTGTGCTTTTTGCTGTTTTGCTTTTAACGCGGCAAGTTGCAGCTGTTTTTGCTGACGGGCTTTAGCAAGGGCAATGCTTTGCTGTTTAGTAGTCCACACCCCTTTATCAATACCTTTATGCACCAATTCAGAGAGTGCTTTTTCAATCGCCTGTTTGACACAAATATGCATTGGTTCGTTTTCACTGAAGCCTGCTTCCGCTTCGGCTAAACGTTTGTAGCTTACATAACGGAAAAAGCCTGCACGCATTTCTACGCTGAGTACCTTTTTGGTGGTTGCAACGGAAAGCAACACTTGCCCGGTACGTACATCAACCGCGCGCAGGTAAATTGAAATAATGTCTTCGCGATATAACTCAGATGCACCAATACCAAAATATTCGGCACCTAAACCACCGGTTTTTACGTTTGAGTCATAGCTAATCACACCGCCTTCAAGAATAATTTTTGCTGTGGTAAGTGGCGGTAATTGTGCAGCTTCATCTTCTTTGTTAGATAGCGCTGCACGCACAATTTTTCGTTCGGTGAGAATGTTTTGCAGGCCCTCACGCTCAACCGGAATAAACCAGTCTGACTCGTGCAGTGCTTGCACTAAAATCGAGTTCGCCCCTTGCGTTACTGCAGTAGAAAATGAACTGACATTGGTTTGCGGTTTGTATTGTCCGGTTTGGTCGCGAAAAGAATAAACCGATACGGGAATGCTGCCCGCAGGCGCGGGAAGACCACTCAGTTCACTAAAAGTTTTTGTTTGAGCAAGCTGCTGTGCCACCTCAAGTTCGGGTGGTAAGGTTTTTTTGATGGTGCTGCAACCGGCTAATAACACCAACACAATACTAATAAATACACGCCAAATCATTCGCCAAACCTCGGTACTTCAACAACCACAACTTCGCCCGTAACCATATTGGTAATTTGCACCGTGATGGTGTCGCTACCACTGGTTAAGATTTGAATTTCATAGTCACCGCTGGTGAAAATGGAGTCTTGATTGAACATGCTGTCTTCTACACCTTCACCAAACGCGAGATCGGTGATTTCACGTACCATGCGGTTAATATAAGAACGCTCTAATGATTCTTGAAATTTTTCGGCGTAGGTTTTTTCGTTGATGGGCGCACGGTGTTTGTTTTGTGATTGTGCTTTGTTCAGCAGCATTGCGCCGTTGAGCGGGCTGCCACCAAAACTTGGATTAACCGGCGTATACACTAACTCGGTGCTGACAACACAGGTTGAAAATACCAATAAAACGCTGCTTACTATTATTTTATTTATCATTTTTATGGTTACCATCCACTGCTTGCTAAGTCTTCACTTTGCTCAGAAAACTTAGACTTGGCGATTGCGTCAATTGTCGCGAAAATCGCTTGTTCTACTTTATCTTTTACTGGCTCGATACGACGACCCATGTAAGTGGCATAAATTGCTTTGCTATTAACTTCAACAAACAATTTAGTACCAGCACGCGGTACAACTGCTTCTTTTATTACGACATTAATGCCAGTAGTGCTTGGCATGTCTTGCCATAACAAACTGTACGAGTGGTAAAACTCTTTACCCGAGCGACTTAATGTTCTGTCGAGTAGCAGGCCACTAATTTCAATATCTTCGCCATTTGCTTGCGGGCTAAACGAGGCGCCTAAAAGCGTTAGCGTTATGATTAGTTTTATAATTGAGTGCATTAGAAAAGGGCCGCGAGCGGCCCAACCATTTTGTTACTGCTGAATAATCGTAGCAGTATTGTAATCACCCGTTTGGGTTACAGTTACGCTACCTGATGCACTGTAAATACCACCATCCACTAAGTTGCCATCGCCAACTTGTGATATTGATAGTTCAACATCAGAGCCTTGCACTACAAATCCGCCGGTACCCATACCGCCAATCATGTTGTAGTTACCTGTTTGCGCGATATTAAGCGTGTTGCCACTGCCTTCAATTAGTAGATCAAGCGAGTTAATTTCGCCGTTTTGGGCAATATCAAGCGTGTTGTCATTGCTGTCTACCGCTGTGCTAAATGTCACCGCTGATTCGTTTTGATTACCTAGCTGCTGCACGTTAATGTCGTTGTTGTAGCTAGTAAGTGATTGATCAGGGTAAGACGATTGAACATAGCTGCTATTTTCGTTACCCACTTGCGTGATGTTAACGTCATTATCGCTACCATTAAAATGTGCTAGGTGACTTGCGTTAGCGTCACCGTCTTGGTGTACGATTAGTTCGTTGTTATCGCCAATTGCGCCAACATACGAGCTATTGTCATTGCCAAGTTGTGTTACTTGGAAATCATTGTTGTCACCAACAATGTCACTGCTTGATTCGTTGCCGTCACCATTTTGCTCAACGATTAATTCGTTATCAGAGCCAATAATGTAAGTGCTATCAAACTTGTTGCCTGTGCCTTCTTGGTCGATTGAAACAGTGTTATCTGAACCTTCAACAATGGCTGCTGTGAAATCATTCTCAGCACCTTCTTGTACAATGCTGATGTCGTTATCGTCGCCAGTAACTGAGCCAATTGCAACGCGCTGTACATCGCCTTGTTGATTTACGCTTAGCTCGTTATTGTGGCCAACCAATTCTTGAACGCCAAGCACGTTCCAAAAGCCAGATTGTTCAACTTCAATATCGTTTACATCGCCTTGCACGCTTTCTAGGTTTGTTTCATTCCACACGCCCGACTGATTAATGTAAACCGTATTGTCGTTGCCTTCCATTGCTTGGTTATAAGCCCAATGACCGCCGTCACCTTGCTCAATTGTGATATCGTTATTATCACCTGTCACAATGTTTACCGCTTCATTAGAAATACCAAAAAAGCCTGCGCCAGACTGATTTACCGTAATTTGGTTTGCGTCACCTGTTAGCTCAGTTAGCGCAATGTGTGATGAACCATTTTGGTCGTACGATTCAAGGTTGTCGTTACCTTGTGTGTTTAATAGCAAGATATTAGAAGTGCCCACCTGCGTGGTTTGCGTGCTGTTCGCGCTCCTTGCGTTTCAGTTTTAAGGTAGTTTAAATCGCCTTCTTGCAGTGCAACCAAATCGTTACCAAATGCAGCACCGGTTTCAGATGTTTGGTTTACAACCATAGTGTTTGCGACATTTTGCACAGTGTTATTTGCTTTAACCGATTTACTGTCGTCTTTTGTACTTGCCATTGCCGAAGTAGAGCCAACAGCCAGTGCTACAGCTAAGGCTAATAAAGATTTATTCTTATTCACGGAGTATCTCCTGTAAAATTATTGCTTGTAAAACGTCACATTCACTTCAATACCGTTACCTATTTGCTGAACTGTAAAGGTTTGTTCGCCAGCTTGAGAGATATTGGCGGTATTGCCGTCGCCTTGTTGCAGTATGTGTGCTTGGTTGTTATTTCCTTGTTGTAACAGGTTTACAACGTTATTTGCGCCATACTGAAACAACGCAGCTTCGTTGTTAGTACCGTATTGGGTAACATGTGCTTGATTGGACGTTTCGTTTATTTGATTAACTGTTGCTTTGTTTAAAATCCCGTACTGAGTGATAACCACTTGATGCTGTTGCGCACCTACTCGGTATTGCAGGGAAGTATTTAGACTGAGAGAAAGAGGAGATTCTTGTAGGTCCTTCGCTAATGCTAAGTGAGAATTACTAAGCGCCGCTAAGTAAAATACAGAGGTGCGCAAAACCGTACCTAACGATTTGCATATACCAGATTGAGTTTTACAGAGTTTTGCTTTCATCACAGAATTTTAGAGTAAGAACACGACAGCGATTAAATTACTATTTTTACGAAAGCGAGCGCTATCAGCCAAATTTGTGCTTCTTGAATTTCAGCTAATAAACAATAGCTTATGTTGTTTTTTACGGTGGCGTTAAATATTTGTGAAAGGCTAGCTACCAAAAAAGTGCTAGTCATAAAACAGTCATATTCAATTGATTAAAAATAGCTGAAAGAAATTAATTCCAATAAAAATCAGCTTGTTAAAGGTTTTGTTGATTTTTATTTATATTATCGCTTGCGCCTTTGTTGGGAACTGTGTTTGATAAAAAGGTTGCTTATAAATTTAGATTGATGAGTTGTTGAGATAGGTGCTCGATTGTCGAGCGTACATTTTATAAAAATGGAATTTCAATAATGAAAGCGAAACTTTCTGCAATTTCACTTGCTTTGCTTCCTTTGGTGGCAAGCGCATCAGCAACGACGACACCAGCGGTTAAAAGCGCTGATGGTTACAAAAATAATTCAGTTATTGTTGTGTACAAACAACATGCTCGCGCAGCAGATAAAGCAGCTGCACGTAAGCTTGTAGCTGCGACTATCTCAGATGCAAACCTTGATGAAATAGATGACCGTTATAACCACATTCTTAAAGGTCGTATGGCGCAATACACGTTGAACGATAACGATGTAAAAGGCGCAATATCAAAACTGCAAAACCACCCAGCGGTAGAGTATGTAGAGCCTGATCATATTGTGTCGATTAATGCACAACCTGATGATCCACAATTCAGTGATTTATGGGGCCTTCACAACACAGGTCAAACCGGTGGCACCAATGATGCCGATATTGATGCGCCAGAAGCGTGGGATATCTCAACCGGTAGTCGCGATGTTGTTGTGGGCATTATCGATACGGGTGTTGACCATACACATGAAGACATTCAAGCAAATGCGTGGGTTAACCCAAATGAAATCGCAGGCGATGGCATTGATAACGATGGCAATGGCTACATTGACGATATTCACGGTATTAATGCAATTACCGATGTGGGTGACCCAATGGATGACCAAGGTCACGGTACCCACGTTGCCGGTACAATTGGTGCAACGGGTAACAATAGCCAAGGTGTGGTGGGTGTTAACCACACTGTCTCTATGGTTGGTTGTAAGTTCTTATCAGCACAAGGCACGGGTTCAACTTCAGATGCAATTAAATGTATCAACTACATGGTTGGCTTAAAAAATGCTGGTGTCGATATCAAGGTACTAAACAACAGCTGGGGTGGCGGTGGCTTTAGCCAAGCGCTATCTGACGCGATCACTGCATCTGAACAAGCTGATATATTATTTGTTGCCGCGGCAGGTAACGACGCGGTAGATAACGACGCAAACCCTCATTACCCTTCGAGTTACGAGCATGACAGCGTATTAGCTGTAGCAAGTACTGATCACACAGACAATATGTCGAATTTCTCACAATGGGGTTTAACAAGCGTTGATATGGGTGCACCAGGTTCAAGTATTTTGTCTACTGTGCCAGGCAATGGCTATGCAACTTACTCGGGTACGTCAATGGCAACACCACATGTTGCAGGTGCTGCAGCATTAGTATTATCGTTAAACCCAACGCTGAGCGCATTACAGTTAAAAGAGTTATTAATGAACTCAGGTGATGCAAACGCGGCACTGCAAGGTAAAACGGTTGCTGGTACACGACTAAACGTATACAGCGCACTTGAACAGTCTAATCCAGAGCCTGGATTTAGATTGATCACCAGCCCAACATCACAAACAGTAACAGCAGGTCAAACAGCAACGTATGAGTTTGAAATTGCGTCTGTTGCGAATTGGGATGACGTAGTAACACTTACTTTAGACTCATCAATTGCTGGTGCAGCACTGTCAACTGACACTGCAACACCGCGTCAGATTGTTACGCTAACTGTACCTACTGCCGCTGATACGCAGTGGGGTGATTATAGTTTCACGGTAACAGGTCAAAGTGGCGCGTTAGAGAAATCAAGTACAGTTGGTTTATATGTTAACCCACAAGGGCTCGCTGATTTCACTTACGACAACAGCGACGCAGTATCAATTCCAGACAATGACCCAGCGGGTGTATCGTCTGTCATTACTGTGCCAGATGAAATCACCATCTTTAACACACTCGCGACGGTTAATATTACTCACACCTACATTGGTGATTTAATTGTTACTCTTACTTCACCGACAGGCACTGTGACAACACTGCACAATAAATCGGGCGGTTCGAGTGACAATATTAACCAAACGTATGAAGCAGTTATTTTCAATGGTGAAAATGCAGCTGGCGATTGGACCCTACATGTTGAAGATACCTACAGCGCAGACACAGGCTCATTAGACAGCTGGTCATTAACCTTCAGTGCAATTGGCGATGTTGCGCCAGTAGCACCGGTTGCTGATTTTACCTTTGAGCGTGATGGCTACAATGTGATGTTCACTAACGCAAGTAGTGATCGCAATAATGATATTGTGTCGTATCTGTGGGACTTCGGTGATGGCAATACATCAACTGAAGCAAACCCAGTTCATGCGTATGCGGCGGCGGGCAATTATAGCGTGTCGTTAACCACAACTGATGCAGAAGGCTTAAGTGATACTGCGAGTAAAGATGTTCAGATCTCAGACGCCAACATCGTAGTTGATGTGAAACGTGCAAACTTATCGCGCACAGGCTTTATGCGCGTTGAGTTATTAATCGATGGCGCAACCGAAGGTACTGTCGACGTTTACCGTAATGGTGAATTGTATGAAACGGTAGAAAATGTGGGCGTTTATCGTGACTTCAGCCGTGGCGTAACTGAAACAAACTTTACCTATAAAGTTTGTCAGGCTGGCGATGTTTGCTCAAATGAAGTAACGGTTAATTTCAATTAATCAATTGTGATTTAATAACCTAACCGATAAGAGTTATCGTACGCTTTATGTTAAAGCAAGTGCGGTAACTCTTTTTTATTTGAACTTGAGGATGTTTATTAAAACTTAATACGTTTTGCCTGCCAAAAAGCGTTTCGCCAATAGCTATTTTTTAACGACGACACAATAACGCCTTGACTGGTCGAGGCATGTAAAAACTGATTATCCTCAATATAAATACCAACATGATAAGTACGAATACCTGTTTTAAAAAACACTAAATCGCCCGCTTGTAACTCTGTTTTGCTCACTTTGTTGCCAAATTCAGCCTGTTTAAGGGTAGTGCGCGGTAATAAAAAGCCAAAACGGTCAATATAGGTCGTTTGCACGAACGCCGAACAATCAATGCCTTTTTTTGATGTACCACCCAGTTTGTATGGCACGCCCCGCCAAGCATCTAGCTGTTGATAAAGCGCATTCGCCACAGAGTTATTACTTGATACGTTTACTTTGTTGTTAGGTACTGGTGTTGTAGCGTTTGAGGGGGATTTTGCACAGGCAACGAGCCCTAAACAAAGTGTTAGGCAAAGTAATGGGGCGGTATTTTGGCGTAACAGCATACTGATGCAATATCCTTTTGTAATGCGCTGATTTACTCTAAGTGCTTTGGCTTTATGTTGTTACATGATTTACGTTGATAATCAATAGCGCGACCAAAAGTATCAAATTCGAAATGGCAACATTCGTCAAACAGTTCTCTAAGGGCTTTTCGACTTGTTTGTACACGCGATTTTAACGTGGAGTAGTGAATTCCCATGTGTTCTGCTAATACTTTTTGTTGGGCATTTTCTAAATCAACCGCGATAAGCAACGCGCGCTGTGGTTCAGGTAAGCGTTGAATAAATGGCGTTAAACAATCGATTAAATCTTGTTGTACTGACTCTTCGTTATCAGAAGTAATAAGCGATTCTGGTATTTCATGTTGTTTTCCGCGGGCACGATAAAAATCAATAATTGTGTTGTTAGCGATTTGAAAAAGCCACGACTTGAGTTTGCTAATATCATTTAGCAAATGCAGGTTTTTATGGGTTTTAATAAAAATTTCTTGCATTAAATCTTCTACATCAGCGCTGTTCGCCACCTTCTTTTTTAAAAAGCGCGTTAATGCGTGCTGATATTCAAGCCATACTTCTTCAATATTCACGACAGTTACTACCATTTTTATCATTACTACAAAGTGTGACAAATAAGACGTTATTTTTCATATAAAGACGAAGTTTATTTCGTCTTTTTTAACAGCCAAGCGTCTTACTGTGTGTAAATTAATTGAATTAGGTAGTAATTATGTCTTTTTTACAAAACGAAACATTCACCTTAACACCTGAAAATAAAGAGATGAGCACACATAAACCAAAGGTTTTAATGCTTTACGGTTCGTTAAGAGAAAATTCGTACAGTAAGTTCGCTACACTAGAAGCGGCTCGTATACTTGAATATATGGGGGCAAATGTCAGAGTGTTTGACCCCGCCGGCTTACCGGTATTTGATAACAACGCGTCGGCCGAACATGCGAAAGTGCAAGAACTGCGCGAACTCGCGTTATGGTCTGAAGCGCAGGTTTGGTGCTCTCCAGAAATTCACGGCAATATGTCTGCGGTATTTAAAAACCAGATTGATTGGTTACCTTTGTCATCTGGTGCACGTAGGCCAACACAGGGAAAAACACTTGCACTAATACAAGTGACAGGCGGTTCGCAAAGCTTTAATGCCCTCAATAATATGCGCGTGTTAGGGCGTTGGATGCGCATGTTTACAATTGCTAATCAATCGTCGATTGCAAAAGCTTACCAAGAATTTGATAGTCATGGCGTGATGAACCCTTCGAGCTTTCGCGACCGTATTGTTGATGTCATGGAAGAGCTAATGCGATTTACTTTTTTACTGCGGGATCATGATGGATTATTGCTAGACCGTTACAGTGAACGAAAGGCCAGCAAACAAAATGTCGATGAGTTAAATCAACAACTAAAAACGCATATTCTCTCGCCAAGGTGATAGAGCGTTCGGTAATTACTCATTCGAACGGTGTAAAGCTCACAATATAGTGAGCTTTACACTTATTGTTTAGAAAAAATTTAATGAAATTTTCAATAAAATTAACCACTTTATATTGGTTTAACCTATTGACTCTAAAAGTGCCGCTTTTAGAATGCTCGCAGCTTAATAATATGGAAAAATTTAATGAAAAAATTCGCATGGTTTTTCGCACTTGTTGCGTTAATGTTTTCTTTTTCGTTTGATGCTGAAGCACGTAAAAAGTTTGGCAGCAAAAGCAAAGGCACAACCAAACAAACCACAACAACGCAACAAAAACAGCAAGTTGATACAAATAACCCAACGCTTCCCGCTAAAAAGTCTTCTAAAAAAGGCTTAATGGGTGGCATTTTAGGTGGTTTACTTGCCGGTGGCTTAATTGCAGCAATGCTAGGTGGCGATTTTGAAGGTTTCCAATTTATGGACTTCATTATTATTGCGCTGGTTGCGTTTGTATTATTTAAGTTGTTTAAAGCATTTATGATGAAAAAGGTGCAAAGCCAACCGCAGTTTGCAGGCGTACCGCCAATGCAACAAGCTCCTTCGTCACAGACTGCGCCGCAACAGTTTAGCAATCAAGGCTTTGCACAACAAAGCCAATCGGTACCTATGAATTTACCGATTAATTTTGACTTAAACGGCTTCTTGCAAGGAGCTCGTGAGCACTACCATACGTTACAAAAAGCATGGAATGATAACGACTTTACGGTGATTTCTGAGTACGTAAGTGAGCAACTGTTAGCTGAACTAAAACAAGAGCGAGCAGAGGTTGAAGAGGTAGCGACTGAAGTTATGTTTATCGATGCAGAACTGGCACGCGCTGATACATCACCTATGTTATGGGAAATCAGTGTACGTTTTCGTGGTAAATACCGCGATTTAGGCGATAAGCAAGAAGAACCAATTGATGAAATTTGGCACCTAGAGCGCAGCTTGTCACAGCAAGATGCACCTTGGGTTATCGTAGGCATTGAAGATAACGCCGCGTAATTTGCTGAACAATTTAAGACTGAAAAGCAGCCAAATGGCTGCTTTTTTATGTTTATTAAGACTGACTTTTTAACAGTATAGATAAATGTTGTTGTAGCTCTGTTGGGCTATCTGGGGTATGCAAAAAACCACCTAATTTTGCGCCAGATAATTCTTGCCTAATATCATATTTTAGCGCGTTTAAGCGTGGTACCACGTTGTCGCCTTCAACAAAGTACATGTCCAAATCCATCAAAAATGGTACGCGTAGCGACATAGTAATGCGCGCCATCAAATTGGGGTAAAGTGCCATTAAATCCGAAAAGGTGAGTTGAATTTTCTGTTTACCGATTATTTTAAAGCCCGCGGCTTTAATTTTATTGCGAATAAAGTGGTGTTTACCAAACAGGTAGGTTTCGGGTTTTAGTAAGTAAAACGAGACACATTTATTCTTAATGAGTTTTCTCATACGCACACTCCCTTACTTCAAATTATTGGCCGTGTTAAGGTTTTAAATTATTTGGCCAATATGCTTACTATAGAAGCAAAAGCACATTGCTAACAAATTGTTTTGTGTAAATGATTATTACCTCACCGCTTTTTAGCAAAGGTAAAGTACGCTTTTTACAATTCTCGATTAATTTAGTGCTTTGCTATTGAGCGTATACGGTCAATTTTCTACAATGGCGCAAATTAAATACGTAATAAAGAAATAATTATGAACGATAAAACAGATTTACCAGCATTACCGGATCGTCTTTCAATTAACCCGCGCAGCAAATTCTACTCTGAAGAAGTGTTAAAGCTGGATATTGGTATTCGTTTCAACGGTAAAGAGCGCTCTGACGTTGAAGAGTATTGCATCAGTGAAGGTTGGATTAAAACTGCTGCGCCAAAAGCGTTAGATCGTTACGGCCAACCTATGCTTATTAAATCAAAAGGCACGGTTGAAGCGTTCTACCGTTAAGCTAAAAAGTGCACCTTTTTAGGTGCACTTTTCCATTAGCTGTCAATCGCTTATTGATTTTGAATTACTGCGCTTTTCGACAAAGCTTAAACTCAGGTTGTTTAGTAAGCGCAATGCTTACAGCCATTACCACAGCAATAACCGCGTTTTAAATGCGCCCATTTCGTCATCACACGATAACCGTCTTCATTTAAATAATAATCTAACTTTTCAACGGGAAACTGGTTTTGATATTGCGCAGCAAGCGTAATTAATTCGCTATTTGATTTCGTTTCGTAAAGACGCGATAGTTCATCGTTAATTTTATCGATTAAACATGCTTTACATAAACAGTTGGTATCTTTAGTGGCTGGTAAAATATTGGGAAGCGAAAAACACCAACAACTGCCTTGTTGGCTTTCGCATTTGAATGGGGCTTGGCAAGAAATACAGTTCATAATTTGGCGCAAAAAAGCGTTAGCATAAGTAAAATACTACACTAACGCAAATTTCAATTAGCGGCGTTTGCCCCTTTGCTGCCTAAATGGCGCTTAGCGCTAATCCGCCTAGCATAAAACTAACAACTAACCAGATAATGGGGAGTTTTAATTGCTTCATAATAAAAAAGCCAATCAATACAAGAGTTATATCTTTTGGCGCAGTTGCCGCGCTTGTGAAAATAGGCGTATAAAGCGCCGCTATCAGCAACCCTACAACCGCGGCGTTAACGCCCGCCAGCGCACCACTTACGTTTGGTTTGTTAGCAAGTATTTGCCAGTCTTTTAGCACCGTTAATAACAGTAAAAAGCCTGGTAAAAATACCGCTAAGGTAGCGATTAGCGCACCGATAACTGGCTCATTATCAAATAGTTCATAGCCAATATAGGTGGCAAAGGTAAACATAGGCCCAGGTACCGCTTGCGCCGCAGCATAGCCTGTTATAAAAGCGTCTTGTGATAATTGGTCGCCAACAATATTTTGTAATAAAGGCAGTACCACATGACCACCGCCAAATACCAAACTACCGGCCTGATAAAAGTCATTAAATAGGTTTATTTCAGGTGCAAAAGATGCAGTTATAGGCAGCCCAAGCAACAAGGCTATAAACAACAGCAATGGCATTAGGCTAGGTTTAAATGTTTGCTGATGTGTCGTCGGTATTTTACCTTTTAATGCAATCGCGCCAATAAGCGCTGCGCCAGTTAACACGGCAAATTGTGCGCTAAGGGTAGGGCTTACAAGCAACACACACGCTGTGGCGATGCACAAAAATACGGTTTTAGTGTCTTTACAGAAGTTTTTAAACATTCCCCATGTGGCGTCTGCCACTACTAAAACAGCGAGTAGCTTTAACCCGTGAACAATACTTTCAAAAATACTGTTATTAACCAGTGCACTTGAGGTGATAGCAAGCGCCAGCATAATAATCACCGATGGCAGAGTGAAGCCAACAAACGCCGCGATCGCACCTTGTAAACCGGCACGTTTGTACCCTAATGCAAAGCCTACTTGGCTCGAACCAGGGCCGGGTAAAAACTGACTAAGCGCAATCAGTTGGCCGTACTCTTCATCACTTAACCACTTATATTTAGTGACGAAGGTTTGGCGAAAGTAGCCAATATGGGCGGCAGGCCCCCCGAAACTGACCCAGCCGAGTAAAAAGAACGTTTTAAAAATACTGAACATACGCGCATAAATATCTGTGTTATCAAACCTGCGCAAAGCTTAAAAAAAGCGATACAATTAATCCAATTAATATTATTTGTAATAAATATGAATTAAATGGGATTAATTGATGGTTTCGATTGAAGAAACGAAATGGCGCAATGTCGATTTAAATCTGCTGGTGGCTTTTTCGTATTTGTATCGTTTTGAAAGCGTTAGCTTAGCGGCAGAAAAGAACTTTGTTAGTCAATCGGCAATGAGTCACAGTTTATCGCGCTTACGGATATTACTTGATGACGAACTGTTTGTGCGAGTGGGCCATAAAATGGTGGCAACAGACTTTGCTCATGCGGTTTATCCGAGTATTGAGTCGATGCTGCAATTAGTGCAACAGCAGGTATTAAAGCGTGACACTTTTAATGCCAACACCTATCAAGGGGTTTGTCGAATAGGCTTAACCGATTACGCAGAGTATATTTTTGCGCCGGCTATTTTCGATTTAATTCGTGGGCAAGCGCCTAATGCGCAAATTAGTTTTGTTAACGTAAATAGGGTGAATTACCGTGAGCTTAGTGAGCAAGAATCACTTGATTTGGTGATTGGCAGCATTCCTAACTTACATAATGCGTTTGAAAGCGAGTTACTGTATCGCGAGCAACATATGTGTTTGCTAAATAAAGAGTTTGCTACACGCATTATGCCAATCACAAAGCATACTCTTGCCAATATTGAACATGCAATTGTTAGCCCCGACGGTAGTTTAACCACTCAAGTAGATAATTTGCTGAGTGAAGATGGTTTAACACGCAGGGTGATTGTCGCTAGTCGTAACTTTTTAACCGTACAGCGTTTACTGTTGGAGCGAGAGCTTATTGCGATTGTGCCAAAGCGCATGGCCGAAATCTCATTACCTAACGATGCGCTACAAAGCGTCACGCCGCCTATTAAGGTACCGGATTTTGATATCTCTATGTTGTGGTTAAAACGTTCACGGGCCAATGAAAAGCACATTTGGCTGCGTTCAATTATGAAACAAGTCGTAAGTTAGCGCCTGTTGACGGTTCAAGTTGGTGTTTTACAGCAGTTTGATTTGGTTTTATACCAGAAAAAGGCTAGGTGGAAACGCTATTTTATGTGAGTTTGCCGATAACGTCTTCGGGCCCAGCAAAGCCACTTTCCTACATCAATGTGGGGCAACACAATAGGAAGCTAATCAGGCGTCATAGTTAAATTTTACTCAAATAGCACAAAAATAAAACAGCGGCTGAATATTAAGCTTGGATTAAGGGAAATAATTGAACAATACACACTCCACAGAAGGAAAAAGTTATGAGCAATTTAATTTTTCAAAATAAGCTATCTTTTACATTAACACTGTTAGCCGCTATTGGGCTTGGCGTATTTTTATTGCCTGTAGTGTTATTTTTATGGCTAACCATGATGATGTTTATTGGCCTTAATGTGTTAATTGCAAAATTACGTGGTGGTACGCTAACGGGAAACGGCTTTAAAAAGCCAAAATACGCATTTTATAAAGGCAAAATCGAAAAAGTGATTAACTAGTTTTAATTGTTTAGTTAACCCGAATTCACATAAACCTTAATCGCCTGCTAAAAAGGGCGATGTTTGAATCGATTAAACGTGCTGCTTTTTTGCGTAACATGCCATTTGAGCAGCACAGTTATATACGCGGTAAGTTACAAAGATAATTAAACATGTAAAAGGAGAGAGAATATGGGAAAGTTTCTTACACCAATACTGTCACTACTACTTGTTAGCATCAGTGCGTTTGCCAGTGCCGATGAATATCAAACTACGCTACAAAATTTTAAACAATCTCACGAAACCAAGCGCTTTTTTAATAGTGCCTATGGCTATGTGGTATTTCCAACCATTGGTAAAGGTGGCTTAGGGTTAGGCGCGGCCTTTGGTAAAGGTCAGGTTTACAAGCAAGGCAAAGCGGTGGGTAAAACAAGTGTTAGTCAATTATCGGTTGGCTTTCAAGCAGGCGGGCAAGCTTACAGCCAAATCATTTTCTTAAAAGACAAACGCGCGTTTGATGAATTTACCTCGGGCAATTTTGAATTTGGTGCAGGGGCGTCAGCGGTTGCTATTACCGCAGCGGTTCAAGCGCAGGCAGGCTCTACGGGCGTTAGTTCAAGTGTCGGCACCGATGCAAATTCCACCAAGCAAAACAAAGCAAAATACCGTAAAGGCATGGCGGTGATGACGTTGGCAAAAGGCGGCTTTATGTACGAAGCCGCACTTGCTGGGCAAAAATACAATTACACGCCGTATAAGCAATAATACTCAAAAAAACCAGAGGCGACTCTGGTTTTTTAGTTGTTGCTCTAGCTAATCAGCTTGGCTTAGTTGATGATGAATACTGTTAACTAAGTCGCGTGGTAAACACAGTTGATTAGCTAAAGTTTGTAAATATTGCTGTGATGCACTTTGGTTTAAATCAATTGCGCTGGCGCTTGCTGCATACACTTCAATGCCCGTTTGTGCGTTAGGCACGGTTGCAACTAGCTCACTTAAGCTCATTGGCGCACGTAATTCATCAAACAACATGGCTTTTTCTTGTGTTGTTAGTGTCATTTTCTCTACTTGAGCGAAAATAGTTTGGCGCTCATTTTCATCAATATGGCCATCGGCATACGCGGCGGCTATCATGGCGCGCATTAAAATTAACTGGCCGTTACCCGTTTCGTCTTCTACTACCGCATCAAAGCTTTGTTCTTGCATATGTGTCGGTTCAACGCGGTATTGGCTACTACGATTTTGCATTGCGTTATCAAACGCTTGCCTATCAGCTGCTTGCTGAGTTTGGCTGCTTTTTTCGCTGTATTGTTGATAAGCTTTCCAAGCGAGTCCGCCAACGGCTGCCAGTGCGCCATACTTTACCGCTTTCTTACCCACTTTTTTTGACTTCTTACCTGATAGCAAGCTGGTTAAGCCGCCACCTGCTACACCACCTAAAAAGCCACTTAGTGCACCTGATTTATTTAGGCTGCCAACTAATTTTTGTAGATCTTTCATTGCTTTCTCCTAAATTGATAACTTTCATTAGAGTAAAAAAAATGATGCAATAAAGGAACAGCAGAACTGTTACAAAGTGATTCAAACATTTTGTGATAATCGGCAATTAAAATGCGTGAGTTACATTTCTATGCGATAAATTTGTCACATAAAAGGTATAATCTCACACACATAACACAGACAGTAGGAGATGCTATGAGTGATACCAACCAACGCGAAATCTTAGCGGAATTTTTAGCGCAAAGTAAAACAAGCCAATCAGTGTGGGCACTGCAAGATAAAGAAAGTGAAGATTGGGTTGTATTAGATTCTCCTAATTTTGAAAATGCAGAAGTGATGCCGGTTTGGTCAAGCAAGTCGTTGGCCGAAACACACTGTGTACAGGAATGGCAAGCATTTACACCAAGCGAAATTTCAATTAACGACTGGTTAGATTATTGGCTAGAAGATTTAAAAGATGATGACATTGTTGTGGGTGTAAACTGGGCTGAAGAAGGCGATATTGTTGAGCTTGAAGTGACTGACTTTAGCCAAGCGCTTGCCAGCATTCAACCAGTTAAATCATAAATTTATAGCCATTTTAAAGCAGCATTCACAGGCTAAGTGAATTGCTTTAATAAGTCGGCGTAGCTTACGCCGACTTTTAATTTCAAGTGCGTTAATCGTTAACGCCGTCAATATCGCCACGCCTTACCGGATAGCCTTGATTCATCCACCCAAAAATACCTTCCCACAAGACAGCTGTGCGGGTGTAACCACGTTGTCTTAGACGATTAATCGTGTGATCGGCGGCCGCACGCGGACATGAACAATAGGCAACAATTTGCACGTCTTTTGGAATGCCAGCCACAGTTTCATCTAAATCTGCGTAGTAGGGGAAAGGAATCGCCCCTTCAATGTGTGCGGTTTGCCAAACCGATGTAACCCGCGTATCGAGCAGTACCATGCGCTTTTTGGCCTCAAGCGCTTTGTTTAAGTCTTTTGACAGCACATACATGCCATCTTTTAAATCAAAGTTCGGATCGTTGCCGTTTTTGTTTACGATGTAATTTTCTGGCGTAGGCAGTGCTTTGAGTACCGGCGTTTCATCTTTCCATCCGAGCGACTTACTGCGCAAAAACGCGGTAATATTGTCGATATCAGCACTTGAAAGTTTGTCTTTAAACGCTTGCATTGGTGTATCTTGCCTTCCATTTTCAATGGCATAGCGAATAAACTCATCGGTATTATGAGCCAGCGCCGATTGGTTCATTATGGCAGGGCCGGTGATCCCTTGGCCTTTATCGCCATGACAGCTAGCGCATTCTTTTTGGTAGACTTGCTCACCTCGCGTAATATCGCCATGAACAGGGTTAGTGGTAAACTTTAAGCGATCGTAACCCGCCTGTTCAAATAGCCAATAGGTGAGATCCCAGGTTTCATCCAATGTCATTGGACCGCCAACCTCATCTAAATACCCGCCCATTGCTGTACCTACACGTCCGTATTGCATTGGTCGTAAAATTTGATGGGCAATGCCTGATTCCATTAAGCTTTTACTGCGAAGTGACGGTGCGTGATCGTTTTTATGACCTTCGCGGTTTTCACCGTGGCAAAGAGCACAGTATTTTTGATAATTAGCTGCAGCGACTTTGGCTTGTTGTGTGGTTAATTTGCGTGGAGGTGAACGCAGTTCGCGCTCAGCTGAAGTACTGTTAAATGACACAAATGCCAGCATTGCTGAACATGCAATGGTGATTTTTTGAGTAAAGGTTAGCATGGAATTCCTTGTAATTTGCCCCAAAATCCAGAATATCAGGCAGTGGCTTTATTACTAGTGAAAAACAAATTTAGTAACAATTACGTGAAAGTATTTACGTTTATTGTGTATGGCTAAAAGTATGACTATTTATCTAACGGCGTTTTGATTAAAATAGCTGTGATGACCTTATTTACTCCCCTTATCTATAGTTTATTTTTGCTCGGCAGTGTGAGCTGCTACGTGCTGCATTCCTCTTTTGCAGTACCAATTGTGTTAGCGGCGACGTTTCCTGCACTTATTGGCAGCTTTATCCCGTTTAAAAATGAGTTTAAACATCACCCTTATGCTGCAATTTATACGGGCTGTTTCGCCGGAATGTGCTCTACCGCGGCTATTAATTCACTGTGGGAACTAATATTTGTCGCCTTGATTGGCACATTTTTTTATATAAAAAGCATCAGTTTATTTGAAGGGTTTGGCGGCAGATTAGGTGGAATCGCGTTTACCTGTAGCGCTTTGTTTGTATTGATTAAAGGTGTGTTATGAGCTTAGATTTAATGCTTATTTCACTGTTGGGCTCACTTGCTACCTATTTACTTGCCAAGCGCAATCGGTTTGATGGCATAAGAGCATCCACTTCGCTTTCGATTATTGCTTATTTGTTTTTTTACACCGTGCAATGGGATGTTGCGCTAAATAGTTTAGTGTTTTTTGGCAGCACCTTTGTTGGCATGAGCGCACCTAAACGCTTTGGGATTTATACTCAGGTGATTGCGGCGGTACTGTTTTCAGTATTGTTTGAAAACTTGGTGCCGTTTATTAAAGATTATGGCGGTGCCCTTGGTTTAAGCGCATTTTTCTCGGTGTGTGTGTGCCATTTAGGCATTTTACTTGGCGCACCGCGCAGCATTAAAGTGGATAAATAACGCTAAAAGTGAACTAACAGACTTAGCTGCACGTAAAACTAACTACATCAACACAGTTTAAGAGGTGTGTATGAAGTGGTTAATACTTGGCGCACTACTTTTCTTGCAAGGATGCAGCAGTAACTATTTTTTATATAGCCCTAATGACAAAATTGTCTTTTCAAAAGACGACTTTTCACATCCAGTGAAAGACAGCTTTATTCGCTCTCGCTCTGGCAACACTTTGCATTTACAACACCATTTAAGTGACAACCCGCAAGGGCTTGTTATCCACTTCCATGGTAATCGGGGGAATTTATCGCAAACCGTTGAGAAGGTAGTATGGCTGGTTGATGAAGGTTACGATGTGATGCTGGTTGATTATTCCGGTTACGGCTTGTCAAACGGCAAACCGACCCGTGAAAACTTAGCGTTAGACGCACAAACTGTGTTTGAAATCAGTCACGGATTAGCCCATCAGCATAAAGTGATTGTCGCCACATCTATGGGCGGCGCGATTGCCCTTGATGGTTTGGCCAAAAGCAAACTTGAGCGTTATTTCGACCTGTTAGTAATTGATTCAAGCTTTGAAAGTTATCAAAACCTTGCGCGAGATGTCGTAGCAAATGTACCTATCGCAAAGTGGTTTAGTAGCCGTATTCCTGCGCTTGTGAGTGATGAACGCTCACCTGCCAGTAACATTAAGCAAATTGTGAACATTGATACCATTATTGCCCATTGTAACGATGATAGATTGATCCCCATTACTCGTGGCAAAGCGCTCTATCAAGTAGCTGGTGAAAACAGCCAATTTTGGCAATTTAACGGATGCCGCCACGCGCGCACTTTTACCGATGAATTTCCCAATAATCAGCAGCGATTATTAGCGCATATCAGAAAGAACCGCGGCGCAAGTTTAGTTGTAAGTAATACGTTAACCAGTCCTTAATTGGGTTGAAGGTGCCTTTATTATCCAGCGTTAAGCGCATAAAAAGGCACGACTAGGCGGTTTGAAAACCCACGTGCGAGTTATATAAAGTACCATCCAGTTAGTTCTAGCCCCAGCATTAACGCGAATACTACGCTTAATGGCTGTTTATTTGGAATAACCGGCACTAACGCGTAAAAGGGCTTTTTTTCAAATAACACACTCAATAAACACGCAAGCACAGTAACTAAGCCGCAAAGCAGCACAAGTGCGTTTGAAAATCCATTTTCAAGGGTTAATATGGTGATACTCACAGCGATTAAAAGCCACGCGCCGATGCGGAACCAGGTGCTTTGTTGAGACGACGGTTTGAACTCACGACCGAGTACTTTGGTGTATTTAGGCATCGCCAACATAAATAGGCAAAGCGCTTGATAAATTAATAGGCTTGAAACTAATAAAATCATGCGACTACCTCGCGGCGTTGCTTTTCCTTTGGTGCTATCTCAGCGTTTACTAAACGGTGTTTTTTCACAAGCATTGCAATACAGATACAAAGCACAGCAGCACCAAGATTAACTAAATCAAAACCAGCAAAAACCCAATCGTTTTGTTTGATACTGGTAATTAAACCGCGCTCGGTGGTTAGGCCGTTGGTAATTGGTACCAGCGCAAATAAAACGGCAGCCATAAGCCATTGCTGGTACCAGGCAACTGCGCCGCGATTTTGCCAAGAATGCTTACACGCATGCAGCAAAAACACTAACCAAGTTATAAACAAGCAGTGCATTTCCCAATTAGCGCGCGATGCCATTTCTACAGGCAACAAACGGTTCGCAATAAAATATACAGCAATAGCGGCGGGCAATCCGACCACTGTACCTATGTTTAACCCTTCGGTTAATTTAAAACTAAAGTGTAAACCAGCAGGGTTTGAGAGCGCTTTTTTGCGGCGTTTTGTCGTCCAAAGTATCATGCCAGAGGCAATCATGGCGCAGCCCGTTAACCCCGTTAAAAAGTACAACCAACGCACCGATAGCGTGGCAAAAATCCCTTCATGCAATTCTAAAAAGATAGATTGCACATGACGCGTGCCTTCAAATTGTGGTGTATATGCGAACGTTGCACCGTTAGTTGCGTGCAAAATAAGTTTTGCACCGTCATCACTTGGTGAGGTTTGTTCAAGGGAAAACACCGCTAAGCTGTTTAGATCGTTAGGGTGATAAATACGCATTGCGTAACTTTGCCGTGTATCGTTATGCTGCGTTAATACATCTTGCGCTTTTTGATAAAGTATAGGCAGAGGTAATTGGGCGGCAGGTATTCCAGCTGCATCATTCGGTGCACCGCGTTGATAATATTCATCAAAAAATTGCTTTTTGCCTTGTTCACCTAGGCCGTAGCTGGCGTTCATAACAAACGGTACATAGGTAAACATAAACATGATCAAGCCAGAGTAGGTAATCATTAAATGAAACGGCAAGCTCAAAACACTCATTAAATTATGCCCATCTAACCAAGATGTAGCGCCTTTATTTGAGCGAAACGTAAAGAACTCTTTAAAGATTTTTTTATGTACCACAATGCCAGTAACTAGGCCAAGCAGCATAAACATAGTGAAAATACCCACTAAATAATAAGCAAAGCGGGTCGGCAAGTAATGCAATCGATAATGCATGCGATACAAGGCTTGTCCACCACCTGTTTTGCGGTGCTCGAGTACGTCGCCGCTTTCACTATCCAGTATTTTACTAACGCGACTCAACTTACCTTGTTCATTTATTTGCTGGTAATTCACTTGCAGGTGGGGCTCGCTGCGTACCAGTGGTAAATAGATTCGCCACTCTTTGGCATCTTGCCCGTATTGCTGCAAATGGGTTTGCGCGGTTGTTAACGACGTTTCAATATTGGCGGTGTTTTTTGGCAATTCGGGCGCCATCCATGCATCAATTTCACTGTCGAAATAACCTAAGGTGCCGGTAACAAAAATAAAATAAAGCAGCCAGCTTACTAAAATGCCGGTCCAGGTATGAAGCCACGCCATAGACTGGCGAAATCCACTTTTCATATTAACCTCTCAGCCAAAAAATAAGCGCGTTGGCCAGCGCGCTAACGGCGAGTACTAACAGGCTGTTAATGAAAACGCTGCGATAATGTTTTGCTGAAAATACGTACATGATGTAACCCGTATAAATAGCAAAGCTCAGCATTGAACTAGCAGCAACGGCGTCCTTTTGTGAAAGAGGCAATAGAAAAGAAATTAAAACACTGGCCGAGATGGTTAGTGCATAACCTAAAAATGCGGCAATTAAAATGCGGTAGCAGATTTCCTTTTTAAAACTGCTTTTTGACGAAACATGTTCCATAAATAAACGAGAAATAAAATCAATTACAGCAAATGATAACAGTTATTGTTTTTATTATAAATATGGCAGAGGTGTTTGATGCGATAAGAGCGTAATTATTTGTTGTGTGATGGAGCTTGTTATAAAAAATACTGTCACTTAACCAATAAGCATGCCTCGTGGGTGCTGCAAGCAGGTGTATGCATTGCTATTTTTCAGTACACTGCTGAGGCGCAAAATTGGCTGCCAGCTAAAGGGCATCAACTGCCATTTTTTGCGCTGCATATTATGGTTGTGTCGTTTATTGTATCGGAGGCGGTTAACTATATAATGCAGCTTGTTAAAGGCCGAATGAGTGCAGTATATGGCTGATCTTCAAATTACTAATCAAATTAAAATGCTGCGTTTTATGAATGGCGAAATGACGCAAAAAGAATTAGCCGAACGCGTAGGCGTTACGCGCCAAACCATTATGGCAATTGAAGCTGCCAAGTATTCCCCCTCGCTTGAGGTCGCGTTTAAAATTGCTGCTGTGTTTAATTTGCCTTTAGAAAGCGTGTTTCAGTATCAGTAACAAGCGACTAAGTTGCGCATTAAATATGCAAATTAGTCATAATAAACACTGACATAAATTACGTTTTAGATTAGGATAAAAATAAAAAAATAAAGGCTAATCAAGCAATGGATTTCTTGTTTAATGGCAAATTCTGGCTAAGTGCCGTGTTTATTGCGGTACTTTTGGGTTTTGCATCACAATTACGCGCTGATGACCGACCTTGGTTAAGTTACCTTATTAATCCATCGTTCTGGTTCTCTGGTGCAGTCGACGAAGACAAATCAGATTCTTATTATTATTCATACGATAAACAGCAAATTCGTTATTCGCCCATGGGGAATTGGTTTGAACTTGGCAATACCCTAATTGAAGGGGCTGATGTTGAGACATTTGAAGTACTGGCGCGCGATTTCGCAAAAGACAAAAACAATATTTATTACCAATCAGACGTGATCACCCGTTCAGTTGATTACATGACTTTTTCACTTATTAATGAGCTAATTGTACGCGATAAAAACCACGTTTATGTGCCATCGCGATTTGTTGCTGAAAGTGCCTTAGCTGAACAATCAGATTCCCCGTTGCATATCATTAGTGATGCAAATCCAGCTAGTTTTGAAATAATAAATGATGCTTGGACGAAAGATGATAAGCAGGCTTATTATTATTTTGTACCGCAAGCGGTTGATGTTGCATCGTTAGCGCTTTTAAATGAATACATAGTGAAAGATGCGCATTCGGTATTTATTAAACACGATGATCGTTTTATTAAAACCCAAGTTGCGGGCCTACATGTTAACGCACTCAATGAACAGTTTATTTATGACGAGCATAAGCTGTATTGGTTTGATGCCAGTTATCAGCAAAACGATAATGGCGACTCGCAATCAAGCGTATGGTTGGAGTCGGTTGCTTATCAAAATATCGATTCTTTTACGCAATTTAATGACGATTATTTTACGCTTGATGATAGCGTCTATTTTGGCAAAAACCGTGTAGCACACGCTGATGCTAAAACCTTTCAGATTATTAATAATGCCGGCTTTGCCAAAGATGCCAGTCAGGTGTTTTATCAACAACACCGATTACCTAATGCCGATGCGCACAGTTATGCGTTATTGCTAGAGCACGGCAGTTACGGTCGTGATAATTCGCGTATTTACTACAAAAACCAATTACTTGGTGAGAAACAAACACCGTTAAAAGTGCTGAGTAATGATGATTATTTAGTAAGTGGTGGCAAAGTATTTTTCCAAGGTAAAGTAATAGAAGGTGCCAATGCTGACTATTTCACCTTATTGGAACGCTTTGCAAGTTACTCAAGTGATGGTAATGCAGTTTATTTTCAAGATAAAAAAATTGAAGGCGTTGATTTAAATACTGTGGTTGTGATTAATCGTGATATGGCGATTCGCGACGCAAATTTTGTTTATTGGCATGGATCACGAGTTGAAGGTGCAGATGTGAACACCTTTATGCGTAGCCATCGCAATTACGAAAAATATGATGCAGAAGATAAACGCTATCTTTATAAAAATGGCATTCGCGTTGCAACAAGGAATGATTAGTTGCGCTTAGTGGGTTTACAACAGTAGAGTTTAATAGCCACTAAGCTAATAACTAAACACATGAAGATGTTGAACTTTTCATATTGGTGATGCTCTTATATTAAAAATAATAATAAGGATATAAATATGAAACGCCTGGTCTTTTTCGCATCTGCATTAGCGCTTACCGGCTGTACGGCCACTATTAAAGAGTCACGCTTTATTGCACAAGATGATGAAAAAACGCTCTATAGCGATACCTTTATCAACACCTTGAACGCGCAAACACCGCGCCATAATGTCAACGTGATCTCAATCCCGTCAGAAGATAAAACCACTACTTTGTACGGCGTGTTCTTAGATAATGAGAAAACACAAAACACAGTTTTGTATATCCCCGGCAATGGCATGAGCGTTGAAAAAGCGGCCGCCAGTGCCTTGCTTGAGCTTGCCGAATACGATTACGACATCGTGATATTTGACCGTCGCGGCTTAGGTGCGAGCGAAGGCACTGCCACAATCGCTAATTTAATCAGCGATGCTAATGTTACCTTCGACTACACCAAGCAATCCCTTAAAGCCGACAAAGTGATTGTGCATGGTTATTCACTTGGCAGCTTTATTGCTGCGCAACTTGCCAAAAATAAAGCGGTCGATGGGCTAGTCATGCAAGGCTCGGCGACTAATGTGGATGATTGGGTAGATGAAGCGATGCCTTGGTATTCTAAAGTATTTGTTGATGTGCAAATTGATGATGCGTTTTACTCGGTTGATAATAAACAGGTACTTAGTGAAAACTATGTAGGGCCACTGCTTGTGATTGGCGCTGCTGATGATAAACAAACGCCTGCAATTTTGTCAGAGAAACTATTTAACGCAAGTACAAGTACTGAAAAGCAGCTGGTAATTGCAGAAAATGCCGGTCACGGCGAAATGTTCAAAAGTAAAAATGTGCAAGTTGCTTATCAAACCTTTCTTGCAAAATTTTAACCTGTAACTTTTAACCTGTAACTAAGCCCACTCAATAGCGAACGCAAAGTGGGCTTATATTCGTTAACAGCGAATTGACCACCCCAATTTATGACTATACTGAGTGAACGATTATTTTCTCAGGACTTGTTATGAACCATCTTAAATTCGACGCGTCTAGCGTTACCCTTGCGCTAAGTTGCAGTTTTGCCATTGTATTGTTAAGTGGCTGTTCAAAAGCCGACCCCGTTCCCGTAACTGAATGTAAAGCCGTGGTAAGCCATGCAAAGCGTGTTTTAGGTGATAAAGCGCCGAGCAGTTCACAAATGTTGAAGCAGTGTAAAGCGGCGAGCGATGAGGCAAGAGGATGTGTGATGGCGGCAGATAAGCCAATGAAATTATTAGATTGCGACTTTTAAGTGATCGTCACACTGTGTTGTTCAGTACCCACTTATGCAAATTTAAAAACTAAGGGAAACCAATCATGATTACAGCTTACGCAGCAAAAGAACCCGGTGGCATGCTAGAAAAACATACGATTGAAGTAGGTGATTTAGGCGATCACGAGGTAGAAATTGAAGTTGAATATTGTGGCATTTGTCACTCTGATATTTCAATGATCGATAACGAATGGGGGTTTTCACAATACCCGCTTGTGGCGGGTCATGAAGTTGTTGGTCGTATTGTAGAAACTGGCAGTCACGTAAATAGTTTACAACAAGGACAGTTAGTCGGCTTAGGCTGGCATTCAGACTATTGCCAAACCTGTTATTCGTGCAATACCGGTGATGAAAACTTATGCGCAGCGGCAACGCCAACGATAATGAGCCATGGCGGCTTTGCGAATAAAGTGCGAGCTAATGAAAAGGCTGTTGTTGCGCTACCGGATGGCATGGATGCACAATCTGCGGGGCCGTTATTTTGTGGCGGTATTACTGTATTTAACCCATTGGTGCAATTTGATATAAAACCAACTGATAAAGTTGCGGTAATCGGCATTGGCGGCCTTGGGCATTTAGCGCTGCAATTTTTAAATGCATGGGGTTGTGAAGTTACTGCATTTACATCATCTGAGGCAAAATCAGACGAAGCAAAAAGCCTTGGTGCACACCATACGCTTAACTCGCGAGATAGCAGTGAAATTGAGGCCGCGGCAAATCAATTCGACTTCATTATTTCAACAGTTAATGTAAAGCTGGATTGGAATTTATACCTTTCAACATTAAAACCAAAAGGGCGCTTACACTTTGTGGGAGCTACGCTAGAGCCACTTGATTTAGGTGCGTTTGGCTTAATTGGCGGGCAAAAACAAGTATCAGGCTCACCTGTGGGCAGTCCGGCAACGATAGCCCAAATGCTGGAATTTGCTGTACAGCATAATATTAAACCACACATTGAAACCTTTAAAATGAGTGATGTGAACAATGCGTTGGCGCATTTAAAGTCGGGCAAAGCGCGCTATCGTATTGTGCTTGAAAAAGATTAATTGGCTAATAGGGTGTAAATACTTATTTAGCACGCAATACGTTTTAAAGTGATATGGCGCTACCATATCACTTTAGGTTTTTAGCACCGTTTTAATTTCAAGCACCGTTTTAATTAATCAGTTTAATACCAGCCCGAAAACGCGTCTTTAATACCATTGTGATGGGGAATTGGTTACACTCTTTGGAATAACATAGCTTTATTAACCATCCATATTTATTCATGAATTACTTAATCTCAGTCACTATTTTGTGGGCATTTTCATTTAGCTTAATCGGTGTGTACTTGGCAGGACAAGTCGACGCTTGGTTTAGTGTGCTAATGCGTGTAGCGCTTGCCGCAGTAGTGTTTTTACCGTTTTTAAACATTACCCGTATTGCCAAACCGCTTGCGCTTAAATTAATTGCTATCGGGGCGATTCAATTAGGCGCTATGTATGGCTTTTACTACCACAGTTTTTTGTATTTAAGTGTGCCTGAAGTACTGCTGTTTACGGTAATGACACCGCTTTATATCACGCTATTAAACGATGTTTTAGAAAAGCGCTTTAACGCCCAGTTTTTACTGGTAGCCATTATTGCCATTATTGGCGCGGTGGCGATTCGCTATCAGGGCATTGATGGCGATTTTGTGTTTGGCTTATGCTTAGTGCAAGGCGCTAATATTTGCTTTGCCAGCGGACAAGTATTTTATAAGCGTGTCATGAGCGAACAATCGCTTGATCATAAAACAGCATTTGCCTGGTTTTTTGTGGGTGCTTTAATTGTTGCGGCAACGTGCTTTGCCTTATTTGGCAATATTAATAAATTACCAACAACAGTTACGCAATGGGGCGTTTTAACTTATTTAGGATTAATCGCCTCGGGCTTTGGTTACTTTGCATGGAACAAAGGCGCAGTAGCGGTTGATGTAGGCACACTTGCGGTAATGAATAATGTGCTTATTCCGGCGGGTATTGTTGTAAATTTAGTGATTTGGAATCGCGATGCAGATTTACTTCGTTTATCGCTTGGCGGGGCAATTATGCTCTTGGCGCTTTGGCTAAATCGGGTTTTTACAAAACGTTTAGCACATGCACAATAATGGTATTTTAATTACATAAAAAAGGCGCTTATTGGCGCCTTTTTTAATTTAATTACTGATTAAAACAGGTAGTTAATACCTAAATTAACCGTAGCGCCTTTGCCTTTCACATTGTAGCCACTGCCTGTGTAAGACTGAGAGCGAGCAGGGTAGTAATCGTTATTAAGTAAGTTTTCTATACCGCCATATACTTTGAAATCTTGGCTTATTTGGTATGAAGTGCTCAGGTTAACAACATTGTAGCTACTTACCGGACCATTGGTGCCTGTGTATACGTCACCTACTTTTTCAAAACGGTCGCGGCTGCCAACATGCATCATGGTAAGTGATGCGTGCCAGTCATTTGTGATGGTGACATCGGCATAAGCGGCAAACTTAGGCGGGTTAATCGTACTGCCGTTAAGGTATTCATCGGTATCGGTGTTTTTACCTTCTAACCAGCTGTAGTTAACACCGAGTGTAAGGGTATCGCTTGGTTTTGCTTCAAGTGCCGCTTCAAACCCGTAGATCTCTTGCGGTGAGCGCACGCTTTCGTATTTGCCTGTTGCTGCATCTTCTACAAGGCTGGTACCGATATTTGATTTACTGATGAAAGTGGCAAACTGATAGTTGAAAATGCCGTAGTAGCCGTCAAAACCAATTTCATAGTTTTTAATGATTGACGCATCTGTATCAATTTTATTGATGCTTGGTGCAGATGCGGTGCGTAAGGTACGTCCTAAATCTGTCACATCAAAGCCTTCAGAATAACTTACAAATGGCATAAAGGTGTCAAACGCGTTGTAACGTAAACCAAGGTTGTAGGTTGTTGCGCTGTATTCAATATCGCCGCCAGCGACATTGACTACGTCGCTACAAGTTTTGCGACACACCATAAGAGTTTGAAAGTCATTCACCGATACATCAATTTCTTCATGGCGAAGACCTGCCTTTACTACCCAATCATCATTTATTACGAACTTTGATTGTAAATAAAGCGCGGCGTTATCCATGTCCATTTCAGGTGTCCAATCACGACCATCTACCATGGTTTGCGCTGTCACGTCGTTGAGTAAATCAATACCGTAAGTGAAGCTTGCCGCAGTGTTATCAAAATCAACTGTAGTATTAAAGTTTGCACGAATACCGGTTTTTTCAGACTCAATCATAGACTGACCGCCTGCTAACCCTAGCTCAGGATCACGGAATTTAGTGCTGTAGAAAAACACATTTTCAAGTTTCTGCCAGTAAACATCACCGGTAAACAAGGTATCGGTAAAGATTTCAGCGTGCTCGTATTGTAACTTTAAGTTGTGGTTACCACGCGGCCCTTGCGGATCGCCCGGCGCTTTGATTCCGCTGGTGTTTTTCTCAGCGTAGCTTTTTTCGCCGTCGTTAACGGTTTTGTTGATGCTGATATAGTCGGTTTCTTGCTGACCTTCAAAATAGTTGTAAGTAAGCGACAGCGCACTTTGATCGGTTAGGTCGTAGCCGATTTTAGTAAATGCATTTTTTGATTCAAAGCCAGACATACCATAAAGCAAACCAAGCGGGTCGCCGTCGGCGTCTTTAATAATGCCGTTATCTTCATAAGCGACATTGGCAACAAAACTTAACTTATCGTTACGACCATCCAGTGTTACATCGGCACGTTTGCCTAAGCTGTCGTCGAAGTCGGTTGCTGAAAAATTAGTCGCAAGATTAAGTTTACCGTTAAAGCCGTCTTTGCTGTCGGCATTTTTAGTAATGTAGTTGATGATACCGCCTGCAGCACCGTTACCATAAATTGAGGTAGCACCTTTAATCACTTCAACGCGTTCAATAACACTAGGATCAAGAGAGCGAATTGCTAAACGACCATTTCTAAGGGGAGTAGATTGCGGTAAACCATCAATTAATACAAGCGCACTACGGCCACGTAAGTTTTGACCTGAACTACTGTTAGTGCCCGTGTTTGGCCCCATACCTGGTACCTGAATGGCTAAAATGCTTTGCAATTCATTGGTTACTTCCATGTTTCTTAGTAGTGCTTGCTGATCAACGATCACTACCGATGCTGTTACTTCATCTAAACGTTCTTCAACACGGCTGCCTGTTACGATAATGCGTTCCATATCTTTGGCTTGCTGTTCGGCATTGGGTGCGTCGGCAAATACGGCACTAGAAACAAAGAGTGCGGTTAGGCTGAGGGAGGTTTTTAACATGGTTGATCCGATACTTGAGTAAAAATTAGTGCGGATGTTAATGATAATAACTACTAATTGCAATACGTTGTAGGTCTGTTGAGTTGCATTTATTGTTCTTAGGCGTAGCTCCGTTGTTTTTTAGAGCAAACTTAATACCTCATCCACCAATAAAAGCTTTGCCTACAGGGACGTAGGTAAGGGGCGTGAGCAGGACGCGGAAGCTTTGCCTACAGGGACGTAGGTAAGGGGCGTGAGCAGGACGATAGAACGATGCTTTAACAAGATTTCCCCACCTACTTGTTGAATAAGTTACTGCACGTTAGCACCAGTTTTTGAATGCTTAGTACTAAGGTGTTTGCTTTTTGTGCAAGTCGTGGCATGTTATAAATTATTAGACTAACGCACGGCTGTATTTTTATATTCATTTACAATAAAATACTGAAAAATTCATAGAAACTCTGTTTTTATTGGTTCTTTTGTATTGTTTTTAGAGGTCGAGTTACGTTCAATGAGGTTTTTTTCAGTTACAGCCTTATTAACCACGGTATTTTTCGCGATTTGGTGCATAACGGTATTCGTTATTTTCCGATTTGAACAGCCAGTTTTGGCACAATTTGGCTATACACTGTTTGCGGGGTTTTCTGCGGCAGCATACTTAGTAAAAAGTACCAAATTAAAACAAGCCTTTGCATGTATTTCTCTGGCGAGCATGGTGCTTGTCGGTTCGCTTTTTCAGCTCGATATAGAGGTTATTGAAGAAGTTTATATTCTGATCCCGCTGCTTTACGTGATGACGTTTCCCGGTTCACTGTTTCCTATCTTAGCGGCGTTTTTATTGTTAACCGCTTATATTCCTTCTTTTAGCAGTGCAATATTTGCAGATGTACTTGAAGATGCCGCTGAACTGATATTTATTACGATTTTTGCAACGATTATGGCATTTTTTCAAAAACGATCTCGCGATCAAATGAAGTTGTTCCGTAAAGAAAGCTACACCGACTACCTTACCGGATTGTCTAATCGTAAGCACTTTTTAGAAACACTCGCGCGTTGTATCAGTCAATGTGAACACAATAAACAGTTAAACTTTGCCCTGTTAGTGGTTGATTTAGATGGCTTTAAAAACTTAAATGATCGCATCGGCCACATCGCCGGGGATTCTGCACTTAAACTTGTAGCGAATCGATTTGCTACATTAGCTAATGATGATTATCGCGTTTTTCGAACAGGCGGCGACGAGTTTGCCTTTATTTGTCTGCCGAAAGAAGATGTAAAGCCTTACGCAACATCACTTGCGCAGCAAATTATTGCGCAAAGTAAATCGCGTTATGTGTGTAAAGAAAAGAAATACACGCTAAGCGCAAGTATCGGCATCGCGATTATGCCAAATGATGCGCAAGATTCAGAAACGCTCTGTTCGTATACCGACTTGGCGATGTATAAAGCCAAACGAGAGGGTAAAAATACCTATTATTTTTACCAACCTTCACTTAGCGAAAGCGCTACACGCCGTTACACGCTCGAAACCGACCTTAAAAGTGCAATACAAAATGGCCAAATGTCACTCTATTATCAGCCTAAAGTATGCGCAAAAAACAGCGTGATTATGTCGGCAGAAGCATTATTGCGTTGGCACCATCCGTCATTGGGTTTTATCAGTCCTTGCGAGTTTATTCCAATTGCAGAGCAAACAGGCCAAATAATCGCAATTGGTAATTGGGTGATTAAAGAAGCCAGCATACAAGCGTTAAAGTGGCAACAGGTCGCACATTTTGAACGTATTGCGGTTAATGTATCGGCCATTCAACTGGCACAAGATGATTTTATTGAGCAAACGCTTGCAACATTAAATGAAACAGGCTGCTCGCCATCACTCATTGAAATTGAGCAAACTGAAAGTGCACTGATGGACAATATGCAAGAAAATATTCAAGTTCTTAGCGCATTAAAGCAGGCTGGTTTTACACTTTCTCTTGATGACTTTGGTACGGCTTACTCTTCATTAAGTCAACTTAGTCAGTTACCGATCGACGTACTTAAAATCGATAAAAGCTTTGTTGATAACTGCGCCACTTGCGAAAGAGCGCATATGGTGGTTAAAACCATTATTCAATTAGCCAATAACTTAGGTATGCACACCATTGCAGAAGGTGTAGAAACACAGGCACAGTTAGATGTGCTAAACAGCGAAGGTTGCTACATGTATCAGGGATATTATTTTGCTAAACCTTTGCCACAAAATGAATTTGAACAGATGCTTGAAAGCCAATCTTTGGCGCGAGTAGGTACTCACTAATCTAGGCCTTTTGGCGTGTTAAACGTTTAGCTTTTCACTAATTAAGTAAAAAGCACGGCAAATAAAAAGCTGTGTTTCCCCTAACCCAAATTATGTTTACTCGGGACTTTAGTTGCGTCTAATAATTTAGAAAACTCATTACTTGAGCCGAGCAGTGATTCTTTAATGTCGCGCCATTCATGGCGATGATGACCAAATTGGTCTTGCCATAAGGCAATCGTTGGCTGATCTGGCTTAAACACGGTGCAGCCGCGCTTTATAAACTCTTGTTCACAGCTTGATTCGATGTGACTGATATTATTTAGCTGAGATAAAAAGGTTTTTTCAGCGGCATCGTTCACTGCTAAACGCAGCGTTCGCGGTAAGGTGTTAAGCCATTTTTGACTGACTACGTTGACCCAAGTATCTGGCACAGAATTAAGTTGCGTAATGGTGGCGATTTCGTCACGTAAATTATTAGGACCTGCATACAAGCCAACTATTCCGGGGTCGAGCACGTGAAACTTGCCTACGCGTGCCATTGCTGCCACGTTTGCCCAATTAACTTCAACAATATGTGCATCGGTCATGCTGTAAAAGTGTTTAAGCACCTTACTTGCGGGTATGCGCAGGACTTTATTTTTAAGGTCGGTAGGGACCTTAATAACTGTGTTTGTGCGTTTTGTGGTACTGAGTGTGCGCCCGCCTGTAATGTAGTGATATAAAATAGCCAATTTGCCTTGCTTTGCTATTTTTTCAATGACGTTTTGCTGCCAGTATGGTGAGCTGATGAGATTTAACAAGGCTTGATTGTCACCTGCCCAAAATGGAATGTTTAGAATATCTAGAAGTGGTAACGCGCGCGATAAATTAGCAACCGAAATAAGTGCTGCATCAACGCGTCCGCGCGATACCGCAGCCATAAGATCGGTGCCAATACCCATAGCCCCTTGTCCTTGAATATCAACATATATCTTGCCTTGTGACAGGGCTTGAATATTACGTTTAAACTCGATGTGTAAATGTGGAACGAATGAGGCATCTGAGGTGTGATAGGGCGATGCGAATACTAAGGTGTGTTCACTGCGCTGTTTAATTTCGTTGTCTTGTGCCAAATCGTCGGCATTTGGTAGGGTTGTTGCTGCGTTTAAATAGCCAACCTGAAAAAGCGAGCTTGCAACAAGCGCGCTCGACGATTTGATAAAATAACGACGTGATATTGGCATACTTCAAGTTTAGCCAAGTTCAGAATGCTTTCAATGCGCGCTAGGGCAGTTGTCTTTGCTAGTCAGATACATCTTTAATCGTAAACGATTCAAAAATCTCCTCTTCTTGCTCTAGTTTTTCTGCCCACGCGGTTACGCCATCAAGTGATAGATTAGGCCCTGCCACATAACGTGACACGCTGTCATCTTCACTGATCGCAAATTCAATTAGGTATCGTTTAGTTGTCATCATATTGCCACCGATGATTTATATGCTCATCTTTTGGTTTACCCGTTTTTGATTACAAATTAATGACACAGTTTGAAGAAATTTTAAACAACTATTTTTACCTCCTGTTTACATTTGTTATCGAAGCTGCAAACCCCTTGCTCTGTATGGCCTACAGCAGGCTCAATCGAGATTTAAATAGAGTTTTGACTCTAAATGTAAGGAAATTGTAAAAATAATACTTTAAAGTAGCGCGGCAATAATTTCAAAAAGTTGCACAGGAAGCAGTATACAAAGGATGGTATTGATTTGAATTTTTAATAAAAACAAATGGATAACCATGAATCTCTCACGCTTAAAAATCGTAACATCAATTATTGTTGCAAGTTATGCAACACAATCGCTGGCAGCAGCACCTGAAAATTACTATCAATCGGCTGATCAATCTTCGCCAACTAACCTAAAACAAAGCCTACATAACATCATTAAAGGGCATACTAAAATTCCGTATACCTCATCAAGCACCGACACTTGGGATGTACTGGAAATTGCGGATCAAGATCCGGCAAATAGTAATAACGTGATTGATGTGTATAAAAACGCGAGCTATGCAAAAGTTGGCGGCGGCAACACTCAGTATAATCGCGAACACAGTTGGCCAAAGTCGTACGGCTTTCCAAGTGACGGCAGCAATAATTACCCTTACACAGATTTGCACCATTTGTTTATTGCCGATAGCAGTTATAACTCAAGCCGCAGTAATAAACCGTATGCAACGTGCAGCGATGCAGCGTGCATTGTAAAAGCAACGGAGCTTAACAATAATCGCGGCGGTGGCTCAGATGATATTAACTTAACGCTGGGTTCGGGTGCGACGGGAGCATGGCAAACGTGGCCTGCACGCCGTGGTGATGTAGCGCGTGCACTTATGTACTTAGCAGTGCGTTATGAAGGTGGTAGTCACTCAGTCACAGGGGTGTTAGAACCTGACCTTATTCTGACCGATGACCGCATGTTAATTGAGGGCTCAAAAACAGGTGGCAATGAAGCGATTGCTTACATGGGACTAAAATCAACTTTGCTGGCATGGCATAAAGCCGATCCCGTAGACAGTTTTGAAACGCGCCGAAACGACGCAATCTTTGAGCATCAAGGTAATCGCAATCCATTTATTGACCATCCAGAATTTGTTGCATGTGTATTTGAAAGCAGTTGTTCAGGTGAAGGCCCTGATACTGGCACACCGACCACACCAAGTGACAGCACGCCTTGGATTAACGAGCTTCATTATGACAATGACGGCACCGACGTAAACGAAGGTGTTGAAATTGCAGGTGCCGCGGGCATTGATTTGAGCGGTTGGTCGCTGGTGGCATACAATGGCAATGGTGGCAGCGCTTATAAAACCGTAAGTTTATCGGGCGTACTTGCAGATCAGCAGGGCGGTTTCGGCACGCAATTTTTTGCGATTGCAGGTTTGCAAAATGGCGCGGCTGATGGCCTCGCACTGATAAATTCGAAAAACGAAGTGGTGCAATTTTTAAGCTACGAAGGCAGTTTAACAGCAACAGATGGCCCAGCTAATGGATTAACATCGACAGATATTGGTATGGCTGAAAATACCAGCACCGCAGTTGGCATGTCGTTACAGCTTAAAGGTACAGGCAAAGTGTATAGTGACTTTAGTTGGCACTTGGCATCGGCTACATCAAATAAAGTAAATTCAGGTCAAACATTTGAAGGTGATAGCACAACACCAACTGAGCCTGCGCAGTCAGTATTTACCAATACGACATCAACGGCAATTCCAGATAACGCGTCAGTAACATCAAACTTAGCGGTAACGCGTTTTGGCAGTGCCAACACTATTACGGTTGATGTAGATATAACCCATACCTATCGCGGTGATATTAGTTTGGTGTTAATTGCTCCCGACGGCAATGAGTTTACGCTTAAAAGTAAAAATGGCTCAGACTCTGCTAATGACGTAAAAGCGCAATACGCAGTATCAACCTCATCGGTTGCAAACGGCGAGTGGCAGCTACGCGTAGAAGACAACTATCGTAAAGATACGGGCACACTAAACAGTTGGTCAATTACCTTTAACTAACGGTGCTTATAGTTAGATAAATCAAAATGCTAGAAAAAAAGCGCCAATGACATCTGGCGCTTTTTTTGTATTAACTTAATGCATTAGCTTGGTATTTGCGTCACTAATCATGTTATTTAAAAAATCGACCACAGTATAATCAGTACCGCCATTTTTTTTATACAGCGTTAGCGCGTGTGAAAACCCCTCTTTTGCTTTTAAGTATTGCCCTGCTCGCATATAAGCGAAGGCTAAACTTTGATGTGCATAGGCTACTTTAGGGTTGTGTTTAACAAAGTAGTTTAATGTTTCGAACGCTTGTTCATTGCGGCCTAATTCTAGTTGCTGTGATGAAAATTGTGCTAGCACGCTGTGCGGAATATCAACCGTATAACCATACTTTTTAGAAAGCCCTTCATAGTAGTCAATAATCGGTGATACATCGCCGTATTTTGCAAGCTCTTCACTTGGACTATATTTGAAGTCGTTAAAGAGGTAAGTGAGGCCGGCGTATATTGCAGGGTAGACAGAAGACTCATGGGTGTGTTCAGCCAAATGTTGATATTGCCACTGAAATGAATTTGGTGCATGGCTTTTTAAGTTAGCGAGAATACGCATCATGTGGGCATAGTATCGCCCAGGTTCACTTGCCAGTGTGATAAATAGGTTTTTTGCCAGTGTTAATTCTTTAATAGACGCAAAATTACTGTCAATCTCAGCGTCTCCCCACCATGGCGCAGGGCTAATTACAAGATAATTAGTAAATAGGTCTGGGTTAGACAACAAAGTATGTAAGCTAAAAACGCCCCCATTCGAATGACCAATTAAAGTCCGGTTTGGCAAGGTTGAATAATGTGAGTCGATATAAGTAAACACTTCTGTCATTAAGAAGGTTTGAAATTTTTCTGACCACCGAAACGGGGAAACTTTTGTTTGATAAATTGTTGTTGGTTACTTTGCGCTTCGCCTTTGATGGGAGGTAAGTAATCACGAACGCGAATACTGGTTGGAATTGCAACAACAATTGACTCTGGAATCGCTTTTGTTGCACTTAAAGAGCTTACTACCCCAATGGTCGGTATAAAGTAAAACTCACCATCAAGAACATAAATTACAGGGTACCTGTTAGTTGCATCGTAGTTTTTTGGTAAGTAAACGAGTAGTTCGCGTTGCTCCTTCAACACTTCAGATTGAATTGTTATTTTGTTTCCGACAGTAAGTTGTTCATTAGTTATTTGTTGTGATTGGCTACTTGCACTAAATAGTGAAATTAACAGTAAACATAAACGGATCATAAGCTTCCTTCAATTTGTTTTTAAACTTATGCTACGATAAGAATTTTCCGCTATAAACAGAATGTTAAGTACTGATTTTAGCCTGATTTCTCACTGATTTTTGCAGTATTTGAATGAATAAACAGCAATTTTGGTTAAGTGATTATTTTATTGACCTGTCACGCAATCAAATTACCTATAAAAACAACACCACTAATTTGCAGCCAAAAGTAATGGCGGTATTACATGTGCTAGCAAGGCAACAAGGGCAAGTTGTTTCCTTTGAAAGTTTGATGGCAGAAGTGTGGCCAAATACCGTAGTGACGAGCAATACGTTGCAACGGTGTATATCGCAATTACGAAAAGTGTTTAATGATAGTCAGCAGGAAGTCATCCGTACTCATGCAAAAAGCGGGTATAGCCTTGAAATACCAATCGTTAAGAGAAAAATACCGCGTGTCTTTTTAGCTACACGATATCTAGTGGCAATGCTATGCGTTTTCACTACCGTCTTGTTAATCAATTTTTTGTCGCACTCTAATGACGAAAACCACCATGCTTTTTCTAAAGTGAGTGCGGTTACCAATACAGACGACAACGAATCTGATGCGAGTTATTCACCAAGTGGTCGTTACATTGCGTATCTAAAGAACATTAATGCATGTGAAAGTGAAATTTGGTTAAAAGACACAACAACATTCGAATCGCACCAGTTAACCAAAAAAGCGGGAGTATATGGCCAGCCGAATTGGTCGCCTAATGGTAAACATTTGGTGTTTTCTCAGCGAAATTTATGCCCAACAAATAACAAGCCGGTACGCCAAGAGTTTTGTTGGTCAGTCGCACAAATAACCTTAGACACATTACCAAACTCACCTTTTGAGGCAGCGCCGCTACTCGATTGTGCACCAAACTTTATTCGACAGGTGAATTGGATAAGCGATGAAACAGCGGTTTTATTGCAAGAACGAGCAGGGGTAATGGGGCTTTATACGCTTAGTCGTGATGACCAGCAACCTAAGTTGTTATATTCAAACGCAGATAAAGAAATTTATAGTTTCACTTATAATGATGCGTCTCAGCAATATTCATTATTAGCCATAAATCGCCAGGAGCAGCACTATTTAATCCATCTAAATAGAGAGGGAAATCAGCTCAGTGAATACCCATTGCAGCTGCCTGCTGATGTTGAATCTTATACTGCGTTTCAAATTAAATTGCACCCCACAGAAGCGTATTTCATTACGAGCACAAATCAGGGGATCTTTAAGATAAGTCAAAAAGGCGTGTTTTCACCATTATTCACGTCATCGCGTTTTACTTTGCAATCGCCAAGTTACCACCCAAACGGAAAATCTGTGATTGCGACGGAAATAAATGCCGACACTGATATTGCCTATATTCCGTTTGATAAAATGACCCATGATAAACCTATTAACGAACTTAGTTTCACCCTTGCGCGCTCAAACGCGAGTGATGATATGGCACGTTTTCAACCGTCTGGTGATTTAATCTTATGGAGTTCGAAACGTGAAGGTGTACGCCGAATTTGGTTGAGCCACCACCAAAATCAAAACTCAAAAGCCCAGTTACTGCCAAAACAAACGGATTCTATGTATGGAAAATCGGCAGTGTGGTCACCAAACGGTAAACACGTTGCGAGTTTAACTAATAATAAAATTGAACTGGTTGCGCTTAACGGGCAAAAGCAAGTTATAAACATACCTTTTTTAGTTAGTGGAATATTGCAGTGGACAAGTGACAATAACTTACTGTTAAAAGGGCGAAATGACGGGCTTGAAGCGCTTTATGTGTACGACATAGCATCAGAGCAATATCAAACATTGAGCACGCAGCCCGTGTATTGGGCGCATATGATAAATAAAACAAGCTATGTCTATTTAAATGATGAGCTTGTATTTTATTATGTAAAAAATGGTGTAGCGCAAACCCTTGATTTACCGAAAGGGCAGTTTGAACGCCCCTATTTTGCGCTATTTGATAATAAAATTTATGGTATAAACGCTCAGCACGAACTGTGGAGCTACTCATTAACGACTCATAAAAAGCAAACGCTTGCTCAGTTGTCAGACTCTGCACGTTATGTCAGCGATGTTAATGAGCAGGGCGTGTTGCTTACCGTGATGAAAAAATTTAGCAAAGAGTTAGTACAACTTCATTAGTTTAAGAAAATAAAAGCGTTTTCTTAAACGTGGGAAGAATGCGTTGTTACTGCAAAAAATAGCAGCACGGACAACGCTTGGTGAATGCTTGCTGGTAGGGCGAGCTAGTTTGCGAGCTTAATTGAGTTAGACAATTTTTATAAAATACGAGAGCAAATCTCATTGTTCAAATGGTTGTATTCTTGGCATAACAACTTTAATTTAGGCTGTGCATCAGGATTTCCTGACTCATATGCGGTATTTAGCCAATATATAGCTGAACCAATATTTTTATCTGTACCTTCACCATCAATGTACATATTTGCCAAATTAATTTGAGCCCAAGTTTCACCTGATTCAGCCCCTTTCTTAAATAAAGCAAAGGCTGTATCAATATCTCCCAATTGATAAGATTCAACAGCACTTTCATTAAACTCTTGTAGGTTGTAAGTGGGTTGTATCAATTTCATTTTTTGTTCTTCTAAAACGAGACCGCCAAAAAGATAACGCCCTGTAGGCCTCATTAATTCAATAATTGATCCATTTTCTGATAATGTTTGTAGCTCTGAAATACTAAGGGTTCTGATTTCATTTAAAAAATAATTGTCAATCATTAAGGTGTCGAGTCGAATAGCCTTAATAAGATCTTTTTTATATCGATAACTCGTTGAACCTATTTGATAACTAACTTCTGAATCATTTATATTGATTATCTTCGCAATAGCATAATCAAAGCGTGTTTTTGGCTCACCAGAGAGTTGTGACGTTGAAAAGATGAAGAAGTCGTTGTCTTGGAGAGAAGCTATAAGAAATTGCTGATATTTGCTTTGATTATGAATGTAATAATAAGCGCTTAAAGAGGTAAAGAATAACAGTCCAAGAGTTATTAATACTTTGTTTTTTATGAATACTTTCAATTTATGTTCTCCCTAACAAACTATTAGAGACAATAAATTTAAATTCACATTAGATCAAATAAAGTTTACTTTTAGCCATTCATTATTAAATCAAACAAGGAAAAGTTATGAAGTTTTTTGCCAATTCTTTAATTCTAATAATTATTATATTTAGTAGCTTTTGTTCTGCCAAAGAAACTGAATCTAAATCATGCCCTAACTTAAACGATGTGATTGAAACCTATCAAACCTCAGTGTCACAAAAAGATGAGCAAGCGTTTTTAAATTTGTTTCTCTCCTATTCAATACCTTGGGTTGGTGTTAATCCTGCCAAAAGACAAGGAAATCTTCCAAGTAATGAAGGTCTTGTATATGGCGCTGTACCAGGTTTTACCAATTGGCTTGTAAATTCAGGTATCAAATTTGAAGAAACAATGTCCGATATCAAAATAAACACTGATGGCAATGTCGCCAGTATTTTTTATAAATATGAGTTCTTACTCGACGATAAATTATATTCAACAGGATCTGTCAGTTGGTCTTTAATTAAAACTGCGAATTGCTGGAAGATTGCCTCTAAGATCTATTCTGAAAATAGGTAATCAATAGTATTTATTAAACACCACCTATCAAGTTAGAGAATCAGCCATGTAATTTTGTAGGAATCTAAATTATAAGGCTGGTTATTTAGTAACATTCAGGCCATTTTTGATTTCTGAATCGTTAATAATAAGTTATTGTACGTCAGCCTTTCGCTCATTACTGCTGAATACATAAATTAATTCAAAGGGTTATTTTCTAAAATGGCCACAAAGAGCGCCTAGTTTGTTTGATAGTAAAAGCTGCTATCGGAGACTTTTTGAACAATATTATACTCCAAGCCTATATGGTTATAATCGCCTGAATTTGGAATATTTGATTTGTGGTTAATTACGACTCCCCAATGGTTATCACTTATCCCTCCAAAGATTATGTTGATACTTTCTTCATTTGCCTTCGCGATTGCAGCAACATTATACTTCGCCATTATGTCTCTAAGAGCCTTGGTAACTTCAGATAATGCTAGTAGATTTGGAGCATCTTCTGGCTTGGACAGTTTATAGTCACCAGAAGGAATAAATCCTGCTTGTTTGGTTGGGTAGTAGGTAATAAGCTGTGTTGGACTATAAAACGTATTATTGACGCGAAAAACATGAGGTGCCGTTTGCTGGACAATATATAGATTTGTATTTTGCCTCAACATTTCTAATTCGCTCTTTGAATCGACTAAAAACTGATTTATCAGCTCAATTCTTTCTTTTGTACATTTTTGCTTCTTACATATTGAAATACTTGGTAAATTTGAAAGCTGCTTCTCACTAATATTCAAAAATCTACTTCCTAATACTCCAAAATTAAAATTTGCAAAGGCTTGCTTATCGTTATTGTTGACGAAATTTGTTGGATGAATGTCTAGCAAACTGAAAGGGAAAAATGAAGGAAGATAAGCTAGCTGTTTATCTGTTTTAGGCAGCATCTCGTTAGCATGTTTAAGCAGTTTTCGGTATTCGAGATCAATGTCTTCGGTGAAATAGGGCGGTGTATTTCCATAAGCTGAATTCGCACTGATTAAAATGCAACATAATAAAAAAGCTCTAAACATTTGTTATTTTAAATCCCTGTAAAATTAAGAACCATTATGATTCGGCATCATATTGTAATATAACAATAAAAATAGGAACAGGTCTTGCGCTTTTCATGCTGATTCAAGTTTTATCTATGTTAGCTTTTGCTTATTTCCGTCAGAAACATAATTAAAATCAGAGGGGTACTTTCGCGAAGAGCCTACAACTGACATTCGTGTTCCCCCAAATAAACGGTAATAAATAGTTTACTAACATTTGTCAGGCACCACAAAGCCAACTGGTTTTTGTCCTACCACTTTATTAACTTCTATATTTATTCGTAAAGTTTATCTGTTGCTTCTTTGAGTCCAGAGTGCGGTAAAAACTGATCTGTGATGGTCAAAATGGAGTGAAGATTATTTTTTAGTTTATCAAGTTCTATGCTTCCTGGTTTCATAGCTGTTTGTAATAAATGAATTGCCATATCTGCTAACAGAATACGCTGCTTCTCTAGCCACTCTTCATCTCCCTTGGTGGCGGAGTTATTGAGGTAACTATCTTCTACCAAACTATGCAATTGCCAACTTGTTTTTATTAGTTTATTTCTTTCAATATCATTCACTGTTTATCCCTCAAACGTATAAAAGTTCACAAGTCAGGCTTTACAAAGTTGTTTAGCTTGTAAAATACTAAAAAAGCAAAATAACAAAATCTTAATCTATTGAAAAATCAATTAAGTTATAAGAAATAAATTGAATGTATGTAAACGATCGATATTTGCTCATTGTGACTAGATATAAAATAAGTGCTGAAAAGTAGTGTTCTAGTATCCACTCGAAAGAGTCTCATTTTGCATTCCAGATAAATGGGTATTTAGAATAGTTACACAGAACATCATTCCACATAAGCTACTCTCATCTTTACACCTACTTCAAGCACAATTCTGTGTTGTATCTAAGGCTGGCACGTTGAGTTTAATGCGTACGCCTAAATTAAACCTAAATGGGTTCGCTAAACATGTAACGTAATCAAACCGACTTCTTTTATTAATTATTCAGTAACTTATTTTTCATATTAACGCGACACCATAGGGCGCGAATTTAATTACCGTCACTTATGGAAAATAAAATGGAACATAAAAAAATAAAAATGAGCGCACTTGCGCTGTCAGTATTACTCGCGCTAACGGCTTGTTCAGATGGCGATGATGGCGCACAAGGCCCAACAGGGGCAGCAGGCCAAAATGGTACTGATGGTTTAGATGGCACAAATGGTAGCGATGGTTCAGCTGGCAAACTAACGCGCCTAGCAACAGTGCCAACAGGCGCTGAAGTGACGGGTATCTTTTTATCACAAGAAGGTGATTTATTTTTCAACGCCCAGCACCCATCAGATAGCAACACTGTAACGAATGCTGCAGGTAAAACATTCCACACAGGTACTGTGGGTGTGCTTGCTGGTGTTAATTTTAATAACCTACCTGAAACGCTGGTTGATTCACCTGTACCAGTAAGCGAAGAAGAACGTCAAACGGTAATGAGTGCATACGGCCAATATCAAATCCTCGGCCAAACGGGCGATACTTACAATGGCAAATTAGCAAAAGGCTTAGGCCATATTTATTCGATGGTAAGCGATGAGCTTATTCTTGAAAACGACATGCCAGATTTTAACGGCTTTATTCAAACAGGTGCGGGTAAAGGCTATTTATTCACTAACTGGGAAATGTACCCAGGTGGAATGAGCCGTATGGCGCTTGAAAAAGATAACCAAGGCAGCTGGACAGTTACTGATGCCATGATGCTTGATTTTGATGGTGTAAAAGGTACAGCGGCAAACTGTTTTGGTTCAGTAACACCTTGGAATACACCGCTCACATCTGAAGAGTGGATTGTAGATTCAAAAGTAGACACAACAACTAATCCAAACTGGAACAACCCAGCGCTTGTTAGCAGCGATATGATTGGTTACATGTGGCAACTTACTGCTCCGGATGCGCCAAACCCGTATCGCTATGGTTATATTGCCGAAGTACAAAACCCAACATCAAATGAGCCAATGGTCGTTAAGCACTACGCATTAGGTCGTTTTGAACATGAAAACGCAACGGTAATGCCAGATGGTAAAACGGTGTACCTATCGCAAGATGACACAGGTGGTGTGCTATTTAAATTTGTTGCCGATACGCCAGAAGATTTAAGTGCAGGTACGCTTTACGGTGCTAAATTAACCCAAGACGTTGGTCAGAATGACCCTGCGACAACAGGTTTTGATGTAGCTTGGATTGAACTTGGTCACGGCGATAATACAATGATTGAAGCATGGATTGCTGATTTTGACGGTATTGGTACCGATCAATACGTTGAGGGCGAGTCAAACTACATGACCATGGCTGACGTGGAAGCGTGGGCAAATGGCGCGGCAACTTACCCAACGGTTGCCAATGGCGGCGGTAAAGTGACTGCGGGTGAGCCGATGGATAACCGAGCGGTATTCCTAGAGTCACGTCAAGCAGCACGTTTAAAAGGGGCAACAGCAGAATGGCGTAAGCTTGAAGGTATTTCAATTAATACCAAACGAGCACAAGAAGCAATTGAAGGCGTAAACACCATTGATGGTGAAGATGTACGTGATGCGTACGTGTACCTTGCAATTGCCGATTTAGATAACACGCTAATTGATAACGAAGGTGATATTCAGCTATCAAGCCGTGTTAAAGATTGTGGTGGTGTTTATCGTGCAAAACTAGAAGAAGGGTATAACATCAGCCGCATCGAACCATTAGTAATGGGTTCAACATACCGCAGCAGCTTATCAGGTGCAGCACGTTGTGATGTTGACCAACTTTCACAACCAGATAACGTTATCGTAATGGACGACGGCCGCATCATCATTGGTGAAGACGGTTTCCAAGAAAACAATACGCTTTGGCTTTATGAGCCTGTGAAAAAGTAAGTAATTGTTTTAAGAGAAGTGAATAATACCAGTTCACTCAAGTAGCTGATTATGCTAGCGGATTAAATATCATGCTAACTGCGTTAGAATTTATCAATGTAGAACAACTACATAAGAAAAATTCTGCCTTGTTAGCATTTCATTTATCCAGTTCTATTGTTGATCACATACTTAACAGAATTGGTATAAGCACTTCTCATTTAGTTGGAAGAATGAGTATGAAATACCTAAACCTTGTACTTGCTGCGTTTATAACGTTTGCGAGTTTTTGTGTTTTTGCAAACAAACAAAATGCCAGTCATAACGCGCTCGATTACATTAAACACAATGAAATTTATAACCCCGAGGCGGTGATCCCACCGCAGTGTTACACCAAAACCGAAGGCAAAAACAACCCGTGTTATGCCTGCCACCAAACCTATAAGCACAGCGAAAAACGCCCAAATATTATGAATGACGGCGACTTACAGGGCGATTATCAGTTTTCAGATGAAGGCATGAACAACAGTTGGAAAAACCTGTTTATTGATCGCTCTGACTTAATTAAAGGTATCAGTGACGACGCCATTTTGGCCTACGTTAATCAAGATAACTATGGTCAGTTTGCACACACTCATCCTACATCGCCTCAAGCCAATGCAATGTTTATCAATAATTTGGCGTACCCTGAAAAAGCCTTTAATCAGCAAGGGCTTGCAAAAGATAACAGTCATTGGGTTGCATTTAACTACAAGCCGTTTCCAAGTACCTTTTGGCCAACAAATGGCTCAACCGGTGATGCGATGATCCGCTTGCCTAACGCCTTTCGTGAAATAAACGGCGAATTTAATCTTGATGTGTATTTTGCCAACTTAAGTTTGGTAGAAATGGCAATTAAAGAGCTGCCAACAATTTCTACCCCTGAAATTGACGAGCGTATTATTAATGTTGATTTAAATAACGACGGCACGCTTAGCAAAGTTACGCAAATCAACAAACAAAGCCACTACTTGGGTGATGCTAAACAAGTGCCACTTCACAGTATGCTGTACCCGAAAGGCACCGAGTTCTTACACACAGTGCGTTATTTAGGGGTTGACGAACAAGGCGAAATTTACAATGCCCCGCGCATGAAAGAAGTGCGTTATATGAAAAAGCACGGATTCAAATCAGCCAACAAGCTGCGCGGTGCATACACGCTTGAGGCAAAAGAAAAAGAATTTGAGCAATTACCTAAAACCATTTCAATTGGCGAGCGCGGTATTGATAACGGCTTTAGTTGGACCATTAATGGTTATATTGAAGACCAACAAGGCAAACTTCGCCCGCAACATTATCAAGAGCTGATGTTTTGTAACGGCTGTCATAAAACCGTTGGCACGACTATAGACCAAACCTTTTCGTTTCCACGCAAAGTGGAAGGCAAACTCGGTTGGCGTTATATCGACTTAAAAGCGCAAAAAGATGTTCCTACGCTAGGCGAATCGCAAGGGGAGTTCTTAACGTACCTACAACGCGTTGGCGGCGGTGATGAGTTTAGGCAAAACCAAGAAATGTTACTGCGTTGGTTCGACAGTGATGGCGCAGTAAAACGCGATAAAGTTGCTAACCTTAGCAGCATTTATGAACTGATTATGCCGTCAAAAGAGCGCGCGCTTAAACTCAACAAAGCCTATAAAACCATAGTGCAAGAGCAAAGCTTCTTATTTGGTCGCGATGCCAATATCAGCAAAGCCAAAAATGTACTTGAACAGGTTGATGACAAGCAAGCGCCACTTGCGCCTGAGCATCACCATAAGTGGGATATTAGACTTGCATGGTTAATGGGTGAAGACAATGCAGTTCGCCGCTGAATACCTTATTGCGTGTTTACTGATGGGCGCAGCAATTGGCATGGATGTAGCCCTAGTAACAGCGCTTTATAGTACCAAGCTTACGTGCCGTAAAACACGCACGAAATGGATCACCGGCGTGGTTGGCTCACACACACTTTTACCTATGTGTGGCTATTTACTGAGTTTTTACGGTATCAAATGGCTGCCTTGGCTAACGCCGATGTTGGGTATTGTCGCAATTGGCTTTATTGCGGTGTATTTATATCACGAGATATTTGCCGATGATGAAACCGATCCGCTGGTCGCGACCATTTCGTGGTCGTTGATTGTTGCGGTAAGTTGGGATGCGCTTTGGTCGGGGCCTGCAAAGTCGGCGCAAGTAGTTGAGTGGCAAACCGTGTTTGTCTGGACATCATTTCTTGTGGTGGGCGCTGTGGTGTATCTATTTACTCTTGCTGGGCTTAAAGTTGGCAAGCGCTTAGGGTGCAGGCAAAACAATACGCCATTTGTTTGGTTGTGGCTGCAATACGCGGCGATTGGTTATTTTGGTTTGCTGGCATTGATGCGCTACACCTTTGCGTTGGATGTACCCGACTGGCAAATCTTTGCGTTAAGCGCGATTATTATTCGTATTGTATTGGTAAAACAGCGACCGTTATTTTCAACTGCCATATCGTAATTAAAAAAGGGCTCAGGCCCTTTTTAATTTATTAGCAACACCCGCAGCAACAATCGTGCTTGTTAACTTGCGTTAACTAACGCATCACTCAAATGCATTTGGCGAAATTAGTTGGGAGTAATACCTGTTTCGCTTTTAAACGCGCGGCTAAATGGCCCTACAGAAGCAAACCCGCTTTCAAGGCTAATCACTAGTACCGACCAATCTTGTTTAGTCGTATCGGCCAATAACTCTTTGGCGTGCGCAATACGCAGCCCATTTATGTACTGATTGAAATTTTTATTGCTAATGTGCGCTTTTAACGCACGGCTAACACGGTATTCAGGCACATCTAAGTGACGAGCGACATCTGCGACCTTGAGATTAGCTTGTAAAAATAAGGATTCGTTTTCAATTAATTGGCTAATTTGTGCGGCAAGTAACACGTCATTGTCGAAAATAGGTAGAGATACTTTTGTCGCACCTCAAAAAAGTGGCAACAGTCAGCTGAAAAAAAACGTATTCCCGACGGAATTTTTAGTGGAACAGACAGCCTGATAGCGAAAATGTAGTCTTATACCATTAACTTTGGAGCTGACTTTATAAATACGAGTAAGGGTTTAGGATTTAGTAAAATGCTTTATAAGTTTTGCATCTGTATTGGAGTTTATAAAATCAAAGCGGTTATTTATATTTTTAAATGCTCACGGTGACATTAGTAAAAAGTATGAAGGCAACGAATGTCTGTGTGTCATTGCACTTATACATACTAAGTCAATTATGTGAGCATTTGATTTATCAGTTGTTTTTTAATCTGTTAAGGTTTCAAAAATTGCATTATCCCATACAACTTTATCTTTTAAGCTTTCAGACATAGGGTCGGGGAATACGACTTCTGAATTACTTTCAATGCCTTGAATCACTGAATTGGCGATTGACTCTGGTGTGACTTTTTCGACATCTAAGTTTTGTGTCATCGCAGTGTCTACATAACCAGGGTAAACACCCATAACAGTCACATTTGAATCTTTACAGTCTAATCGTAGACCTTTTGTTAAAAAATGAGCTGCAGCTTTTGATGCGCAATAAGTACCTAATTTATTAACTAAAACGAAACCACCTATTGATAACACATTGATTAGTAATGCCTCTGACTTTTCCTTAAGATGAGGTAGGAAATAATGTGATACATAATGAGTACCGTGATAATTTACTCGCATCTCAAACTCTGCTGCTTTAAGTGTATCTGCATCTGAAAATGACTTTGCAAATTCTACACCTGCATTATTAACTACTATATCCGCATCTGAACACCGTAAAATTGCCTCTTCCACATATTCTGGTTGAGTGACATCTAATTTTATAGGTTCAATCAAAGTGGGAGAAGTTAATGGTTCAAAATCTAAATCTCTATCGTTTAAATAGGTGACATAAACTTTTTTTGCGCCTTTGTTACTTAATGCTTTGGTCAAGGCCCAACCTATGCCGCCTGTACCACCTGTAATAAATATTACTTTACCTGAAATATCCATTTCTATACTCCAATTAGCTCAGTTAGTGACTTTAACTAAGTGATTATTTTTTGATTTAATGTCTGTTGTAAAATTGCACTAGGTGGTTCGCTACTTGCCAAAACATAAAGCTACGCGTTTCTTGTGTTGCAGAACCTGCATGCGGTTGCACTATGACATTTTCCATGTTTAATAAGGCATTAGGTACATTGGGTTCATCTTCAAATACATCTAACCCAGCACCTGCTATTTGATTGGTTTGTAAACTATCAATCAAATCGGCTTGATTGATGACAAAGCCACGAGCAACGTTAACAACAAAAGCCGAAGGTTTAAGATTTGCAAAAACCTGCTTATTGATTAGTGATATTGTTTGCGCATTCCCAGCACAACTAACAACTAAAAAGTCCACGTTTTTGGCCATAACAGACAAACATTGATGATAAGTATAAGATTCAATATTTTGATCAGTACGACCCCAATAAAGAATTTGCAAATTTTAAACATAAAGGGCTAAGCTCACTGATAATTCAATGAGTTTTTGTCTCTTTGTGAAATAGCTAAATCTACGAGGGTTTGTTGAGAAATCTTTGACTTGAATTACTCAAGCTGTTTCGCAACATACCTGAATAATTTTGTTTCAATAATTGCAGAGCTGTATGTGATCCTATATACCCTGCAGTGCCTTTTACTAATATAGTCATTAACTTTCCTTATTAATATGAACTATTAGAATTCCGTAATTGTACCTTTATTAGAGCCTTAAGCAATTTTTAATCTAATTTAATAGTTATTAATTTGTTATATCGACGGCAAACTTACAGATAAATACGCCTTGTGTTTAATTTTAAACCTAAATCAAATTAATATAGATACTAAAAAAATTGGAATTATTAAGAAAAGTTAAAGTAAGTATATATCGAGTACAAACAGCCGTGACAAAAGCAAGAAGCACACAGAAGGCAAAGCTGTTCTGAAGATGACTTCAGTTTTCGTTACCTTACTCTTGGCTTAGCTATGACAGTTCGTGATTAATTCATGGTGGGGATGCCATCAACTTCCGAATGCTACAAGTATTACGTTAAAGCCTTGTTTGCGTAATTTATTTCTGATCACATGATAACCAGCGTTGCAACAGACTGCCGTTTAAACTCTACTGTGTAATGACTATTCTTTCGGTTTGTCGTATGACACTTTAACAATTGGAATTTATTTTTAAAGTGTTTTGTTTAATCGGTTTAATAGTCAAATTTCAGACACAAAAAAGCGCAACCAAGGGGCGATTCATTAGTTGCGCTTGCTCACATTGAGCAGTGCGAGGGCACGTTAAACGGTTTTAAGCTACTTTGCTTTGTGCAATATTAATCGTGTTGCACTGCAAGCGAATTTCGCCGCGGCGTCTAGCAATAATATCAACGTCTAAATTTAGTTTTTTCGCCGCAGTATGCAGCTGCTTTCTAAAACGATAAAACTGCGTGTTGATATGGGTTTCTTCCATACGTGTTTGGCGCATTAACAGGCTTTTATCAAGCCAACCCGCTTCGCTGTCGGGTACGTTGTTTTGTTTGTCTTCCACGTATTTACGCGCCAGTAATAACACCAAGTAGTGGTGCGTTCTGTCTTCTAAATCAATTGATTGACCGTCAATATTTAAAAGCACACCAACGTGCTCTTCGTTTTGGCTTACTGTAAAGTTCACATCTACGGTGTGTTCGGCGGTCTGTTCGCACTCTTGTGTCGCGTCAATGTCGCTTGGCGCAATTAAAATATATTGATTGCCTTGGTAACGCACTAAATCGCCGTTATGAATGGCTTTAACATTACCTTCTTGCTCAAGTAACCATTGGCCAGAGAGCGTTTGGCTGATCATTTGTTCTTGGTCATCGCAATTAAGCATGTTTACGTGGTGGTTAAGGGCAAAGTCACTCACACTTTCATTGGTGCTTTTTAAAAATGGACATGGCTGCTCTAAACTCGAAACTTGCCATTTTACGCTTTCGCTATCGCCAAACTGCACAACATCATTTATTTTTAAGTCGTGTTTGATGTTTTTAGCAACGCGTTTGCCATTAATGTAAGTACCGTTGGCACTGATGTCTTGTAAAAACCAATTTCCTTGTTGCCATTCAATTAAACAATGGCTACGTGAAACCGCAGTTTCTCTAATTAAAGTGTGTGCTGTTTCTGGGTGACGGCCAATAATGTGGTGGTCTCGCAGCTGAATTGTTTGCTCTGTAACCGAATTTGTAAATGTACCCATTTTTCCCTCATATCAACGCTTGGTATTGGAATCTTTTGCCGTTATTATGTGGTGTAACTTTGCTTAATTACAATCAACAATAATAAAAGCTTTGCACTATGAGTAAATTATGCCATCACTGTGGCAACGCGTTAGATGTTTCAACCGCTACTTGCACTCGTTGTAACGAAACTAACACGGGCGGTGATTTAGAAATAACACAAGTTATTACACCCGCAAGTGATGTGGTAAAAGAAGCTGCTATTGTCACCCAGCGAAACCTCAGTGACTTTGAAGTTTTAGGCACGGTTTCAGGTGGCTTTGCCACAATTTTAAAAGCTAAAGATCCTGTGTTGGATCGTATTGTCGCCCTCAAACTTGTACCAAACACGGATAAGCAAAGCGACTTAGTGCAAGAAGCCAAACTTGCCAGTAAATTAAGCCACCCCAATATTGTTACCATTCATGAAATTATTCAAAATGATGAACAGCTTGCCATCGTGATGGAGTGGGTTGACGGCGATAACCTAAAAGCAAAAATCGCCACACAGCTACCATTAAAAGAAAAAGCCCATATTGCGCTGCAGCTGTGCAATGCCATTGATTACGCCCATAAAAACGACATTCTGCACTGTGATATCAAGCCTGATAACATTATGTTTGATATACATAACCAGCTTAAAGTACTCGACTTTGGTTTATCCCATGTACTCGGTGGTGAGTCACAGGCAGCAATAATCGGTTCGCCAACTTACTTAGCGCCTGAGCTGTATTTAGGGCAAAACGCCAGCAAACAAAGTGATTTGTTTGCCCTTGGCGCTGTGTTGTTTGAGTTGTTTTCGGGTGAAAAAGCCTTTGATGGAAAATCACTTGAAGTGATAAAAGCACAAATCACAACAGGCGAAGCTAAAAATCTAGCTGATAAACACACACAATTACCTGAAGCGTTAGTCACCCTTATTCAAAACCTGCTGGTGGTTGAGCCTTCAAAAAGACCGCCACTTTCAGATTTAATCGATGCATTTACCGATTTAAACGACGCCTTAGTGCAAAAGCCAAACTGGTGGCAGCGACGTGCGCCTTGGCAAAAAGTAAGCCTATCAGCGGTGTTTTTAGGTGTAATGGCCGTGCTTTTACAGCCTATTTTATTCCCGCCTAGCAATCAGCAGATACTTGAAAAGCGCATTAGCGAGAATAAACGTATCGCGGTATTGCCATTACAAAATATTAATGACGACCCGCAAGTACAGCTGTTTAGCCAAGGCTTAGCGGTGACGTTAAGTACAGAACTTGGCAAAGTGGGTAGAGAAAAAACCAATAGCTGGGTTATTCCAAGCGCCGAAGTAGCCAAACTGAAAAATTTAACCGTTAACGATGTACATACTCGTTATGGTGCCGATATAGTATTAACGGGCAGTATTCAACACTTAGGCTCTCAGCGCTTAATCAATTTAGAATTAATAGACGGCGCATCAGGTGTTGCACTAAAGCAGCAGCAATTTAAGGTAAATGCAAAAGATTTATTTGCCTCAAACCAAGCGGTGTTTGACAAAGCCACTACCATGCTTAATTGGCCAAAGAGTAATATGGCGAGTAAGGGTACCGAGTTTGATGGTGCTTATAAACATTACATAGCCGCAATTGGTTATACGTTTCGCTCTGATCAAAAAAATTATATTGATAATGCTATAGTTCAGTTTAAGCAAGCCATTGACTTAGATGAACTTTATGTTGATGCCTATGTGAACCTAGCTTATGCGTATTTGAATAAATTTCACAAAACAAAAGATGAACAATGGTTATTACAGTATGAAAACACTGTAAGCCAACTTGCAGAAATTGAACCGCTTCACCCCGAGGTAAATTATCTAGAGCATAAACTTGCGCTTAGGCGTGGTAATGCAGTAAAAGCAAGTAATTTACTTAAAGCATTAGTGATAGAAAACCCAAATGATGAGTACCTTCATTTTGAATTGGCTAGAGCCTATCAACAACTAAAAGAAAATGCATTAGCAGAGCAAAGTTATTTAGCAGCGCTGAAAATTACACCAAACCACTGGAAAGGACTTAATCAGTTAGGGCGCTTGTACTACCGAACTGCGCAATACGATAAGGCGATTGCAACCTATCAGCGATTAGTTTCCTTAACGCCAAAAAATAGCAGCGCCTATATTGGTCTTTCGGCAAGTTTCTATGGTAAAGGCGATTTGCAATCGGCATTAAGCTATGCAAAAGAGGGCAATACTTTAAACCCAACCGCAACAGGTTATTCTAATATTGGCGGATTTCACTTTATATTGGGTCAATATTCAGAGGCAATTGCAGCTTATAAAATGTCAATTGCAATAGATAAACAAAATTACTTCAGTTGGGGCAATTTGGCGGATTCGTATTGGTTAACTAAACACCAAGATACAAACTCTACCTACAAACAAGCGGCTGATTTAGCGGAAAAAGTATTTTCAATTAATAAACAAAACAGCCGTGCTAAACTTGCTTGGGCTTATTATAAAGCACGCATCGGTGAAAGCGCGGATGCATTACAAATACTAGATTCATTATCGCATCGGGAAAATGCAACCGAGTTTTATCTTGCCGCACAGGCTTATGATGCGCTAAATGATACTAAAAGCGCACTTAAAAAATTAAAGTTGGCGATAGCAAAAGGTTACCCAAAAGAGGAGGCAATAACATCTCCTCTTTGGAAAAACTGGAATGAGCGTGAGCTCAGGTCAATTATTGTGGATTAACATCGTCCACTACAATAATAGGATCCCAACCAATCGTAAACTCTTCTGATTGGCCTTGAATATCAAATTGAGCAATGATAGTCATTGTTACATCTACCGGAAATTGCACATGTGGCAGTGCTTGATAACGAGTAGCATTAGAAGCAACACCTAAACGTAATGCTTTAAGCGCTGGGTCATGGAACCAATCAAAGTAAACTGGTTGACCTGCATGCTCATTTGGGTTGATAACAAAATCGACCGTTGTACCTGCTTTAATCTTAATTGTTGGTGGTTCAAAAGAGCCTGCAGGAGCTTCGATAATTTCGATTAAGTTTTGTGGATCAGTACCTTCTGCAATTTCATAGTTAATGAAAGTGTCACCTACCATTGCAAAATTATCTTTGCAATAAACCGTTTGATTTTGGATATTTGTAAAAATACCATTAAGGTCAACGAGTACGTTAACTGTAGGGTTACTCATAAAATTCGTCCTTATTATTCAATGTTTTTTGTTATATCGTTAAGTTGTTATACAACACCTAACATTAACGGCAATTTATTGATTTTCTTTACTTAAATTTGAAAATCAATTCTGATGGTACCAACACTTTGTGACGTTTAAACATTTGCGCCAAGGTTTCAGCTTGCTTTGATGGTGCAGATTGCTGCGTTGATTTATTTGGGAATGTCAGCTGAATAAGGGTGTCGTTAATTACCGTATAATGGGTGTTCATAATGGATCCTAAATGACGTGGTAGCTTAAACGCACTGCAATGTCATCAATGTTTTCAGCATTCACTTTCTTAATAATGCCTTGGTATGGTGCGCTGGCGTTTTTTAGCCACTCGGAATAAAGCCCTGTTAAAAACGCGTCACCGTATTCTTGGTGTTCGGGTTTTAAAATAGCACAGAGCGGTGAAATGTAATGTTCAATTACTAAGCCATTGTCTTTTTCAAAAATATTGCAGTGACCCCAGCGACGTTCAAACCAAAACTGGTTTATGCGTTCATTGAGTTCTACTAATGTTAGCTCAGGGTGAATGTCTAACGAGCGGCTGGCATGTTTGCCCATTTTAGTTAAAAACGAAACTCGCTCTTGTGCGGGATAAGATGCTTCTAAGGTGTCAAATAACGAACTTACAAAAAATTGCCATTGCCCTGAAATATTTTGTTTTACTAATGATTTTAAATGCATAGCGTATTGCAAAGTAACCTACTCACAGACATAAATCTTATGGGTTCAAGAATAGGACAAGGTGGGTAGTGGGTGTATCACGTGTTATTACACCTAAATATCACGATTTATTAGGCGTAAAAAAGCCAAGCACAATGCTTGGCTTTGAGGCACATTGGGGGAATGTGTTAATTGGTTGGAAACGGCTTTGTGGTAAATTCCAATACATCAAAACACGCGCCGAGCGTGTGATAGTCGCACTTTGCTCCCGCTTCGCTTTTTTTAGCACTGTATTTTTGATTGTTTTCTTTTAGTACGCGATACCATGCACCATGATCATGGTCGACAAAATGCTGCCAGCAATACTGCCAAAGGGCGTTGTAATGGGTTAAGTAAGCATTGTTTTGTGTTGCATCAAAAAGTAATGCAGCAGCTGCAAAGCTTTCGGCTTGCACCCAAAAGTATTTGTCGCTGTCGCAGGTGGCGTAATGCGTATCAAAGCCATAGACTAAGCCGCCATGGGTGTTATCCCATGCGTTGGCAAAGGCAACATCAAATAAGTGCTGCGCTTTTTCAACAAACTTTGGTTTCTCTTCGAAATAGTTAATCTGCAGTAATAATTTTGCCCATTCTGTTTGATGGCCGGGTTGAAACCCCCACGGGCGATACAGGTTTTTAGCATCGTCTTTGTTGTAATCAAAATCAGGCAAAAGTGAAGGTGTAAAGTGCTCGTACACTAAGCCATTGCTATGGGCTGATAGTTCAAAACAAAAACGCTCGGCAAGATGCTCTGCACGTTTTAAATAACGGCGTTCATTGGTTGCACTGTAGGCACTAATAAGCGCTTCGCAAATATGCATATTGGCATTTTGGCCGCGGTATTCACATAGCTCGCCGTTGGCGTAAATGGTATCGGCGTAAATGCCTTCATTGGCTTGCCAAAAACGCGATTCGAGCAGTTCAAAGGTTTCATTTATCTTTCTATCAGATGAAATCACACCTGCTTTGTAACAGTGGGCATAGCACAGTAACACAAAGGCATAGCCATAGGCTTGCTGGGTCATATCCTGTGGTTGGTTATCATCAAGCGTCCACGCGTATTGCTTGGTTTTTGCAATCCAATGATGATTTTCAATGTAATTAAGGCCATGCTTAGCAAAGTTTAAATACTCGTTGTTTTTAAAATGCTTAGCGGCGCGGCAAAAGTTGATTACCATGCGTGTACTGCTTACTAATTGACGAAACCCTGTATTAAACAAGGTGCCATCGTCTAAATAGTTTTGGTAATAGCCGCCAAGGTCGTTATCGACAGCGCGCTCGGTATAAAAGTTAACAATCGATTGGCTGTGATGTATTAAAAAGTCAGCGTTATAAAAGTTCACGTGCGTTCTCTAAAAAAATGCGCCGGTGAGGGCGCTAAATTGCTGGTTAAAAAGGGTGTCTACCTCGTTTAATGAGGGCAGTGCAGGGAATGCGCCTTGACGACTTACGGCTAGCGCACCGGCACAACTTGCAAATGCAATCGCACTTTTAAGCGCGTTTTCATTGTTTAAAAGTGCGTCTAGGGTGATGCGCTCACTCAATAAATACAAAATTGCACCTATAAACCCATCGCCGCCTGCGGTGGTATCAACCACCTTTGTTTTAGCTGGGCTAATACTGCCTCGGTAATGTTTGGTTATGTATTCAATGTTGTCACCACCATTTGTGATAAGTAGCAACTCGCAATTGCCGTTAAAGCAGCGGTTTATATAATCTTCAGGCGCATTTTGACAAAGCAGTTCGAACTCTTCGCGGGCAAATTTAACGACATTTGCTTTTTCAACAAATTCATTAATAAGCGCGATATTAAGGGCTGAATTTGGCCATAAATTAGCGCGTAAATTGACATCAAAACAGATGGTTAAGTTGTTTGCGCTTGCGTGTTCCAGTACCGTTTGTGTGGTGTTTACAGCGTTTGTTTCAGTGAGCGTATTACTGCAAAAATGAACTAGCGAAGCGTGTTTAAACCACTGTGATTTGATTTCATCTGGGTGCAGTTTTAAATCGGCGCTGTCTTTTCGCATAAAGGTAAAACTGCGTTCACCGTGATCATCTAAATGGACAAACGCAAGTGGTGTAGGAGCACTTTTATGAATAAGCGTACAGTCGGTATTTACGCCATAATGACGAAGGCTGTTTATTAAAAAATGGCCAAATTGATCATCACCTACTTGCCCAACAAAATGCGCCTTACCACCAAGTTTGGCAAGGGCAACTGCTGCGTTTGCCGGTGCACCGCCTGGAAACTGGCGGTAATCCGATAAACTAATGCCATCTTGTGATTGTTGATTAATTTGTAGAAAATCAATCAAGGCTTCACCGTAACAGATCACCTTGCTCATGCTGGTAACTCCTTTTGAGCGCGAACGCGGTGCTGGCTAATGGCGAAAAACACAATATACAGATACGCAAATACGGGCACTAAAAAGCTAAGCTGCACTGAAAATGCATCGGCAACAACCGCTTGGATTAACGGGAACACCGCACCACCTACAATAGCCTGGCATAGTAATCCCGAACCTTTTGCAGTAAGCTGCCCTAAACCGCGAATAGCTAAACTAAAGATGGTTGGGAACATAATTGAGTTAAAAAAGCCAACAGCCAGTACGCTCCACATCGCGATTTTGCCGCTGCTAAATACCGTAACAATTAACAGCAGAACCGCCATAATAGCATTAAAGGCGAGTACATAACTTGGCGAGAATTGGCGCATTAACGCAGAGCCAATAAAGCGGCCAATCATTGCGCCACCCCAATAATAGGCCACCATATGTCCTGCCTGTGCGGTGGTTAAGCCGCCGATTTCAGGTGATTCAAAATAGTTTACTAAAAAGCCACCAATCGACACTTCAGCACCTACATACAAAAAGATGCCAAGTGCGCCTAAAACAAGGTGCTTATGTTGCCAAATCGAATCTTTAGCTTGAGCAGAAGTTTGCTCTTCAAAATCAAGTTTTGGTAATTCAATAAACTTAAAGGAGCAGGCTATGGTTATCGCAGCAAGGGCGATTAAAAAATACGGTAGTTGTACTTGTTCGGCACCTGCATTTTGTGATGTTGCCGACAAAATAAAGTAAGTACCAAACAATGGCCCTGCGGTATGACCAAGGGAGTTAATTGCTTGTGCCAGATTTAAGCGACTTGCAGCATGTTTTTCCTCACCCAAACAGTTCACATACGGGTTTGCCGAGACTTGCAGCACGGTTATACCGCCTGCAAGTACAAACAATGCCGCTAAAAATAGTGCATATTCTTTAATGCTGGCTGCCGGAATAAACAGCAGGCAGCCAAGGGCAAGGGTTGATAAGCCAATAAATACACCATTGCGATAGCCAAACTTTGCAACCACGCGCCCAGCAAGCGGTGACACTAAAAAGTAAGCGCCAAAAAAGCAAAACTGCACCAACATGGCTTGAGTATAACTAAGCGAAAACTCAGCTTTTAAAAACGGGATTAAAATATCGTTAAGTGCAGTGATAAAGCCCCAGATAAAAAACAAGCTGGTCATGGCGTAAAACGCCATGGTTTGATTAATTTGCTTGGCCATTAGGGTTTATCTCCAACAAGCTTAGTTGCCACTGTTGATGATGTTGAAAACGACGGCGGACGATGCGTTTCAGCTTGGCCAAACGCTTTATTTGGCGTAGTGCTAAGGGTAAATTCAAGGTGCTGTGGCGCGTTTACATGGTTTTCGTTAATCCAGCTTTGCATTGACGGTTGGCCGTTTACTTTTAGCGTATCAATGTAAATGTGATCCGCGCTTGCGTTTGGTGCGCTAATGCTAATATTGCCAATTTTTGCTTTTTCAAACGCTGGGCTTGAAAGCACCATATCGGCGCGACCTGGATAAAACGGATACATGCCAAGGGCGGAGAACACATACCACGACGACATTTGCCCTAAATCGTCTTGCCCTGGAATGCCAGATACTGTGTTATGCCAAAGTTGCTTCATGGTTTCGCGCACAGTTTGTTGTGTTTTATAGGCTTTACCGGTATACAAATACATCCACGGAGTGGCAATTGATGGCTGGTTTGAAACATCAGCATATTCGGCTGAATCGCGATACAGCACCCAGCTACCATCTGGTTTACGGAAGTGATTATCTAAGCGTGATGCCATCACCTCATCGCCACCCAGTAATTCGTTTAGGCCTTGGCCGTCAAAAGGCAACATCCATAAATACTGTGCTGGACTGCCTTCAACAAACAGGTGGCCGCTAAATGGGTCGAATTTTTCTTTCCAGCTTCCGTCTTGATTGCGCCCTTGAATATAACCTAACTGCTCTGTGGCTTTCGGGTTATAAAGGTTTTTCCAGTAGCTTGAACGTTCAAGTAGCGTTTGGCTGTGTTTAGTTTTGCCAAGGCGCGCTGCCAGCTGCGAAAGTGCAAAATCAGCGGATACTTGCTCGAGTGTTTCGCTGGCACCTTCCCACGAATTAGATTGATCTGATAAGTAATTAAGGTTTAACCATTCATCGAGTGATGGTTTTTGACCGCGACAAAACACTGGGCAGCCGACATTTGATAAATCATATTCGGTTGGCTCTGTGGCTGCTTTATAAAGCGATTGATAAGCACCAGCGACATCAAATTTATCGGCGCCAAAGGCTTTAAAGTTGGCAATCGCAATGGTTGATGGGTCACCGCTCATTACCCCTGTTGGACCATTGTTGTGCGTCCATCTATCCCAAATGCCGTTAAACTGATTGGCTTGATTAAACAGCGATTGGGCAATATCACTTGCTACATTTGGGTGGGTTAAGCTAATTAATTGTAGCTGTGAGCGATAGACATCCCAGCCAGAAAAATTGGCATATTGCGCCGTTTGGTTAGCGCTAACAGTATGCACTTGTTGGTCAAAACCGCGGTACTCACCGTTTACATCACTAAAGATATTAGGGTGGAATTGGCTGTGAAAGAGCGCCGTATAAAAGGTGGTTAATAAATCGCTATCGTTTGATTTTACCTTTACGCGACCAAGGGCATCATTCCATGCGGCATAGGCGTTGTCTTTTACTTTTGCAAAGCTTTGGCTTGCTTGCTCTTTTTCTAAGTTTTCACGGGCATTATCAAGACTTACGTAAGAAATGCCGACGCGCATGGTGACAGGCTGGTTAGCGTTTACGTCTAAATCAACCCAAAGGCCAGAGCCTTTGCCCCATTCTGGCACGCCCGTATCGCCATAACCCATACCGCCTTTACTTGAGGTCGCATTAGGCGAAACTGTGTCGTCGACATACGCGCCACTGCCGGTAATGGGTACGTCAATTTTGGCAACAAAATGCAGTGTGTAGTAATCGCGGCGATTGTATTCGCCAAGGTAACCACAGAAATTACCACTTGTGACATAACCTGTGACTTCGCCTTTGGCGGCATCGACTTTGGTAAATGCATCGCCACTGCCCAGTTGCGAGTAAGCTGTTCTAAAAATGAGTTTTGCCTGCTCTTTTGACGCAAAAGTAAATTCGGCAATACCGGTGCGGTCGGTGGCCGCTAAACGCACATCAATACCTGAATCGAGCCCTACTTGGTAATAACCAGGAATAGCCGTTTCATCGTCGTGGCTAAAATTAGCACCATAGTAGGCGTTAATTTTATCGCTGGCAGGGGAGTGTTTAATCGCTTGATTAAAAGGTAGCACTGGCACATCACCTGATGCACCTAAACAGCCTGTGCCCGATAAACGGGTAAATGAAAAACCTTTTAAGCGCGTTGCTTGCCAGTTATAGCCACCGGGCGAAACGGGAATGCGCACATTGTCTTCGTTGATACGTTTACTAATGCCTTCACTTTCAGCCATAAGCTCTTTGGTATACGCGTGCTCAGGGCCAAAGTTAAACATACCAAACGGCTTAACCGCACCCGGAACCACGTTTGCTGCTTGGCGATGGTTAAATGGGCCTTTCGTGCCAATAAAAGGGTTCACAAATTGCGCTGGATTTTGTACATAATCGGTTTGTGTTGTGGCGCTTTTTTCACTTTTGCTGGTATCTGCGTGATGCGTGCCACAGGCGCTTAGCGCCAGCAGCGGGGTTAATAGCATCAATGAACGAGAGAGAATCTGTTTCATAGTTGTTTCTTATTAAAATTTTAATGCAATGTATTTGGATTTTTCGGATTACTCAGTGACGGTGGACGCGACGATAACGCATTACCAAAGGTTTTGTTTGGTTTTGCAGACATGGTGAATTCAAGGGTGCCACCTGAGATAATATCGTCGTGCGTAATGTAACTGCGATTTAATGGTTTGCCATTAAGTGATACTTGGCTGACAAATTTGTTATCTGCTGATAGGTGCTTTGCAAGCACAGTAAATTGCTTTTTATTGGCAAGTTTTAAGGTGATTTTTGGTAGTTGTGGTGCACCGAGTGCATAACTTAAATCACCCGGAGCAACAGGGTAAAAACCCATCGCCGAGAAGATATACCATGCTGACATTTGCCCAACGTCGTCATTTCCAGCAAGGCCATCAGGTTTGTCTGATGATAGGGTATCCATAATTTGGCGAATGCGCGCTTGTGTACGCCATGGTTCACCTGCGTAATTATATAAATAAGCAATATGATGGCTTGGCTCGTTACCATGAGCGTATTGGCCAATTAAACCCGCAATGTCTTCATGCTCTTTGATTTTTTCATAGGCAAGTTCAGTCTCAAAAAGCTCATCAAGGCGTGCAATAAAGGCTTTGTCGCCACCTTTTAAGTTAATTAAACCGTGCACGTCTTGTGGCACATAAAAGCTGTATTGGTAGCTGTTACCTTCGGTAAATGCGCCCATGTATTTCGCTTCTTGCGGGTCGAAATCTGGGTTCCAAGAACCATCTTTCATGCGCCCGCGCATAAATTTAACGCTTGGGTCAAAGACATTTTGATAATACGTTGCACGCTCATAGTACTCAGCTGCAAGTTCATTATCGCCAAGTGCTGTTAAAAACTGGCCAATGGCATAATCATCGTAAGCGTATTCAAGGGTGATCGAGGTTGATTCTGGCAGAACATCAAGCGGTACATAGCCATAGTGTTTGTATTCAGGAATAGCATCGTAATGCGCGTGGTTTGCGGTTGCTAAAATCGCTTCTTTAGCAAGGGCAACATCAAAATCACGAATACCTTTTAGGTAGGCGTCAGCAATAACCGACACCGCATGATAGCCTATCATGGTCCAAGTTTCGTGGCCATGGAATGACCAAATAGGGAGCATTTTGTCATAACTTTGCTGGTAATGATCAAGCATCGAGGCAATCATGTCAGACACTTTGTCTGGCTCGACATACGTTAAGAGCGGATGAAGCGCACGGTAGGTATCCCAAAGCGAAAACAAGGTGTAATGGGTGTGATCTTTTGCTTGGTGAATTTCACCATCAACACCACGGTACTGGCCGTTGATGTCTTGATACACACTTGGTGCTTGCAGCGCATGATAAACCGAGGTGAAAAACTGACGTTTTTGTGAAAGTGAGCCTTCAATGTCAAATTTATCGAGGGATTTATGCCAAACATCGTCTGCTTGCTTTACCACTTTATCGAAATTCCAATGGGGAATTTCACTGTTTAAATTTTCAAGGGCATTGGATTTGCTCACCGCAGAAATACCCACCTTAACTAATAGCGGGTTGCCTTTTAAATTATCAAAATCAGCAACGACTTTAAGGGCTTTGCCTGCGGCTTCTGGAATTTTGTAATTAACAATGGTTGATGGCTTTTTACCGCTGCCTTCACTTAAACACCCATTACAGCGATAACGGCTGTTATCGAGGTTAATTAGTTCAATGTCTTTAAAAGGCTTTGAAAACTCGATAGCAAAGTACATTTGACGATTGTTCGCCCAACCATTGGTTGCACGGTAAGCCAAGATAGTGCGGTCGTTGATAACGCGAACATCACTCCAAATTACTTTGTTTTTAAAGTTATAAATGCCATGGGTTAAATCGAGCAGCACGCTGCCTTTATCGTGCTCTTTAAAGGTGTATTTATGCATGCCAACACGTGTGGTGGCGGTTAGTTCGGCATTAATCTTGTAGTCTTCAAGCAATACTTGGTAATAGCCAGGTTTGGCACTTTCGTTTTGATGACTAAAGCGCGAGCGGTATCCTGCATCGGGGTTTTTGGCTGTGCCCGCGTCTAATTTGACCTCTCCTGTAATCGGCATCATCAGTAAATCACCTAAATCAGAATGCCCTGTGCCACTAAAATGGGTATGAGAAAAGCCAACAATGGTGGTGTCATCATAGTGATAACCTGCACAGCGTTTATAAATTTCGGGCTGCGGGTCGATACCGCGAAACACCGAATCGGTATCAGGACTTAACTGCACCATGCCAAATGGTACAACGGCTCCTGGAAATGTATGGCCGTCACCACCAGTGCCAATAAATGGGTCTACATATTGGGTATTTGCCGATACAACAGGGATTGTCAGCATCATTGCACCGCTTGCAAACAGGGAGAAAGCGGCGTTTTTTGTACGTTGCCAGTGCTGGCTTATTGTTTTCATTGTGTGCCTCATGCCGAAATAAAACAAAAATGGAACGTTCCAATTTTAATTTGAATATACTGATCAGTTTGTTAGAATACAAGCCATAATAACGAAATTTATAGCTGGTAAGCTGAGTGGTAAATCACACCTCCTCATTAAATAAATCACTAAAAGCGTCCCCTCAACAGGATAAAAAATCCGTTACAGTTCATGATGTTGCCCGCGTTGCTGGGGTATCTAAATCAACTGTATCGTTAGTTTTACGCGGCAGTGAAAAAGCAAGTGCAAAAGCAAAAGACAAAGTGCTTAAGGCGATTGAAGAAACCGGTTATGTGTATAACCGAGACGCGGCTGCCATGCGCAGTAAATCATCGGATTTAGTGGCCATTGTTATAAACGATTTAACCAACCCCTATTCGGCAAAGTTGGCGGTGGCGCTTGAAAAACATGTGCGCCAGCTGGGGCTAATGGCAACGCTAGTTAACACCAGTGAAGATGTTGAAACACAAACGCAAATTGTTGCCAAGTTGAAAGAATATCGCGTTAAAGCCTTTATTATATGTCCTGCACCTAATACTGAAGCACAGTGGCTTGAAGAGCTGCAAACTATGCAAACCCAAGTGGTGAGCATTATGCGTCAAGTAAGCGGCAGCACCATACCTTGCGTACTTCCTGACAATGAAAAGGGGGTTTACACCGCCACCAAAGCACTAATAAAACGTGGTCATAAACAAATTGCGTTTATTGGGGGGGATGATGCGATTTCGGATTATCATCAACGATTATTGGGTTTTAACAACGCCATTAATGAACACAAAGATGTAAGCTCTTGGGTGTTTAATAGTGCGACTAACCGCCAAGGCGGGCGATTGGCGATGTCGATGTGCTTAGAAAAAGTGCCCTCAATCGAATCGGTTATGTGCTTTAACGATATTGTGGCTTATGGCGTGATGGAATATTTAGCCGAGCAAAATATTAAACCGGGACATGATATTGGCGTGATTGGTTTTGATGATTTGGACGATTCAAAACTAATGAGTGTGCCACTTAGTACAGTAAAAATTGACGCGGACGATATAGCAAAGGCGGTGTGCGAAATTTTAAAAGGCGATAAGCCGGAAAGTTTAAAACAAGTGCCTGTTAGCTTAATTGAGCGTAGCTCTTAAGCTTTAACGTGTTAATCATCAGCCGAGAGTGTCTCGGCTGATGTTTAATGCATATTATTTGTTATTAAGAAGTTTGCTTACCTGTATCTTATTTGAATTTAGCTCAACACGGGTGCTAACCGATTTTCGTGTTGCAACGGCCTGTCGACTTACAAAGTAGTCATAACTTTGTCCGTCATTGGTTGAAACAAAATTAAAGGTTAACTGTTGATCATTTAGTGTTAAAGCAAACATATTAGCAGAGACAGGCGTAAGTGTTCCACTGTAACTTACCCCTTGTGCGTCAAGTGCAGGCATGGATACCTGTAGTTTGCCCGAAACATTTGAAATGGTTAAATCCAAACCATAAATGGTGTATTCACCAGCGAATTTATCAAATAGCTCAGTGTTAACGGCTGGTAATTCAAACGGCTCTGCTTCTGGCAGCACGTTTACATGTTTAAGCGCCGCAATCAATGTTCCTGATAAATTATCTGATTCACCGCTGCTGAGCACTGAAATGGCTAAGTCATGATCTGGGAATACATAAAACAAGCTGGTGTATGCATTGGCATTGCCACCGTGTTCGAAATGCCGAATTGAGTACCATTTGTTGTCGTACATAAAGCCATCGCTTAAAAACATGCCATAGCCATAATGAATTGGCAGCGGATTGGGGATTAAAACGTGTTTGTCGGTAAGTGTTTGTGAAGATGCCAGCGTTAGCACGTTCTCATTACCTTTAAGTAAGAGCTTTGCTAAATTAAGCATCTCTGTTGGTGTTGACCAGGTATTGCCACCTGCAGGTAATACTACTTCTGAGCTAAGTAATTCATCAATACTGCTATGCTTTTTAATTTGACCATTGCCGTCATCAATACTAAGCGCAAAATTACCATCGGCTTTTACTTTTTCATTTGAAAATGTTGAGCGTGTCATAGCAAGGGGCGTAAATACTTCTTGCTCTACATAGCTTGCATAATCAAGCCCACTTTCTAACGCGATAACGGCACCTAAATATGAATAATTAGGGTTAGAATAGTTGTAGAAAAGACCAGGTTGGTTGTGCAAGCCGTTATCAATGGTGTATTCATCTCGCATAAACGAAATTAAATCTGAATCTTCACTAATGCCTTCATAGTCATCTTCAAATGCACCCTTGTGGGTCATTAACCATTCAAGCTCAATTGCTTGCCAAAAATCTGTGTGTTCAATAGGGAAGTTTATATTGGGCAGGTGATCAACAAGTTTATCGTTTAGCGCTAAACGATTTTGTTCAACAAGTTGAAGTGTGGCAATGTTGGTAAGTACTTTGGTGGTAGACCCGATTTGAAAAAGGGTATTTTTATCCGCTTTTTCATTACTATTTGGCTGCTTATTGCCAACGGCATCAGCAAAAACGACTTCGCCTTTATGGTAAATAGCAACTGAAATTGCACCCGAATTATTGTTGATGCGGTCTTGTTCCGCTTGTTGCATTAATGCTGAGGGCGGGGTTATTACAATATCATCGTCTTTTTTTGATGAGCCGCAACCAGCAAGTAATAGTGTAAATGTAATTAAAGAGAGCGTGTGTTTCATTCTATATTCCTTGATAAAAAGTAACATCAAATAGACTATAAAATGCGCAGGGACTGTTTTCTGTAAGTGTTAGTGAGGCTTTGTGAGAAACTGTTGCTTTGTGTAAGTCTATTGTTGCGATTTTTAGGCTGAACTCATAATCTGTATTGATAACAAGTTTAGAGATGTTATATTGTTGCATTATTTGCTGTGAGAGTCCGTTTGTGCAACAACGTTTAGATAAATTAGCCATTAGTATTTCGTCACTGTGCATAGTGCACTGCTTATTACTGCCAATTGGGATTGTGTTTATCCCGTCAATTGGTTTACAGACGCTTGCTGACGAGGCGTTTCATCAAATGTTGGTTGTGGCAGTGTTACTAACCAGTTGCAGCGCGTTGTTTATGGGTTGCAGACGACATAAAGCATGGCGTGTATTAGGTTGGGGCTTAAGCGGGTTAATACTCTTAATTGCTGCAATATTATTTGGACATGATTTTGGCGAGCGATTTGAAAAAGGCTTAACCTTGATTGGCTCGCTCTTTGTGATTATTGGGCATGTTCAAAATTACCGTTTGTGTAAACAGCTTGAATGCGCTCACAATCATGATGAATGATTTTTAATTTTTAGCCCCAACGTGTGTTAGGGCTAGTGAAATTATATTAAATTAAGTTGATATTACCTGTTTGCACTAAGGTTACATTAGCGGCGCTATTGGTTTTAACCAGCACATGGCAGTTTTTTAAACCTTTGGTTGAAAAGGCGATTGTGTTATTTGCGGTGCTTAAGTCTTCTACTTTGTCGTCGCAACGTAGCTGTGCGTTTGACACTTTGCCTTGGTTAACTGTAATTTCACCTTCAGATAAAAACACCTTTCTAAAAAACGGCGCATCATTAGCGATTTGTTTTTGAGTAGCTTGTGTTTTATTCGATACAATACCGTGTTGAATATCGCTAACGTATTGCTCATGTAGCTCATCGGTATTAATCGCGTTTCGCTTTAAAATAGTTTCTAGTTTATTTAATGCAAAGCTTGCCATTTGGTAATTCTGATCGCGGTTAAACCAGTTAATAGCACTTTTTAGCGCGGCAACTGAAAGCTCTGCTGGTAAGTTTTGTGCGGTATTAAACACACCCATCATTGCCGTATCGTAATCTGCCCAAGCACGGTGTTTGTGAAAGGCGCGGCTTTTAAGCCAGTAATATAAGGCTTGCTCTGCGTCTGTTTTTACTAGCGGCTTTAATTGGCTAGCAATTGCTGTTTTAAGCTGCGCTACAGAACTTGTTGCGATGCTCTGTTCAATTTGCGCATAGCTTTGATAAAACGATTTACTCGCATGTAAGTTTGATGACTTATTTGCAGCAATAAACAGGGTGTTACTTACATGAGATGCAGGCTGTTTACGTAATTGTTTTTCGATTTGTTGGCTTAGGTTTTTTGATACATCGCTAAATTCAGACTGATCTAAAATATCAATGTTGGTGATATTACCTGATGCATCTACTACATAATTTACATAAGCCCAACCCTGGCTGCTATTTTGTTTAGAGTGTGTATTTTTTGCTAAAACACCATGTGCACTTAAGCAAATTACCGCAAGAAAAATCGATTTTAACGTTGTCATAATAAAATCCAGGGTGATTAATTTTTGCGCAATATAATGGTGTCCATACCAGTTTAAAAGGACAAATATGCCAGCTGTTTACAAATTGATACATTAGGTGGCTTTTCTAGTTATAAAGTGCTAATTGATTATAATTTATTCGGTTTGATTGTTGTATATTGATGCGTTTAACGCAATAAATGGTGTTGCGATAATGAATATAAATATAGGGCTAATAGATAGCCCTATTAGTTAAGCTGGGTTATTTACTAAACGCTGTTTTGCCAAGTGCGGATTGATAAATTGACTAAGAACTAATGAACAAAACGCAAGCGCAGCACCAAAGTAAAAAACCAGTGAATTATCGTAAAGCCACACTAAACCAAAACTTGCCGGAATAATTACTGCAGCAATATGGTTGATGGTGAAACTTACGCCAGCCGTTGCCGCAATGTCTTCAGGGCGAGCGATTTTCTGGAAGTAGGTTTTTATCGCAATTGCCATCGCAAAAAAGATATGGTCAATCACATACAAAACGGCAGCGCCGGTTGCACTTTCTACGATAGCATAACCAATAAATACAAATATAAGGCCGATATACTCAATCGATAAGGCGCGCTGTTCGCCAATCTTACCAATCATTTTGCCAATTTTTGGTGCAATAAATATATTTAGTAAGTGATTGAGCATATAAAGCGCTGAAATTTCAGCAACGCCATAACCAAACTTTTCTACCATTAAAAACCCAGCAAACACCATAAAGATTTGACGCCTTGCACCTGAGAAAAAAGTAAGTAAATAGAAGAGGGTGTATTCTTTTCTTAAAATCAGTTTTTTATGCTGCGAAGTGTGTTGTTGAAACTCTGGGTGAGATAACCAAAGCCAAAGAGTAGCAAGTAAGCCAATGCCACCAACAAATAAATAAACAAATTGATATGAGGTTGACATAAAGGTAAACAAGAACCAAATTATGGCAAATGCACACAGTGATGCAATTGACTTGATAGACAGTAACTTACCGAGTTTTTCAGGCGCTTCGTCTTTACTAAACCACTGCAAACTCAGTGATTGATTAATCGTCTCATAATAATGAAAGCCAATCGACATCAGCACGGTTGTGGCGTACAAGCCGTAAACGGTGGGGAATAACCCAGTAAGTGCTACACCGATTACCAAAAGTGCAAGTGAGATCAGTGCAAAGGTTTGCTCTTTTAATACCAATAGTACAAACACCGCAGTAAAGGCAAGAAACCCCGGTATTTCTCGAAGTGATTGCAACATACCAATGTTAGCGCCATTAAAATTAGCGGCTTCTATTGCAAAGTTATTTAACAGCGCATTCCACGTTGAAAAGGTAAATGCCATTACCGCACCGGCAATAGCTAAAAAGCTAAAGGGACTGGCTTTATAAGATTTGATAGCGTTAAGCAAAGTGACGCTCCTGTCGGTTTTGAATAAGAACGCTAAAAGTGTAAAGCAGTAAAGCTTTGTCATGTTATCGAATATATGACATTCTATTTATAAAATCAGACAAGATTGTAATGCTCGTTAATGAACCAATGGCGCTCAACTCCTTCTCGCTTTAAAAAGAAAACCCTTGGTAGGCCAGTGTTGCCAAGAGCCACCAATATGCCGCCGTGGGAGCATGTAAAAACCCATAAACATACGTGGGGGCAGCTTGCTTATACCAGTAATGGTGTACTCACGCTTTTTACCCCCGAAGGCAAATTTATTATTCCGCCGCAACAAGCACTTTGGTTACCACCAGGGCTTGAACATGAGAGTTTTTGTCGCTACGGCGGCAAATTTCGCAGTGTATTATTGATGAAAAGTATACCGAGCGCTTAGGCACATCTGCCAAATCAATTGAAGTAGATAGTGTACTCCGTGCGCTTATTTTAGAGATCTGCACGTGGCAAGATGACTATCAATTAGATGATAAAACTCAGCGTTTTATCGATGTGTTTATCGACCGTATTGAACTTGCCAAAGAAACTAACTTTGTGATGCCACTAAGTGAAGATGTACGCTTAATGCCAATTATTAGTGAGCTTTTGGCCAACCCTGGGAACAAACTCACCATTGAACAGTGGGGTGAAAAGGTGGGTGCATCAAGTCGTACGCTCAGTCGTTTGTTCAATAAGCAAATGAATATGGGGTTTTCACAGTGGAAGCAAAAGCTTAAAGCATTTAAAGCAGTAGAGTTATTAGAAGCAGGGTATCGTCAGCAAGATATTGCACATCAACTTGGCTTTGAATCGGTTTCGGCTTTCAATACTGCGTTTAAGCATTATTTTGGCGTGGCCCCAAATGCCTATGTAAAATCACATCACGTAAATAAAAGCTGATTTAGGTTTTCGGTTTTTGTGATTACTTAGCACCGTATTTAGCCAAAATAGCGTCGATTTTCCCGCTTTTTTGTAGCACCAAAAACGCGTGTTTTAGTTTGCTAACAAGCGCAGGTGAAACGCTTTGCTTGCTGAACGCAAAATAAACCGCTGCCTTGTTTACAATAAGCGGATGAATTTTTAAGTTTGGCATTGCCGTGCCTTGTTGTTGTTCAAACATGATGTTGAGTTTGGCCTCAAGGTATCCTGAAATACGCTGCGATTTTAATAAAATGGCTTTGGTTTGATTATTTGTCACCCAAACAATTTTATCTTTATTCCGCTCAGACTGTGCCAAGGTGTTCATAAAGGCTTCACCGTAGAAAGACCCTGTTTGAATAGCAACGGGGTTATTTAGTGAAAAAAGCTGTGTAACTTGAGTGATTTCTTCACTCATAGGTGGGCTAACAAATACCAAAGTTTCAAAGCGTTGCGGACCAACAAAGTAGGCAAACTGCTCGCGTTCGTCGGTTTTAGTGACCGACATCATCAAATCAATTTCACCATTTTCGAGCAGCTTAAGCGAGCGCGCCCAAGGTAAATCGACAAAATCGAATTCACAGTGTGCTTCATTTAATAATAGCTCGGCGAGTTCAACATCGAGCCCTTGCCAGCGGCCCGTAACTTTCTGTGATTGTGCTGAATATTGCTCAACTCGCACGGTAATGTCACATGAAAACAAATCACATGCAAAAAGAACCAGTGCTAAACAAACATACTTGAGCATAAAGGCGGTCATAACAACTAAACGTAAAGTAATAGCCTACCTTAAGCATGGGTTGCTTTAAATCAAAAATGACTACTATTTTGCGTTGAATCACAAGAGTGGAAATAATTGTTTGAAGCAAAAGATTACATGTGTAATTATTAGGGTTAAGATTACATTTGTAATTAAAAGGATGTATATGAAATATTTAACGCTCTTATTGTGTTTATTTTTAACTGCTTGTGCCAATACACAATTGCACCTAGTGACAAAGGGCTACTCTAAAAATGAAGTTGCTGCCTTAAAAAGTAGCCTGAGCGAGCAACTTGTAAAGCAAAAAATAGATGTGGTGTTAAGCGATATTCCACTGCCTGCGATGTTTCCTGATGCTTCGCTTGCCTTAAACCCAATCTACAATCAGCCAGAAGTGATTGCGCTGCTTGATAATTGGCTTTTGGCGAACGGCCATAAAACATCGCGCGAATTTCGTTTTAGCGAAGGCAATCATTATTATTCCAAAGCACATTTAGGGCTTTATCTGCGAAAACCAGGCAGTAAAGAGCAAGTTGATTTACCGCCTTATTTACGCACGCAATATTGCGATGTTGCCGACGGCACACTCGCACTGAATAAAGAGGGACAAGCGGTTTTAGAATACGAATTATTAGGCGATGGCAGCGATAAAATCGACACACTTAAGGGCCAATGGTTTTTTGCAGATAATTTTCTTACAGTCGATTTTAAAGAAATAAGCCAAACATTTAAGTTGGCAAAGGAAGAAAAGCAAACGCATTTAGGCCCGCGCCCCGCTGATGTGTATAAACCCACAAAACAATTATCAAAAAAACATATTCTAAACTGTGAATTCTTGATTATTTATATTAACTAGGGTCTGCCCACCTTTGCTGTTCTATTTTTGTTCTGTTTCAGCGTGCTTTTATCGCGACGCTCTATGTGTGGCCTCGAATATCGAGCAAAGCTTCCGCGTCCTGCACACGCTCTTTACCTACGTCCATGTAGGCAACAATGAGAAAAGTGCGCTCAAAAGAACCGTTCGGCAACGCTTGATTGGGTTTTCTCCTGTGTTATCGGCTGGCTCACATAGAATAACTATGCCACGCAGCCTCTGCCTTGTATAAAACCCAATCAAGCTGTTGCAAAAACGAACTTGAAAGGTCAACAGACCCTAGCATTTTTAAAACTGCTGAATTCCGCTTATAACGCAGCCAATTTTCGGCTTTTACGGGTGGGATAATCATTTATTTGATTTTTCCCCCTGTTAATTCTTATTTTCCCCCACTTGTTGTTTTTGCATTAAAACGCGAAGTTTTTGTGGTTAGTCTAGACCCTATCAGCTCATAACGACTAACAACGAGATAACAACATGAATAACAACAACGTAGAAAAACAACTGACTGTACAAAAACGCATTAACGCAGCACTTAGCATTGGCCTAGTGTCACTGGCGGGCTATGTTGGCCTTGCTAAGCCAACGGTAGCTGAATTTGAAGAAATTAGTGTCGAGCGCTTAAACATTGTAGAGAAAAATGGTTATAACCGTATGGTACTCGCTAACTCAGATAAATCGCCAGGTGCCATTAAGCAAGGTAAAGAAGTGTTTAAACACAATTCACCGCGCCCAGGTATGATCTTCTACAACGATGAAGGGACAGAAAACGGTGGCTTTGTGTTTCGCGGTGAAAAGGTAAACGACAAAGTAAATCACGGTTTGCACATGTCATTTGACCGTTACAACCAAGATCAAACTTTAATGATGCAACACATCGAAATGGATGATTACATGATCACCGGCTTAACAGTGATGGATAGACCAGACAGCGCAATGGACTTTGACATGACCAACCGCTTTATGGAAGCGCAAAAAGCTGGCGATACAAAAACCATGAATGAAATTGAAAGCTACATGGTTGAGAATAAATTACTCGGTGCACGCCGCGCATTTTACGGCACGTTAAATGGTGATTCTCGCCTGCAATTAAATGATGCGGATGGTAAAAAACGTATTCAAATGGTTGTAACGAAAGACGGTGAAGCCAAACTAGAGTTTTTAGATGCCAATGGAAAGGTTATTATGCGCCTTCCAGAAACCGCCGAACAATAATAATAGGAATAAGCACGTGCCAAAGGCAATTAATTATCTGGTTCTATTTGTATTTTCATTGTTAATAGTGCTTTACGCAGCACTATTAACAACCCCGAATGGGCAAAGCCTTAATATTCATTTAGATGCGCCGTTTTGGATATTTTTGCAGTGCGTAATTGCCCAGTGGCTAACCCTTAAGGTTTATCGCGTTGTAAAACAAGGTAACAGCACAATAACGGCGCACATTACTAAAGTTTTTTTTGTCAGTAACTTAGTGTTTAGTACCTTAGTGACTTCGCTTGTTATAGCGCTTGAAACTGCCATTGGCATTCAGCAAGTCGATAGCATGCACATGGTTGCAACACTTGGTATGAATGCCTTGTTACATGCATTAGTAGGCGCTTATTCGCTGGCTTTTGAGTTAGTAACACGACTACAAAGGCAGCAATTAGTTTTGGCGAAAAAAGACAAAGCCTTGCTCGATAGCCAAGTAAAAACCCTGCAACAGCATATCGACCCACATTTTTTATTTAATAACTTAAATGTATTGTCGGCCTTAATTGTGAAAGATCCCGATGAGGCAGAAGAATATTTAGCCCAGTTCAGCGATATTTATCGTTATATTCTTGAACATAAGTCAAAAAATTTAGTGCCACTTAGCCATGAATTGGCGTTTGCTAACCATTATATGGCACTTATCAATACGCGCTTTAATGGCGCCTACACGCTCAATGTGACACAAGGCGAGGAGACAAACACATCAGAAATTATTCCGTGTGCGCTGCAACTTGCCATTGAAAATGTGGTAAAACATAACGCAGCAAGTAGCGATAATCCGCTTGAAATTACAATAGATATTCAAAGCGATTGCATCGTAATTAAAAACCCGCTTCGCTTAAAAGAATTTAAAGCACACTCGAGCAAAATAGGTTTGACGCATTTAAATGCCCAGTGCCAAGCCATTTTTAACCAACCTATTTTTGTAGATGAAAGCGACAGCCATTTTTCACTCACATTGCCTCTTGGAGTTTAAGTAGCATGAATATTGTCATTATTGAAGACGAGCCGCTGGCGGCGGAAAAACTGGTTAATTACATCACGCGCTTTGATGCCAATACTAATGTGCTAAAAACATGCGACAAGGTTGCCGATGTCATTGCGTTTTTTCAGGCTGAACCTGAAGTTGACCTAATCTTTTCTGATATTGAATTGCTCGATGGCCAAGTATTTAACGCCTTTGAAGAAATTGATTTACCGTGCCCGGTTATTTTTACGACCTCGTATAACGCATTTTGGACCGAGGCTTTTGATAACCAAGGCATCGCTTATTTATTAAAACCCTTTACTTATAAGCGTTTTACAAACGCAATGACAAATTATGAGTCGTTAAAAGCAAATTTAACTCAAACCAAGCAATTGATTCAAAATCAAAGAGAAAAACGCTATAAATCCCGTTTTTTACTGAAACACGCAAATGCCGTGAGCATTTTAAATGTAGAAGATGTGGTATGTATTCGCGCCGCGTCGGGCGTACTTTCGGCGTACGATAGTGCAGGTAATCACCATTTGTTATCGGGCAATTCGATGACCGAGCTTGAAGCTGACCTTAACCCCGAGCATTTTTTCAGACTGAATCGCAGTGATATTGTGAATATTCACTTTGTTACGTCATTTGAAAATTACGGCAAAGAAACGCTGGCGGTAAACGTAAGTCACATTAACGAGCCACTGATCACCAGTAAAACACGCACCAGCGAGTTTAAAAAGTGGCTAGCGAGTTAACGGCGAACAGATTGGATTTCACGTACCAGCTGGGTTGTCGTGACCCGTTGAATTCATTTCACTTTTTAGCCACGCTGTAAACGCAGCAAGTCGTTGATTACTTTTAAGCGCTGTAGGGTAAACAAAATAGCGCTTTACTGTGTTTGGGTGCGCAATATTAATCGGCACACATAATTTGTTCTGTGCAATCAGTTCTTTGCATAAGTACTCTGCTGCTAAGGTAAATCCATGACCGTTAAGCACAGCATTGATTGCCATATCGGTACTTGGCACATAGGTCCATTTATTATGAGTTTGATAGTCTAGGTTACCGTGTGATTCAAACCAGCTTGCCCAATCATAAGGTTTGGGTTTATCTAAACTTACAAGCCAAGTGCTCAATAGGTCGCTTGTTTTACTAAACTGCTGTTGTTGCTGAAGCGACACAGCACACACTGGCAGCACCTTGTCTTCACCAAACTGTTCGCATTGGTAGTTTTTAGGCGTATGTTGCTCTACTGTTTGCCCAAATCGAATTGCTAAATCAATATCGCTGTTAGCTAAGTCTTCGAAGTTAGGTGATGGCACCACGTTTATTTGAATATTGGGATATAAATTTGCAAATTTACTAAGCCTAGGCATTAGCCATAAGTTAGTAAATGCCACAGTGGAGGTAATGGTTAAACTACCAAATAGGTCGTTTTCGCGAAGTGTATTAAGTGCCGTTTGTACCGTATTGAGTGCGTTAAATGTGGCCGAGTAGAAGTGCTTACCGTGTTTTGTCAGTACCATGTTTTTGTTTTGTCTGTTAAACAATGTAATACCTATAGCTTGCTCTAACATTCGCATTTGTTGGCTAACTGCGGCTTGTGAAATACATAACTCTTGCGCCGCCAAGCCATAACTTTGGTGGCGTGCAGCTGCTTCAAACGTACGTAATAACTTTAGGTTAGGTAGATTTTTAAACATGACTTTAGGTTATCGTTTTTTAGAATTATAAGTTTATCTTATAATGCAAGTCGATTTATATCGTTGGTTTAGTAACACTCCATTACGCACACTACGCCTAACATTTATTTAGTTAGGAAAACATAATGACTTATACACACTTCAATCAACTGCATTTTGGTCAAACAGCAGTATTAATAGCTAACGTGTGGGATGTACCTAGCGCGCTCGCAGCAAAACACGCTGGCTTTAATGCTATTGGTACATCAAGTGCTGCGGTTGCCGCTCAATTTGGCTATGAAGACGGCGAAAGCATGCCGTTTGAAACGTTACTAATGGTTGTTGAACGTATTTTAGTAAATACCGATTTACCACTGACGGTCGATTTGGAATCTGGTTATAGCGATGATCCAGAAGCGGTTGCAACCAATATTATGCGACTTGTAAACCTAGGTGTCGTAGGTATAAATATTGAAGACAGCAAGGTGAATAATGGTACCCGAGTGCTCAAAAGTGCAGATGAGTTCGCCAGTTTTCTTTCACACATTCAACAGGTATTAAAACAACGTGACTGTGATGTGTTTATAAATGTGCGCACTGATACTTATATTTTAGAGTGCGACGATAAACTACAAGAAACCATTAAACGTGGGCAGCTCTATCAGGCAGTTGGCGCAACGGGGCTGTTTGTACCGTGCATTACTGACCTTAACGAGATTTCAAAAGTAGGCGAGTGTGTATCACTACCGTTAAATGTGATGTGTATGCCAGATCTAGCTGATTTTGATACGCTAGCGAAGCTAGGAGTTAATCGTATTAGTATGGGAAATTTTGTGTTTGAGAAGCATCAAACTAATTTATCGACACTTTTATCAACAATAAACAAACAAAAACGCTTTTCAGCACTTTTTGGTTAATTTAATAGTTTGGGTAATATTTACTGTGTGAAACAAGGCTAACCATACGGTTAGCCTTTAAATTTTATAGTGCGCTGCCCAGTGATACTGGTGCTGAGGTATAGCCTTTAATTTCATTTAACAAATGCACTAAGGTGTTATGCGTGCTTTCTTTATCGGCAGTTACTGAAATAGCGGTAATGTCGCCATTAGCGTCAAGGCGGGCTAAATTAATAGCGATTGATTGTGAGTCAATTTGCTTATTATTTAGCATTACACGATTATCTTCGGTGATATGAAATTGCGGTGTAACTGTTTGCGTAAGCGTTTGTTTGTTTTCTTTCATACGGTTTAAATCAAGCGCAGTTGGCTGATTAAAGCTAGTGGTAACAATAAAAAAAATAAGCAGTATAAACACAATATCCAGCATTGGGTTCATATCTACTTCTGCGTTTTGCGTATGAGCGTTTTGTTTGGCCATAATTGACTCCTCGTTGATTGTTATTTTTCCATCAACTTAAGCCTAGGTAAGAGTTGTAACCTGCTATTTAACCCATTGTTAATATTAATGTTTGGTTACATTTTAGTTGTACTGATTAGTTACAGCTTAGTAAGCGGGTAGGGTGTCGGAAAACTAGGGTATGGCTAGAAAAGCTGACACGCGATGAGATGTATTAACGTTGCGAAACTGATAGTGCCGTGTTTTATGGGCTACACGCTAACAGTTTCGCTTGTAAAATTAGTAAACCTTACACAATTACTTTTGCATAGCTAGCACGGTCAATATCTTGCACTTCCACTGAGATTGAGCAGTTTGTAAGTGAAAGGCCGCTTAATTTATCTAAAACGGTATTAGATAGCATCGTTTTTTGTTCGACCGTGCGCCCTGAGAGTATTTTAAGTGTCACATGCACAAACTTAAGGTCGACAACGCCAGTTTTGTACTCTGAAAATGAAGTCGCCCTCACTTTGATATCGCTGCCCGTCGGTTCAAATAATTCAGACGCTAACGCCCCTTTATGAACAGCTTCAATTAACATATTTCCATCAATATCATCAGAATGCTCAATTACGCAATGTGGCATTAGATTCTCCTGTATTTTTTTGTTTCATGGGTTTAAAGGGCTTGTTAGGTACTATTTTTATCAATATCGTGACCACAGTTATAACAATTTGAAGACGGTAAGCGATACTTGTAAAAACCTTGTATCACTTGATTTCTACAACACTTTTGGCAGGTATAACGCAAAGTTTTAATTACTAATAGAATACCAAGCATCATGCTACCGATATAAAATGGGTTAACAAAGAAGTCATCAATGCTTGTATGTTGGAATTGATAGCCTATGATGCATAAGATTAACAAACCCAAATGTATTTTAAACTGAACACTAGGCTTCAATTTAACCTCTCTCTCGCCAGAGCACATAGACATAATGACTCCCA
>NZ_PQCB01000033.1:161297-220782 GCF_002964745.1 Pseudoalteromonas sp. T1lg24 | reverse complement strand
CTTAATTACTTCTCTTGGCCATTGCTGTTATGTCGTTGCACCTTCTCTCATTCCTAAAAAACCAGGAGAATGTGTCAAAACGGACAAGCGCGATGCCTTAAAGCTCGCTAAGTTACTTAAGTCTGAAGACTTAACCCCTATTTACGTCCCTGAGCCTGAAGATGAATCAATCAGAGATTTGTCTCGTGCCCGTGAAGTCGCCATGAAGGATTTAAAAGATGCGAAGTACCAACTAAAGGCACTGCTTCTTCGCAACAATATCAACTATTCAGGCACTGCAAACTGGTCTCTCAAACACTTACGTTGGCTCACAGAGCTTGTTTTGCCGCACCCCGCACAACACATTGTGTTACAAGAGTTCATACAAACTATCACTGAACGAACTACTCGATTAGAGCGACTTGATAACGAACTAGCACACCATGTTTATCAATGGCGTTATTACCCTGTTGTTAAAGCAATACAAGCGATGCGTGGTGTGCGTTTACTTGTGGCTGCAGGCGTTGTCGCTGAGCTTGGCGATTTAACCCGCTTCGACCATCCGCGTAAGCTGATGAGTTACCTCGGCCTTGTACCAAGTGAACACTCAAGTGGCGGTAAAAGGCATATTGGCGCAATTACTAAATGCGGCAATGGTCGAGCAAGACGATTGTTAGTCGAAGGAGCGCATAGTTACCGCCATGCTGCCAACATCTCGACTGAACTACAAAAGCGACAAGAAGGCTTACCAAAACAGATTATTGATATCGCCTGGAAAGCACAATTAAGACTGTGTAAACGCTATAAAAAGCTTATTAATAAAGGTAAGCATTACAACCTCGTTGTCACCGCCATTGCCCGTGAAATGATTGCGTATATCTGGGTAATCGCAAAACAGATTGTACTCTCACCGATAAATCCTAAATTAAGATTATCAAGAGTACCTGCTTAATATGAACGAATTAGAGTTAATGTATTGGGTCAAGCATCGGGTGTGGCACAACCACCGACGGCGTTAGGATGGCGATGCTGCTAACGCAGCATTGAACCACGAACATAGACTGAAGACAGGTGCCACGTCGAATTAAGTAAAGTCTGCTCTGTTACTATAAATAGTAATAATCAACGAATACCAGCATGAAAACCGACGAAATTACTTGCTTCATCCTATGCGTTAACTCGCTCTAATTCGAGTTCAAGATTATGGCTTAAAGTTAGGCAAGGATCAGTGTGTTTAACTTGACAGTGGGAGTCATACCAACGCCCGAATAATGGGTTAAAAGTTTGTGGGCTAGAATTTTTGAAGAATGAGCCAAAGCCCGCAATTTTTAGTCTCGATTAATTTGTTTGTTATGTTCACTTTTCCCTTGTGACTTTAATTTCTAAGACGCCTAATTTTAAATAGTTCAGCTTTCAATGCTTCTGCTAGATTTAGAATTGCGGTTATTTTATATTGGTCTACCTTAGTATTATTTTTAAAATTCCCTCCTGTACACTCATTATTCAAATCATGTAGAGCTTCTTTAATAGAGTCAACCTTAAAACCAGAGTAGTCATCATCCATAGCTGTAAGGAAGGTCGCTAGACGAGATTGTAAACCTGTAACATAGTGAATATTTGACTTTAACTCATCACTTTCTTTAAGGCTTGACCAATACCTACAAGAACACTCGGCATAGTCGTCTATTAATCCGCATGCAAACTCAATCCGCTTGGAAAAATCTGATGAATAAATAGTATATTTAGTTCTCCAATAAGTTAACCCAGCACCTAACAAGAAACCGACGAAAACTTTAACGAATGCGGACTCTATTTCTGTCATTTTCTCTTTCCTGCATATTTTATAAATCTAACAGCACTATCTTTGGTAAATTCGCAATCTGAGATTATATTAAGTCTACTAAGAACTTCTTCTGCACTAAAGTCAGAATGTCTAACTAGACCTCCAAATATTTCTTCCAGTGCAGAGCTTGCTAGTCCGTACTTCATTGAAATATCGAGTGTAACCATATCATTCTTAACCATCGCAGGTTTTAACACATCTTCCCTAAACGCTTCTGCGGATTTATCTCCGTCACTTCGAAATCGTCCATACATAAATTTGTTATATTCACTTAAAACTATATCTACATTCTTCATGATACTTCCCCAAGCATCACAACTAACTGAGCCTCAACGCCCTGATAATTGATATCTAGGGTATCAATGCTTTTATTATTTAAATCCACAAAGTACTTAACTTGTGAACTTTTAATTTGTAAGGCGTGAATTTCACCGGCTTTTACTGAATCATAAATAGCTCGCAGACCTTGACCTCTATCGTCTAACGTTTCTTCCACAGCGAACTCAATTAACTTGTTAAGATCAGTATTTTTAATATTTTTTGCTTTAAGACTTTCTTCAATTCCTTGACCACTATCAGATACGGTTATTATTAGTTTGTTATTAATTTTTTCAATGTTAAGTGACCAGTTCACACATAGAAACGAACTAGAGGTCGAATGGTGATACACATTTAAGACCAATTCAGCGATATGAGAAAAAACAGAAAAATATTTTTCAGGAACTAAATTAGCTCTTTCTATTCCTTCAAATATTTCTTGGATTTGGACTTTTTTACTTGTATTAGATTTGTGAAAAAAATTCATAGTTTAGTGATTACACCAATGGATGATAAAGTTGAGCATAACAGCTTATTAGTGCGCATTTCGATTTAAGGAAGTTTTCCTTATCCATAAATCTTCAGACTAACAACTGTTTTATTTAATAATTTCTGTAGGTTATCAGTAGTTTTTGATGTGGGCAATGTAAAGTTGGTCTGGAAAAGTGATAGGGCTGGCACATAAAAAGGCTAACCCCCTGGTTAACCTTTTTTAGTTTGATGATATTAAGCGGCTTCTAATGCTAGTTTTGCTTTTCGTAAGCGATAATTTTGCCAGCGGCGCCACGATAGCATGATCCCTGTATAAACGAGCAAACACGCTAATAATGAGGCGAGGCCTGCGATGGTTTGGCCGATAATGCCGTATGCTTCGCCTGTGTGTAAAAAGCGAATGTAACTGCGTGCTTTGCGGTAGTTTGATAAATCATCAAATGTGAGTGTTTGTAATACAGCGCCAGTCTGGGTATCTACCGTTACCGTTAAGCGCTTTTGTGGCTCGCCCCCTGTGCCGGTATCAAGGCTAAACGCTATTTTATCCATAGGTTTATTAGCAAGTGTAAACTGTGCACGTTGCCATTCTGGTGTGTGGTTAATTGCATTTTCAAATAACACATTAAGCGATTGTGGCGTGCCATTATTTAATGGCGACGCTTTTAGCTGCTCAACTTTCGCATCGTTTGATACCATTTCTTTTAGGGTGTTTCCCGGCCATTTAAAAGAGAAAAAGAAAGCAGTTGCAATAAGTACCGCAAGTACTGGCGCTAAATAAATACCGTACACATTATGCCATTGGTAATCGCGCGCATTGGTGTTTGGATAAGACTTAGCAAAAGTAAGTTTTTGTTTAAACGCACGTTTATTAAAGCGTTTTGGTAGCCACAAATAAAGACCCGAAAGCACTAGAATAAAGAAAATAATATTAGCGATGCCATTAACCCAGCGACCTGTCTCACTAAACTTACCATCAAGGGTTAGCCAGCGATGAAAAGCACGCAATTTACGCATGAATGTTTTAGTTGCAAGCCCCGGTTCGTTAATGTGTTCACCGTTGTATGGGTTTAAATAGGCAAGGGTTTTGCGGCCTTCTTTAATTTGAATAAAGGCGTTTTGTTCGTTTCTAATCGCAATACTTAACGGCTTTTTATGCTCTAAGGTATTGGCAATAGCCTTTATTTGTTCAAGCGTCAGTTTTTGTGTGTTAGCAGAAGGTGCTTGGGGATAATCTTGTTGCTCTGCGCTATGAATAATTTGGCGTTCATAGGTAAGTAGCGCACCGGTGGCCGACATTAAAAAAATAAATAGGGCAGCGATGCAACCAATAATTAGGTGAAGCCAAAAAAAGGCTTTTCTTATACTCATATTTTATTGCTCATTATAACGGTAGCGGCGAGCTAAGCTTGTGTAACTCGCTGCTTTACATATTTGATTGACGGACCAAATGTGCTTTAAACGCTTCAGTGAGGCAAAATGTGGCGGACAAGCTGTATTTTTAAGTTAGCCGTTTAATTTTGCTTTAAGTAAACGTTATTTTCTTTAAAGGTTGCGGGCATTCTAAGCAAGCGGCAATAAAATTGGAATAGTTAATGATAATAATTATTGTTAATTTTGCACTATCGAAACTATTACCTGATACGTTCCTGTTATAGGGTTGAATCGACTAGGGTTTTATTAAAGCGATAAATATTGTTGTATATAGCATTAAGTACGCTGGCAAATATGAGTGAACACGCAAAATGGCGATTTTGCGTATTAGAAGACGCGAATACAGCGTAAGCACTTGTTTTACTCTGTATTCGCATTGTGATTTAGTTAAATGTATCTGAACGCTCAATTACTTCAATCGCGTAACCGTCTGGATCGTTAATGAAAAAGAATTTCGCAACGAGTGAATCACCGTTATAAAACTCTTTTACGTCTTTTGGTTGATAACCAAGAGAAACGGCTTTTTGATGCAGTGCTTCTATATTTTCGGCGCTTACTGCGAGGTGGCCGTATCCGTTACCCAAATCATACTGTGCTTTTTGGTCAAAATTTAATGTCAGTTCAAGTTCAAAATCTGATTCATCATTACCTAAGTAAATTAAGCAAAAGCTATCGAAAGTAATCCGGCGTTTTTCTGTTAAGTTAAGTATGTTTTGATAGAATTGCAGTGATTTTGATTCGTCTACTACGCGGATCATACTGTGAATCATTTTTGCCATTGTTAGGAATACCTTATGTGTGAATTATATGCTCAAGAGCCGCAAACATCTTACGATAGCACCAAGCGTTCAATACGCATTCAGGGGGTGGTGACAAGTATTTCGCTAGAAAATAAAATCTGGCAAATTCTCGAGCGTATAGCAGCCGATGAAAAAGTAACAGTGCCGGAGTTTATTTCCACCTTGTATCAAGAAGTAATTGAACGCCATGGCAGTGTTAAAAATCTCGCATCAATGCTGCGTGTAACGTGTTTAACCTATGCGCTAAATAGTAAACCACTTGGTTAATTAACGGGTAGTATCTAGGTACTACATTGGGTGTTAACCATTAATCACCGCATTTTGCCGCTTAGCATTTTTTGCCAAGTTATTTCTCATAGCCAAGTAGTCTGGCCCCAGTTACTTTTATTGAGAATACGATTATGGAAACACTTACTTTTTTTGAAGATCTTTTTGCCAACGCAGATCCGGTGTTTATATTAGCTGTTGCATTAGCAACCTTGGTTTTATGGTTTTTACCGGCAGTTCTGGCGTTTTTCTTTAATCGCAAACATGCAAAATTAATCGCAGCGGCATGTGTGCCAGCGGGTTTTTCACTTATTGCGTGGTCAGGCCTGATGATTTGGGCTGTCACCGGTAAAAGTGTTGAAAAAGCGGTGACTAAATCGCGCAAACCTGCGTCATCAAGCGAAGCAAGCTAATATAAAACGCCCTTTTTACAGCATTAGCAGTAAAAAGGGCGAAAATATTAAAAATCATCAGCGGCCGTTAGCGCTGATTTTATTGATTAAAAGGTGTATTGCACCGAAAGACTTGCGTAGTCGACTTCACCATTAAATTTATCTACATTTGAAAAAATGCCAATCTCATCATCTTCAAATTCAAAGTCGTAGCGGGTGTAATCTAGATTAAGTTGCCAGTTTTTTGAAATAGCAAATGATGCACCAGCGCCGTAAAATAACTCGTTTCCATCAAGTGATAGCGTATTATCAAATCCGCTTAAATCGGCATCCCACCAATAATTACCGCCTTTTACAAACAGCGTTACACGTTCAGTAACAGGTAAACCAAGCTTAAGTCCTAACGTATAACCATCGAGTTTGGTGTTAAAGGTATCGTTGCCAAACTTACCAAAATCCAAATAGCCCGCTTCTAAACTGATCATTTGATTAAACTGGGTGCCAATAAATACATTGTACGCGTCGTCGTCATCATCAAAATCATCGTCACCACTGGCACTTATTAATCCATAACCGCCACCCACATAAACACCGCGATGATCTACTTGCTTGTTATCTTTCGCTAGTAACGGCTGTGCAAAAATAGCTGATGATAAGAATAATGTTGTAAGTAGTTTACTTTTCATAAAAATTCCTTGTGTTTATTTGCGTTTAATACAGCCAAAGCGTTGCAAAGCCTAGACCAAATTTTAAATTGTAAATAAAACAACAGGTTAATGCTTTTTTGCGAGTGTTTTGAGTATTTGATGAATGTAAAAAACACATTAATTATGAAAGATTTACATTAATCCCATGAAGTATGAACACACAGTGCTAAAAAGAAAAAAGCAGTTAGGGTAGGCAACTGATAAATAGCCTTTTATAGCGACTATTTTGTATTTTTAACGGCTTAAACACGAATAAAGCGGATTAAACCAAAGCTAAAAGTGTATGGGCTAAACAAACTTCGTTTACTTACTACTATTTTTGAGAAGTGCTTTTGTACTGTTACTCGCATGTAAGGCTATTTGTTTACGCTAATTTAGCCCATGTGTAAAAAGTAAATTGTGTTATGCAAAAGCTACAATAAAAGGTGTAATTTTTTCATGGTTGTTATGACTGACTACAAATTAAATTTTGTTATTTTACTGATTTTATTGGTTATTTTTTGTTGGAATCATAGTTGCTTGAGTATTAGTAAGTTTAAAAAATATGAGAAACAAATTTTTAACCAGGAAAAGGAACCTTGAAATGGCTACATCAAATCAAAACACCACAAATGGTAAAGCAAAGCAAAATTCAACTCAGGCGCACCCAGTTGCCGATAAGCTCAACGAATCACTTCATGAATCAGTTGATACCATCACTGAAAAGGTCGGTACAGCGGAAGAAACATTGCGTGAAACTGCGCATTCAAGCTCTGAAAGCTTGGCGCAAAAGCAGCAAGAAATGAAAGCTAAGTGGGAAAAGTCAGCCGTTAAAAAATACGCAGTAGAAAACCCAGTAGCAACAGCAGGTATTGCATTTTCACTCGGTATGTTGGTGTCTGCAATTATTAAACGTAAATAATATAGGTTTAAGACGATGGACAACATAGGTCCCGAGCAGGGCGGTTTTAACAATCAAAGCGAGCCAAATCAGCAGCCTGAAAACGAGGCGAAGCTGACGCAAACATTCGAAAGCGTAACAGCATTGCTTGAAAGTAAAATTGCCAAGCTCATTACGTCAAAAAATCTCGTAGCGGCTGAGGCTAAAGTTAGCCTCAGCGCTGCGTTACTCTCATTCGCGATTTGTTTAACACTGGTCGTGATTGTCAGTGTTATTTGGCTCTTGCTTAATGCAGTGGTTGGGCTAACTCTGTATAAAATGTATCCCAGTTTAGCCTTGGTAATTGGAAGTTTGTTACTTCTTAACAGTGCATTAGCTGTATGGCTATTTATTCAGCTTAAGCGTATATGGCATCGCGTGGGGTTTAAAGCGAGTGCGTCTTTACTTTTAAACGGAGACTAACATGGAGTTTTTACTTAAAGATGATCTGCACCAACTTGAAAAAGCCAAAGCCGAATACCTCGCGGTAAAGGCGTTTGATGACTACAACACACAAGTCGCAAAAACGAATGTGAAATCGATTTTATCGTCAAAAGAAGGGCTTATGGCATCTTTTGGGGCGGGCTTTGTAAAAGGATTAATGGATAATCCTGATAACCAAAAATGCGGTTCATCCCATTCCGAGCTAATTAAAATTATCAGCTTATTAATAAAGTAACGCGCTATTGTTATTTGGCGTTTTGTTTAGGCTTGAGTACTTCAGAGAACTGAAAGATTAAAAACCCAATAAACGACAACACAATACTAATTTCATAGCGACTGTATGCTACCGATACACCAATTGCACCTGTATTCCAAAGTCCGGCTGCGGTAGCTGTGCCTTTTACGCTGTCTTTATCTCTGAAAATAGCACCGCCACCGATAAACCCCATACCTGTGATAATGCCATACATTACCCTTGCTTCGGCATCAGAACCTTCAAACACATTAATACCAACCAGCATAAAAGCGCACGAGGCAATGGTTACGAGTGGAAATGTTCGAAGACCAGCGCCGTTTTCTCTTGATTCACGGTTTAATGCAATCGGTAACGACAGCAAAAATGCGATACCAAGTTGTTTAAAGTGAAACATTATTAAGGTGAAATCTAAATCTATCTCGAACATCCGTTTCTCATCTTTAAAATTGGTTTAATACACAGTGTGCGCAGGCAAACTGATCGTAACGTTAAAAAACAGTGTATTGGATAAGGTCTATAATAAAACCAAACACTTATGTATATACGCAGCGTGTCGACTAGGGCCACTCGTCCAAAACAGTGTAACGTAATTTATTATCCAAAGTCGATTGGCAACGACGTGATGGGTTTAACCAGATGAGTTATTACTGTTACCCTAAAGTAGCCTAGACTGTAAAGTTCAACACGCTCTAGTATTAGGCTAGCCAAGTACGAATAATGGCTGTTAATTGAAGTGTTCATAATTAAGGATAGTGTATGAGTAATTCTGTATTGGTAAGTGCAATAGAGCGCTTGCAACGAATTGGAGAGCAAGCAAATACCTCCAAGCAAGTGATTGAAGCACTGAGTCATCCACATGCCACATTAGCGTGTAATTTACCCGTACGTTTAGACAGTGGTCGTTTAGCTTATTTTAAAGGCTATCGTTGCCGTTATAACGATATCTTAGGGCCATGCAAAGGCGGTATTCGCTTTCACCAAGCGGTGAATCAAGACGAAGTAGAAGCCCTCGCGTTTTGGATGACATTAAAATGCGCAGTGGTGGGATTACCACTTGGTGGCGGCAAAGGCGGTGTTACGGTGAACCCGAAAACGTTATCGCCAATGGAGCTTGAACGATTATCGCGTGCGTATGTGCGCGCGATGGCTGATTTTATTGGCCCCGATACCGATATTCCAGCACCCGATGTTTACACCAACGCGCGTATTATGGGTTGGATGATGGACGAATACGAAAAAATAACGCGCAGTAAAGCCCCTGCGGTGATCACCGGAAAACCGATATCATTAGGCGGTAGTTTAGGGCGCGAAAGTGCAACAGGTCGCGGGGCATTTATTTGTACGCAAATGTTGGTTAAAAAACTGGGCTTAAACCCACAAGAGCTCACTGTGGCAATACAAGGTTTTGGTAACGGTGGTTACCACTGCGCTAAATTGCTGCAGCAAGCAGGCTTTAATATCGTTGCTATAAGCGATTCGCAAGGGGGTATTTATCGAGAACAAGGACTGGATGTCGATAGTATTTTCCAAGAAAAACAGCGCAGCAAAAAACTCTCTGCGGTGTACTGCGAACAATCGGTGTGCGAAGTGCAAGAGTTTAAACACATTAGCAATCAAGAACTGCTTACTTTAGATGTTGATATTTTGATCCCAGCAGCGCTCGATAGTGTGATCACCTGTGATAATGCCAATGATGTGCGCGCTAAGTACATTGTTGAAATTGCTAATGGTCCCGTTGAAAGCGAGGCGGATAGTGTTTTGCAGCAAAATAACGTAACAGTGGTGCCGGATATTTTGGCAAATGCTGGTGGTGTTATCGTAAGTTATTTTGAATGGCTGCAAAACAGACAAGGCGAGCAATGGTCACTCGATAAAGTAGAAGAAAAGCTGCATCAAAAGCTTGAAAAAGCGTTTGAAAATGCTTGGCAAATCTATCAAGAAAAAGACATTACACTACGCGACAGTGTATATAACGTAGCGTTGCGTGCTTTAACCGAAGCTATTGAAGCGCACGGCACCACCGATTACTTTAATGCACAATCGAAACGTTAATAATCTTTTTAGCTATTGAACTAAGCGCGATTCACAATCGCGCTTTTTTACACTTAAGTACGTATCACTTTTTGGTCTTGTTTCGTTTTCTTACAAATTGGCGATATACAAACAGCTTTTGTATTAATAAACTAAGCGCATAATTTATAAAATAAAAATAATATCTATATGCAGCTTTTTCCTCGCTTAAACACCTTTTCTTTTGTGCTTTGTGCACTCCTTTCAAGTTTTGTAAATGCTGCTGAGATTGTCGAGAAGTTACCCGAGCAATTTGAGCTAAGTGATAAATTTGTTTTCTACTCCCATGGTTATATTGTTGAAGGAGACAACCCAACGCCCGTTGAAGTGAAAAATGGTTGGGGTTTGTATGATTTTCCAAAGGTAAAGCAAGCGCTTGCTGATGATCGCTACACGTTAGTTGCGGTTCATCGTAAAAAGAACACAGATCCATTTGAATATGCAAAAGCGCAAAGCGCGACAATCCGAAACATGATTAAAAATGGGGTGCCCGCCAACAACATTACCTTGATTGGTTTTTCACGTGGCGCGTTTATTACGGGATTAATGTCAAACCATCTAGCTGATTTTGGCGTAAATACTGTATTACTAGCAGGTTGCGGCCGTTTAATCTCAAGCAAGCATGATGATATAAAAGTGTATGGGCATGTTTTATCTGTTTATGAAAAAACCGATAAATCAAATACCTGCAAAAAGTTAAAAGACAAAAGTGGGCAGGTACAATCATTTAAAGAAGTAGCGATAAACACCGGTTTATCGCATGGCGCGTTTTACCGTCCATTGCCACAGTGGGTTCTGCCGGTAAAAACATGGATGAAAGAGAAAATGGATATTCGCTAAATGGCACTGAGAGCAGCAATTAGCTGGTGGCTTCTTCGCTTAAATCGCGCGGTGTAAAGTTTGCTTTAAAGCTGAATGCATAAGGTGTATCACCGTGCTCACGAAGATGGTTTAGTCGTGATATCGCTTCACTTAGCGATGGAATATGGCCATCTTCTAGCCACCAAAGCACGTAATTATCTTCATTTAGCTTTTCAAACCACTCGTTTTTCCTGCGCATGAAGTCACGATGGTTGGTTCTAAACATAAAGTTTTTCAGGCTATCGACATTTTGCCAAACCGACATATTGACCAGCATATTAGGGTTTTCAAAAGCTTGAATACTGGTTGCATCGCCAGAATCATCTTTAAGGCGCCATACAAAACCATCGGTTTTTTCAGCGAGTGAATTTACTTTATCTAGGGTCTGTTGACCTTTCAAGTTCGTTTTTGCAGCAGTTTGATTGGGTTTTATACAAGGCAGAGGCTGCGTGGCATAGTTATTCTATGTGAGTCAGCCGATAACACAGTAGAAAACCCAATCAAGCGTTGCCGAACGGTTCTTTTGAGCGCCCTTTTCTCATTGTTGCCTATATGGATGTAGGTAAGGAGCGTGAGCAGGACGCGGAAGCTTTACTCGATATTCGCTTAGATTGCTAGGCCACACATCGAGCGCCGCGATAAAAGCACGCTCAAGCAGAACAAAAATAGAACAGCAAAGATCAACAGACCCTTGGTTATCAACAAAGTCTTTAATTTCTGGGGCATCAAGTGCGTATTTTGCAAGCGCGATATTAAGTTGAGCTAATTGCATCGTTATCCTTAGTTCGTCGTAACGGTATAAATATTAGTTTTTAACACGCCACGGCGGGTTTAAACGGTTTTCTCCTGCCCAATAAAGCTTGATTTTATTGCCTGAAGGGTCAAATAACACGGCTTCTCGCCACAGGTATCTTTCATCAGTTGGTAGCTGGGAAAATATAACGCCTTTTTCTTGTAAGTCAGCAACCCAGTTATCGAGCTGTGCATGTTCAAAATAAATCGTGGCGCCATTAACGGCATTTTCTTCAAGTGACAGCGAAAATGTTGAATCGCCCTCTGGGCAGGCAAAACGCGCATAATGCGGTGTGTCGACAATAAGTTCAAAACCGAGCGTTTGGTAAAACCTAACGGCATCACTCATTTGCGTTACCGGTAATGTTACTTGGTTTAAATTCATTTAAATCCTTAAAACTAAACTGTAGGCATGGGTTTTAAAGGCATGCCTACACGTTATTTATTTGTTCTCATTAACTAAAATAACTTTACGGTGAGGGAATGGAATTTCAATATTGGCATCATCAAGCGCTTTTTTAATTTGCTCGGGTACCGAATACAAAATATCGAAATAATGTTCACCCAAACAAAACGGACGTACTAAGAAATCGACCGAACTATTGTTGAGGGTTTCAACTTCAACAAAAGGTTTAGGATCATTCAAAATATGTGGGTGCGCGTCTAATACCTTATTAATAACTGTGCGAGCAGCGTCGATGTTCTCGTCATAGGCGATGCCAAAACGCATATCAACACCACGTATCTCATGGTGAGAGTGATTGACAATTTTATTGCCCCAAATATCGCTATTAGGAATGATAATACGCTGGTTATCAAAGGTTTGTAAAATGGTGGTGAACATGTCTATTTCAGCCACTTTGCCGAATTGGTCGCCTGTTTCAATAAAATCATCCACTTTATACGGTCTAAATATAAGCAGCATTACACCCGCAGCAAGGTTCGATAACGTGCCCTGAAGTGCTAAACCAACCGCAAGGCCAGCGGCACCTAGCAGTGCAATTATAGAGGCTGTTTGCACACCAAAACGGTTTAACACCGCAATACCGACAAATGCCAAAATGGTGTATTTAGCGACACTGCCAAAAAACTTAAACAAGGTATCGTCTAGTTGTGCATGACGATTAGAGATTTTGATGATGGTTCTATTTACTTTGCCGGCAAGCCAAATACCAATAATTAAAATGGCGAAGGCAAGTAATAGGTTAGTTGCCCAATCAAGTGCTGTTGGCAGATATTGATTGAGATCGAGCTGAGCGATAAATTCTTCCATGTTTTGTTAACCTGACGTTAAAAACTATACACTAGGCTATCTTAAACTGCGCTTCAAGCGTCATAGCGATAATTTATACACATAGAAAGTTTATTAAACATTAACTTGCGGTTTGCGGTGTTACATCACATAGTTTGTAAAGTAGTTTTATTCTATGTTGCGTGTTTAAAGGAAGAGGTATGTCCTATTTGAAATTAGCAATACGCTTTCGTTTAGAGCCTGGGTGTTTAGGGCCAACGGGTACTGATTACATTGAAGATTTTTGCCGATTGATAAATCGGGTTGATTTTACCTATCCGTTTGTCACCCTTGATGTGATCCCTCGCTATGATAAAACCTTGCCTGAATGGGAGTTTTTACTGAACGGTAAGTTAATTTCAGAAGAGCAAGCCGAACGTGTGTTAAGCGTAAATGACTTTACTGTCGACAGCATGGAAGAGCAGGTAGAACAATTCCTTACCTTAAAAGTAGAGCAGTTTATGTTGTCGCTTAAAAATAAGCGTTAACACATTTCGCCGTTAAGAATCACTCGCATTCAGTTAGTCGCTTCCGTATACTGCATTTTTATTTAAGAGCCTAGGAACTTTATGAATATCTGGGTCGATGCAGATGCATGCCCTGTTGCAATTAAAGAGATTTTATTTCGTGCAGCAGAGCGTACACAGATCAACACAACCTTTATTGCTAATCACAGTTTCCGCATTCCACCGTCTCGTTTTATCAAGCGATTACAGGTCGAAAAAGGATTTGATGTTGCCGATAACGAAATTGCTAAACGTGTAGTCGCGGGCGATTTAGTGATTACGCAAGATATTCCACTCGCCGATGAAGTGATCACTAAAGAAGCGATTGCGCTCACCCCGCGCGGCGAGTTATTAACCGCAAGTAACATTAAAGCGCGTTTAAATATGCGTGACTTTTTTGATACTTTGCGTGCCAGTGGCGTTGAAACAGGTGGCCCGAGCGCGTTATCAAACACTGATAAAAAAGCCTTTGCTGATGAGCTCGATAAAGCGCTTGCAAGGCTCGGTTAGCCTTATTATTTAAAAGGAAAGTTGCGCAGTTATGCACGATCTTACGAAAGGAAGCATTCCAAAACACATTATTTCAATGGCAGTGCCAATCGCCATTGGTCTGCTTATTCAAACGCTGTATTTCTTAGTTGATTTGTATTTTGTTGGTCAACTAGGCAGTGCCGCGATTGCCGCTGTGAGTAATGCATCAAGTGTGTTTTTCTTTGTTATGGCATTAACGCAAGTACTCAATATTGGTTGTGCAACACTAGTATCGCATGCGGTCGGGCGCAAAAAACAGCGCCAAGCCAGTCACGTATTTAATCAAACGTTAGCGCTTGCCAATTGGGCAACCCTGTTTTGTGCAGCGATAGGCTACGCATTTGGTCACGTATTTTTTGCGTTTATGACCGCCGACATTGCCACACAAGCATTAGCCGAGAGTTACTTTTATTGGTTTTTACCGTCGTTACTGCTGCAGTTTGTGTTTACCGCATTAAGTGCTGCGCTGCGCGGTACCGGTATTGTAAAACCGGTTATGTCGATTTCGGTGATTGGTATTATCGCTAACATTATTCTATCGCCCATTTTGATAACGGGTTGGGGATTTGGCATTGAGCTCGGTGTCGTTGGCGCGGGTCTGGCGAGCAGTATTTCAATGTTGCTATCGTTTGTGCTTTTGGTGCGTTATTTCAATAAACAAGAGCAATATCTTCAAGTGCGCTGGTTATCGTTTGCGTTAAAAGCGAAAACGATACGCAAAGTACTTAATATTGGTTTACCGTCGGGCGGTGAGTTTTTACTGACCTTCTTGTATATGTCGTTGATTTATTGGGCGCTTAGTCGTGTATCTGCTGAAGCACAAGCCGGCTTTGGCTTAGGTGGGCGTATTATGCAATCGCTATTTTTACCGGTTATGGCCATTGCCTTTGCCGCGCCTGCCATCGCTGGACAAAATTTCGCAGCGCGGAAAATCTCACGCGTATACGAAACCTTTCACATCACCGCGTTTTTAACGTGCTCATTAATGGGCATGTTAATGGTACTGTGTTTATGGGTACCTGAGTTATTTGTCACCGGTTTTAGTGACAATGCCAACGTGGTGTTAGTTGCAGCAACGTTCTTGAGTTTTGTTGGCCTTAATTTTGTTCCTGCGGGCTATGTATTTGCCATTTCAGGCATGTTTCAAGCGCTTGGAAATACGTGGCCCGCGTTACTGAGCACCTTTGTGCGCTTGTCACTGTTTGCGGTTTCAGTTATTTATTTAGTGAATCAAGACGACTTTTACATTGAACAAATTTGGTATTGTTCAATTGTTACTGTGTTTATTCAAGCTTTGGTCAGCCACCTGTTAATTCGTCGTGAATTTAATAAAAAGCTGGTTAAAGCGCCAAGTAACACGCCAGAGCAAACTTGCGCCGTGGCAAAATAAGTCAGTGGTATAGCTGAAAGTGTATGCTAACTGTTGTGCTCAGTGAGTAATTCTTTAATCGTTAACGCATCAACGGGCTTGGCAAACCAATAGCCTTGAATTAGCGAGCAATCCGATGCGGTTAACCAGTGCATCTGCGCATTGAGCTCAACGCCTTCGGCAATTACTTCAAGCTTTAAGCTCTTACTCATTGCAATAATGGCTTTGGTAAGGGCTTGGCTTTCGGCGTTATGTTCAATGTCTTTAATAAAGCTTCTATCAATTTTGAGTTTATGCACCGGGAATTTCTTTAGGTAGCTGAGCGATGAATAGCCGGTGCCAAAATCATCAATGGCTATTTTTACGCCTAAATTAGCTAACATAGTGAGCTGGGCAATGGTTTTTTTATCGTTTTCAATGAGTAAGCTTTCGGTAATCTCTAATATCAGCTTGTTGCTTGGCAAGCCACTGACTTCAATTGCATTTTTAATAGTGGCAATAAAATCATCACGTTGGAATTGAATAGTAGAAATGTTAACGCTAATACCGGGCGCATTTTCATATTCATTTTGCCACTTTGCTGCGGTAATACAGGCATGTTCTAAAACAAACTCACCAATATTGGCGATTACACCAATTTCTTCAGCAAGTTCAATAAATTGGTCAGGTGAAACAAGGCCCTTGGTAGGGTGATGCCAGCGTACTAATGCTTCACACGCATAAATAACATTATGTTTAGCATCAAAAATGGGTTGGTAATCAATGAAAAACTGTTGGTTATCGATGGCGGTTCGCAGTTCGCTCTCAAGGGTGCGCCTTTTTTGCGCTTTTTCGTCCATTTCCGCAGTAAAAAACTGAAAATTATTTTTACCTTTTGCTTTCGCTTTATACATGGCGCTATCGGCTTTTCGCATCAGTGTTTCTACGTCTTGCCCGTCGTTTGGATAAGTTGTTATACCGATGCTAGCAGAGACAAACCCTTGTGCGTTATCCAGTTGATACGGGGTGGCGATTGCCGCCTGAATTTTATGGGCGACTCGGTCAACTTTAAACTGATTGTTATCGCTTGCGATAAGTACCGCAAATTCATCACCACCCAAGCGAGAAATAGTATCTGATTTACGTAAGGTTTCGCTAAGGCGCGTTGCTGTTTGCTGTAAAAGAGTATCGCCTTGTGAATGACCAAGGGTATCGTTAACGTGTTTAAAACCATCTAAGTCGATAAACAATAGCGCCAGAAATGAGTTCTCGCGCTGTGCTTTATTAAGTGCTTGCTCAAAACGATCTGAGAATAAGTTGCGGTTTGCAAGCCCTGTAAGTGAGTCAAAGTTAGCTTGCTGGTAAATTTTATTTTCTGCCTTTTTACGTGTTGTGATGTCGCTAAACAGTGCTACAAACGCATCAATCTCGCCGTTATTATCACGAAGGGCGGTGATTGAAAGCCATTCATAATAAAGCTCACCGTTTTTACGGCGATTGCAAATTTCGCCTTGCCATTGGTTATTTTCATCAAGTTGGTGCTGCATATTGGCGTAAAAAGGTTCTGTTTGCAGGTTTGAGCTCAATATATCTGGCGTTTTATTTAATACTTCGTCACTGCTGTAGCCGGTTATTTCAGTAAAGGCTTCATTAACTGCTTGAATTTTTGCGTTTTTGTCGCAAATCATTACGGCTTCATTGGCGGTACGAAATACTGTTGATGTAAGCCTAAGCTGTTTCTCATCCTGCTTTTGTTTTGAAATATCATTGAGAATAAGTACATAGCCGTCTTTCTTTTGCTGGTTATTTATCAGCGGATAAAGATGCACATGGAGCCAATGTTGTTCTTGCCCTAAATTAATGCGGTCAACCCAAGGGGTATTAGTGCTAATTGCGTTATCAAATTCATCGCTGCGCTGCGTTAAATTACGTAATTCATCAAATAAACTTTGTTTACTTGATGATAATTTTGCAACAAACGCACTTTCAGAATGTTTATTTTGATAATCAATATAGCCCTGTAAATCGGTTGTGATAATTGCAGAGGGACTTTGCTCCACTATTTGGCTGAGTTTGGTACTGTATTTTTGCGCTTTTCGGGTAATGCGTAGTAAATAGGTTAAAAACAGTGCAAGCGCAATTAATACCACTAAACCCGCAATGTAAATGGCATGTATTTTATTATTTTTGGTTTTAATAATCGCAACTTGGCTATCAACCATTTGTTCTAGGTTTTTCTGGTATTGCCAAATTTCGCTTTGATATTGCCGTTGTGTGGAAATATCTTTAATGACCGAATAGAGCAGTGTTGCACCATGAAACTCGATGGGGATGGAATAAACTTCAACGGTTTTAATATCACCCGCTGCTGTTTGATGGCGAAAGATGAAATAGTTGCGCTTTTGTCGATGGGCGTTTTCACGCTCTTCTGCGACTTGCTCTGCGGTAAATAAGTTAATTTCTTGTATGGTTTTACTTTGCAGTGCTTGCAAGCCGTAGCCATAAAAATCCGCCGCGGCTTGATTGGCTTTTATAATTTTTCCTGATTTTGGCTCAATCAACAGCATCACAGCGGTGTGATCATCAAAAATTTGCTCAAATTCGGTATTGGCAAATAAGAAAAGCGGAAAAAATAACAAAAAAGCAAATACTACGGGCATAATTAGTTAAATTTGGCTAACGACGGTACATTATTCAACTATAGTCGTAATTATTGCAATAAGTTGATGTAATTAATCGTTAACAAAAGGGTGTACGATCACGTTTATCGCAAGTTTATTGCGCTACACATGATGTAACAACACAAATATCAAGCAGATGTTGCGCCCTTGCTGATTGTGATAATAAGATGTTTATCAACAGGTAAGTTGTGTGTGACTAACGCAAAGGGAATTCGATGAGACATATTTTACTACTTTGCTGTGTTTTGAGCTTAATTAGCTGTCAGCATTTTCGCCAAGCTAAACAACAATCTCAATTACTCGACAGTGTTGCTGAAATAAATGGACGAGTTGATTATCAATCTAATTCAGATGGTGGCGAACTCGTAGTTGCTGTATTAAGCCGTAACGACAACACCTTCTCGATAGAAAATCAGAAACTACTTGATAGCAATGGGCAGTTTAAATTCTACCTAAAACCAGGCACTTATTACGTTGCTGTATACCAAGACCGTAATCACAATTTGACCTACGACGACAATGAAACAGGCGTTGCTTATGTTGACTCGGTTGGCATGTTACAAGCAATTACGCTTACCGATAAAGCCAAATACAAAGCCAAACCAATTCACTTCGCAAAGCCTGTAAAAAAAGGGTATGCGGTTCAATACAGTGATAATTACAATATTAATAATATCGGCAAGTTAGCGAATTTAGAGCACGCTATGTTTGATGCCCATAATGTTGATATGGGGTTTTGGCGACCGCTTGATTTTCTTGCACAAGTGGAATCCGGTTTATTTATGTTGTCTCCGTATAACGCTAAAAAAGAACCGCTTATTCTAGTGCATGGCATGATGGGCAACCCGCGCGAATTTTCCACTTTAGTTGCAGCGCTTGAAGATTCTGACTATCAAGTGTGGGTATTGTACTACCCAAGTGGCGTAGGGTTGCATTTGGTTAAAGACTATCTGTTAGAAAGCATTGAGGTTATGCAAAAACGCTACGGTTTTGATGCGGTTTCGGTGTTAGCGCACAGCATGGGTGGGCTGATTACCCGAGGTTACGTACTAAGTCATCAAGGTAATGCACGTAACTATAAAATTAATCATTTCATTACGGTAAACAGTCCGTTATTGGGTATGCAAAGTGCTCGAAAAGGGGTTGAAAGTTCGCCCCTTGTAATTAACTCATGGCGTGATGTTGCAACTAACAGTGACTATGTTAATCAGCTGCATACTCAGACACTGCAGCCAGAAATTAATTACGCTTTGGTATTTTCCTATCAAGACGGTGCAAGTGATGATGGCGTTGTGTCATTATCTAGTCAAATTCCGCTTAATATTCAACGTGAAGCAAATAAAATGATGGGCTTTAATGCATCACATGCAGGGGTGTTGAAAGAGGCAAAGTTTATTAATTTTATTATGAGCACGCTGTCAAATTCAGCATCCGCTAACTGAAACATGCTATTAACATGTCGTTAAATACAGTTATTTGAGTTAAAAATAGTCTAAAGTACGCATAAATTTAACATTCTTGCGTTTTAGCATTGCTTCTTTTGCGCAGTTTTTTTATAGTTTCGCCTCATTTTCAAACAACATGGACGCACATCACATGAAAATGGTGCTCTCACATTTTAATTATTGGTGTAAAGCTAAGGACGAAGCACAGCTCGCCAACGCAAAAATTGAAATGTTTGATCCAATGAGCAAAAGCCCACAATTGGATTGGGTTCCAGCAATGCAGCGCCGACGACTTAGCCACTATGCAAAAATGGCGTTGTTTGTTGCAGCAAATAGCGCCGAGAAAAGTAGTGCAGAATCGATGCCCGTTGTATTTGCATCGCAACATGGCGACTTTCACCGTACATCAAGTATTTTAAAAGATTTAGCTCACCAAGAAGTGATCAGCCCAACATCGTTTGGCCTATCTGTTCATAATGCAGTCATTGGGCTTTATTCGATTTTGACGAATAATCAACAGCCAATGAACAGTATCGCGGCTGGCGAGAACACCCTGCTGATGGCATTAATTGAAGCAAGCATTCAGTTAAATAACCCGAATATATCCGAAGTACTCGTTGTGTATTGCGATCAACCACTACCAGACGATTATGCACGATTTGACGATGTGAATAGTTGTGATTTGGCGTGTGCATTTGTCGTATCTAAAGACAATGAACAGGGTATTACGCTGTCGTTAACTCCTAGCGATACGCCTAACAATACACCGTTACAGGCAAAACAGTTTGTGGAATTTTTAGCGACAAACAAAACTAACGACGCGCTTGTGCTCGGTAGTCAAAGTGCATGGCACTTGCATATTGATGAGGTAACGCCTTGTTAACCAAGCTAGGACGCTGCTGGCGCATTGTCGCAACCGGTTTTTGTTTTGCGGTGTTTGGTTTAGGTGGATTGTTAGTTCCGCTAATTGTATTGCCTATTCAGTACCTTATTTATCGTGATGAAGAAAAACGCCGCAAAGCAGCGCGCTATACAGTGCATTTGCTGTTTAAGTTTTTTGTTGGCTTGATGGGCGCATTAGGAATCTTTAAATTCACTATTGCTGATCGAACTAAATTTGCCAATTTAACAGGCAAGTTAGTACTTGCTAATCACCCGACCTTGATTGATGTTGTGGTACTTATTTCACTTATTCCCAATGCAGATTGTGTTGTTAAAGCACATTTATTTAGTAACCCATTTATGCGAGGTGTGATAAAATCCACCGGTTATATAAGCAATGAAAGCCCTGAGGGCTTACTAACGGATTGTGCAGCATCACTTGCTGCGGGAAATAACTTAATAGTGTTTCCCGAGGGCACTCGTACGACACCTGGTCAAGCGTTAAAATTTAAACGAGGCGCGGCAAATATCGCACTGCGCTGTCGTGCTGATATCGTTTCGGTGTTAATTCATGTTGCACCGTCAACGTTAACTAAGTCAGAAATGTGGTACGAAGTGGCACCTACGCAGGCTAAATTTGATCTCGCAATGACGAAACAACAATTGCAATTACCCAGTTTTGAAGCGTCGAAATTGACGCAGCATGCGCGTAGTTTTACGCGCGATATGCAGGCATTTTTTCAAGGAGAATTAGACAGCTATGAGTGATTTAAAAATTAAAATCAAGAAGCTCATTATTGAATCATTAGATTTAGAAGATATTACCGTTGATGATATTAACGACAGCGAACCACTTTTTATTGATGGTTTGGGCCTTGATAGCATTGATGCGCTAGAGCTTGGCTTAGCGATTAAAAAAGAGTTTGATATTAAAATTGACGCAAACTCAGAAGAAACAAAGCAGCATTTTGCATCGGTTGATGCGTTAGCAGCGTTTATTGAACAAAACGCATAACAGCGGGTAGGGTATGAAAACACAACAAGAAATCTTCGCAGTATTAACTGATATCTTGGTGGAAGAATTTGAAATAGATCAAGACGATATTTCGCTTGAGGCAAACCTTTATCAAGATTTAGATCTCGACAGTATTGATGCGGTTGATCTGGTAGTGAAATTGCGTGAAATCACAGGACAAAAAATTGATCCTGAAGCGTTTAAGCAAGTACGCACTGTAGAAGATGTGGTAAACGAAGTAAGCAAGTTGGTTTCAGCGTAAAACACATGATAAAAGCAATACTGAATACAGTATTCATTGTATTATTACTGGCCTACCCAGTGCTTATTTATTTTGGCCTGCAGTATGCGAGTATTTCCAGTATTGCACCTGTTTTACTCATCGCCATTGTTGGTCGCTATGTATTTACACGAGCGGCCAGTAACACCATGCCATGGCTTTTACCGGCAACGGTATTAGGCAGCGTATGTGTTGCATTGGCGTGGTTACTTGATAACAGCAAGGTTACTTTGTTTTACCCTGTGCTTATATCAGGCACTATGCTTGTCACGTTTGCGTATTCATTGTTCAAAGGACCTACGGTGATAGAAACCTTTGCGTTACTTGATGAAAAGCGTAAAAGCAAAGATAAGCAAAATGTAACATTACCAGAACATGTTATTGCCTATACGCGAAATGTCACCAAAGTGTGGTGCGTATTCTTTAGCATTAATATTGCACTTGCATGTTACACCATATACCTCGGAGATATTGCGCTTTGGACGCTATACAACGGATTGATTGCGTACATTTTAATGGGCGTACTAATGGCAGGTGAGTTACTTGTTCGTCATGTTGTAAAGCAGCGTCACGAGCTTGAGCATTAAATTAGTATGCATACAACCAGCCCTTCGATTTTAGATAGAGATATCTGTGCTAATGCGGTAACGGCACTTGCCAACCAATTACGCGTGTTTAAACAGCAAACCGGTGCGCAGTCTTTGGTGTTATACCATGCTGCAAGTGATGTTTTTTTGGTACGTTTGCTCGCGGCCGCACGTGCAGGTTTTGATGTTATATTTCCAGCCAATGGACAGCCAGAAAATATCCAGATCGCCAGTGAAAATGCCGACTATGTGTTGGTCGATGAATTTAGTGGCGACAAACACCTTTCGCTTGAATCCCTTAGTTTTGCTGGATCAATACAGCAATCTGCCGATGCGTTAACGCTACCAGAATCTGGAAAACTTACATTTTATACATCGGGCTCAACAGGTTACGGTAAGCCTGTTGTAAAGTCTTGGCAGCATATTAATGCTGAGCTTACAAATTTGTGCAATACCTTTGAATTTGATTCTGATTGCCAAATCGTTGCGACGGTATCTCATCAGCACATTTATGGCCTGCTATTTAAGTTATTTTGGCCGTTACGTGCGAATTACACAGTAAACCTCACATTTGTTGAATTTCCTGAACAATTACGTGCCTTAGTCGCGACACAGCCTTCGGTTATTATTACCAGTCCCGCATTTATTGACCGCCTTATACGCGACAATGTATGTGTTTCAGTTAAACACAATATTGCGGGGGTATTTTCATCAGGCGGACCGCTTAGCGACAACAGTGCAGTGACCTTGTTTCAACAATTGGGCGTTGCGGCGACGCAAATATATGGCAGCACTGAAACGGGCGGCATTGCGTATCGCCAAGTCTCTGAGTTTAAAACTGAACCATGGCAGTGCTTTGACGGTATAACGGTATTAAAGCATCAGCAGCAGCTTGCGGTTAAATCGCCTTATTTTGATGATGCAATGTTTGTCACTCAAGATTGTGGTGAGATTTTAGAGGACGGGCGCTTTAGTTTGTCAGGCCGCTTAGACCGCACCATTAAACTTGAAGAAAAACGCGTTAATTTAGATGCACTTGAGCGTGTATTAAGCGACGATAGTGCGATTACCCAGTGTAAAGTGGTTTTGTTAACGCAAGGATTTCGCCAGCAACTTGGATTAGTTGCACAATTGTCGGCTGCTGGGCTTGGCGAATTGAATAAAAACGGTAAACTAGCGCTCAATAAGCGCTTAAAGCAAGTACTTGCTGGGCAGTTTGAGGCGGTGTGCATGCCACGTAAATTTCGTTATGTGGATGAGTTGCCAGTTAACAGCCAAGGTAAGTACGTATTTGCAGAATTGGAGAAGTTATTTGACTAAGTTACAAGAATCATTACCAGAAGTACGCGCCGTTGAAGCGCAAGACGATACGGTAAGACTCACTCTTTGGGTTGACGGTAGTTTAGATTATTTTAACGGTCACTTTCCACAAGCACCGATTTTAGCCGGTGTTGTGCAGTTAGATTGGGCAGTAAAATACGCACAACAATACTTTTCATTAAGTTCTGCGCTGGTTGATTCTGTTGAAGTATTGAAGTTTCAAGTGGTGATTGTTGCAAATTCAGAGGTTGAGCTGACTCTCACCAAGAAAAACGACAACAAATTTACCTTTAGTTTTCACTCAGAACATGGCCAGCATTCATCAGGCCGTGTAGTGGTGCACAGCTAACGTTATGCACGCTTGTATTGTTATTCCAAATTATAATCATGTTGCTGTGATTGAATCGGTTTTAACGGAGTTAAGTGCCCTCGATTTACCGATTATTATGGTAAATGACGGTTCAACAGCCGATGCGAGTGCTGTCATGCGTCAATGTGAGTCTCAGTTTCCGTTATTGACGTTGATTGAGCACAGTGAAAATCAGGGCAAAGGTGGCGCAGTACAAACGGGTTTACTAACAGCCGATAAATTGGGTTATAGCCACGCAATACAAGTTGATGCAGATGGTCAACACGACCTAACCGATATTCAAACCTTAATCTACCTTGGCAAAAAGTATCCCGACAGCGTCATTAGCGGCCAGCCTATATATGATGAATCTGTACCGAAAGTGCGTTTATACAGTCGTTACATTACTCATTTTTGGGTATGATTGAAACCTTATCGTTCAGTATAAAAGATTCAATGTGTGGATTTCGCTGTTATCCAGTGAAAGAAACGGCGGCACTGCTGCGTGACAAACAGCTTGGCAAGCGCATGGATTTTGATATTGAAATCATGGTGCGCCTATTCTGGCGTGGTACGCCAAGTCGGTTTATGCCAACGAAAGTTATCTACCCAGAAGGCGGTAGTTCACACTTTCGCGCCTTTGAAGATAACGTGCTAATTAGCTGGATGCATACACGCTTATTTTTCGGCATGTTACCACGCATTCCATTACTGCTTTGGAGAAAACTGCGTGGCTAAACATTGGTCGACAATGCAAGAGCGCGGTACCTTGCTTGGCATGCGTATTTTACTAGGCTTTTATCGTTTGGTAGGGCGTCGTGTATTGTGGTTAATGTTGTTTCCTGTGGTGTTTTATTTTTACTGTACGGGTAAAACGCAGCGTACGGCGAGCATCGCGTTTTTAAACCAAGTGGCAAAGCATAACAATCAGCCAGTCAATGCTGGTTTTTGGCATGGGTTAAAACATTTTTGTAAATTTGCTGATTCAGCGTTTGATAAAATTGACGCGTGGCTTGGCAAAATCTCACTCGACGCCATTCAGTATCAAAATCATGAAGAATTTGCCGAATTACAAAAAAGTAAGCAAGGGGCCATTTTCATTGGCTCTCACTTAGGTAATTTGGAAGTATGTCGGGCGCTCAGTCAAGGCCGTTACGCAGTAACCATAAACGTTTTAGTGTTTACCCATCATGCAGTTGAATTTAATAAGGTGCTGCAACAAATCAATGCCGATGCCAAAGTAAACCTCATCCAAGTTACGGACATGAGCCCAACCTTGGCGATTTTATTGAAACAAAAAATTGATGATGGTGAAGTGATTGTGATTGTTGGTGACCGCACTAGCTCAAGCGTCGCTGGCAGGGTAAACTATTGTAATTTCATGGGTAAACCAGCACCGTTTTCGCAAGGGCCATTTATTCTTGCGAGTTTACTCGAATGCCCAGTGTATTATTTATTTTGTTTAAAAGCGCATAACCGCTATTTAGTTATTTTTGAAAAAGTTGCGGATAAGTTAAAGTTTAGCCGTAAAACACGACAGCAGGATCTACAAACAACAATTCAGCATTTTTCAGATCGTCTGAGTTTTTTTGCGAGTCAGTATCCTTACCAATGGTTTAATTTTTATGATTTTTGGACTGACGACAGTAAAGTCAGCCGAGATTAGTTCGGAGTAAGAAGTGATTAATCAACAGCAAACAGGGCCACTGACGTTCGGCCAAGGACCGCTTTCAATTGAAGATATTGTCGCGATAGCAAAAGGACACACACAGGCTAAGCTGTCGAATGATACCGGATTTACTCAACGCATTGACGCAGGCGTAGCCTTTTTAGATAAATTACTCGCAGAAGACGGCGTAATTTACGGTGTAACAACCGGATACGGCGATTCCGTAACGCGTGCCGTACCACTATCGCTAGTAAATGAATTACCACTGCATTTAACGCGTTTTCACGGCTGTGGTTTGGGCGATGTATTTTCGAAAGAGCAGGGCCGCGCAATACTCGCGACCCGATTAAACTCTTTAGCACAAGGTTACTCGGGTGTTAGCTGGGATATGCTGACGCTGTTAAAAGAATACCTAAACCACGATGTTGTGCCTGTTATTCCACAAGAAGGTTCAGTGGGCGCAAGTGGTGATTTAACCCCACTTTCATACGTTGCTGGCGCCTTAGTTGGCGAACGCGATGTGTATTTTAATGGTGAAGTGGCAAATAGTGGCGATGTGATGAAAGCCCTCAACCTAACGCCGCTTACGTTAAGACCTAAAGAAGGCTTGGCGATTATGAACGGTACGGCGGTGATGACAGCTCTTGCATGTCTTGCATACGACCGCGCCGAATACCTTGTCAAACTTGCGACTCGCCTTACGTCACTCGCGAGCTTAGGGTTAATGGGAAATTCGCACCATTTCGATGATATTTTATTCTCGGTAAAACCGCATGCAGGGCAGCAACAAGTGGCGGCTTGGATCCGTGACGACCTAAATTATCATACTCACCCGCGCAATGCCGACCGTCTACAAGACCGTTATTCTATTCGCTGTGCGCCGCACATTATTGGCGTGCTAGCAGATACGTTACCTTGGTTACGTCAGTTAATTGAAAACGAGCTAAACTCGGCGAACGATAACCCAATTATTGATGGTATTGGTGAACACGTGTTGCACGGTGGTCATTTTTACGGTGGTCATATTGCAATGGCAATGGATACGCTGAAAACGGCGGTTGCTAACTTAGCTGATTTAGCCGACCGTCAAATTGCGTCATTAGTTGATAGTAAGTTTAACAATGGCTTGCCAAGTAACTTATCAAATGGCGATCCAGAGCGTCAGTACATTAACCATGGTTTTAAAGCTGTGCAAATTGGCGCATCTGCATATACTGCTGAAGCGTTAAAACTAACAATGCCGGCAAGTGTATTCTCTCGTTCTACTGAATGTCATAACCAAGATAAAGTGAGCATGGGCACCATTGCAGCGCGTGACGCACTGCGCGTTATTCAATTAACAGAGCAAGTATTAGCAAGTACGTTGTTAGCGTCAATTCAGGCATTGCGCATTCGTAAAGAGCGCGGCGAAGTTGATGCCGACAGTCTTGCCAATGGATTAACCGAAATGTATCAAGACATTACTGGTTATTTCCCGAATCTTGATGAAGACCGCCCGCTTGAGCGTACTTTGCGTGACACAGTCGATGCAATTCAACAGCAGAAATGGAAGTTATATGAATAGTCGAGATGCGCTATTAACTACGCAGGTTGAAATTGATGTACCGTTTCACGATTGCGACCCAATGCAGGTGGTGTGGCACGGTAACTATGCCCGTTACTTTGAGGTAGCGCGTTGTGAATTGTTGCGCTTGTTTGATTACGATTATGATGAAATGGCAGCCTCTGGCTTTATGTGGCCGATCATCGATATGCGTTGTAAATACATTAAACCTGCGCGTTTTCGCCAAGTGATTGTGGTAACGGCGTATTTAAAAGAATACGAAAACCGCATCAAAATTGATTATGTGATCAGCTGTAAAGAAACTGGCGAAAAGCTTACAAAAGGTTATTCGGTTCAGGTTGCGGTGGGCATTAGTGATGGTGAAATGCAGTATGTGAGCCCGCCAGCACTGATTGAAAAACTATCAAAGGTGTTAGATGCGTAGCGCATTGTTAGTTTGTATTGCGTTTGCGGCATTTTTTGCAAACGCAAATACCACGCTTGTTGACGCGTTTAGCGAGCTAAAGCTTGTTAATCAGAGCAAGGTTAGTGGACAATTTGAGCAACACAAAAAAATTAAAGTGTTAAAAAACAGTATTGTTTCCGCTGGTAGCTTTAGTGCCGATCAAAGCGGCTTTGTGTGGCAGCAAAAAACACCGATTGCTTCAACAATCCGCATGGATGAACAAGGCATTTACAGCATAGATCATCGCGGAAATGAAAGCCAAATGACGAATGCTGATCTTTATATTCCGCTGCTACAAGCCTTGTTATTGCAAGATCCGGTTAAGTTGTCTGACTATTTACAGGTTCAATCGGTGGTAGATAATTGCATAAACTTGTCGGCAAATGAGCCGCTTGACCAAGTGTTTAGTGCGGTAAAACTGTGTGGAACAGGCACCATCTCGCGAATTGTGCTCAGCGAGCAAGCAGGGCATACCACTGAGATCAAATTAACCTATGCCGCGGCTAATTAAGTTGAATTCTCACAGAATTTCCATCGCGCTTGCCTTTGTTGTGATTGCTGCGTTGTTTTGTGCAATTATCGCAAAGCAATTTACCAGCGGCGACACACAATTTAGCAGTGATATTTTAGCGGTGGTGCCACAATCTGATGTACTTACGTCTCCTGCGATTACGCAAGCGAAGGCAATTATACAGCAGCGCTCATCAGGGCAGCTGGTGTTTAGTAGTGGCAACAAACACGCGTTACTCGCGTTCAAGCAAAGGTTAGAGCAAAATGCTGCGCTGACTTACATACCGCCACCTGATATTAAGCTCGACGAAGTGGTGGCGTTTTACTCCCGTTATCCAGGCAGTTTAATGTCGAGCAGTTATCCTAGCCAACTGTCAGAGCCCAGTGAATTACTCAATTACACTTTGGCAGAATTAACCAAGCCAGACAGTACTTTAAGTGCAAGTTCGCTATCGAGTGACCCTACATTAGCATTGGCAAGCTTTCTAAATGGTGTGTCACATATGGGCAGTATGGGGCAGCAAGATGGCTTGTTTAAAGTTCAGTTGTCACGGTCGCAACAACAGGTTTTTGCCGCGGATGACGCGCACAAAACCTTTTATCTTGCGCGTTTTATGCTAACTAAAAACGGCGCAGACTTTTCGCAAAATATCGCATTAACGCAACAAATTACCGGTTTAATTAGCCAGTTTGAGGCTGAATATAACAGCCGGATTTATTTCTCAGGCTTTGCCTTTCATGGCAGTGAAAATGCGCAACAAGCAGAATATGAAATTTCGACATTTGGCATCATTAGCTTGGTTGCAGTGGTGTTGCTTGTACTCGTATTTTTTAGAAATTTAATTGTTATTGGGCTGATGCTGGTGACAATTTTAAACGCCTGTATTTGGGGTATGGCCGCGCTGGTATTAGTATTCGATAACATTGAATTGATTGGTTTAGTGTTTTCAGTGACCTTAATTGGTGTCGCCATAGATTACTTATTCCATGTGCTGTGCGCGGATAAAAACACTATCACAACGAGCTTGGTTCTTGGCTTTGTAACGACTGCCGCAGGTTATGCACTTTATAGCTTTTCACCAATGGCCTTATTACAACAAGTCGCAGTGTTTATGATTTTTGGTCTGCTTGGTGCGCTTGTGTTTTCTCTTTTTTGTCAGTATGCACTTGATCTTAAAGTTAAAAAGCCGCGTATTGCTTGGGCGAATGTGTTAATGCTATTAAGCCGTGAAAAAGCGAAGTTATTGGCAGTATTAGTTGTATTGTTCTCCCTTGGCTTTTTAGTGAAACCGATTGTGCATCAAGATGACGTGGCTGTTTTGAGTAATACAAGTGAGACACTTAAACATAATGAAATGTTTAACCTCGCTTTACTTGGCCAAAGTAATAAGCACCACTTTTTACTGACCGCTGACTCCATGCAGTCAGCGCTTGAAAAACAAGAGACGGTAGTTAAATGGTTGGAGAAAAACGCCAATCAGGTTGAAGTAAATAGTTTGGCAAATTACTTGCCGTCACTAAATGCGCAGCAAACTACCTACACCTTACTACAAAATAAAGTAGTGGCGGGTCACTATACTGAGGTGAGTAATTCGCTTGGCATTAACGTGGGGGTTGAGCAATATTCGCCATTAACGGTGAGCGAATTTAAACAGTCACCACTTAAGCAGCTGTTACCGCTACATTTAGTGTTTGAAGATGCGCACAATGCGGTGCTTTGGTTTAATGTTGACACATTAACGAGTGATACCCTGAATGAATTATTAAACGAACATGGAGATTTCTTGCATTTACTTGATAAACGTCAAGAAATTTCAGATGCATTAGGTCATTATCGCTCTACAGTAATGGGACTTATGGCATTAAGTGCGGTGGTTGCAATGCTCGTTATGGCACTACGTTTTGACTTGGTTACGGCGTTATTGTCAGGGCTAATCATTGGTTTAGTGACGCTGTGTGCATTGTTACTCTCGAGTTGGATACAAGGTGCGGTGAATTTATTTAATTACCTCGCAACAATTTTAATTTTAGCGCTGGCAATTGATTATCTAATTTTTTATCGTAGTAAAGGCTTGTGCCAAAGTAACTTGCAGGCAATAAGTTTATCATTATGTTCATCATGTTTGGTGTTTGGCATATTAATATTGAGTAAAACACCGGCTGTTTTTAGTTTTGGTTTAACCTTAGTTATCGGGTTAGTGAGCCTTTACCTATTGGCTCCCTGTATTGTCAAGGAAAGGAAATGAAGGTAGAAAAAGTTGATGTAGTTGTAATTGGTGCAGGTCCTTCAGGCGCAGTTGCAAGTAGTTTATTAAATAAACAAGGAAAAAAGGTTGTCGTGCTTGAGCGTGAAACATTCCCACGCTTTTCAATTGGCGAGAGCTTATTACCTCAGTGTATGACCTATTTAGCTGAAGCTGGTTTAGTTGATAGTTTAAATTCACAAGCGGATGCACTTGGTTTTCAGTTTAAAAATGGTGCCGCATTTGAAAAATCAGGCGAACACACCTTTTTCGACTTTACCGATAAATTTACCGAAGGACCAGGTACTACGTTTCAAGTAAAACGTGCAGACTTTGATAAATTACTTGCCGATGGTGCAGCGCAGCAAGGGGTGATAATTCGTTATCGTCATACCGTAATTGAAGTGACTGAACACGCTGATTTTATGCGTTTAATTGTGATTGACCAAAGCGGTGAAACCTATACGGTTGAGGCAAAATTTGTATTAGACGCGAGCGGCTTTGGCCGAGTGTTACCGCGTTTACTCGATTTAGAAAAACCGTCAAAATTCCCTGTGCGCAGTTCGTATTTCACGCATGTTGAAGACAATATTGATGATGCTAACTTTGACCGCAATAAAATTCTGATTACTGTTCACCCAGAGCATCCAGATGTATGGTATTGGTTAATTCCATTTTCAGATGGTACGGCAAGTATTGGTGTAGTAATTGAGCCTGAAAAAGTTGTGGCAGCTGAGCGCGAACACCAAGAGATTTTGTTTGATTATATCAATCAAGTACCCAACTTATCTCAATTGCTAAAAAATGCCAAAGCGATTGCACCTGCACGCCAAATTAAAGGCTATTCAGCGGACGTAACACGTTTACATGGCGAGCGTTTTGCGCTGCTAGGCAATGCTGGTGAGTTTCTAGATCCTGTATTTTCTAGTGGTGTAACCATTGCACTTCGCTCTGCGTGTTTAATTGCACCTGTGGTAAATGATTTGCTCGATGGCAAAGAAGTAGATCTTGCTACACAATATGCAGAACCGCTTAAGCAAGGTGTTGATTGCTTTAAAACCTTTGTTACCGCGTGGTATGACGGTCGTTTCCAAGACGTTATCTTCCATAAAGAGCAAGATCCGCAAATCAGACAAATGGTATGCTCAATTCTTGCTGGTTACGCGTGGGATACAAGTAATCCATACGTTGCGCATAGCGAGCGTCGTTTAGATGTATTAGCGAAGTTATGCAAAGAGTATCAGTAACCTTACTAATACTGTGTTTATTGGTAGTAGGTTGTTCAAGTGCACACCGTATTGATACGGTGTCGCTTGATCACGAAATTCACTATAAATTACAAGCAGTACCTGAAAGCTGGCCAAAAATGTCTGCATTGCAATTGGTCACAGTAACACGGGGTGATGAGCAAAATACCTTGTTGTTACAAAGCGAACGTTCCGAGCAGCAACTCAATTTAGTTGCGCTAACAGCGCAAGGAATAAGTTTATTTTCATTATCGCTGTTCAAAGACGGTAATTATCACGTTGAAAACCATTTACCCGGCATTAATTTGTACCCAAGCAATATGCTAGCCGATATGCAATTGGCGACATGGCCGCTGACAAATGTAAAGCAAGGGCTACTTGGTGCATCCATTACGCAGCAGCAAGACGAACGCATTATTAGTGACCTAAATGGCGAAGTAATGCGCATTCGTTACACAGACACCACTACGACAATTACCCACATGCGTCGTCACTACACAATCACTATCGAAGAGATAAACTAATATGGCAATCGGTTTAAATGACTTAGGGCTTGTTTGTAGCCTAGGCGACAGTAAGCAAAGTGTGATGGCAGCACTGTCAAACAGTGAACTATCACAGCCGCAATTACTGACCAAATTTGATAAACCGGGCAATGACGGAACTGAATTTTTTGTCGGTGCTGTAAGCGCAACGTTACCAGAAATTTGTGAGCCACATTTTAATACGCGCAATAATCAATTGCTGTTAACCGCGTTCAAACAAGTTGAGCACACGTTTACAGCGCTTACAGAGCAATTTGAAAAACAACGTATTGCCATTGTTTTAGGCACCAGCACAAGCGCCATAAGTGAAGGTGAAAACGCCTATCAGCAATTTACAGATGCGGGTGATTACCCAGCGCATTTTAATTATCGTCAGCAAGAATTACACGCGCCAAGTGAATATCTAGCGCACATTACGGGTGCGAGTGGCCCTTGTTACACCATTTCAACAGCCTGTAGCTCAAGCGGTAAAGCATTAGTCAGTGCGCGCGGTTTAATTGAATCGGGTATCGCAGATGTGGTGCTTTGTGGCGGCGTAGATAGTTTATGTAAAATGACCTTAAATGGTTTTAAAGCGCTTGAATCGACCGCGGCTGAATACTGTAAACCGTTTCACAGCGAGCGTGATGGTATTAATATTGGCGAGGCAGCGGCACTTTTTGTAATGAGTAAACAGCCTGCAGCTGTGCGTTTATGTGGTGCAGGTGAGAGCTCTGATGCGTATCATGTTTCAGCGCCAGAACCGTCTGGCCGTGGTGCGATTGCAAGTATGACGAAAGCCTTGCAAGACGCAGGTATCGATGCCAAAGAGATTGGTTACATAAATGCCCATGGTACCGGCACACCGAAAAACGATGAAATGGAAGCGAATGCCATTCATACTCTTGGTTTTGATTGTTTAGTGAGTTCAACCAAAGGTGTTACCGGTCATACGCTTGGTGCGGCTGGGGCATTGGAAGCGGGGATCTGTTGGTTGCTACTAAGTGATTTCAATAAAGACGAGATTATTCCTGCCAATTACCCTGTAGCGGAACTGGATGAAAAACTTTCGTCAATTAGACTCGCAGCATCGAATTCTTCTGGTAAAATACGCTTTTGTTTATCCAACTCGTTTGCGTTTGGTGGCAATAATGTGTCACTTGTTTTTGGTAATTAGCGCATCAACGGAAAAACACCGAATTAAAAATATAACGCTAGGCACCTGTGCTAATTACTAAGTGCCAGCGCAAGTAAACTCGATTAAGTGCTCACGCCCGATTTGGGCGTTGTTTATTTTGCCCCCTTAATCCGAAACTTAGGTTGATTCATGACTCATTATTCGATTGAAGCGGTGCTTCCTCACGCCGACCCAATGATCTTACTCACCCGCTTGGTGAGCTATGATCAAGACTCTGCAGTTTGCGAGGTCGATATCTCTGCACAATCAGCGTTTTTTAACGAACAAACTCAATCAGTTGCAAGTTACATTGGTACTGAATATATGGCACAATCTATCGCAGCATACGCAGGTGCTTTAGCACTCGATGACAATGCTGCGGTTAAAATTGGATTTCTAATTGGTTCGCGTAAATATAAGACATTCACTCCTGAGTTTACGTTAGGGCAGACGTTAGCTGTTTCGGTTAAAAAACTGTTTCAAGAAGAAACAGGGTTAAGTGTATTTGAATGCCAAATTCTGCATGCAGATACGGTTCTTGCTGAAGCTAAAATCAATGTCTTTCAACCAGATGATCCTGTGCAGTTTTTAAAGGAACAACAATGACAAAACGTGTATTAGTAACTGGCTCAAGTCGCGGAATTGGCAAGGCCATCGCATTAAGATTGGCCGAAGACGGATTCGATATTACGCTTCATTGCCGCAGTGGCATTGACGCGGCAATGCAAGTAAAAGAACAAATAGAAGCACTTGGCCGTCACGTTAGCCTTGTTCAATTTGACGTATGTGACCGTCAAAAAACGCAGCAAGCATTGCTTGCGGATGTCGAAGCCCATGGAGCGTATTATGGCGTTGTGTGTAATGCCGGTGTAACACGCGATACCGCCTTTCCTGCAATGACAGGTGAAGAGTGGGATGAAGTATTAACTACAGGATTAGATGGTTTCTACAACGTAGTGCAACCTTTGGTGATGCCGATGATTCAAACTCGTAAAGGCGGCCGCATTATCACTATGGCGTCGGTATCGGGCATTGCTGGTAACCGTGGCCAGGTTAACTACAGCGCAGCAAAAGCGGGTTTAATTGGTGCAACTAAGGCACTGGCGCTGGAAGTGGCAAAACGTAAAATTACAGTAAATTGCGTCGCACCGGGTTTAGTTGCAACCGATATGGTTGATGATTTACCAGTCGATGAAATTTTAAAAATGGTACCTATGCGCCGTATGGCAGAACCAAAAGAAGTGGCGGGTACAGTGGCATTTTTAATGTCAGATGACGCTGCCTATATTACGCGTCAGGTTATTTCGGTAAATGGTGGGTTAGTTTAGTGAAACGCGTTGTTGTAACAGGAATGTCTGCGATTACTGCGCTAGGCGATGATTGGCAAACGTTTAAAAGTGCCTTAAAAACAGGTGAAAATGCAGTAGAGACAATGCCAGATTGGACATTTATTAATGGCTTAAATACCAATTTGGGCGCGCCAGTGAAGCATTTTGAAAAGCCTAAGCATTATTCACGCAAAAAGATCCGTTCAATGGGGCGGGTATCACTTATGGCAACGCGTGCAACAGAATTAGCTCTCGAACAAGCTGGCCTTTTAGAGCACCCATCGTTAACGAATGGCGATACAGGTATCGCGTACGGCTCATCAATTGGCTCTACTGCGCCGCTTATTCCATTTGGACGCATGATGGACAGTGGCGAAATGACGGGGGTGACAGCAACGAGTTATATTCAAATGATGGCGCATACCGCGCCAGTTAATGTGGGCGTATTTTTTGGCTTAAAAGGCCGCGTTATTACCACAAGTTCAGCATGTACATCAGGCTCACAAGGTTTGGGCTATGCTTTTGAGGCGATTAAATTTGGTCGTCAAAAGTTAATGGTGGCAGGTGGCGCAGAAGAATTATGTGTAACCGAAGCTGCAGTATTTGATACCTTGTACGCAACCAGCTGCAAAAATGACACGCCAAAACACACTCCACGCCCGTTTGATAAAGACCGTGACGGTCTGGTGATTGGTGAAGGTGCATGTACCTTTATTTTAGAAGAGTTAGAACACGCACAAGCGCGTGGCGCACATATTATTGCCGAAATTGTTGGCTTTGGTTGTAATTCAGACGGGCAACATGTAACCCAACCAACCAGCGAAACCATGCAAGTGGCGATTGAGCAAGCAATTGCCGAAGCGGGTATAGAAAAATCTCAAATTGGTTACGTGAATGCTCACGGCACTTCAACTGACCGTGGTGACATTGCTGAATCTCATGCAACTTTCAATGCGTTAGGTAAGGTGCCGATTAGTTCGTTAAAGAGTTATTTAGGACACACCTTAGGTGCGTGCGGTGCTATTGAAGCGTGGGCGAGCATTCATATGATGCAAGACAATTGGTTTGGTGGCACGACCAACTTAGATAATGTCGACCCAGAATGTGCGCCACTCGATTACTTAAGTGTAGAGGGGCGTGAAATCAACACCGATTATGTGATGAGTAACAACTTTGCGTTTGGTGGGATCAATACCTCGTTAATCTTCAAACGCTGGTCGTAAATCATGTTGATGCGATGGATTGCACTTAGCTTACTGTTTATCTCAACACACAGTGTTGCCGATGAAGTCACGTTTGGTATTGGCGCGTTTTATTCATCGCTCCCGCATTATTTAGGCGCGGAACAAAACGAAAGTTATGTGGTTCCGCTGCCGTACATTCACATTGAGAAAGAACACTATAAAGTAGAGCGCAACGAATTCGAATCATTTTATGAAGTTGCACCTAATCATTATATTAGTGTCAGTGCAGGTGGTGCGATTGCCGTATCAAGTAAAGATAATCGCGCCCGCGAAGGCATGGACGACCTTGCCTGGGTAGGCGAAATAGGCCCAAGCTATCAATATTTTAGTTTTGGTAATCCTACCTCAGACGACTATTTATATATTTCACCTTTTATTCGAAAAGCGTACGCATTTGATGGCGGAGATATTGACGATATCGGCAGTGTGTATGGCGTTATGCTAGAAGCGGGGCAGCAGATTTATCAAGATGGTCAGCATCAGGTAAACCTTACTGGACGTTTTAGTACCCGTTTTGGTAGCCATGCTTACAACAGCTACTTTTATCACGTTGCTGAACAATTTCAAACAATTGACCGTTTGTCTTTTGATGCGGATGCGGGTTATCTTGCATCGGTATTTAGTTTAGGATTAACTTACGATAACGATTGGCTTTGGGCCGGCGGTTTTCTTCGTTATTATAATTATTCACACAGTGCAAATCAGCAAAGTCCCCTGTTGCGTGATAATCACAACGTTGCACTTGGTTTTGGCTTTGCATGGAAGTTCTATTCATTAAAAAATTAGGGAGAAGTAATGAAAAAATTAATTCTTGGTGTTTCGCTTGCACTTGCTGCAAGTACTGCAACGGCGCGTGATGATATTGGTCGTTACTCGGTTGAAGAGCTACTAAGCACAGCAAAAGCTGAGCAAGCGCTTGATCCAAACATTAAACTATTTTTTGGTAAGCAAAAAGCGGGCGAAGTAAAGTCAACTTACGGTGAAGTGCAAACCAATAAAAAAACCAATGCGTTCAACAAAAGCGATAAAGAAGCGTGCCAATGGGTAATGCTTAGCGCATTGAAGTCATTACAAGAGCGCGCGCGTAGAGAAGGCATGAATGCCGTAATGAACATTAGTTCGTACTACAAAAAACGCGAATTTGTAAGTGAAACTGAATTTGAATGTGGCGCAGGTTTTGTAATGGCCGGTGTGACATTAAAAGGTGATTTGGTTAAACTATAAGAGTTCAACCATTCTTTAAAAAAAGCCCGTTTAGGGCTTTTTTAATATTTAAGGCAGCAAAAATGCAAAACCAACCAAATAACCCATTACATGGCTTAACGTTAGAGAAAATTGTGACACAATTGGTCGAAGAGTATGGTTGGGATGGCCTTTACCGCGAGATTAAGATTAACTGTTTTGCAAACGATCCTTCAATTAAATCATCGCTAAAATTTTTACGTCGTACCCAATGGGCACGTGATAAAGTTGAAGCACTTTACCTTGATACGTTCCGCTAACTGATCTAAACGTCCAGTAACTCACTATAATTAAGTAACAATTTGAGAAATCAGGGAGTGCTTAATTATGAAAAACGAGCTAGACGCCAAACTATTATTGAAAGTATTCGACCTTATCTACCAAAAAGGTGAAGACTTTGAAGACGGTAAACTCTATCAAGGGATCACCGCGTTTTCAGATATTGACGGCTACACCATTTACCTAAAAGGAAATGGTGTATTGCTACGTTTTGGCTTTCACAACACCTACCATCTTGATTATGAACACAGTAAATTAAAAGACGTGTTTATGAGCAAACTCGAATCTTTGGTTAAAGAAGTAGAATAGCGCGTTCCCTTAGCTACCTAACTTACTTAAATTTAAAAATTTTAATTAAAAAACGCGATACGCGCGAGGAGCTTATGAGACAGATCATTAGTTTAATTCTTTTGCTGTTAGTTACTGGATGCACAACGCATTATCCAAACCAAGATATTGAAGGCAAACGGTTTCCAAATGTCACCGGCACGAGTTTAGAAAAACAAACCGTCAGTTTACCAGCGCATGTTGCTGGCAAGCCGAGTGTATATTTAATTGGCTATAAACAAGATTCGCAATTTGATATTGATCGCTGGTTAATTGGACTTGATATGAAAGAAGTGGATGTGGTTGCTTTTGAATTACCTACTATTGCTGGGATGTTTCCGCGCATGTTTAGCACGCAAATAGACGAGGGTATGCGGCGCGGCATTCCAAAAGAGTTATGGGGTGGGGTAATTACAATTTATGAGGACGGTGAGCGTATTCAGGCTTTTACCGGCAATGAAAAACCAAACAACGCAAGGGTTTTGTTGTTAGATGAAAAGGGTAACGTTGTTTATTTTTATGACAGCGGTTTTAGCGTTGCTGCGCTCAATGAGTTAATTACCCATTTGGCAGAGCTAGGTTAATTTAATTTAGGTAAAAGAAAAGGCGCAATGTGCGCCTTTTTACTTTTATGCGTTTAAATATTGCAGGTTACAGCGAAAATGTTCTTGAAATAGAGAACACTAAGCGCTCATCTGCGGTATCCCAATCAAGGTTTGTATTCTCTGCTGCAAGCTCTAGGTTAAACCCTTTAAAGCTGGTTTGATAGGCTAATCGATAGTGATGGTATGACGAATTATTACCATCCCATAACCACTTATCGCCATCAAGTGAGTTTGATACATCAAAACTTGCACGTAGCGTATGATTTGGCGCGATTTCATAAGAATGCGCTAGCATCGCAATAGTGTGGCCTGCACCTGTGCCAAAGTAATCCCAGCTGTACCAGAAGTTAAATTCGGTATTACCTAAGGCTGATGAATAGCCAAATTTTGCGTAAGCTTCAGGGTAGTTACCATCATCTGAATAGCTTGCGCCGTGGTAGGTGTAATACGCGATACCATAATCAAGGCTTAACGCATCGTTAAGGCTGATATAGTGACCAGCGTAAAAATCCCACTCAATGTTAGTGTCATCACCAAAATCGACATTTGATGCCCAACTACCCGCGTAAAAGCCATTTTCAAATGATTTGTCGAGACTAACCTGTAGCGCAGGGTCGTTCATGGTTTGGCTAACACCGTTAAAGGTATAGTCAGATGCCCCAGTTACTGTTGTACTCCAATCGGCATGCGCCACGCTTGTCATTACTGCAACCGGGATTAATGATAATTTAATTAAATTTTTCATATGATTAGCTTATTGTCTCTATTTTATTAAAATCAATTGCGTTTTCTTTTGGTGAACTATGAATCGTCTTAACAGTTTTGAATTTATTAACCAAAATAAAACCAAAACCAGCAAAGAAAATCGCAATAACAATGGCACCAACCCATTGGATTTGTAGAAAGTTCAGTTTAAATAATAGTGTTAAAAGTGAAAGTGCAACAATATTTAGCAACAGATAATTGCGCTTACCTAAACGGGCGACGGTAAGGTTAAGGTTATCTGTGTACAAGCGGATCAGTGAGTCTAGTGAATTGATCACAAACACAATACCGACAAATACCATGGCAAAGTTCACCAGACCATCGGTTGCAATACCAGCATCATGGTAGTGATACAGCACGGCAAACCAAGCAGCAATTGGAATTGATGGGAAAATTAACATCGCTGCGAGTACTTGGTAAGTTTTAAGTCCACCAACAAAACGAGAGGTGAATTGACCTATCATAATGCTCCACGCAAACCACCAGAATAAATAGAATTCATGGTAGTCGTTAAGCGGCAATACAAAATGGTGAATATTCGCAAAGTAGTCGCCAATGAGTGCTAAGTTATTTGTATAGGCACTCATTTCGCTGTCGCCAAATACAAAGGCGCCTGCCCACATAGCAACAATTAACGCGATAAATACCCAGGTTGTTGTAATACTTAAAAAGCGTACATAGCGAATACTGGTACTTGAATAAGCAGCAAAACAAATTGCAGCAAATACAATTAAGTAAAATGTTGGCACAATTGATTCGCCATCACCTACCGCAGGTAGGTACCATGGCAAGTTACTCAGTAACAAAAAGGCAGTAAACGCACATGTGCCGATAATCACTACGTTGTTAACCAATTTTACCAGTGGAATTTCGAAAAATTTCACTTTAGGTTCAATTACACAGAAATAAAAACAGGTCAAAAAGTAGAAACCCCAAATTAAGAATCCCCAAAAACCAAACTCAATCGCGAGTGGGTTTGTGAAGCCATATTCTGGGCTTGCTTTTATGTCTGCATAACCGGCAAACTCGGTTAGCGGAAACATGATAAGGCCAACGTCGAGGCCAGATGTAAACAGAATTGCAATAAAGGTAAATGTTTTAACTGGGGTCACACCCACTACTTGCATATTGCCCCATTTATATAAAATAAAGGCGATTGAAAGTAAGGTGAACAAAATGCCAGCACTAAGCCATAAGGTCATTGTCACCCTCCCAGTATAAGTAAAAATAGTCCATAGTTTTCCTATTTGTTGTTGTCATAGTTAATCAATAGCGAGTTGCTATTTGTTGAAAATAACGATGAAAATTGTGATGCTTTCATCGCTACTACCAATTTTTAGCGCTGTTGCTGCTGCCAATCTGGCTTAATGCCAACAGGCACTGCAGTTGAGTTAAGCGCTGGCTTTGCCAAAATGATGTCAGCCGCCTTTTCTGCAACCATAATGGTTGGCGCATTTAAATTGCCATTCGGTATGGTTGGGAAAATTGAAGAGTCCACCACGCGTAAATTACTTATTCCATGCACTTGCGTATTTGAATTTACTACCGCCATATCGTCTTCACCCATTTTGCATGAGCAACTTGGGTGATAAGCACTTTCAACGGCATCACGCACAAAGGCATCAATTTCTTCATCAGTTTGAATTTGTTCGCCAGGTTGAATTTCACCGTCGCGGTAATCATCAAACGCAGGCTGTGCGATAATTTCGCGAGTTAAACGCACGCAAGCGCGGAACCCTTCAATATCGTCGGGGTGCTGCAAGTAATTAAACTGAATCTTTGGTGCAATACTCGGATCAGAGGATTGAATTGTCACTGCACCACGGCTTTTCGGTTTATTGTGGCCCACATGTACCTGAAAACCATGGCCATCAAATGCCGATTTACCATCGTAACGAATTGCCGCAGGTAAAAAGTGATATTGAATATCAGGCCATTCAACGCCCGCTTTTGAGCGAATAAATGCACAGGATTCAAAGTGGTTAGTAACTCCAAGACCTGATTTTGCAAACAACCATTGTGCACCAATTAAACCTTTTGAAATCAGCCCTAGCTTGCCATTTAACGTAATTTGCTTTTTACATTTGTACTGAAAATAAAACTCTAGATGATCTTGTAAGTTTTGACCGACACCCGGTAACTCGTGCTGCACTTTTACGCCGGCTTGTTCAAGCACGTCGCGTGGTCCAATGCCCGATAATTGCAAAATATGGGGTGAGCCAATCGGCCCCGCGCTTAAAATAACCTCTTTATTAGCAATGGCACGATGCGCTTTCCCTTTAATGGTGTAGTTCACACCCGTTGCTTTTTTGCCTTCCAAACGCACTTTAGTTACCAGTGCATTGGTTACTATAGTTAAATTTTTGCGGTGCTTTATTGGATCTAAATAAGCGCGACTTGCTGAGCAGCGAATGCCGTTTTTAACGGTCATATGCATTGGGCCAAAACCTTCCTGGTTTTCACCGTTGTAGTCGTGGGTATGGTCATAACCTGCTTGTTTACCCGCTTCGATAAACGCGTGGTACAAAGGGTTAGCCATCTCATTACCGTTATTAACGCCAAGTTCACCGTCGCCGCCGCGATAATTATCTTCACCTAAATACCAGCTTTCGGCTTTTTTGAAGTAAGGTAAACACGCTTGGTAATCCCAGTTTTCGGCGCCGTGTTCGGCCCATTCGTCAAAATCTTTTGCATGACCACGTACGTACACCATGCCATTAATTGACGAAGAACCGCCTAATACCTTGCCGCGCGGGCAGTGCATACTGCGATTATTAAGATACGGCTCTTTTTCAGTATGAAATTGCCATGCGTATTTATCGCCATTCATTGGAATTGATAACGCCGTTGGCATTTGAATAAAAATACTTTTATCTGAACCACCGGTTTCCAGTAAAAGTACCGAATGTTCAGGATTTTCAGATAAACGGTTGGCGAGCACACACCCAGCTGAGCCTGCGCCGACAATAATATAATCGTACTGCATAAAATTACTCGCTAAAATGGGCTTTCAATTTGGCTCATGCCAACATAAATTGATTTGGTTTGGGTGTAGCTATTTAGTGTTTCAACACCATTTTCGCGGCCGATACCCGAGCGCTTGTATCCGCCAACGGGCATTTCAGCAGGCGAATTGCCATAGCTGTTTATCCAACAAATACCGGCATTTAATTGATGAATCACGCGGTGAGCGCGTTTAATGTTTTGACTAAAGACACCCGCGGCTAAACCAAGTTCTGTGTTATTAGCGCGTTTAATCACGTCATCTTCATCGTCAAACGGTAATACACACATCACTGGGCCAAAAATTTCTTCTTTGACTATGGTCATGTCGTCACTACAATCAACAAAAATAGTTGGTGCAACGAAGTTACCGTTAGGTGCAGATTTAGGCGTTGCCTGATAACCCCCAGTTAAAACCGTGGCACCTTGCTGTTTACCAAGCTCGATATAGTTTAAAACTAAGGCTAAGTGTTTTTTCGAAATTAGCGCGCCTAAATTAACATTTGGATCGAGTGGATCGCCCATTACAATGTTATTTTCAGTGCGTTTTTTTAACTCTTCGATAAACTCATCGTAAACATTTCTTTGAACATAAACACGAGTACAGTTGGTACACACTTCACCTTGGGTATAGAAGTTACCAAGCATTGCAGCGCTTACCGCTTCGGTGATTTCGGCATCATCGAACACGATTAGCGGCGATTTACCGCCCAGTTCCATGGTCACTTCTTTTAAGTTACTAGCGGCACTTTGCATCACTTTTTGGCCTGTGCCCACTTCGCCAGTGAACGAGACTTTTTCAATATCTGAGTGTGTTGTTAACCATTGACCAACTTCGCCTGCGCCATGTACCACGTTGAACACACCTGCTGGCATGCCAGCTTTAATAAATATTTTGGCAAGTTCAACCGCGCCGCGAGGTGTTTCTTCAGATGGTTTGAAAATTAAAACATTACCTGCCGCAAGTGCCGGGCCCGACTTCCAACAGGCAATTTGAAGTGGATAGTTCCACGCACCAATACCAGCGCAAATGCCTAAAGGTTCTTTTCGCGTATAGAAAAAGTCATTACCAACCGTTTGCTGCGAACCTAGTTGTGTTGGGGCAAGACCTGCAAAATACTCAATAACATCGGCACCTGTTTCAATATCCACACAGTCGGCTTCTTGAATTGGCTTACCTGTATCCAGTACTTCAATTTTTGCCAAATCGTCGTTGCGATCACGCAATAGGGCAACCGCTTTTAATAAAATTCGGCTACGTTCAACAGCGCTCATTGCTGACCAAGTGGCAAAACCTTGCTTGGCACTTTCAATGGCTTGCTCTTTAATAAAATCGTCTGCGATTTCAGTTTGGTAAATAACCTCGTTTGTAGCGGGATTGATAACATCAAACGACTGACCTGATTTGTTTTCAAGCAGTTCGCCATGAATAAAGTTGAGCAATTTAGGAAGAGACATAATTAATCCTGATACACGGGAATTAGAGAGTTTACGTAGTTTTTAGCAAGCAATTCTGCATTGCTAAATTCGGCTTCGTTTGCTTTGGTTAATACGGCACGTAACCAAAGGCCGTCGATCATCGCTGCACTAAGAGTTGCAGCTTGTAATGCTTGTTCATAAGGCAATAACGTTTTGAACGAATACAGTAAATTGCTGTACAGACGTTTTGCGTTAACAGCTTGCAAGCGGTGTAATTGTTCGTCATGCATTGATTCTGCCCAAAAACTCAGCCACGTTTTGGTGACATGAGCCTGCTTTTGTACAACTGAAAAATTTGCTTCGACGATTAACATAAGACGTTGTTGCTGACTTATGTTTTCGTCGATTTTTGAGATTAAGCTGGATTTTAAACTGGTTAGTAAGTAACGCACGGTCGCTTCAATTAACCCATTCTTACTACCAAAGTAGTGACTGATAATGCCCGAGGACAATCCAGCACGTTTGCTAATGGTATTAATCGTTGTCGCTTTTAATCCGAGCTCTGCAACTGAGTTTAATGTGGCGTCAATCAGCTGTTGACGACGTATGGGTTCGTATCCAACTTTAGGCATATTTTTATTAATTGATCGTTCAATAAAAATAAATTCTAATGAACTCTAACTAATATTTCAAATCTAAGGGGGCGTTTATGTTTGTGTTTATGTACGTTTTTGAAATGGTGTTAAGTTTTAAGTTGCTGAATTTATTTGTTTAATTTCGTTTTTGAAATTATTTAAAAATAATTTATTTTGTTGTCATATTATTACAATTAAAATTATTTCTGCTGTAAGTAAATTGATGTTCCGATATATGCGGGGCAATTTTTAGCTGGCGTTAAATTAAGAAACGGCTCTAAAAAAGAAGCAGTTTGGTTATTGCAGTTTACGTGGATGGATAGGGTATTAAGCTAACAATACCAATTCACTTAAGTAGCTGATCATTCTAGCGGACTAAACATCATGCTAACTGCGTTAGAATTTATCAATGTAGAATAAGTACATAAGAAAAATTCCGTCTTGTTATCATTTCAGTTATTCAGCGCTACTCTTGGTCTCATACTTAACAGAATTGGCATAATAAAAAAGAGTAGTGGGAAGTTTTTTTGAGATGGGTAAGCAGAGTAACTAACCTTTAATCACGGTAAGTTACCCTTATTTTAGTGTTAAGCAATGAGTTGCTTTACTACAGCAAGTTGTTGTTCGCTTGTGGTGGCTTTCGCAAGTTGTGCGGCCAAGTTGCTGCCATTTATGTCAGACAGTAATTTTGCTAATGCATGTTTTGATAACGTTACGTCAAAATAATCATTAAGCTCATGGCCTCCAAACCAAATAAGTCCGGCTTTTTCTAGCCAATCAATAGCCGCGCTAATTTCTATTGCTAAATCGAGCGGCGAATCGCAATTAAAGCCACCTTGATTAATTAACATGTGCGCTAACGTAGAGCATGAAATGTCTATTTTGTTGGGAAATGCCGTTTGAGTTTGTGTCATTACATGGCATACCACAGCCTGAAACACGGGCATATTAGGCAGGTTTTTACTGATTGTATCGTTCATATTTTTCTTTAACCACTTGCTGTTGCGGCACTTTTTACTATTCTTAAAATATATATTTTGTAAGTATCATACACTAATAATAATGCCAATATTGCCTTTTCGTTGTGTAACACTGCTGCCGTTTGCGCTTATGCTAAGTGTGTCTGAACATGCTTTTTGTGCAACAAATTCCGATCTCTTCGCGCTCGATTTGTATCAGCTGAGTGAAATTGAAGTCACTATTGCCAGTAATACACTGGAAACAAAAGCAACGGTTCCCTCTACTATTACGGTGTTTGATGAAAAGCAGCTCACAGCCTTAGGTGTAAACAATGCGTTTGATGTATTGAATTATGTACCTGGTATGCAAATGGCTCGTGGAGATTGGGTTGGTGCTGTGCCAAAAGAGCATGCCAGAGGGGTAAGGTTAGACAATGGCTATTTGTTAATTTTACTTGATGGTGTGCGTTTAAACGAAACATCGTTTGGTAAAGCCACGGTTTACACTCCCTATATTGCGGCGTCTGTACTTGAAAAAGTTGAAATTATTCGTGGCCCTGGTTCGGCCCTTTACGGCAGCAATGCGTTTTTAGGTGTGGTTAATTTTATTACTAAAAAAGCACATAAAAGGTTTGAAGTTGCGATTGGCGACCACGGTTATAAAGCGCTCAGTGGCAGTTACGCAAATACACAGGAGCAAATGAGCTTCAGTGCGAATGTGTCGTTACAACACAGTGATGGGCAATCATACCACGTAGGGGAGCAATTAACGGTTAACGACCCTTTGAAGCATGTATTTGTAAACGCACAATTGGACTACCAAAATAGCGAATTGCGTTTTCATTTTATTGAAAATCAACTGGATGAGTTTATAAACCTCGGTGGTTTTAGTAAACAAAATGTACATACCAGTCAGTCTGCCAGTATTAGTTTGCAGCATCAAATATGGCAAAATGATCATCATGAAATTGACGCGCTGGCAAGCTACGCTAATTTTCAAATTGATTCTTCTGGCATGGTGTTACCAACAGAAGCGGGTATTGTAAGTAATGATTTTCTCACTGGGCCAAACTGGCGAACGCAGTGGAGCAAGTTAAAGTTTACCCATAACTACAAGTTATCAAGCGATAAGCAATTAAACTCAGGTTTTGAATACCGTCATGCCAGCCAATATCAAGCGGGTGTTACAACCAACTTTTATGATTTTGATAGTCAGTTAATAATTCCAAACGATGCGTTTTATTTAGGCGAGTTACAACGGATTAAGAACATTCCTGAATTTGCAGCGCTACGCGCTTCGCATGATTTTTATGGCGCATACAGCCAATTAAAGTGGCAGTTAAATCCAAGCTGGTTGTTTTTTATTGGTGCGCGATACGATGACATTAAAGACCTAGATAGTAAATTATCCCCCCGTTTTTCAGCGATTTGGCATGCATTTGATAACCAAACTATTAAGCTCCAATACGGCGAATCATTTAGAACTCCGGTTAATAATGAGCTTTACTCAAGCGACAGTGTTACCAAAGGTAACCCTAACTTAACGTCTGAATACGTTAAAACAACTGAACTGGCGTGGCTTTATAATGGCAAAAGTACGTCGCTTGAAGCTGTGCTATTTAACAATCAATTAAGGGACTTTATTAATTTAGTACCAACCGCAGGAACCAGCTTTTTTACCTTTGAAAACAGTGTTAATGAGAATATGTCTGGGGTGGAATTATCCGCTAAAAAGCTCTATCAAAAGTTACAAATAACCGCTAACTACACGCAGTTATTTGACGAGCCAATTAATCAAAGCTTTAAGCGTTTTGCTAATCTACAGTTGAGCTATCCAACCAACTTTATCGATATTCATATTAATGCCTTATGGCGTGATAAAATTGAAGCTGAGCGCAGTGATGAATTTCGCTATTATCAACCGAGTTACACGTTAGTAAACATAAAATTAGCGCGTAGTTTTGAGCGGCATACGCTCTCACTAACAGGTGAAAACCTATTTGATAAAGACTATAGCATTTTTGATCCGCGAGTTTGGGATGGCGCGGTGCCAGGAAAAGGCAGGCAACTGGTGTTAAGTTACCAATATGCCTTTAACTAACACAAACGATTGCTTTGCTCTCGTTTAAATTACGCTTTGGCTTAGTTATCAGCGAGCCCTAATCAGGCATTGCTTCAATGCCTACAATCGCAGAGCGGTTTAAGGTAATTTTGTAGCGTTTAGCTGTTTTTGTACCATTGGCCGAATAGGTAACCACTAAGTTTATTTGATAACGCCTTTCTACCGATTGACCCGATACTTTGCTGCCATCCAAACTGTAGAGCTTGCCTGCACCTTTTTTTAAGTATCTGACAAATGGGGTTAAGTTAAAAAACACTTGCTGCTGAATTTCTTCATAGCCCGGTAAAAACGCTTTAGCAATCACTTTACTATCACAGCGATAATGAATTAAGTGTGCCGCTTGCTTGTTCTGTTGACGTCGTTTTTTAAATAAATTCTCGACATCATCGGGTAGTGCTTTTCGACGAATATGCTCAAGCCAGACAGTTTGGGTATGAATGGTTTTATTATCTGCACTGCTTTTAAATATATGTCGCCATTTGGGGCGCCCTTGCCTTATTTTGCGCCAAATTACGCGGGTTAAATCTTCTTTAAATGTTTCACGTAGGCCATAAATAACCCCCAACATGGCAATCAGCGCTAATGTAACTTCTTGGAAATTTGAACGCGCATTAAGAACTAAAAACATCACAAACGCCATCATAACCGCTGTGACGGTGCCGCGTACCAAACGCTGCAGGTTTAAGTTAAGGTTTTTGGTTTCTTTACTAAACACCACACCATATTCGATTAGCCTTTGCAGTAAGCGCATTTTGTTGGTGATGCGATTGGGGTCCTCTAAGGTTTGTTTAGAATTGTACTCACGCTCTTCGCGGTAGGCACTTTCACTGCGACAAAAATCACGCAATGTATCACGCGCTATTGCAAACTCACTGCTTTTTGGACCTTTTGACAACAGCTTTAAAAACATTTGTTCACAGTGCCAACTTAAGTAGTTATCGGCGTTGTCGAAATAAGATTTTAGTTTTTTATCTGGTGGTGTATAGCGGCGTAATTTCTTCAATAGCACGCCTGCTTGTTCAACCAATTCAGTGGCTGCCGGGTAAAACACCTCGGCATCCTTAATGTTTAACGTGTGTTTAATATCAGCCTCAAGTGCCAAGCGAATTTGGTATGAGTACAGATTTAAATTCAAGCGATAGTCGGATTTTTCACCTTTTGACTGACTAATAAAACGGCTGCGCACTAAAGGTAAATGTAATTGCTCAGAATAATAGGCGCTGTGGCTTTTCACATGGGCGTGAAAATAGTCTTCTTCGTTTAAGGTGCTGGTGTTGATGCCCATTTCTACGGGCAAAGAAAAATACAGGTCGAGGCGCTGCGTTTCTTTGGGAAGCAATAAATAGCTTAACTTAATTGATAAGCTTTCATCTTGACTGAGTTTTACGTCTCTGTCGATATTGAGCACTCCTTTTCTGCTTTAGTTATCGCTATTAAGCATAGCATAAATCTACTTTAATAACATGATGTTAAATTATTAAGCGCGTTTAAACCCGTCAATATGCAATCTATCTTAGGCATCTTGCAAAAATGAATTGAGTTGCTACATTGCCTAAGCAACCAATAAAAATGGACCCTTTTTTATGAGTAAAATAATAAAAACGACGCTATTAGCAGGTTTAGTCAGTTTGAGCGCAGGCCCGGCAATTGCCAGTGATAATGCAACTTGGCAATATGAAGATGTGTTTAACATTGAATATGCAGCATCACCTCAAGTTAGCCCAAGTGGTGACAATATTGTTTATGAGCGTCGTAGCATGGACATTATGAGTGACAGTACACGCATCAACTTGTGGCAGTATAATCTCAGCAGCAATGCCCACACGCCGCTACTTTCAGGTAAGGCTCAGTATCGCATGGCGCGTTTTTCTCCGGATGGAAAAAAGCTGGCGTATATTTCTAATGAAGAGGGCGACAATCAACTTTATGTGCGTTGGTTGCAAAGTGGCGACACGGCTCGCGTAACGAATGTGGAACATGGCGTAAGTAGTATAAGTTGGTCACCAAATGGTCAATGGATCGCGTTTTCTATGTTTAAACCAGAAGAGGCGAAAGGTATTTTTAGCGAAATGCCGAAAAAACCAAAAGGGGCTAATTGGGCCGGTACTGCAAAGTATATTGATCAAATGAGTTATCGTAGCGACGGACGTGGATTTTTACCCCATGGCTATCGCCATATTTATATTGTGCCAGCAGAGGGCGGCACGCCTCGTCAAATTACTTCAGGCGATTTTCACCATGGCGGTAATATCGCGTGGAGCCCAAATGGTGAGCAGATATTTATCAGTGGCGATCGTCACCCTGATTGGCAAGACAGACCACGTGAGTCAGACATTTATCAAATTAATGTTGCTACGGGCGAAACCACTAATGTGACCAAGCGCGAAGGCCCTGATGCTGCGCCAGTGATGTCGCCAAATGGTAAAAAGATCGCGTATTTACGTTTTGATGATAAAAAACTATCGAGCCAAAATAACGACATTTTTATCATGAACAATGACGGTTCTGATGTTGAAAATTTAACTGCGAAACTTGATAGACCAATAGGCAATCCTAAGTGGGATACAAAAGGCCGTGGCCTTTACTTTAGCTACGACGATTTTGGCCAAAAATACGTAGGCTATGTAAACCTGAAAGGAAAAATCACAGAAAAAATTGCCAAACTGGGCGGTCAGTCTTTAGGGCGTCCGTATACTTCGGGTGAATTTGCGGTAGTAGATACGAATGAACTGGTTGTGACACTAGCCAATGCCAATCGACCTGCCGATCTTGCGATGGTTAAAAAGGGAAAAACGCGTAAAGTCACCTCTTTAAATGAAGATTTACTCGCCCATAAAACAACCGCTGAAATGGGTGAAATCACCGTTAAATCAACGGTTGATGGTCGTGATATTCAAGCTTGGTATGCGCTGCCACCTAATTTTGATAAAAATAAAAAGTATCCGCTGATTTTAGAAATTCACGGAGGCCCACATACGGCTTATGGTCCAAATTTTAGTACCGAAGTGCAGTTAATGGCTGCAAAAGGCTATGTTGTTGTGTGGGCGAATCCGCGCGGCAGTACGTCTTATGGTGAAGATTTCGCGAATCTTATCCACCACAATTACCCTTCGCAAGATTACAACGATTTAATGGATGTTGTTGATGGCATGGTTGCGAAACCGTATGTTGATAGTAATAACTTGTTTGTAACGGGTGGCTCTGGTGGTGGTGTTTTAACTGCTTGGATTGTGGGTAAAACTGACCGCTTTAAGGCCGCTGTGGTGGCAAAGCCTGTGATTAACTGGTTGAGCTTTGCTCTGACCGCTGATGGTTACTCGTATTTTACAAAATATTGGATGCCAGGCATGCCATGGGATCATGTTGAACATTTATGGGCACGTTCGCCACTCTCGCTGGTGGGCAATGTTACGACACCAACAATGTTATTAACTGGCGAAGAAGATGTGCGTACGCCGATGAGTGAAACTGAGCAGTATTATCAAGCATTACAACTGCGTAAAGTGGATTCGGCAATGGTACGTATCCCCAAAGCAAGTCATGGTATTGCGGCAAGGCCAAGTAACTTGATCCAGAAAGTTGGCAATATAATGGCGTGGTTTGAAAAATATCGCACCCAATAAAGTGTGTTTTAGGTAATAAAAAGCCCCAAAATATCGGGGCTTTTTATTGACTAATTAATTGGGGTTAACACATTAAACTTGTTTATTAGCAAGTGTTTGAATACGCGTTTCGGCCCCTGAAACAACATCATTGATGATTGTCTGTACCGACTTAACCTCATGAATAACCCCTTGCGATTGACCGATAAATTGCACACCGTTTTCTAAATCGCCATCGATGGTTGCAGCTTCAAGTTTTTCGGTAGCGGCACCAAATAATGACAACATTTTTATTTTATCAAACTGGGCTATTAAGCCGACAAGCAGTTTCCACAACGGCATATCGACCATTTTTGCTGCTTTAAATGACTTAATGGTGGCGATTAAAAAGTTCATTGGCTTTTTAGTGGCTTTTTGTGCTGCGGGTGTTTTCATTACGCGCGCATAAAGACCATCAAAATTCTTGGAATAAATAGTATCTGCGACACGCTTTTCTATCACCGCATTTTTAACATTTTGGTGCACCGGGCTCTCAAGGCTGGTTGCAAAACGAGAGCCCATTGCGACAGCGTCTGCGCCAAGGGCGAGAGCTGCCACTAAACCTCGACTGTCGGCAAAACCACCTGCGGCGATTACAGGAATATCCACAATATCGACAATATTGGGTACTAAACATAGCGATGTAACTTCACCGCCATGAGCGGCGGCTTCATGTCCGGTCACTAACAGTGCGTCGACCCCTGATTTTTGTGCGGCAAGGGCGTGTTTTTCTGTCACCACTGTGGCGATTACTTTACCGCCATATTGCTTAGCGCCTTCGACAAGCCAATCACCTTTACCAAGTGAAAAGTTAATCACAGGTACTTGTAGCTCGAGTGCGATTTTGGCGTTTTGCTTCGCGCCAGGCATCATTAACGTAATGCCAATGCCAAATGGCTTATCGGTAAGCGAGCGAATTGTTGCAATTGCATCTCGAGTTTGTTGTTGGCTAAGTGGACCTGACGCCAAAATACCTAATCCGCCAGCATTACATACGGCCGCGACTAACTCTGGTGTTGAAATCCAGCTCATGCCGGGTAATACGATAGGGTGTTCAATGCCAAAAAGTTCGGTAATGCGTGTTTGCATAGGTATTGCCTGTTTAACTGGTCAGATGTGTTAGAGTTTACAAACTATTAACCCAAGATGGAATAGTTTTCGGCAATAAAAAGGCCTGCAATTGCAGGCCTTTAACAAGTTGACTTAACGAGTGTTATTTACACACACCATTTGCATTGGTGATACGGAAGCGAAGCTGCGTATCATTATAGTCGCCATCACCACCGGTATCGTCACAGTTTATGTAACCTGTGTTATTGCTACCTAAAATAGTCTTACAGCTACCATACTTCCAAGTACGGTTATTTTCTTTAAATTGGTAAGAAATAGAGAAGGTGTTACCACCGGTTAATGTTGCCTGTTCTACCCAGCTACTGGTGTTGCTTGGCTGAATCCACGACGTTATAGCGCTGCCATTAGAAAGCACTTTATACGCTTGTTGATAATCGGCACTACGTTTGTGGGCGAATGCAATACGGGTACCTGGTGCAAAAGTTAAACCATTGCCAGATTCTGTAATACATTGGGCTAATGCTTTAGTTACATTGATATTCACTTGGCTTGAAGCGGTGCCACCTTTGCCATCACTAATACCGTATGTAACGACTACTAGACCCTCGTAATTTTCAGGTGCTTGATAACGCACTGTACCGTTACTGTTAATTGTTGCACTACCGTGGCTGGCGCTAACACTGGTTACGGTTAGAGTATCGCCATCAGGGTCGTTGTCGTTACCGAGTACATTAATTGACGATAAACGCTCACCTTGCGTTACCGATGCTGAATCTGGGTTCGCAACCGGTGCTTGGTTAGTCGAAAGTACTGTCACTTCAAGTACCGCTTGTGCTGTACCATTTGTTTTACCATCGCTCACAGTGTAAGTAATACGTGCTTTACCAACCCAGTTTGCAGGTGGGGTAAAGGTAATGGTGTTATCACTGTTTACCTGTGCTACGCCAACGTTTGCAACAGCGTTTGTAACGCTAAGGGCATCGGAGTCTTGGTCGCTATCGTTTGCAAGTACATTGAAGCGTGTTAGCGACGTATCTTGATCAATTGTTGCAACATCGTTATTTGCTGACGGTGCGTTGTTTTGTTTAACACGTACATCTACTAAAGCACTGTCAGTTAAACCTTCAGGATCTTTGATGGTGTATGTAATCCAATCTTGACCATGGAAGCCAACATCTGGTGTGTAGGTCAGGTTTTGGTTGCTATCAATTACCACGGTACCGTGATTAGCAACCGCAGAAATCAGCGTTAAATCATCACCGTTAAGATCTGAGTCGTTCCAAAGTACATCAACATTGTAAAGTGGCGTGTCTTGGAATGCTTGAATGCCATCATCTACAGCCACCGGTGGTTGATTTACCGAGTTTACTACCACAGTAATGGAGCCTGTTACTGAACCACCGTTACCATCTGACAATGTGACATCAATTTTCGCAGTGCCAACAAAGTCTTTGGTTGGCGTAAAGTAAATAATGCCATTGCCATCTACTGAAACGATACCGTCATCAGTTGATACTGAAACCGGTTTAGCGTTGTCACCATCTTTATCTTCAATTTTATCGAGAATATTAATCGCGTTATTTTTTGAGTTTTCATCAACGGCAACTGATACTGGTTGCATTGTAGGCGCATCGTTAACAGGCATTACATCAATTGTAATGTAGCCAGTCGATTGATTTTCGCCATCAGTGATGGTGTACTCAATGCCGACTTCGCCATAAAAATCAGCATCTGGTTTGTAATTAATAAGATTACCATTAACCGTTACTTTGCCTTTTGCAGTTGTTGCAGAGACCAATGAAATTGATTGACCGTCTGGGTCTTCATCATTTTTTAGTGCATCAAAGCCAGTAACTGATTCATCTTCATTGATTGAAAGGTAATCACTACGCGTAATTGGCGCATCATCAAGTGGTTTTACGGTTACTTTTACAACACCTTCTGCTGTGCCACCTTTACCATCTTCAACTTGGTAAGTGATGGTATCGTCACCGTAGTAATTTAGGTTTGGTGTATAACGCAAGCTACCGTCTGATTTTACTTCTACGCTACCGTTTAACGCAGTAGCCGAAACTGCTTTTGCAGGATCTTCATCAACATCTGAAATATGTTGAGTTAAATCAACGACATTATTTTTTGAGTCTTCATCAACTTCAATGACTTTTTCAGTTGTTGTTGGGTCGTCGTTTACCGCATTTACCGTAACAATAACCACTGCACTGTCACTTAATTCACCATCGTTAATGGTGTAGCGAATAGTATCTTTACCGAAGAAGTTGTCGTTTGGCTGGTAACTTAGCGTGCCATTAGCGTTGATAGTAACAACACCGTGATCAGACTCAGCTTGAGTTACTGTTAATGTATCGTTGTCAGGATCACTATCGTTTGCTAGCACATCAATCACATCGATTTTCTGGTCTTCATCGGTTTGTGCTTCATCGTTATTTGCGTTTGGTGCATCCGTTTCACCTGTTACCAGTACATTGATAATACCGACTACCGAACCACCATTACCATCGACTACCGTGTAGCTAATCTGATCGCTACCAGCATAATTTTCTTTTGGCGAATAGCTTAGTGTGCCATCTGGGTTAACGCTTACTTCACCGTGGTTAGCTGTGGCATTCGTTACCGTTAAGGTATCACCATCGACATCAGCGGTATAAGGGCTGGTATCAACAATCTCGTTTTCGCTGTCTTCTGCAACCGTTAGCGAAGCAATCTCTGCGGTAGGTAGATCATTAACTGGTGTCACTGTAACGGCAATCTTTGCGTTTAATTCGGTTTCACCATCACTTACCACGAAAAGGATTTCATCGTCACCAAAGTAATTTTCATTTGGTTTGTAAGTAAACTGTCCGTTACCGGCATCAATTAACTGGCCGTTTGTTGCAACTGGGTTGCCAATAATTGAAAGTGCTTCACCTTCTGGATCAGTTACGCCTTCTAGCAAGTTAATATTGGTAATCTCAACATCTTCTTTTGTTGTAAGCGTGCGTTCTGTTTGACGTGGTTCATCATTTACAGCCGCAATTTCAACGGTAACTTGGCTTGTTGCTACGCCACCACGACCATCGCTAATGCTATAAATGATAATATCTTTACCATTGTAATCAGCTTTTGGTTGATAGTTGATACTGTTGTCGTCGTTTACAGTCACTACGCCGTGTAATGATGTCGGCGTACCTAAAATAACCAGCGGATCGAAGTTTGGATCTTCGTCGTTTGCGATAACCGCAATTGATTCAGCGAACTCATCTTCGTTGATTTCAAGGGTATCTGGGTTTGCGATTGGCTCAGCATTGTCATCGTCATTAATAAATACATTGCCAACCACGTTATCCACCACTAACGCAAAGCTTTCAGACTGCTCAAATTCGTCATTCGTGAGTGTTGCTACTTTTACAAGTACAGTATCTGTGTTTTCAGGTAACGTAATATCTTGTGTTGAAGCAAGTAAAACGGTTTGCCAGCTCTGACCTAAGTCAAAGCTGACCTCTACGGTTGTATCGTAGTCTTCTTGTGCAAGCGCATTACCGTCAACTAACTGGAACGGGAAGCTAATTTCGCGTTCTACTTTGCTATCTAACGTAACCTCAAATGTGGTCGTAGCACCTTCTGACACAGGATCTGGCATCGCAATAACCGACATCACTTGTGGTTTTGGTGCTGTGCCGTCTGTTACTGATACTGCTTTTGCGTGTTTGCTGGTTTCTTCAAACCATGCCGATAGCTCATAAGCTTCATTTTCTTCAACGCTATCATCAACTAAAGATGTTACTTTAATTAATACATTTTGAATTTCAGCTGGTACGTTAACCGATTTATTGTCAACCAGCGACATTTCTTGCCATGTAACGCCGTTATCAAGTGAAACGTATCCTGAATTTAAGAAGTCGTCATTAGTGGTATCATTTAAACCAATCACATTGAAGCTGAGTGATTGCGATTTCTCCAACTTACGGTCAAACACAACATTGAAAGTGACTTCTTCACCTTCCATCATTGGGTTTTTATCAGTGCTGATAAAATCAATTACCGCATTTTTAGGCGTCGCATCAATAAGTAATACTGGCGCTTCAATTAAATCGAGTTGCTCTTGCTGAGTCCATGCATGTAATTGCAGGGTTTCAATTTCTTCGTCTGCCTGTTGATCTTTAATAATCGATACGCGAACAAGGAAATCTTGCGTATCTTTTTCAAGCAAGAATGAATTCGCTGCGCTAAGGTCGATTGTCTGCCAGAAAGCGCCATCGTCAAATGAGAATTCAGCTTGAGGATCAAAGTCGTCATTTGCTGTCGCATCGTCTGACTTTAGTTCTACAAACACGTTTTGTGTCGTGACTACTTGTTTATCTAAACTTAATTCAAATACTGCATAGTTGCCTTCAGAAACTTCATACTCTCGCGGTGCATTTTCGATTAAGCGTGCCGGTATAGAATTTGGGTTATCCAGAATTTGCGCTGCAATAGTGTCTTCATTCACGCTGAAGTTATATGTTTCGGTGTCTTCAGCTTCTTCGTCTGCTAATGTTGCAACCTTAACCTTAAACTGATTAATTCCCTCTGGAATTGTGATTTCCAACTCATTGGTAATCGTTGTGGTTGTCCACGTGCTACCGTTATCAGTACTGTAATTTACCTCGGTAGCATAGTCTTTATTTTGTATTGCAGAGTCATCTTTCAACGCCAGCTTATAAACAGCAGGTGCACTGGTAGCTTCCGCTAATACCACTGTAAATAGGTGTGGTTCACCCTCGATTACTTGTTTTGTATCAAGGAAAATGCCAGCTACTTCTGGTGCAGTGTGCTGAACTTCATTTTCGATGATAAGCGCCTGTGCTTTACGGTCGATACCGTCGTCTTTACCCCAAGCTGCAAGTACTAGCTGTTCTTGTTGTTCGTCAAGAGTGTCGTTAGCAGTTGTCACTTTTACATCAAAACAACGCAATCCTTGTGGTACTGCAACTGTCGCAGTATTCGATAGGTCAATTTGAGTGTTAAATGTGATACCTTGATCGAAGCTGATATATGCAACTGGGTCAATGTCGGCAAGCACCGCAGTGTCAGGGTTTACTTCTAAATAATAGTCTTGTGTTTGTGTAGTGGTACCGTCTAGGCACACATTGAATAGTGCTGAGTTACCTTCAGATACTTTAAATGCGTTGCCGTAATGCTACTTACTTCAGGGAAGTCATCGCTATTTTCGGTGCGATCTGAAATGGTAACTGTTGTTGTTTGTGTATCCGTGCCACCGCTAATTAAGTAGGCAGCTAGATTGAAATCTTCGCTGTTCTCTACTTCATCGTCGCGCAAAGTATGCACGCGAACATCTACATATTCAGTGCCTTCAGGAATAAGAGGGCGTTGTTTTGATGATAAATCGTATTCCATAGGCCACGTAATGCCGCCATCAAGCGAGATTTCTGCATTTGGATTGTAATCTCGTTGCGCGGTTGCTGCGCCATCATTTAAACGCAAACGCAGTTTTGCATCATCATTAAGTGGTTGATTAAACTGAACTCTAAAGGTTACAAATTCACCTTCTTCTACATTACTATCGAGCGCAAAAACCGAGTGCACCGCGTCTTTTGCTAAATCAAGATCTGCGTCTTCGTCATGAATGCGGATAATTTCAAATTCATGATCAGATTGGTCAGCACGGTGCCATGCATTAAGCTTTAATGCCTCAAAACCTTCGTCAATATCATCTTCAAAAGATTCAAATTGGATATCAACATAGCGACCACCTGGTGGTACCAAAATTTCTTTGCGCGACGATAAGTCAACGTTTTGTACAAAGGTTTCACTGCGGTCGAATGAAATATTCGCGTTAGCTGAAAAGTCATCGCCCAGCGTTGCCGAAAGTGCATCAAGCTCAAGGTTTAGTAAAGTTGGCAGTACTAAATCTTTATTGAACTTCAAACGGAATTTAATGGTGCGGCCTTCTTCAACAAGGTCATCAGTATGACGTGAATAAACTGCGTTGACGCGAAGATCACCTTGGTTACTTGATGGGTCGAGAATATCTTGATTAAGTGTTAGGCGATCCGACAGTGTATCTCTGTGCCATGCTTCGAGTGTGAAGTATTCTGTATCTTCATCTTTGCCGTCATCATTTAAATCAAGCAAAATATCGATATGACGACCACCTGGCGGTACTGAGATCTTTTGTGGGCTCGCTAAATCCACTAAATACGGATAGCTTTCGCCACGGTTAAATGAAATAAACGCTGTGGTATTAAAATCTTGCCCTTTTTGTGCGGTACCGCTGCTTAATTTTAAGTTTAAATCTTTGTCATCATCGAGGATTTTGTTGAATTTCACGCGGATGTGCGCTTCATCACCTTCTTCAGGACTTTTATCTAGGCTGTAAATTGCACTGATTTTATAGTAGCTGTCTTCACCACCAGAATGGTCTGAACCATCGCTGCCACAGTTAGCCGATGCTAAATCGGTAAAACGGTGAGTACTGGTTGATAAATAGCTGAGTGATGATTTACCCATGTCGTAAGCGAAAAATTCAGAGCCACCTAAATTATCCTGACGTGAAAAAATTAGTTCGCCTACCTGGTTTTTAGCGGCCCCTGTCGCTAATGCTAGGTTATGCTGGTTAACAATCTCAACGGTTAACGCTGTTGTATCAACGCGATACAAACTGTTTTTACTGACTAAATATAAGTCGTCGCCAATAAAGGTTAAATCACCCCAGTTTTTATCTTGTTCATTGCGAAAGCCTGTAAGCTCTCCATAAATTGCGACATAGCCTGTCGTTGGATCTATGGTAAATAAGGTATCGTCGTGTGCGGCCCACAGTAAATTTTGGCTCGGATCGCTTACCAAGCGGTAAGTGAATTTAGTTTTACCAACCTGATGATGTGAACCCGAGTTAATATCATAATATGCAAGGTAACTGTGGCCATTATTTTGTGGAACTGAAACATAATATAAACGCTGTGACGCTTTATCGAGTGCGATTGCGGCAGAATCATAAAGTGCGATTGAGTTTGACAGGCTTTGACCTGTGTATTCATCTAGCTTATGAATAACACCTTGGCCTGCATCACTGGCAATACCATAAATCGGGCTGTGGCATTGTGAATAGGCCGAAAAACCTGATGTTGCAAGGGCTGCACATACAAGGGTTCTGACAGCGTTTAGTTTCATAGGGGGCTCCAACTGGCTAACAGAGTAAAATATAAAGAAATTTTTTCCGAGATTTTACGTTAAGTTGAAACGTAATGAAAATGTTTGTCGTAAAAAATGATTAGAAAAATATTACACTTTATAACAGCCAAAATTATTCTAAGCACTTTAGATACTTAAAACCAAAGCCAGTAAGCTTAGGGGGAGTAGGGAAAGTGCGTGCTTAACAGTAGCTGTTTATAACGATGTTTTGCATTGTTCTATAGCAAAAATGTAAATAATCAAATACAGAAACCTTAATTCCTATAAGGATATTTTTAATCGCTAATTTATTGATTAGTTGCATGTTATCGAACAAGCAGGGAATAATAGGGTCTGTTGATCTTTGCTGTTCTATTTTTGTTCTGTTTGAGCGTGCTTTTATCGCGGCGCTCGATGTGTGGCCTAGTAATCTAAGCGAATATCGAGCAAAGCTTCCGCGTCCTGCTCACGGCCCTTACCTACATCCATGCAG
>NZ_PQCB01000033.1:0-161287 GCF_002964745.1 Pseudoalteromonas sp. T1lg24 | reverse complement strand
CATAGAATAACTATGCCACGCAGCCTCTGCCTTGTATAAAACCCAATCAAACTGCTGCAAAAACGAACTTGAAAGGTCAACAGACCCTAGGTGTTTTACGAAGGTAGATTGATTGTTTTGAACGTAATTCGTCACGTTGCTAAAAGTACAGATGTTTGTGCTTTAGCGAGTAAGTAGCGCTTGATGCGCTACTTATTGCGTTTTTTCCAACCATTAAAGCGTGCATGAACGCCGCGGGTAAGTGAGGTAAAGTAGTCTTCTAGCACGTCTACACCGTATAAAATACCGACCACTAAAATACTCAATTTAATTGCGCCTAGTTCGCCCGAAATATCAATCGCAACGCCTATTGCGGCGAGTACCCAAATAGTAGCCGCTGAGGTAACTCCAACCACAATACCATCTTTGGCAAGCATAACGCCAGCACCTAAAAAGCCAACGCCAGTGACAACTTGTCCGATAATACGCGATGTATCAGTGACATCATTATTCAGTGAGTTTGACGCAGCAATAAACATGTAAGTACCAAGCACAATAAGGGCCGATGTTCGAATCCCCACAGGCTTGCCGCGTAGTTGACGTTCTAAGCCAATAATAAAGCCACAACAAATTGCAGCGCCAACTTTTGTCCATTGAAATGGGCTTATTGATAAATAACTAATAATATCCAATTGTTATCCATGTTGTTACGTATTCGCATCAGTTTGATGCTGTGGTTTAGGGTCAATTAATGTTTCATCGAGCAGACGAGTGATCAGCAGCTGATCAACTCGAATGCCATCGATATCTACCGCTTCAAATTTATAACCTGCATGAGTCACAAAATCTGCGCGCTTTGGAATGCGCTTCATCATGTAAATAATAAACCCAGCTGTTGTTTCGTACTGATTTTCGTCAGGGAATTCATCAATTTCAAGCAACTTCATTAAATCAACTATAGGTGTTGCACCATCTACAAGCCACGAATTTGCATCGCGTTTAACAATTTGATCTTCACCATCAAATTGCACTAAATCCCCCATAAAACAACTCATTAAATCCTTAATGGTGACAACACCAACAATTAGCGCGTATTCATTTACCACTACAGCAAATTGTGTCGATGCCGATTTAAACGCATTGAGTGCCTCTGATAGCGTTAAAGTTTCGGGTAAGTAAACAACCTCTTTAGTTAAAATATCGGGATTAAGGTGTGCTTTACCCGTTTCAAGAATTTGTTTAAGAATTACTTTAGATTCAATCGTGCCAACAAGCTTATCTAACTGACCATCACATACTAAAAATTGATTGTGCGGATGCGCTAAAATCTTGCTGCAAATACTCTCGCTATCTTCGTTAATATCAAAAAAGACAATCGATTCACGCGTCGTCATAACCGTTGGCAAAGTGCGTGCTTCTAATTCAAACACGTTGCCAATTAAACGATACTCTTGCTGTTGCAAAGAACCATCTTGTGCACCCGCTTCCATTACCGCCACAATGTCTTCCGTTGTAACGATTTCTTCTCGCTGAGTCGGTAGCTTAAAAATACGCAGCACAATGTTGCTAATGCCATTAAATAAAATCACAAAAGGTGTTAGTGCAAGTGTTAACCAATTCATTAGGTTAACCACTCGTAACGCGACCGTTTCAGGCATAATCATGGCAATGCGTTTAGGCAATAGATCAGCAAACAAAATAAACAGCGATGTAATAATCAAAAACGACAGTAAAAAGCTAATTTGTCCTGCTAAATCACCGGTATAAACTAGGCTAACAAGCTCTGATGTGTAAGGTGTTAAGGTTTGCTCGCCAATTATCCCGCCAAGAATGGCAATCGCGTTTAACGCGATTTGGATCATCGCAAAAAATCCGCCGGGCTGTTCTTGTAACTTAAGCACAGCATTAGCATTTTTACTGCCTTCGTCAGCCATAACACGTAACTTAATTTTACGGGCAGCGGCAATAGCTATCTCCGACATAGCGAATAACGCGCCGAACAGAATAAGCAAACTAATACCCAATAAATCACTCATTTCATTCTCCAAACTAGATGTGAGCATAATTGACCAATTCGCGTTATGAATTAATTTTGGCACAGTCCGGTGGAGAAGCAGCAATCAAATATTAGTTGCTGTATTTTCACGCCTTGGGTGACGCTTTTAGTGCTTTCAGCAGTGTTTTTAGGCTTAAAAACATGCGAATTGGAATTTATCTGAAAGGTGATAAAAGCGCGCAATTATTATGCAAATTAATGCGCGCTGCAATCTATTTTTTAATAATTAAATTTTTATTAATAAACAACGTGTTAAGGATGTTTTTGCGGGGCGCTATTAAAAACTTTTCCCGCAATAAGTCCGGCAATAAAACCAAAGAAATGACTGCTCCAACTCACACCTGGAATAAATTGCGTCAGCGAATAAATTACACCGGCGTATAAAAAACAGATGATAATGGCGAGGATCAGGTTAAAAATATTTCGGCTAAATATGGCATTGCTTAGAATATAGGCAATAAGGCCAAATACCATGGTACTTGCACCCGCGTGGTATCCGTCAAAGGCAAATACCCATACTGCGCTACCAGCAACAATTGAAATAAATAAGTACACTAATAAAAAGCGCTTTAGCCCTTGTTGTAATGTAATAAACGCAAGCACTGCGAGCGGAGCCGCATTTGATAATAAATGCTGCCAGCTGTGATGGATCCACGGCGCAAAGATAATTCCTGCTAACCCGTTTAGTGTTCTGGGGTAGATACCTAAACCTGATACCGCGCCTTGGCTAATGGCATTTACGAGTTGCACACTGAACAAAATAGCAAGTAGTGCAAAAATAATTCTTATAGGCTGCTTTATATGCATGATGCGTTTTATGCGTAGTTATGTATGTTGTTTGATTTGTAGTTACTCACTCTATCGTTTTCAATGGTATTGGCAACCACTAAATTTGTAAGAGAATAATTTACTGGCGGGCTAATATATCGTTATGGGTAAATTTCAAGTGGTTCTCAAGGTGCTAGTACGGTGTAATCTAAGTGCGCTTGATATCGGGAGTTAGAAAATTAGACGCTCATCATAGTCAGTGAATATGATGAGCGTTAAAGCGGCGTTATTTTTTTAAGATTTCCACTACTTCACGTGTTGCCTCGATTAGGCGAATTAACTTGCCATCAATACTTACTGTAATTAGGCCTTTATTATCAACAGGCACAATCACTTTGTGATGGCGATAAATGTCATATTCGATTGGTTTGCCTACAACAATTTTCTTTTGCCAACCAGGTGGCAGTTGACCTGTGCGCTCATATTTCTTTTGTAAACCAGGTGGAAGCGATTTATCACCATGCTTTTTATCATTTTTTGCAATAAGGGGCGATGTGATTAAGGCTAAACTCAATAGTGAAATAACAACGGATATTTTCATAATTTACCTATTACTTGACGACATATTCTTTGCTACATAAACGCGATGAGTCTTAAATTACAGGGACTAAGCGCTAAATCGTATTTTAAGTTGTCACTATAGAATGACTTTAAGTTGATTGTGAACCCACTTTTATTAGTATTTTTAACTAGGGCTTTTGCGTATTAGGAAAAAGGAAGGTGATTTGCTGAATTTTGCTTTGCCATTTGCTTTTTTAAATGACGCTTTTGCGCCTTTTGCACGTGTTTATATATCCACTTGGTTAATTTGGTCATTAATTCAGGGGGAAAGTCATGTCCCATGCCATTGATGGATTTCAGTTTTGAACGTTTAATTGCTTGCGCCGTTTGATAGCCCGCTTTAACAGGAATAACCGGGTCGTGCTCACCGTGAATAACAAGTGTAGGCACTTTAATCGCAGCTAATAAGTGCTTTCGATTTTGGCTTGCCGCAATCGCTGCAAGTTGCCGTTTTATGCCATTGGGGTTAAGGCTACGCTCTACATTCTGTTTGGCTTGTTGATACAGCGCTTGCTCATTTTGCGGGAAATTAGGACTGCCTATCAGCTGATTTAACTTTACCGTGTAGTCTATAAATGCATCTTTAGATACGCTTTTGGGTTGATGTTTAGCGAGTGTAAACAATACCTTTAAGCCTTGTTTAGAAAGGGGAATATTGTAAGACGAAGACATGATAGAGGTTAGGCTGAGCACTTTCTTTTTATGCTTAGCTGCAACAATTTGCCCAATCATGCCGCCCATGGATGCACCAATTATATGGGCTTTTTTAATTTTAAGTGCTTTCATCAGCCCAACCACATCGCATGCCATCTCATCAAGCGTATAGGGAGCTAAGGCCCCTTTATTAAAGGGCTTTGTTAGCCAAATCTTTAGCAGATTAGGGTTGCCACATTGATCAAAATGGCTTGAAAGCCCCACATCGCGATTATCAAATCGGATCACCCGCAGTCCTTTTTGTGCTAATCCGTAATAGAACGGATCTGGCCAAACCGTCATTTGTGCACCTAAACCCATAATGAGAATAACTGCGGGGTGTGTTGGGTCGCCGTAGTCTTCATAGTGGAGGCGCACGCCATTTTTTAGTCGTACACTCGGCATAAGTTACCGCTAATTTGGCAATATAAGTGTAAAGTAACAAAGCTAGTTTTCAGATAAATGACAACGCGATAGCACGCTAGGCGCTAGCAATTGGTTATGTTTTATATTGATTTTAAAGTGTTTTATTTTACACTAACCTTAAGTTTACGAAGACGTAGGTTAGGGCATGCAACACAGATTACTATTAATTGGGTTGTTATTAAGTGTTGCAAGTTGTAAATCGACCGTCGATGTAAAATCGCCCAGAGCACTGGAAAAATTCTCTAAGCAAATTGAAAAAAATCCCCATGATATTGTTGCCATCGCCAAAGGTGTTGAGCAATCAAAAGCCGCTATCAAAACGGATACGCGCCGAATAAAGCAACTTTTTGATGAGTTAGATACCATCATTAAACGTATTTGGGGCAATAAACACAGTTCGCTGCCAAGTAACAAACGCTATGTAAAGTATTCAAACAATTATCAAGCGCGCGCCATTGTCGATTTTGAAAAAGGCACAGTAAAAGTAGAAACCATTGCTACAAAAAAGGTAGCTTCAAAACTGACACAGGCAGTGTTTGAAACACTACTAACAACCGATGATCCGTCAACGACCGATATATTTTCAAGTAATGCCCCCAACCTAAGTGGTGAGCCATTTTTGTATCCGCAAGTTCGCGACCATGACGGTGAGTTAGTGCGCTTTGAATGGCGCGCTAGGCGTTACGCAAATTATCTGGTGGATCACTATACAAAGGTAGAGCACGATGACAACCGTCAGTTTAGTTCTGTGAGCTTTAAGCTCGTTAACGAACATCAGCATTTGCGTCATTTAAAGTACAGCAATGCAGTGTTAGCTGCAGCTAAACGTTATAATATTGATGCTGCACTTATTTATGCGGTGATTGAAACTGAGAGCGCGTTTAATCCGTATGCGGTAAGTCGCTCTAATGCGTATGGTTTAATGCAAATAATGCCTGCAACTGCAGGGCGAGATGTATTCAAACTTGAAAAAGGAAAAACTGGGCAACCAAGCAAAGCACAGCTTATGCAGCCAAACTATAATATTGATATTGGCACCGCTTACTTAAAGATTTTAAACACCCGTTACCTAAAAGGTGTGGCGAATAAAAAAAGTCGTGAATATACGGTTATTTCAGCCTATAACGGTGGTGCGGGCAATGTGTTAAAAACCTATCACAGTAATCGTGATACCGCGGTTAAACTGATTAATCGACAAAACCCAAGTGCGGTGTATCAACGTTTGCGCCATCACCACCCTCGTCAAGAGTCTCGCAGATACCTAGAGAAAGTCACAAACGCAAAACAGAAATATCACTAATTGCGGTTTGATAATGATAATAAGGTGCCTGCGCTGATAAACACAGAGCCGGTTAATCTGTTAAAAAGACGCATTCTGTTATTGCGATACAACCAATTTGACGATTTAACGCCGAGCACTACGTAAAACATTAACCAGCTTAATTCTAACAACATAAAGGTAATGGCGAAGATACTGTACTGACTAAGCAAAGAGCCATTTGGATTGATGAATTGTGGAAACAAGGCAGTGAAAAAGACAATTGCCTTTGGGTTACTGGCACCAACAATAAAGCCTTGAAAAAAGTTATCTGTTAGTAACCGTTTATTTGATGAATTGGCTTCTACTTTTGCTAAATTATCCGCTTTTGAGCGAAACGACTGAACTCCCAAATACACCAAATATGCAGCGCCTAAATATTTTACAAGTGTAAACGCAAGCTCCGATGTTGCGATAAGCACGCCTAATCCGGTAAATGAAAGCGTAAGAATAAGTGTAATAGCAATTAAACTGCCTAGTGCAGCAATAAAACCGCCGAGTGTGCCGGAACTTACCGCGCGTGTCATACAAAATAACGCGCTTGGCCCCGGTGATGCGGTTAGCACTAACACCGACAAAAAGTACATAACCCAGGTATTTATATCCATTGTTATTCCTAAGCGGTTTTTGTTTAAAGTTAACAGGTAATTTGTAGTGCGGTAATTAAAAACTTTGCAGTATTTAAATTTTTCAACTTTAACAGTTTGAATTGTTTAAAAACGGCCTTATTAAATGAATATGGATAAACGTAGCGTACACATAATAAAAACACTCTTACTGCTGTTAGTTGTAATATCAGCGCTGCTACCGTTTAATCTAACCCGCACGTTAATCTCACAGCCTCAACCAGCGATGAATGCAGCCGCGTCAAAGTTGGTTTCACACAATAAATACATTCGTAAAAACACAGCTTATACTTTCACTACCAAACTTCAGTTTAAAAGCTTGTTGCAATTTGCTGCCACTCGTTACGATTATGTGCCCCCTTTCATTAACTTTTTAAAGCGAGATACCTACCTCTTTAACAAATCTTATAGCCATATATAACACGTCCTTTGTCACTAAATTTAAATTTTTAAAAGGAAACGTTATGACACAAGCAATCACACTTTTTGTGCTAGTTTTTGTTTGGGCATTTTTACTGTTTTTGTTTTGGAAAATGGTTGGTTGGGCGAAAAAACGCAAAACCGGCGCGTATGTTTTTGGAGCATTAGTTCACATGGTGTTACCTGACCCAAAAATTGCGCAAACCATTGCCATTGTAAAGCAGCAAAAAGAACAAAAAGCCGAAGCAAGTGACGAGCAAAGCGAGAAATAAATTAAGCCAGCATTCGCTGGCTTTTTTGTGTAAATATGAACCTAAGTGGTGAATGAGAGGTTTAGCACTTTAGTTTATTTTGCAACTTGCATTATTAATATTACAGTCGATGGTCGCATCGCCAGGTGCTTGTGTTTTCACAGTAATTGAAAGAGTATTTTTGTCAAATCCCGGTAGTGACTGACAACGCTTATGTGTACCGTCACTATATGATTGATCATTTTTATGAACGTGCACAAACCCTGCGCGAACGTGAGCAGACGCTTCCGTTAGGCATGCACTATTTGCTGATGTGATTGTATAGTTTTGATATACAGGTAGTGCGATAGACGCCAATATGCCAATGATAGCAACTGCAACCATAAGCTCTATTAATGTGAAACCGTTGAATGGCTTTTTGTTAATAATGATCATAAAACCGAGTACTTTGAGAATTTAAATTAATATTATTATAGCTTTACAGTTTGTGAATAACATTAATTGTTTCATTTTTAGTAATATTGATTCTTTTGCTCGCTAACAAAGTTACATAATTAGAAATAAAAATACCAACTATCAACCGACAACACGGCAGCTTATGCACAAGTGATTGCCGAAACCGATAGCCTTGGCAGTCGATTAAAAACCTACCTTTACGGTGATGACTTAATCAGTCAAATCGACAGTACGAATACTACAAACACCTTCCACTATGATGGTTTAGGTTCAACGAGAAGCTTAAGTGATAACAGTGGCGAACAAAGTGATAGTTATGATTATTTAGCCTTTGGTGAAGTGCTAAATAAAACAGGTACCACAGAAAATAATTACCTTTATACAGGTGAGCAGTTTGACGGTGACCTAGACCAGTATTACTTACGAGCGCGCTACTATGACCAGAATGTCGGCCGTTTTACCCAGCAAGATGCGTTTTTAGGTTTACAAATTAGGCCCATATCGTTAAATAATTATGCAGATCTTGATCCAATATCATTATTTGATTACTCAGGTTACGCAACGAATCTTACTGAAAGTCAAATTGTGAATACGATTCTGTCTACTAATGCACGAATTACGCCAGTTAATTTTAGAGTCGTACTGCGGAAATCTGGTTGTTATGCTGTCACTTATGTGTTCGATGAGTTTACAGATAAAGGTGTTTATTTGTTTATGGATGAAATTCTTGGGTTGCCATATGCAGGTAAAACTGAAGTCGATTTTGAGATTAGGAAAGATCAACACATTAAAGAAGGAAAGAGAAAATTGAGAGACTTCCTTGCTAAATTTCATGTGGATGGTTCGATTAAAGGTGGTGTTTTAAGGGAATTTGAACAAATGATTATCGATATGTTTGGTACTCCAGGAAAAACGGGAAACCCGAATAAAACGTTGAGTAATAATATAAATTCCATCAATAAAGCAAAACGTGATGCACTTAGAGGGCTTGATAAATTATGCAAATAGAACCGCAAGTAGTTACATTTCCAAGAATATTTAAAACTCCTAGCCGCTTAGAGTGCAGATTTGGTTGGAATGACTCTTCAAATAAAGCTTTTCTAGAAAATGAATTTGAACAATTAGTGTTGCAGGGTTCAGAAGAGCAAGAATTTAAAATACCTAAACTGGGAGTTAAAGCGGAAGTCATAACTAACTTGAAGTTACAGACTTCTGCTTTATGTTCGGGATTAGAACAGTTTGAAAATGTCAAAAATCTTCGATTGGAGGGAATCCCAAGTAATAGCTTACCTATAGAGTTGTTAAAGAATGTTAATTCAATTTCAGTAGAGTGGAGTGAAAGGTTTTCTGCGTGCCTCCCACTTTTAGAAAACGTAAAGGAGTTCGATTGTACATATTTTAAGGGAGATATAGCGTATTTATTAAATTACCTTCCTCACCTCTATTACCTAGGATTTACTTATGGAAATTTAAAAGATATCTCATTTTTAGATAAGCTTAATTCGATTACCTCTTTTGGTCTATCGCATATTAAGGCATTGAAAAATATAAATGAAATTCATGATTGTAGAAAATTAACTTCGCTAACCTTAGAAAACTTACCGAATGTAGAGGGAGTTTTATCTCTAGAGCGATTGAAGTTATTGAAAAAATTGTATATTTATAAATGTAAAAAGCTAACTATTAATTTTGAAAATATAAAAGCTTTAAATTATTTAGAAGAATTGCATTTAGATGCAAAATATATAAATTTATCTTTTTCCGAACTATTTACACTGAAAACGCTTAGAAAGCTAACAGTACCACTTCAAGATAAAAGTTTTACTAAAGATGAAGTTGCGCAATTAGTAAGTAGAAACGGTAGAAACTGGCTTAGTATAGACTTTGTTGGGCCGAAAAACTCAAAGAAGATTCAAATTGAATTAGAAATATAAAGGCGACCCACCTTAAAATCAGGTTACCAGTTACAATAAAAATATAAAGGCCACCCATCTTAATTAGACCCATCTTAATTAGCGTAAAAGCTAGGATATGACTAAGCTTTAATCAACGCTAGCTTTCTATCAAAAGGTGGCTTTATGGCAGTTCCGCGCCGCAATCATGATACACCCTACTACCATTGTATTTCTCGCTGTGTACGCCATGCGTTCTTATATGTCGGGAAGGATTAATTTGGTCATGATTGAAGAGAATAGTGCACTGCTTAAATTTAGGGGAAACGATTTTCATTAAAGTAAAATTTAAAGAGTTTGTTTTAATCTTTAGATCTTTTTTATAATGTTGTCATAACACGGCTTTTAACTTTCATATGGCCATACACAAAAATGACAGAACCTCGTTATAGCGTTGTACTTAAGAATAACCTAATCACTGTAAATATTTCAGGTGATTGGGATATTCAAGCTGATATTGGTTATTTAACCTTGCTTGATGAAACCATTTCGCGGGTTAGAAATGCTCCTTGGGCGCTCTTTGCCGATTTACGTGGATGGCGAGTGTCTGAAGACGTTATTAACTATAAACATAACAAAACGATTCAACTTGCAAGAAGTAATCAAATAGCGGAGTGTTGGCTGGTTGATAGCGAAGAGCAAGGTCAACATATTCAACATCATATTGAAAATGCACATGTCCCGTTTATTAAAGTCACTAGTTTGCAACAAGCAGAAAACTGGCTTTTGCAGTATGGCTGCAAAGTTTAATTTATTCAGCAAATTTAACCTGCTTAAAGGGCTTTGAGTGTATTATTAATTCAATACATGCCGCTTTTTTGAAAGTCGATTTTCGATAATGTTGATTATGTACTTTTGAAAAACTTGCTTACTTAATACTTTTCTACATATCACTTTATTTTGTGTACAGTAACTTAATCTCTAATTGCGCGGTTACTTTTACAAAGAATGTTAAAGACAAATTTACCAAATAAGGCATTACGCTAATGTATACCGAACGGCGCACGCGCTGGTTTTTTCGTGTGTTTAGTATCGCAACTGCAATGGGGCTGTTAACCATGCTGGATGGTGATTATTCCTATCGCGTTCAGGGTAACGAAGTCATAGTCAATGCGACTGATCAGCCTTTTAAATTTTACACAAGCGCTATTGTTGACGGGCTTTTGTGTGTTGTTTCAACGTGGATAGGGTTTTTTAGTAAAGATAGACCTACTATAGGAAAGCGCTAATGGGTTATTACATGCTTTTTGTGAGTGTGGTGTGTTTATCTATCGCTATTTGGCTACTTATAACGCGCTTACGCTTTCGTAAAAACGCAAGTATTTATCAAGGTAGCGTAATTGATTTGGTAACCATAAATCATGATGGCATATCTAGCGGTGGGCGCAATAAACATTTGTTAATTGAATACTTTGATAATCACGAAAGAAGAGAATTCTTATGTGAAGATGCCGTCATTGCTGCGTTTTATCATATAAACGATAACGTTGAAGTACTGGTAGGTGGTGAAGGCAAGCATCAACGTGTGCGCATCAATAATGTATTTTCCCTTGCTGTACCTTCTATCGTACTCACTATTATTGGCTTAGGCAGCTTACTTGGCGCAAATTCAATTTTTGGTTGGTGGAGGTGAAATTTAAAGGTTGTTCTAAATTGCCGCTATTGCTTTTATCGCTGAGGTATAAAAACCTCTCTGTAGTAGCCTGTTAAATGGCGCTTGGATTTAATTTACAAACTCTCATTACGCTTTGATGTATTTTTAATCAAATTGTTACTGCTTTGTCACTTCAAAATCACTTAATAGTAATACGTTAGCTTTAAAGTTTTTATTGGTCTAGACCAAATTAAAAGTCAATCTAACAGGAATTACTATGAAAACAAAAAACATGTCGTGCAGTTACCCAATAAAGCAACTCGCGAAAGCGTCGTTGTTTCTGGCTGGTGTGGCAATGTCCACTTCTGTCTTAGCAAAAACACATTCATTGCTGATAGCCGTTGATGGGTTACGTGGCGATGGTATTGAAAATGCGCATACTCCTAATCTTGATAACTTGATTCGTGGAAATTGGGCGAATGGTTATAACACCGCATTTGCACATTATGCGCAAACAATGAAGGATGCTGCGCCAAACAGTGGCCCTAATCATGTGGGTATTATGACGGGGGTTACATCAAATAAAAGTGGTGTTTCAGGCAATAATGATGTGGCAGGGGGCAATTATGCCGCGTATCCGCATTATTTGACCTTATTAGAGCAAGCAAACCCATCACTTAACACTGCCTATTTGGTGACATGGAGCACCGATATGCAAATTACCAATAGCGCAGATGTAAAAATAGATGCAGATGATGCAACGAATACACAAAATGCGGTTGATATCATTAATGGCACCTTTGCATCGTCAAATTGGCAGCACGGGACTGATGTTGATGCATTATTTCTATTTCTTGATGACGTAGACGGTGCAGGGCATGCATGTTGTTTTGCGGCGTCAGATAACGGTTATATAAATGAAATAAACGATGTAGATAGTCAAATTGGTCGCATATTGGCTGCCATTAAAAATCGTCCTAACTTTGACAGTGAAGATTGGCAAATTGTTCTGACATCTGATCACGGTGGACGTGGTTCATCGCACGGTATTCATGCAGCAGATAACTATACTATTCCATTTTTAGTGTCATCTAAAACCGCTAAACAAGGGTATTTAGCGGGCGTTCCTCATAATTATGATGCAGCGCCTACAGTACTTGCCCACCATGGTTTAGCTGTCCCGAAAAATATGGATGGTGTTGTGCAGGGTAACTTAGTGCGTGTTGTTAACGATAATGGCATAAAGCAAGACCTTAAAACCTATTTACCATTTGATGGCAACTATCTTGATGCATCAGGCAATGCGCTTCACGCTCAAGTAGGCGGGGGCACACCAAATTTGCAAGCGGGTGGTAAGTTTGGTCAATATGTAAAGCTTAACGACGACCAAGAATACCTGACACTAGGTAAACCAACAGAATTGGATTTTGGCACAGATACAAACTTTACCTTGATGACTTGGTTTAGAGTGAGTGGCGACCAAGCCGGTGATCCCGTGATTGTTGGTAATAAAAACTGGGCAAGTGGGGCAAATCGCGGCACATTATTACTTGCTAATGAAGGCAATGGCGATGACTTTGGCATTAATTTAGCGTCATCAGGTGCCGACAGAAAAGACATCGATCCAATCGATTACAGCTTTAATGGCTGGTGGTTACTGGTTGCAACGTTTGACCGTAACGGTGTTGCCACTATGTACGCAGGAAGTCCAACGGGTGAGCTTAATATTATCGCTGGTGATATTGTTAATGTCGGTGACATTAACTCAGAGCTTAATTGGAATATTGGGCAAGATGGTACCGGTAATTATACTTATAATTTAAAAGCCGATTTGGATGATTTTGCCGTGTGGCGCCGTGCGCTAAGCCTTGATGAAGTGCGCACTATTTATAACAAAGGGCAAGGTACTGAATTAAACACCTTACTTAACAATGTGCAAAATCGCTATTTAACCCAACAATCAAACATTCAAGTTGGTCAAGATGTGTCTTTGGTGATCACAACCGAAGTTAACGGCGAAACGTGTGGTTTGGAATGGGATAACAATCGCTTTTTTAATGAGCGTAATGCAAAATGGGATTGTACTGGCAATGCTGATCCAATGACGTTTACAGTTACTGGCATCACAAATGATGGCAACAAATTAATTGCAGATGGTTATTTAGTCGCCAATGGTAATAAAGGCGCGTTTGAATGGGACTCATCTAAGCATGCTAATGAACGCAATGCAAAATTTGATGAAAACTCATCGGGCGACTTAATCTCAATTTGGCTATTGAATGACATTAATCAAACACGTATTGTCACCGAAGCAAGCGGCCAGACATGTGGCTTGGAGTGGGATGCATCTAAACTCAGTAATGAGCGAAATGCCAAGTGGGATTGCACACCAAATATGGACACATTTCGTATTGAACTACTCTAGCGCGTGTTTTTATTTACGGTTTGAATTCTGTCCAAGTCCAAACTGTTTTGATCGCAGTGTCGCTTTGTAGACTTTGTAGGCTTTGTGGTCTGAGTCAAAAAGCGACAGCAAAGCGCTGCAGAAATTGACAATAGAGGTCAACACGCTCTAGTTAACACTAACCCATTACCGCTTTGGTGGTGGGTTATGTCTTTTATCTCTTTACATTAATACGCGCTATTGATGTTGTAAGCCGTGATGTAGTCATCGATTTACAAGGTGTTTTAATATGGCTGCTGATTACGTTTATTTACACAATGGTTTGAATTAGAAAAGAAAATCACCGTATCATTGGCACCTATTTTATTTAAAAGGACTTTCTTTTGAACAAGCTGATTGTCATAAGCACGGTGGTATCAAGTATTGTGCTTGCAGGGTGTGAATCGACGCCTGAAGTGAAACCGCGCATGGCGCGATTTGATAGCCCCGAAGTTAATAGCCAACCTTTCCATTTTAACATTACCGCAGGCTCCGATAGCTCAAACCAAATCGCCATAAATAAAAATAAAAAGAGCGAACGAGATAATACGTTACGTTTCTCAGCGGCGATGACACTAGGTAAAGGTTTTGAGGCACGTTTTGTTGATAACGGTGAAAATCAAGTTAGCTTAAAATACCAAATGTTAGGCGCACCGCTTGAGCAGAAGAAAACGGGCAACCTGTCGTTAGCTGGCAGCCTTGGTTATATTTGGGCTAAGCGCAGCGAAAGTCCTACAAAGCAATATAATGATTGGTCAATGGAACAAAAAAGTTATGATTTGTCCTTGATTGCAGGATATCGCTTGAATCGTCAAGCCTTATTGTACGGTAGTGTGTTTTATCAAAATGGTGATGTAGATGGTAAATATTATCTATTCGAACACTATGATGTGGAGCAAAATGTAACCATTAATGAGGGCTGTGGTTGGAATAAAACGTGTGTAGCGTCTTATTTCTCAGACAAAGGTAATGCGTATGGTTTGAGTTTGGCTTTAGAGTATGAATTGTTAACTTGGCTCGCAATCACCGGAGAAGTTGTGCATCACCGTGCCGAATGGTTCGAACGTACTAATAATGAGACGGGTGCTCATTTCAATGTAGAGTTTAGGTTTTAAAAAGGCTGCAGATGCAGCCTTTTTATATATGGTTAGTCCTGAAAGTAGCTTTCTAAATCGTCTGAGCCACCAATGTGCTTACCACCAATAAAGACTTGTGGCACGGTTTCTCGCCCTGACATGGCTTTTAAGCTTGTTAACGTTGCGTCTTTACCCAGAACAATCTCTTCATAATTAAAGCCATGCTTATCGAGTAATCGTTTTGCATTTTGGCAATATGGGCAGTTCGGTTTCGTAAATAATGCAACAGGCTTTGGTTTAACCGCATTAGGGTTAATGTAATCAAGCATGGTATCGGCGTCTGATACTTCAAACGGGTCGCCGTCTACCTCTGGTTCAATAAACATTTTTTCAATTACGCCATCTTTTACCAGCATTGAGTAGCGCCAACTACGCTTGCCAAAGCCAATCGCGCTTTTGTCAACAAGCATACCCATGCCGTGGGTAAATTCACCTGTACCATCTGGAATTAAGCGAATATTGTCAGCTTCTTGGTCATTCGCCCATGCTGACATAACAAAGCTATCGTTAACCGATACACATAAAATATCGTCTACGCCATTCGCTTTAAAGGTGTTGGCAAGTTCGTTAAAGCGTGGCAAGTGGGTTGATGAACAGGTTGGTGTAAATGCGCCTGGTAGTGAAAATACCACCACTGTTTTGCCTTTAAATAAGTCATCTGTTGTTACTGTTTGCCATTCGTTGTTAGCAAAAATTGGTAAAGTGACTTGTGGTACTGATTGTCCTGAAATATCTTTTAACATGGTACGCCCTTCTATATATCTGTATTTTTTAACTGGGTTTAGTATGCCAATTAACTAATCTAAGCTCTAATAGATTAAATGGGTGAAATTAATCTATTTAATCGATTGTGCAAGGTTAGTTAAATTTACCTCATGCTATTTGATTGTTTTTAATGAAAACTGTGAATCTCATACAATGTACGTATCTATAAGCCTTATGCAATCAACTATAATGGTGTAGTGCGAACAAAGGGGTCCATTATGAAAATTTATTTAGTATTACTTTTATCTATGTTAATTACCGCGTGCGGTGGCAGCTCATCTAACGATGATGATGTAACGGTACCGCCAGTAACAGGCGAACAACAAGCAAAGTTTTCGCTTGGCGTAAGTGATGCACCGGTAGACGATGCAATTGCAGTGGTAATTGAAATAGACACAATTAAAATTTTAGCGCTTGATGACGCAGGCGAAGTGTCAGAAGAAACGTTAGTTGAAGAGTTTGTTTTAGAAGATGGAACAAGCGTTCAGTCAATCGCTATTAATCTGCTTGAATACCAAGGTGCAGATCAAAAGAAGATCATCGATGAACTTGCTGGAATTACCTTAGATCAAGGTAACTACAAATTAGAATTAGTAATTGTAGATGCTGGCTCTTACGTAGAGCTTGATAATGATGCGAATTTATACGCAATTAAAGTGCCTAGCTCGCGTTTGCGTTTAGGTGAATTTGCAGTTGATGCAGCACTTGAACAGCAAGGTGACACACCTGCGTATACCATAGAGTTTGATTTAAGAAGTTCGCTTGTGCAGCGTGGTAACGAACCATCGAAAAACGGTTTTATTTTAAAACCACACGGTATTAAGGTGGTAAGTAATGCAGGCGGAATAAGTGGTACTATTTCAGCTGAAAATTTAAACTTAGGGCCGTGTACTGTGTATCTATATTCAGGTGATGCCACTGAGTTAGGTGATTTGTTTGATGCTGAAGATGAAAGCTTTACTGGTGAAGCACCAACGGCATCTGCGCCACTTGCTAGCGTGAATGCCAGTGTTGCCGGTGAATTTGAATTTGGTTTTGTTGAAGCTGGTGATTATGTTGTAGCGCTTCGCTGTAACGACTTAGTTGATGACAACATTCAATTTGATGGCTTAACCATTCCATCACCAGAGGGACAAAGTACATCTGTTACTGTGACCTCTGGTAATGTAAGCGACGTTAATTTTTAACTAAACACCACAAGATTCATAACAGCGATTGATGTAAGCCACTAAATTAGGCTTTTGTTCAATCGCTGCTTTTATTGGTGTTTCAAGTTTTCCATTTAATAGGTTGGTTAATGTTGCATAGGCAGCGCAGTCATATTGAGTCATATAATCAGATACAAAATACGGTTTTTCTCCCAATAAGTTAGCCAAATGCGTTACTGCTTCAATTGCAAAATCATATATTTGCGTTGTTGAATGTCGCCCAAGCCCTTGCACATAAATGCTTTTAATTAGGTTCTTTCTTACTAAATTTGGTACAAAGAGTTTGAGAACTCCAGGCATTTCTGAAAATAACTCGGTTTTAGTTGTAGGCCAAAAAGCGTCATCAACCCAGCGGCTATAAACTAAGCACCAATACAGTTTCTCTTCAATTAACTCTTTAATCAAATAACCAAGTGCATGCTGCTCGTTGCTTAGTGAAGCATCAAGTTGCGCTGTTTGATCTAATTGCGCGAGAATAATATTTGAGTCGGCGACTAATTCGTTGTTGATCAATGCCACGGGGAACTTCTTTTTTGGCATTTTTTCTGAATCAATACGGTATTTGACTTGGTATTCTATTTTGGCCAATTTGCAGTAGGCTTCAAGCTTAAGCGCAAATGGGCTTGCGTTGGTAAGGCCAAAAGCGGGTGGAAATTCATAGAGTGTTATCATAATTACTGTCCTTGTTGTTTTGAGGGTCTGTAGATCTTTGCTGTTCTATTTTTGTTCTTTCTGAGCGTGCTTTTATCGCGGCGCTCGATGTGTGGCCTAGCAATCTAAGCGAATATCGAGCAAAGCTTCCGCGTCCTGCTCTCGCCCCTTACCTACATCCATGTAGGCAACAATGAGAAAAGTGCGCTCAAAAGAACCGTTCGGCAGCGCTTGATTGGCTTTTCTACTGTGTTATCGGCTGACTCACATAGAATAACTATGCCACGCAGCCTCTGCCTTGTATAAAACCCAATCAAACTGCTGCAAAAACGAACTTGAAAGATCAACAGACCCTAATAATAACGATTTGTTTGTCAGGGAGTGTCAGTAGTGATGTTTATGTGTATTTAATGACCAAACTAACTGATAACGCTTCAAAAATCTCTAAAACCATGATTGAATTAAGCAAAAAAGCAAACACTACTTATGTCTGACATTATTTTACTGATTGAAAATAACGCACAAATTGCTTTAAGCCTGATTATTGTGCTGATTTTTATTATTCTTTTTAAACAGCATCAACAAAAGGAGAATGCGGTTACGGATAATATAGCAGGGCATGCACATCTAAAATTATTCGAAATAACGGCTAACCAACTTCTGGTATTTCAAACGTTATTGGGCGAAATGATTTTTCGTCATAAATCTGAAATCGCTGAAAAGTTAGATGCAGCATCAAAAGCCTTTTTAGAAGATACAAACGCAGCGGTAGAGCTAAATAATCCAAATAAAGAGCTTCAGTTAAAAAAAGACTTTCAAGCGCTTATCAGCAATACTCGGCAGACGGTGCAAGATGATCAATTAAAAATAAGCTTGGCGGTAAAACAAATCGAAATGCTGGCGTCAAATGATCTCGCTTTGTGTGTGCTTAATATTCAAAGTAAAGTGGCTGCAATGTTGTTGCATACGGATGCGTACCTAAATCATTTATCGAACATCGCTGAAAGCCCGTTTGACTCGCGTTTGCAAACAAAGTTAGCGCTAAGTAATGACGACCAAACTGTACTTTTAGCATTAATTGACGAATTAAATGCGCAGTTTAAGCAAGAGAAAAAACGTTTGTTAGCGAGTAAGTAAGGGATATGGGGCTGCCATGTGCTTTGTAAATGACGTAATAAATATATCTCGACAAAACACATGGGCTCGCACCTGGTAGTATATTCAAAGTTAAAAGTGAAGACTTAAACCACAAGGTCAATTTGTTGTAATAAACCAACTTGACCGTTGTTATTCAAATAAAATCCCGACTGACGGACTGTGCCTTTGAGTTCACCGTCGTTACGGATATTAAGCGGCGTTTGGGCGTGTTGTAGCCCTATGGCACCAATATTTGCGTCACTTAGTGGTATAAGTCGATCTTCATTTTCATTTTTAACCCATACGTGTAGCGACTGAAAAATACTGTCGTTTTCATCAATAAAGCCGTTTGTGTCTTCATCGTATTGGCTAAGGTCGTTAAAGCCATTACCACTCAGTGCACCAAAAAGCTCGTTACCGTTATCAATTTTGCCATTGTTGTTTCGATCAAGTGCCAAATAGCCAAACCCTTTGTCAAGATGTGAAATTTTATCTTGTTCACCATCAGCGTCGATATCAAAGCCGTGTTCACTAGCGCTTAAAGAAACCGGCTTATTGGTAAAACTGATCACGAGAGGGTCTTTCATATTTATGGTTTCAATTGATCGTTGATACTCGGTATGAGTTTGCTCAAACGCCAACTTGAACTCAAACCTGATCTCCCGACCACTTTCAAGCTTGAGTTCTCCTGCAAGTTTTAGGTCGTTACTTTGATGTTCATGGTTAAGTCTTTCAACGATAACTTCGATAGGGCCGTCTGGTTGACTCGTTTCAGCTTTTACTGGTTGGCTTGTGTCGGGCTGCTCCATTTCGTTTTTGTCAAACCAATCAATTTCTTTACCGGTAAGCTCTTGAATAAGTAATTTTAGAATATGAATTTTTGCATCGTCTTCAAGTGAAATATCCTCCAAAGAATGCTCTACTTTTTGTACACTTGGTTCGCTCGGTGGAGTGATGGGAGTTTCTCGCCGCTCTGATACAAATTCACCGACATAGGTGTTTTCAAGTTTTACATTTGCGCTTTCAATTTTCATGTGTCATCCAATTACAATTATCCGTAACTTATCATCGGCATAAAAAATTTAAAGTTGAGTGTTTTTTGTACTGACTTGCACTTTGTTACTCAAGTAATTTGCTAAATGTTTATAGAGTTGAACATAAATGCATTTACTATCGTTAAGATGTCGAATTATTTCTATTGATAGGTTAATTTTGGAAATCACGCTTTTTTTAGCGCGCCATAGTTATATTTTGAACTTAGAAATCGGATGCTTAGTATAAAAAGTTAAGAATACGCCTTGATATTGCATTATAATGATTAGAGTACTAAGCAAATTACCTGACTTATGCAAACTAAAACAAATGTTCTAAATAAAGCGGTTTTTTTACCTGCGTCTTTTGTTATATCTGTTCTTTTGATTGTGGCGATTATGGCGCCAGAATTTTCCAACGAACTATATAACTCATTGCAAACTACCATAGTTACGAACGGTGGTTGGTTTTATATCTTGGCGGTTGCCATTATCCTTGGTTTTGTCTTGTATTTGAGTTTATCGCGCTTTGGCTCGGTGAAACTCGGGCCGGACCATTCTACGCCAGACTATAAGTTATCGACTTGGATAGCCATGTTGTTTGCTGCCGGCATGGGGATCGGTTTGATGTTTTTCGGTGTCGCTGAGCCGATTATGCATTATGTGTCGCCACCAACCGCTGAAGTCAACTCTCTTGATGCAATCAGAGAAGCGATGAAAATAACCTTTTTCCATTGGGGTTTTCATGCATGGGGAATATATGCCATCGTGGCCTTGGTGCTCGCGTATTTTAGTTATCGTCATCGCTTACCTTTAACGCTTCGCTCTGCTTTGCACCCGATTATTGGTGACAAGATCTATGGTTGGCAAGGGCATGTCGTTGATGTGTTTGCGGTTGTGAGTACGGTATTTGGCGTGGCCACGTCACTTGGGCTTGGCGCAAGCCAGGTAAACTCTGGACTGAACTATTTATTCGATATTGATGTAAGTGTACTTAACCAGGTACTTATTATGCTTGCAATCACTGCACTTGCATCTATTTCAGTAGCAACAGGGCTTGATAAGGGCATTAAAATTTTGTCTGAAACTAATATGTTGCTAGCCATTGCCTTGTTGATTTTTATTTTTGTACTTGGGCCTTCGGTATTTCTACTTCAGGCATATGTACAAAACGTGGGCCAGTACCTGTCTGAAATTGTGTCAAATACATTTAATTTATTTGCCTATGAAAAGAAAAGTTGGATTGGTGGCTGGACCATTTTTTATTGGGGGTGGTGGCTTGCATGGGCGCCATTTGTAGGATTGTTTATAGCCCGTATTTCAAAAGGGCGTACCATTCGTGAATTTATATTAGGTGTGATGGTTGTGCCTACGGCCTTTACTTTATTATGGATGACTATTTTCGGTAATAGTGCAATTTATCTTGTGGTAGAGCAAGGTTATGTGTCGTTAATGGAGATGGTAAGTAGTGACTCGGCCGTTGCTCTGTTTGTATTTTTAGAAGCCTTTCCATGGAGTGCTTTCTTAACCGGGCTTTCGATATTAATGATTGTTATTTTCTTTGTAACCTCATGCGATTCAGGCGCAATGGTAATTAATATGCTGTGTTCAAATGGTGAGGATGATACACCGCTTTGGCAGCGCTTGTATTGGGCTATCGGCGTTGGCGTAGTTGCAGCGGTGTTAAGCTTAGTGGGGGGCTTGAACGCATTACAAACCATGACAATTGCCAGCGCGTTACCTTTTGCTATCGTGTTGCTATTTGCGTGTTTTGGTTTAGTTAAAGCGCTGCAAATTGAAGCTGCAAAGATGGACAGTTTACAAATGAACATAACGCCGACAAATCACTATGTTGATGGTGAAGACTGGCAAGAAAAACTCAATAATATTGTGTCAACGCCTGACAAAAAGAACACGGCTGATTTTATTAATAAAGTTGTAAAGCGGGCGTTTAAAGCGTTGAAAAATCAATTCGAACTTAATGATATTCAGACTGAGATTATTGTTAAAGATTCAGGGCTTATTTTAAAAGTGTATCACGGCGACGAACATGACTTTGTTTACGGTGTTCATAAGAAAAAACATGTACAACCGAGCTTTAACAGCGACGAAGACGAGGAGTGCTACTATCGCGCTGAGGTGCATTTAGTAGAAGGTGGTCAAGACTACGACATTATGGGATGGTCGGAGAATGCGGTTATTAACGATGTAATTGATCAATACCAAAAGCATATGCACTTTTTACATTTGTTGCGCGATGAGACGGTTACCGTAAGCAATAACTAATTGAAATGGGGCGAACTGTGTGTCGCCCTTTTTATGGTTCTGGCTAAACGTTGCTTGATATTTTGCTATTTCGTATCGTGTGAATGAGAGCGCAGATTATATTTTAAACTAACAAGACGACTTTTGATGCTGACCACAACAGCGAAAAAATTAGTGCGGTTGGTAAGTTATTACTCGCTACTAAATTAGCTATTTAATAGGGCTAATATAGGTTTGAATTTTACAAACCTTACGTCTGTAATCTGATAGACTGCGTGGTGCTGATTTAGATAACCAATTTCTCATCTTAATGATCTTATTTGTAATATTATTTTGCCTAGTAATAGCCAGTTTAGTGTGGTTAACGTTATTGCCGTTTTGGCTTGTCCCTACATACACCGTGATGAGTGTTTTCACCTTTATTGTTTATGGTATTGATAAATACAAAGCAAAAAAAGATAAAGTACGCGTGCCTGAATCGACGCTTCATATTTATGATGTGTTAGGAGGCTGGTTAGGTGCTGTATTTGCGCAAGCGTTTTTTAGACATAAAACACTAAAACAACCGTTTCGAAAATGGTTTTTGCTGACAATTAGTGTAAATATTTTGTGTGTTGCAATGCTGGCATTATTGCCTGTTTTAACAAATTTAGATCGCTAACACGTTATTGTATTACCACTATTTTAACAGTTGAATGCGTGCGCGTTGTTTCATCCGGTTTTATGATTATAACCGCCTCAATAGAGTTAAATGCGAAACACGTTAATTTTATCAATCTAGGTAACAGAGGGTTTTACATGTTACAAATTTCAAATTCAGTCAGTATTGCCGATTGGGAGCTTGAGTTAACAGCGATTCGCTCACAAGGCAGTGGTGGACAAAACGTGAATAAGGTGGCAACTGCAATTCACCTGCGATTTGATATTAAACGTAGTAGCTTGCCACAAATTTATAAGGAAAAGCTACTTGTTCTTAATGACAGCCGCATTACTAACGATGGTGTTATTGTAATTAAATCGCAATCATTTAGGACCCAAGAGCAAAACAAACAATATGCCCTAGATAGGCTTAAAGCGCTTATTCAATCGGCGATGATTGTGCAAAAAAAACGCCGCGCAACAAAACCGACAAAAAGCTCCCAACGAAAGCGATTAGACAGCAAGAAAAAACACAGTCATACGAAAGCGCTGAGAGGAAAAATTATATAATTCACAGTTTTAGTATAAAAATTGCGCTAACGATACATTTTATTCAATTTTATACTTGAAAAATCCCCAATTTAGTCTATTTATGTAAATAGTATGTTAAATAAGTTTACATAATAATTAACTAAGTTGCTAGGGAAATTATGAAAATTAAAGCGCTACGTAAGGCAATACTGCTTGCCTGCTCATCAACACTCGTATCAACCATGTCTTATTCTGCATTAGCAGAAGAAAATAACACCGAAGAGGTTAAAAAAGACGTCGAAAAAATCGCCGTAGTAGGTACACGCTCTGCGCCACGTTCAATCGCCGATTCACCTGTGCCGATTGATATTATCGGTGGTGATGATTTAGAAAAGCATGGTTCATCTGACATGCTTGAGCTACTTGTAAGCCAAGTTCCTTCATTTAATGTGCGTCAACAGCCTATCAGTGATGCCGCAACGTTAATTCGTCCTGTTAACCTTCGTGGTTTATCGTCTGACAGCACCTTAGTGCTTGTGAACGGTAAACGACGTCACCGTGCATCGGTTATTGCGTTTCAAGGTGGTGGTGTAAATGATGGTGCGCAAGGTCCAGATATCTCGGTAATTCCAAGCATCGCTTTAAAACAAGTTGAAGTGCTTCGTGACGGTGCTGCAGCGCAATATGGTTCAGATGCCATCGCGGGCGTAATGAATTTTGTGTTAAAAGATTCAGCCGAAGGTGGAAGTATCACGGTTAAATACGGTGAGTATTTTGAAGGTGACGGAGACACCACGACAATTGAAGGTAATATTGGCATGCCATTTACTGATGATGGCTTTGCTAACTTGTCTTTCGCATTAAAAAATGCCGATGCGACGAGCCGTTCAGTTCAGCGCCCAGATGCGGCGGCGCTTGCAGCTTCAGGTAATGCGTATATTAACGACCCAGCACAAATTTGGGGTAACCCTGAAATTGAAGACGATCTATCGATTTTTGGTAACGTTGGCCTTGATTTAGGCAATGATAAAGAATTCTATATGTTTGGTAACTACTCTGAACGTGATGCAACAGGTGGTTTTTATTATAGAAACCCACAAAATAGAGAGGCTGTTTACACAAATGCACTGCGTTATGCTGACACAAATAATGATGGAATAATCGACGATGATGACGCACCATCACATTATCAATGGTTAGTTGCGGATATTACAGGGAACGGAATGGGGGGATGTCCATCTAATGGCAACCAACCAGGAGACCCTCTCGTATTTGAAGCTGGGAGCATGCTCGCAGATTTACCTGCGTATTCAGAAGTTATGGGGAATGCAAACTGTTTTGCTGCAAATAAATATTACCCTGGAGGTTACACACCACAATTTGCCGGTAATATTGTTGATACATCGCTTACCATGGGTGTTGAAGGTGAAATTAGTGGCGGCTGGTTAGATGAAGTTTATTTTGATTTAAGCGGCTCAGTAGGTCGAAATGCAGCTGACTTCTACCTCTACAATTCAATTAACCCATCATTAGGCTTTGACTCTCCGGTCGATTTTGATACGGGTAAGTATATTCAACTTGAAAAGACATTTAACTTTGATTTAGTTAAATCACTCGAGGTTGGTTTAGACGATCCGCTTAACCTTGCTGGTGGTTTTGAGTTTAGAGAAGAATCGTTTGAAATTGTGTCAGGTGAAGAGGCGTCTTGGAAAGCTGGGCCACTGGCTGATAACGGTTTCAACATTGGCTCTCATGGTTTTAAAGGTTTTGGTCCAGAGTCGCAAGGAACCAATACTCGTCGTAACTGGGCGGCATATGTTGATGCTGAAGCGTATTTAACTGAGGACTTGTTACTTGGCGCAGCACTTCGCTACGAAGATTATAATACCTTCGGTGATACAGCGAACTACAAGTTAACACTGCAATATGCGATTTCAGATGATTGGCAGATCCGCGGTTCAACAAGTACAGGTTTTAGAGCCCCGACCGTTGGTCAAGCAAATGTTGTAAATACGGCAACATCACTTGTCGGCGGTGAATTAATTCAAAGCTTCTTAGCGCCGCCAACAGATCCACTTTCTGCGTTTTATGGTGGTAAAGAGCTGACACCAGAAGAATCAACAAGTTATGCATTAGGTACTGTATACGAATATGATGATTTCTTCTTAACAGTAGATTACTACAACATTGAAGTAACAGATCGTATCGCGCAGTCTAGTCAAATCACCGTACGTGAAGAAGATTATGCTGAACTTAGATCGCTCGGTGTACAAAACCCAGAGTTAATCTCGGCCGTTACCTACTTTGCAAATGACTTTGATACTACAACACAAGGTGTTGATATTGTAGCTAACTACTCAGCCGATTTACTTAACGGCGCAACAAAATTTGCGTTAGCGTATAACTGGAATGAAACAACGGTTGATTCGTTTAACCCGGATACAACAACTACAGGTAAAGTAAAACGTTTAGAAGAAGGTATGCCTCAACACCGTGCTACGTTCACAATTACCCAAAACTGGGATGATATTAGCATGTTTGTGCGTGCTAACTACTTCGGCGAATACTTCGCAGTGCATGCCGATGATGATTGTTTAGGGTTAGATGAGGAAGGCAACAAAAAGTGTTGGAATGAAATTGCAGATTCATCATTTACCTTTGATGCGGAAGTGAGCTATTTCATTAATGAGAGCTTTAAAGCAGCTGTTGGCGCGAACAACATTTTCGACCAAGAAGCACAAAAACTACCAACTGCTTCGTATGGTGTACTAGGTGCTAAATATTACGAAAGTGGTCCGTACGACTACAACGGTGGTTTCTACTACGTGAAATTAAGCTATATGTTTTAATATATAAGTTATATAACGTCAAAGCCCAGCCAAGTTGCTGGGCTTTTTTATAGCGGGTCTTCTTGCTGAGTACAGTTATATAAAATATCACTCCACTTTATGGCTTCATAATAAAACGCTGGTAAATCCGCTTGATCGAGCTTTAGTTTGTTACATTGTGATTCTATTTTTTGCCAATTACCAGATTCATAACTAAGCACGAGTTCAAGAATATTTCGATTGAGGTTCTCTTGGCCAATTAATGCATCACTAATGTCTTTTCCGAGTGGGAGCTGCTTGATAATTACGTCCATAGAGCGATCGAAAATGGCATCTAATAATGAGAAAAGACCAACCAAGAATGATTTACTTTTTAAACTTGGCGCGATTTTTTGCGCAATTACATCGCAAAATTTGGCTCGAATGGTCGACATGCGAATTAGCTCGTGGGGCTTGTCTTTAGCAAAGTGTGCAGTAACAACTAGGTTTAAAAATCGCTTCGCGTTTTGGTCACCAAGGTAAATCAAGCCTTGTTTAATTGAGTTAATTTCTTCGCGAGTAGGAAACAGACCCGAATTGATAAAGCGTAGTAATTTGTAGCAAAGAGCAGCGTCTTGCTCAACCAGATTAGCGATTTTGTCGTAATTAAGCTCTTCTTTTACCAGTTCGGTATAGAGCAACACCACTGTTTGTGAGTGGCTTACCATATCTTGCTGTTCAATTAATTGCGGACGACATAAAAAGTACCCTTGAAAGTAATCGAAGCCGAGTTGTTTGGCGAGTTCGAAATCTTCATGAGTTTCGATTTTTGTCGCCATGAGTTTGAGGTTTTTTTGTTGCTTTAACTTATTAATATCAGCAATTACTGTGTTTAACGGCGTTCTACTAATATCAAATTTCACCAAACGGCATAAGTTGCAATAAGGTTGCCAGTCAAAATCGGGAGTGTAGGGATCAAGCGCCAGTACATAGTTTTTGTGAAATAAGCTACGGCATGCTTCATAGACTTCTTGATTAGGCACGAAGTCTGTCATTAACTCAACAATAAAATCGTTGCTTGGTAACAGCTCAGGCTGCTTTTGCAATATACCAAGATGTGGAAACTTAATGAGCGCTTTTTTCCCCGACGTTAACCGCCGTAACCCGATAATAAACTGACTATCGGCGATAAGTTTTGAGGTGGCAATAACCGGGTCTACGGTAGGAAATGAATTAGCGCGGCTATTACGAAATAGCAGCTCATAGGCGACTAATCTTTTTTTGTGATTTAATACTGCTTGACGTGCTGTGTAAATTTTCAATTTGTTTTTAAAATTAGCGATTTACCTTTCAATTTAGCTTTTTTTAGCGTTTTTGCAATAATAAAAAAGGGTCAAATGACCCTTTTTTAAATTCACTAACTAATGTTGTTAGGCTTGATCTTGTAATGGCACAACGTTGTTTTGAGCGCGTATTTGTTCAAGCTCTAACTTAGCATCATCTACTTCACGTTCTAGGTCGCGAACACGAGCCATCGCTTTTTCAGCGCTGCGCGTTAATCGTTCTACAGTCGTTGCAGAGTTTTGCTTAATAAATTCAAGTTGCTCTTGTAGCTTCTCGTTTTCATTCTCATAACGCCATGCGTTTTGCTGTTCGCTAACAAGTTTTTCTTCAAGTAGTCTGATCTTAGAAAGGTTTTGATCAGAGTTTTGCGTTAAGCGCTGAATAGTAGCGGTTGAATTGTTCTTAACGAAGTCCATTTGCTTGAGTAAGTTTTCTTTTTCACTTTCAAAGCTTGTCGCAATTTTCTGAGCCTCGGCCAGCTGTGTTTGCATTTCTTCAATTTGCTCTTTCGCACCTTTAACCGCTGTTTGCTGGTCTTGGTTGTGCTGTGATAGCTCAAGATTTTGTTTCTTCATCATTTCGATGCTTTGCTCAGCTTGTTTAAGCTGTGCTTGCATTGCTTCTTTTGCTTGGCGAAGATCTTCAACTTCCGAGTTATGCTGCTCTGCTTTCGCTGCGTGTGTATTTGCAGTTTGCTCTAACTGTGAAAGCTGAGAAAGCGTAGAGTTTTTCTCTTGTAATAATGCTTGGATTTTCGAGTCTTTTTCTTCAAGTGCCGCTTCAAGAGTTTGTACTTGGCTAGCAACATTCTCAGTAAGCTCGCTTACTTTTGCTTCACCAGACTGTTTCAGCTCAGCAATGGTGCGTTCGCTCGACTCTTTTAATTCTGCAACGGTTGCAGCATTATTAGCTTTTAATTGCTCAATGGTGTTTTCATTGGCAATTCGCATATCTTCAATTGTTTGATTTTTAGACTCAGTAAGATCTTGAAGTTGCTTTTCGTGATGCTCTTTTAGTGATGCAATTTCAACATCAGCATTGTCTTCAACTTCAGCGATTGTTTGCTTAAACTGGCTTGTTTCTTCTTCTAAACGCGCCTCAAGCATTTGCACTTTTTCGGTTAACTCACCGGTAATTTGTTCAGTTTTTTGTAGGCTAAGGATAGCGAACTTTTCGGCTTCGATAGCACGTTCGAGTTGAACTTCGAAATCACGATTAATAGCATTTGAGAAACGTTTAATCTCGCGGTGAAATGCAGCCATATACTCGTCACTTAGTGACCCTGTATCAGCTGTGGCTTGGCGTGTGTCTTGCGACTCACTGCGCCAACGTTGGTAGTGTGCAAGAATACTCGCAGTGCTGCCTTCACATTCTTGTAAAATGGCCTCAACCGACACTGGCTTTCCATCAGAAACCAGTTGGTCGCACAATTCTTTTACTTTTGCGTAATTTGTTGTCATTTCTCTATCCTTGTAGAGCATACATAGTTTTGGGGACTAATTTTTTGCCGTTAATGATAAAGTATTAATTTCAATTCAAGTCGCTTAGACTTTCACTTCATCTAAATGAAAATAACGGCATGGTGTAACAATAGCAATTTTGTCCAGAAAAGATCAACTCTAGTTAGCCTATTTAATTGCCAATTTAGAACTAGTTAGTGGTTTTATATAAGTATTAATTATTTTAAATCCAGTTTTATAACTTTTGGTTAATAATTAGGTACTATAATAAAAATTGTTTTCTTTTAACTAATTTAGTCGATTACGCGAAGTTTTAGCATTAAATTTAAGTAGATATATGCGTTAAATTGACTTTACTACGACAGTTGTTTGCAGCGCTATTAAAAGCGAGTGGTAGTTATTACGAGAAATTGTTTTGTTAGTCTTAACTTACTGTTTACATGAGGAATAAAGTTAACAAACGTAAACAAGCCGCTGAATTTCTGCAAGCTTAAAGCTCAGCCAAGTTAAATTACCACAAGTTTTTAAGCGATTAACATATTGATTCGTGATTTAGCATGAGGCGTAGGCGAAGATTTGCATTAAGCAAGTTAATTAGGGCGGAATTTTGAAAGTAACTTAAACATACAAGTGTAATAGCTTAATTGGTGCTTTTTTGGTGTAGTGTAAACCTAAAACCGTTATCCTTTGCATGTTCTTTTTTATGTTTTCTAATATCTTAAATATGCTCGATTTAATAATGTGAGATGCGATTTATTTACGCATTAACTGAGACATAGCTTGTTACGTATTTTGTCGTATTTTTTTGGCGTCGTACTTGAGTTCTTTATCACTTATTATAAAAATGTACGGGTATTTTATAGAATTAAACAGTGAACAATTTTAGTTATGGGTGATGCGAATCTTTCGGTTGGAAATATTGCAAAACGTGCTGGGGTAAAAATCTCGACGCTCCACTTTTACGAAGAAAAAGGGTTAATTCGTAGTTGGCGTAATAGTGGCAACCAAAGGCGATATAAACCGGATGTATTAAGACGGATCGCGTTAATTAAAGCAGGCCAGAAAATTGGTGTTAGTTTAAGTGATATTAAAGCAATTTTGTCGCAATTACCTAATGAACGGACACCTACGGTTAGTGACTGGGAACACATCGCTACTGCGTGGCGTGATAAGTTAACCCAACAGATTTTATATATTGAAAAGCTAAAAGACTCTCTCACATCGTGTATTGGCTGCGGTTGTTTGTCGTTGGAAAGATGCCACTTATATAACCAAGATGATTGCTTAAAGGAAGAGGGCGAGGGAGCCGTTATTTTAGAGCGAAAATAGTGCTGTAGAATTAGGTTGGGTTGGCTTTAACTTGCCGTTTTTCTAACGAGTCATTTTGATAATTCGGTATTTTGCATGCGATAGATTGGTGCGAAATAATCGATAAGCACATCAAACAACGCTTAGTATTGCGTTGCAAAGAAAGTGTATAGCATTTGCTATACACTTAATTTATTAAAAGAGCTTAAGCCCTATGCAGGCTCAGTCAATTTGTCTGGTTGCATAATATCTGCTAGCTGAGATTCACTAAGGATCCCTTTTTCCAACACTAAGTCTTTGATATTTTTACCTGAACTTAATGCGTCTTTAGCTATATCGGTTGCAGCGTCGTAACCAATAAATGGGTTAATGCCGTAACAAGCGCAAGGCTATTGTCTAATAAATAATGACAACGCTCATGGTTTGCATTAATGCCTGAAACGCAGTGCTGATCAAACATGCTACATGCGTTAGTCAGTAGCGCCATTTCTTCCATAATATTAAATGCGATTAACGGCTCCATTGCGTTTAATTGCAGTTGTCCTGCTTCAGCCGCCATACTGATTGCTGAGTCTAATCCAATTACTTGATATGCGACTTGGCTTACGGCTTCTGGAATAACCGGATTAACCTTACCCGGCATAATTGAACTACCAGGTTGTTTTGCTGGTAAATTTATTTCGCTTAACCCTGCGCGCGGTCCCATACTTAATAGGCGTAAATCATTGGCGATTTTAGATAATTTGATTGCAAGACGTTTAAGTGCTGATGAGTAAATTACAAACGCGCCCATATCAGAGCTGGCCTCAATTAAATCTTCGGCCTTAACAAAGGGTAGTTCAGTTAAACATGTTAACTGCTTGATTGCTAAATCAGCATAGCCTTTTTTGGTATTTATCCCTGTTCCAACCGCGGTTCCACCTAAGTTGATTTCATAGAAGAATGGACTTAACTGATTAAGTAACTTTATTTCTTCACGTAGCGTTGATGCGAACCCCGCAAATTCTTGACCTAATGTCATTGGAACCGCATCTTGCAATTGGGTTCTGGCAAGCTTAAGAATATGTCTAAATTCTTGAGATTTTTCAGAAAAACGCTCAATCAAGTCTTCTAGGCTGGCTATTAGCTTTGGCTGTTGTAGCAAGATACTTAGTCGAATGGCGCTTGGGTAAACATCGTTGGTTGATTGCGACAAGTTTACATCGCTATTAGGGTGTATAAATTGATAAGCGCCTATTGGATGTCCTAACTTTTGCAGTGCGATATTAGCGATTACTTCGTTGGCATTCATATTGGTTGATGTGCCAGCGCCGCCTTGGATCATGCCAACAGGAAATTGATCATGATAGAGGCCATCAATAAGATTAGTGCATGATGCAAATATTGCATCAGCTTTTTCATCGTTAATTAGACCTAGTTGCTGGTTTGCGCGAACACAGGCTGCTTTAACGTAGGCGAGTGATTTAATCATCGCAGGGTATTGCGTCAGTGTCTTGTCACTTAACGGAAAGTTATTTACTGCGCGCTGAGTTTGTATGCCATAGAGTACATTGTTTTCAATTGTCATTGTACCGAGAAGATCAGATTCTATACGCATTGCTTTTTTGTCTTGTATTGGTGAGAGTCGGCGCAAGATTACCGATAAGCTAGGTTAAAGACTAATGCTTTAAATAGGTTTTGGATATGCAAATTATGCATAGCTCTGGAAGGCTTTTATATCACCTAGCGTTATAATGATTACTTTTACTCATTCAACCTTAGTTCAAATCGTCGTTTTCTAGTGCCTGTGTTATGCCTTGCCAGTAAATAGATTTAGTATGATCGCTAGAAGGAATTCGATATAAGCTAACGCTTAGATTATTGATAGCATCAAATCCGGTGATAATGCTGAGCTTTTCATCTTGAAGCTCTTTTTCAATCGCGAATTCAGGCAGCCATGCCATACCTAGCCCTTGCATCACCATGGTTTTTAAACTGTCTGCCATTGATGAACTCGCCACTTTATCAAGTCTGCTTTTTGTTTGCTGGTCTAGTGCATTATCAACGGTACGACCGAGAAAAATTGAAGCTTGATAAGCAAGGTAGGGTACTTTAGTTGCCGTTTGCCACGTATTAATTTGAGAACTCAGTGCGACCGGCAATAGTTTTACTGCGCCAAGTTCAAAACGCTCATAACCTTCACTTAGTAATTCTTCATCATGAAATGCGAGTAAATAGTCACAATTATTACTTTTGAGTAGTTTTGTACAGTCGTCAGCATCGGCGATTTGAAGCTCAGCGCTGACATTAGGTAACTGTCGCTTTAGAGTTTTTAATATTTTTGGAAACACCCCCAGCGCCAATGTATGAGTTGCGGCTATTTTTAGCTCTTGGGCATAGCTTGTTGCCCGTAACTTTTCAGCCGAGTTGTTGAGTAAATGTAACACTGATTGTGCAGTTGGCTGAAACGCAATGCCTTCTTTGGTGAGACTAAGTGGGTTGGTGCGTCTATCAATGAGTTTGCATCCCAAACTTTTTTCTAATGCTTGAATTCGACGGCTAAATGCCGGTTGGGTTACAAATCGTAATTGTGCAGCTAAACTAAAGTTTTTAGTTTCACTTAGAATAAGAAAGTCTTGTAACCATTTTGTTTCTATGTTCATTTAACGTATCAAACTAATTTAGAGTACAGTATTGAGCAATGCTCACATTGATTTAAAGGGATCATACTATGCGCATAACAATGATGTTAGTTATTTTACTCGCAAGCTTTACATTAAGCGCAACTCAATGCCTTAGTGCCCCACCTAGCAAAGTTGGTTTATCAGATTTACCTGCGAATAATAAATTAACGCGCAGTCAAGAAGCGAGCTTGAGTCGTTTGTTTAAAGACTTAAGCGGTTCGTGGGTTGGAAAAAGTAATGGGTTTTATTGTATTGGTGAAGAGCCTGCTAATGCGCGTAAGGTGGCCAAATCGCATAGACTGGAAATGGATTTTTCTAATGATGACCATATGGTTTTAAGAGCGAAAACCAAAGCCCAAGAGCGTGATGAATTTACACAACGGATCCAAAGTTTAACCTTATATGCAAATCAAGGTTACTTGCGGTTTGACCAAAATAACGAAGCTGGTGATATTTGGATAGAGGCACTGTCATCTACTCATGTTAGTGTTTGGTCAGTTAGTCGAGCAGGTACTGTGTATCATCTTATTAATCGCGTGTTAAAGCGCAGCCCAAGTGCGTTTACATTAACTATGACAACATACAGCAACAACCGTTTGACGAGCCATTATGTCGCGCGTATGTCTAATTAGCTTGATGTTTAGCAGCAAAGCCAATTGAGTCGCGTTTAATTTACCGTAATCTTGGGCTTTGTTTTTGGGTAAATAATATTGCCTTTTTTATCAAGCTGATACCATGCCACAGGACCATTTTCTTGGTTAGGGTATCTTTGTGTACAAATTAACCTTGTGTCGTTAACCTCAATTACCGCACCTAAGGTATATTTTTTATCGTCATACCAACAGATTAAATGGTTCACCTCAGTTTCTAGCCAAATATGCTTTTTTGGTGTTTGCGCTGTCGCTAACGAAGAGACAATCAACATTGGAAGTACTAAAGCCAACACTCTCATTGTCGTTTCCTTATATTTGTGAATTTATTCATTCACTTCTAACCTTAAAGAGTTGCTAAGAGCAGAGTAGCGTAAATCCCATGTTATGTCGTTTTTTTGCTTTATTTTTATTATTTCTAAGTATACCTCTGCACAGTAAAGTGATAGATATCACGGTTGAAACCGATATTTATTTCTATGCTAAGGACATTATTGGCAAAACGCCAATCTTAGATATTACAGATTATTCCGGTAAAAATGCCCAGCGCGATGTCGTTGAATTTATTCTTATACAACAAGCGCTGCTATTAGGTGGTGCTGATATTCAATTTAACTTTATTTATGGCAATTATGATGCGCGTAATTTGAAGTTGCTAAACGAAGGCTTGTTACTGCTATCGTTTGATTCACTTTGGTTGAGTGCGACTGAGCAGTATAAGGATAATTTATATATTAGTGAGCCGCTCATTCGTAAAGGTGAGTACTACGCGGGTGTGTTTACATCTGAACAAAACGTTGCAAACTATAATGCAAAGACATTATCGCTTTCGGACATGACAATTGTCTCAAGTAAAGATTGGCATGTTGATTGGGTCACCTTACAAAGTTTAAAACCTAAAAAGCTTGTGCATGAATCTGATTGGATCGTAATGGCTAAAATGGTTAGCCGAGGCTGGATTGATGGCATGTTAGCGCCGTTTAAAAAGCAGCATAACTTTTCTTACATTGGTCCCGACTATAAAATTTTTGCTATTCCCAATGTCAAAGTTGCGCTTAATGATAGTCGTCACTTTGTCGTTTCTAAAAAACACCCTTTAGGACAGCAAACGTTTGAAGCGTTACAGCGTGGGCTAAAAATACTGCGAGACCGAGGCCTAATTGAAAAAGCCTACCGAGAGGCAGGCTTTTTAAATGACGATGTAAAAGACTGGCGCACTATTAAAGTAGCTGATCCTTTATTCGACTAGGGTAACTTAGTTTGCATCAAGCTGGTTTTCAGGTGCGGCATCAATAAATGCTTGTATGCTGTTACAACGTTGATAAATCGCATTAATTTTTGGGAATTGTGCCATATCAAGGCCAAATCGTAATGCATTAAATACTTGTGGCACTAAGCATACATCGGCAAGGCTCGGAGTATCGCCACAACAAAAATCCGTTGCACCAATTTGCTTTTCTAGTTTTTCAAAGCCAATTTCGATCCAATGTAAATACCAAGCAGTTTTTTGCTCTTCGGTTACATTGAGTTCACCGGTTAAATACTTTAATACGCGCAAATTATCGATTGGGTGAATGTCACAAGCAATTGCATAGGCAAAACTGCGTACTTGTGCTTTTTGCCACGGATCGTTCGGTAACAGTGGCGTTTGTGGGTGAATTTCATCAAGGTATTCTAAAATCGCAAGCGATTGACCTAACTTACCTTTTTCGGTTTCGAGCGCAGGCAGTAAACCTTGTGGATTGACGTTTAGGTAATCGTCACTTTGTTGTTCACTTTTTAGAAGATTTACCGGTACCATTTCGTGATCTAAGGCTTTTAAATTAAGCGCAATACGAACACGATAAGCAGCAGATGAGCGAAAATAAGTATAAAGTTTCATAAAATTAAGTCCTTTAAGCACGAACAAAAAAGAACGGCTGTCCGTTCTTTTTACACTAACTTTGTTAAGTATGTGATCAGCAATTTAAGTGAAAGATATTACTGACTAAAATATTTCTTAATACCTTTCCAGCAATCTAGGTAATTCTGCTGACGCTCTTTACCTTCAAGTGCATACTTGGTTGGTGAAATAACGTAACGCGATTCAAACATAAATGCGAGCGTGTTTTCATAACGCTGTGGTTCAAGCTCTGCATTTGATGCTTTTTCAAAGACGTCTGCTTCAGGGCCATGTGGCGACATGCAGTTATGTAAGCTCATTCCACCAGGTACAAAACCGTGTTCTTTTGCATCGTATACACCTTCAATTAAGCCCATAAACTCACTCATAATATTACGATGATAATAAGGTGGTCTGAAGGTATTTTCTGCAACCATCCAACGTGGTGGGAAGATCACAAAATCAACATTTGCAACGCCGGCAGTGCCTGAAGGCGAAGTTAATACGGTAAAAATTGATGGATCTGGGTGATCAAAACTTACCGTGTTCATTACGTTAAAACGCGAAAGCTCGTACTTGTAAGGCGCACTATTACCTGTCCAAGCAACAACATCAAGTGGCGAGTGACCGATATCGCAGCGGAACAAGTTGCCATTAAACTTAGCGACAAGTTCAAAGTCGCCTTCAATATCTTCAAATGCGGCAACAGGATATTGGAAGTCACGCTCATTGGTATAACCATTTGCGCCTACTGGACCGCGTTCAGGCAGAATATAAGGGTGACCGTAATTTTCGCAAATATAACCACGCGCAGTCGCTTCAATTAGTTCAACCGAGAACTTAATGCCACGTGGAATTACTGCAATTTCCCCAGGTTTGATTGCAAGTTTACCGCATTCAGTATGAAGTACTATAGCGCCTTGTTGTGGCACAAAGAGTAATTCACCATCGGCATTATAAAAGTAGCGACCATCCATTGAGCTATTCGCTACGTAAACATGAATACCAATACCTGTTTGACCATTGGCACTGCCATTTGCAGCCATGGTGATTAAGCCGTCGACAAAGTCAGTTTTTTCAGTTGGAATATCAATCGGGTTCCAGCGAAGCATAGTCGGAGGTGTTGGCACCTCAGTGATTGGCGCAGTGCGCAGTAAACCGTTATCAAGCGGAGAATAATCACCTTGTACAACAGAAGGACGAATGCGGTAAAACCAATTACGACGATTATCTGCACGCGGTGCTGTAAACGCTGTGGTGTTGTATTGTTCAGCGTATAAATCGTACTTTACTTTTTGCGGTGAAAACTGGCCGATAGGCAATGCGCCCTCAAGGGCTTCTGTTTCAAACTCGTTACCAAAGCCGGTTAAATAGTCATATTCTGGAAAACTCATAGTCACTCCCATTGTGATTTTTAACCAATATAGTCTCACGTGAGACTAAATGCAAGTGTACTTTGAATGGTTTATAACGTTATTGCTCGTCTTATGATCTACAGAGTAAACGGGCCAAGGGCATCTTGATTAAAAATGACTTAAGCGGTGTAGTGTGTTCTAGGCTTGCTTGTAAAACGCATAAGTTAGCGTCACACTAGCTGAAAATTTCTAAAACAAACACATTATGATAAGTCTTGATTCGTTCTTACCATATCGCCTGGCGCGTCTTAGTAACGCACTCAGTAATAGTTTTGCAAAAGTATATGCCGATAAATATGGATTAACAGTACCCCAATGGCGTGTGATTGCGCATTTGGCGCAGCAATCAAACTTAACCGCGAGAGATATCTGCGATAGGGCAGAGCTAGATAAGTCCACCGCATCACGAGCGGTAAAGCAATTAATAGAAAAAGGCATTGTTGTGGGTATGCAAGACGAAAAAGATAAACGTGCAACGGTGCTTGCCCTAACAAAAGCAGGCGAACAATTGTTTTTCCAATTAGCAAGTGATGCAAATAATTGGCAAAATGCATTATTTGATAGGTTAACACACGAAGAGCAAAGTACATTATTTACCATTATAAATAAGCTCGATGATGTGACAGATTAGTTTCGTAAGTTGCTTTAAAATCAAAAATGCCCAGCATGAGCTGGGCATTTTAAGTTAATAATACTTTGTATTAGAAGTTGTAACGAACGCCTAAACGAATTTCCCAAAGTGATGGATCAACTTCTACACTGGTACCTGACGGATTATGAAATTCCTCAAAGACATATTGTCCTTGGTCATTTATATCCGCGGTGACAGCACGTTGGAATGCACTACCACGTTTCAATACACCCCAGTCATCGTTTAGCATGTTGCCGATGTTTTTAACGATAAAGTAGGCTGAACCTGAGTGACCATCGTTAAACCCAGGAAATTGCTGCTCAACTTTGAAATCAATAGTTGTCCACCAATCACCATCGATTTCATTTCTATCTTGTATTTCGCCGCGTTTTAATCCTTCAGAGCTAACCCAAGCATTGAATGCTTCTAGGTCAAAGTCATCACCATAAACAACGTTTGCATCATTGCTTTGCGGCACATATAAAAGCTGACGGTCCTCGTCATTAAACCCTAAATCACCGGTAGAAGACGAGAAAGTGTATGAATATGGGTTAGTTTGGCTAACTTGCCCAAATAGGTTGAAGCGCGTTTCTAAGCCATCAATAAATTCATGCACATAGCCTGCCGAGAAGGTAAAACGATGTGGCACCTCGTAATTGGATGTAGAAACCCCCGGGTTTTCAGGGTCACTTACGGCTATTCGATGGTAGTTTGAAAACGCCACAGAACTTGTCATTGGGTGCACTTCTTTCGCAATGGTATATGCATAAGAGGCTGCAATATCAAAGCCGTTATCAAACGATTTATTAAAAGCAAAAGAAAGCACATGGGAGTAACCGTCGCTACCTTTGACATTGGTCAATAACAGATCGGATTCACGAGGGTGGTTAACTCCTGAGTACACCGGGCGTCCATCCGGCGCAGTTCCGGTGACCTCATCAGCTAGGTTTCGGATCACAGCGGAATCTTGTTTATCAGTATACAGATAGTCTAAGTTAAAGATGTAGTTTGACTCTGTGATATAGGTACCACCTAATGCAAACTTCCATTCCGACGGAATTTCAAAGTTTGGATCGGTTACGTTGGTGCTATCATCGGCGCCACCTTGCGAAACCGCGTCATAAAGTTCAACTGGAATATCGTAACCGGGGCGCCCTGAACCATTAAACGCTATTGCATCTGGTCCCAAAATTTGAAGGTTTTTCTTATCGACCTGAATATTACGAATCCCATCGTTTGAATAACTGTTTGAAATCCAAACATTCGGGTTACCGCCTGAATATAAACCAAAGCCACCACGTAGTTCTAATTGGTCGTTATAAATCCAGTTAAAACCAAAACGTGGTTGCAATAAATCAACGCCATCTAAGTTTTGTTGATTTGAAAAACCATAGCGCTGTTCAAAATTCGCACTGTATTCGGGCACATCATCACTGGTATACACGTCATAACGTAAGCCAAATGTCAGTGTTAAATCGTAATCAATTAAGTCGTAAGTGTCCTGCACATAGAATGTATTGAGCGCATACTCAAATTCACCAGCAGCGTCTTTTGGGTTGTGACTTTGTGCGTTGCCATAATATACGCGAGCAATACCGTTTTCAAAATCATCAATCGAACTAAAACGGTATTCGCCCTCATTGTGCTGGACAAACATGTTAAAAACATCGAGTGACTCGCGTTCATAACCAAACGATATTTCATGATTATCTAAAAAGTAAGTACCCGCCAGCTTTAGTGACAAGTTGTCGTATTTTAGTTTGTTTGCTTGTCGCGAGTCATCAGGGCCAATGAAAACATCGGCGTCTGGTGTTGATATACGCATTTCGCCAAAACCTGATGCCGCATCAATCGATATTTGACGATTATCTAACTTTGAATAGCCAATGCGTACTTCAGTTGAAAAGTCATCGGTCCAATCGGAATAAAGTGACGAAACGAAAGATTGTAATTTGGCGCCGCGTTCATAAAAGTGATTTGATAAAGATAGGGCACTTGAGCCCGAATCTGATTCACTTAGCGTATAACCATCATTATAGTTATATACGAGGCTTGCACGGTGATCGTCGCTGATGTTCCAGTCTAGTTTGACTAATAATTTTTCATCTTCAACCGGTAAACTTGGGACCATGCTACCAGGATCATAACCGTAATTCGTTTTAGCAATTTGTGTAATGCGGTCAATCGTAGCTTGGCTTACTTTTCCATTTGCAAAGGGCGTGTAATCAAAAATTTGTGCGCCATCGAGCTCTTCATAAGAGGTGAAGAAAAATAATTTATCTTTTATTAGTGGTAAACCAACATTAAAGCCATAACGTTTTTCGCTGTAGTCACCTGTGTCGACATGAGTTCCTTCAATTGAATCACCTTTTAATGAATCACTGGTGTAATCAAAAAATACGCTGCCGCTAACTTCATTATTACCTGATTTTGTAACCGCATTGATGTTACATGACGTAAACCCGCCGTATTGCACATCAAACGGCGCGAGTTCAACTGCTACTTGGTCTATCGCATCAAAAGAAAAGGGCATGCGTTCAGTCGGATAACCGTTACTGTTCAAGCCAAAATTATCGTTCATACGCGCGCCATCAACAGTTAAACTGTTAAAACGTGGATTACCGCCAGCGCACTGAATCGCATCGCTTGCCGCTTCGTTTATATAGATCCTCGGATCGGTTCGAATAATGTCTTTAATATCGCGATTAATTGCAGGCTTACTTTGTAAATCATTTAAGGTGAAGTTACTTGCAGGCCCTGTACCGCCCGATTGCATTGAAAGAGGGCGACCAGTAACAAGTATTTGCTCCATTGCTGATGCTGATTGAAGCTGCACACTTAATGGGTATTCTTTACCTAATGTAAGATAAATGTTTTCTACCATAGTGTCTTCAAACTCGTTGGAATCAACGATTACTTGATATGGGCCACCAACACGAAGGCCTTTTGCGCTAAATAAGCCAGCGTCGTTAACAGTTGCAGTTTTTACTGAACCAGAAGGTAGGTGGATAATCGTTATTTGTGTGCCAGTGGCAGGGTTACCGTTAGGCCCAACAATGTTACCTTTTAACGATGATGACGTATCGTTTGCATTAACCACTGTTGAACATAGACAGCTTGCGACTGCAAGTGGCAGTAGCTTTTTGTTGAAGAGTATATTCATAGATCTTTCCCTTGATAGTAGTTTTAGTAAGCCTAAAACAGCATCATTAAGCTTTTATTAAAATTATTACTTTTTGGTTACACTGCAATAGTTTAGTCCAATTTATTTCAGTGTAAAAAAAAGCCCAGCAAATGCTGGGCTTTTATTTTCAAGGGGTTTTTTAGTTTAGAACTTGTAGCTTACACCGATTTTAGCTTGCCACGCTGACGAGCCCAGATCGATTGTGCTGTAGTTTAATGTGCTTGCGCCATCAAAACGTTTGTCAAGAATATAACGGCCTTGATCATCTAAGCCACCAAAGTCATAAAGTGTTTGGTTAGGGTATGTTAGACGTTTTTCAACACCCCAATCGCTGTTAAGCAAGTTAGCGAAGTTATCAACCATTAAGTAAACTTGCGCTTTGTGACCTTTTGCAAAACCAGGGATCTCTTGCTTAATGCTGATATCCATCTTAGTTACCCAAGGTTGGCTATCAGAGTTACGGTCCATAATTGAACCTGAAGCACTTAAACCGGCTTTATTCATAAGCGCGCTTAATTCTTCCCAAGAAATACCAGACTCTTCCCAGTTTACATTTGGATCATCAGCACCCGTTGGGATGTAAGCAAGGTATGCACTGTTTGAGTAGAAGTCGCGAGTATCACCTAAATCACTATCTTTATACATGCCCATTACCCAGCTGAAAGGGCGACCTGAGCGACGTTCAAAGAACATATCGAAACGTGTTTCGTAACCGTCAAAGAACTCACGCTTGTAGTTTAGGTTTAACTTAAAGCTATGTTCAATTTCGTAGTGACCGCGAGCAGCCATGTCCATGTTACGGCTCTTAACAATGTTATGCTTATAGTTACTTTGTGCACGAGATGAAGAACCTACGTGGTTTTCTTCGATATCTTGGTGCGTGTAACTCATGGTCATGCTTACACCGTTATCCCAGTTTTTCGCAAGTGACGTAACAAAGATAATTGAGCGACCATCGTCATCAGCATTAGTCATCATAATGTCGAAGTTATCAGCTTTGTCACCTTCGTAACGGCTTTCGTAAATTACACGTTCGCCATCAGCTGCTAAACCCACTTCTTTAAGTGCTGTGTTTTTCCAAACAGCTTCATTTTGTTTCTTCTCATACGCAAGTTCTGCTGACCAAATGTAGTCATCACCAAAACCTTCAATTGAGAAGTTGTAATCAAAGCCTAACTGTGCACGCCAGCTTGATGGCAGCTCAAAGTTAGGATCCGTGTAGTTAGTGCTACCCGCACCTGGCACTAGTGAATCTTGGATGGCCTGAGGTACTTCTGTAATATCAGCAGGGTTTTGCGAATAGTAATCAGCAATTGCACTGCTTGGTGCTGCTACAAAAGTAATACCATCGTTCTGGAATGGGTTGTTATACCAAACGTTAGGGATACCACCTTGGAAACGGCCTACACCACCTTTAACTGTCAAGTCGTCGCTCGCAAACCATTGGAAACCAATACGTGGAAGAATGATGTCTAAGCCATCAAGGTTTTCTTGGTTGCTGAAACCATAAGTTTCTAAGAACGCTTCGTTAAGGCGTGGTTTATCATCAGATGATAAACGCTCATAACGCACACCAGCAGTTAACTCAACGTCATCGTGTGGATAGAAAGTATCTTCGATGTATAGCGCAATTTGGCTACGTGTTGCGTCATATGCCGTGTCTTTTGAATCGTTTGTGTAGGCATTTGCATAGTCAAAATCGTAGCTACCACGGAAGTTACCAACTTCACGGTTTGCAAAACCATCAAAGCTATCAAATTCCCATGAACCTAAAGAGTTTGCTGCAAATAGGTTGTATAAACGTAAACGCTCGTACTTAGCACCAAATTTAATCTCATGGTCACCAAGAAGGTATGTACCATCAAATGCAAGCGCAGTATTTTGGTTTTCTGCGTAGTTCGCATGACGGAATTGATCCATGCCAAACTGGTAAGCAGGTCCACGGAATTTTTCTTCAACTTTTACACTACCGATGTTTGAGTTAGTGTTGCTCTCAGTTGTTACATCTTTGTGGCTAATGCTGATCTCTGATGAGAAGTCATCATTCCAATCTGAATAAATCTTAGTTGCGAAGTTATTGAATGTATTAACATAAGTGTAGCGGTTTGATGCTAACATCACAGTGTCGCCACCATTACCGAAATTACGCTCATCTTGGTCGTCTTGCCACTGGTAAGTAAAGTCTAGACGGTGCGCGTCGTTAATATTCCAAGTAATTTTACTGATTAATGTATCATTGGTATCTTCAGGGTCGCCACCTAAAGAATCCGTCATACCGTACTCTGTTTCTAAGATAGATAAGAAACGGTTGAAGTTTTCTTCAGTTGTGTTGTAAAGGTGAGTAGCACCTGAACCTTCGAAACCATAATCCATCTCTAATTCACTACGCCATGATGTGTAGTTTGCGAAGAAGAATAGTTTGTCTTTGATAATAGGACCACCAACACTGAAACCGTAACGTGCTTCAGTTTGAATTGGGTCTACTTTTTCGGTTTCGTACGTACGCTCGTCTTGACCTTTAATTTCAACTAGACGATCTACGTCACCAGCCATATCAGGTGTTGATGTTTCGTAATAGCCAGAGAACTTAAACTCGTTTGTACCTGACTTAGTTACCGCGTTGATTGTACCGCCACCAAAGTTACCTTTAGATGCTGAGAAAGGTGCAAAGTCAACAGTAACTTGCTCGATAGCATCAAGTGATACTGGCGGCTGTTGTGATGGGTAACCACTGAAGTTTAGGCCGAAATCATCATTTTGTGAGATGCCATCAACGGTTAACGCGTTAGTACGTGGATTGTTACCAGCAATTGTTAATTCACCAGAACCAGTTACTGTCGCAAGTGGGTTAATACGCGCAATATCTTTAATATCACGGTTGAAGCTTGGCGCATTTTCGATGATTTCTGCACCGAATGCACTGTTTGCTCCGCCAGCTTGTTGTGTATAGCTAACACCGGTTACTTGAATTGTTTCCATTGTTAATGGTTCAAGTTGCTCGCTAATACGGCTTGTTTGACCAAGGCTTAAGTAAATACGGTCTTTAGTGATATCTTTATACTTATCTGAATCGATGATTACAGTGTAAGGACCACCAACACGAAGACCTTTAGCAAGGAATGCACCTGCGTCGTTCGTTGTATATTCAGTAACCGTACCCGATGGCTCGTGAATTAATTTAATTTTAACGTTAGCAGCAGCTTCTCCTGCAGGCGTAGTAATTTTACCGCGCACTGCTGATGAGGTTTCTGTCGCATAAACTGCACCAGATGCACCCAAACAAGCAGCAACAGCAAGTGTTAAAGCGCTTTTACGTAGTTGCGTTTTCATTAGTAGTTTCCCGTGTAACTAAATTTGAAAGTTAGTTTTAAAAATTTTATTGCTTTTGTTCATGCGTTAGCAGATTACTTAGTAACTGCTTTCGCGTGTGCCGATTCGTCAAAAATGTGGTTTAACAAACCAGCTAATCTAATTCCGCCTTGTAGTAAACGCTGTTTAATTACAGGCATTTGCTCGTAAACGTAATGGTATTTAAATTCACCGTTACCGATATCATACAAACCTTGTGCTAAATGAAATGATTCAAGCACCCAATCTTTGGGCTCTGAGGCTAGGTAAGTAGAAATGAGCTTTGCGTCGTTTGTATCAATAAACTCGGCAAATTCACTGTAAGAAAGGTTTTCGCTTTCAACTAGATCTTTATCCCACAATGAGTGTAAATTGGTTTCTTTACCGAAAAATTTCACTTTTATTTTATTTCCACCCCAGTCTTCACTGCGACCAGCGTGCATTGGTTGATGAATATCGCCAACTAAATGAGTGAGGAAACGAAAATAAAATTGCTTGTCTTTTAATGAGGTGTTCGCGCTTTTAAGCACCGCGGTGGCTTTCAAAATACCAGCGTAAATATCAGTAACTTCGCCGTCGGTGGCTGAAAGATGGTAATGATGAGGTTTAAATTCGTCTGCCGAAGCGATATTAATATAGTGCCACTTACCCGACTCTTTTTGCCAGAAGGGTTCTGGGTTAGAGCGCATTTCATCAGCCCAAGTGGTTACTTCAGCCAGTTTATCGCCTTGTAATAATGGGGCAATAGCATTACGAGTGTCAGCAGTTAAATGATTGTCGGCAATCTTGCCGATTATACGATGCCCATTTTGACTCCATGCAGCCGCTTGAAAGTGCGTTAGCGTAAGAGCAATTAATATCAAAGAACGTAAGCTCATAATCATCTTTTTAATTGTATGTAGTTGTTATCAACAAGGCTAATTGTCCTTAGTTTTACAAAAATAGAAAGGACTCATTAGGATTCATAATTACTTGTTAACAAAACAATAAAATCAATGATTTATGTGTTTCAAATAAATTTACCTATTGCAATAAGTAAATATACGTGATGAAATTGAGGCTTGAATTGAGCATAGATAATAACAATTAAAATGAAATATAACTTTTTGTTTTCAAAAGCGGTATTAACAGCTGTTTTTTGTATATTAATTGTTCTTTTTGGTTTTCTAGGGAGCTCTCAATACCCAACCAAATTAAAGGCAATTGATACTTTTATGTCTGTCAAGCAACAATGTGATAAAGCGTTGTCAGAAAATGAAAATACGTTCAATATTTATGTACCAACAGAGCAGTTAGCAAAGCAGCTTATACCGTATTTTTGTAATAACCCGATTGTTGCAAAGCAGTTTGGCCAAGTGCAGTTAAACTGGGGCCATAATATGAGTGATGCATTAGATTTTATCGGGCGAGGTAACGCTGATTTAATCATGACTAAAGAGAATTTAATGGTTGCCTTTAAAAGTGAATACACTTTTAACTATAAAACCTTGCTTGCCTATCCTGATTACACGGCATTTTTTATCTCGTTAAATGAAAAACCAAAGCTTGAAAAAGAGTATTTTATTGATAAACGTATTGGCTTGTTGGATTACCCAAGTAGTCGTTCTGGTTACATTTTACCGAGAACGTTGTTTAAACGTTTAAATATTAATGTTGATAGTTTGGACATTGTGCAGGCTAACTCACATTCTGCGCTGAGAGATCTGCTAGCTGAAGGAAAAGTCGATGTGATTGCGTCTTATTGGAAGCAAGACGATATGGACCGTTTTTTAGAAAATTACATTACACCGATCAGCAGTAAAGTAAGTGGAAGTCGTTGGTATTTTAAAATGGAGACCGAAAACACAGAGCTTGTATGTGCAATTAATCAAATTATTCACCGCCATGCAAATGCCCAAACCTCTCCCTATTTTAAAGATGTAGAAAGTTATGTTGAATGTTAAAAAAAATAAGCAAATTTTGCTGTGCATATTAGTCTTTTTGGTATTTCAGTTGGTCTATGGCGTAGCTAAACGCATAAATCTTGTTAACGCTGAGTACCAGTTAACACAACATATTGAAAATAGAATAGCAAAAGACTTAAATCGCTTACCTTTGCCTGATCCAAATAAAAGTAGTGCAGGCAATGACTTGGCCGTAGCAAATTACATTACGGCATTAAATGAAAAATTAATGCACCATCCACTATTACCAAAGGTATTGGCTATTCAGTCAAATAACTACGATGTTGGCTCAAATCGTAAAGTTGTAACCCATCAATTTAGCACGCCTACACGAGTAGTGCGATTCGCTTTCTCGATAAAAAAATTGGGCTTGTTTGATTATTTTTCGTGGTTGACACTCATCGCAAGTATCGGATTTTATTTTTTAGTTAACTACCGTTATGACTTGAAGTTAACAAAAAACAATTTGGTAGTAGAGAGTATTGACGAAGAGCGAGCGAGACTGGTTATCGACCTTGAACAGAAATTGCTGATCAACAGTCGTACTCACACAAGTGTGCCACTCGCCAATAAGCCATTATGTTTTTATACAGCATTGATAGAATATTGCATGGCACAACCAGATGTTTTACTTAACCAAAATAAAGAGCTGCCAGATGAACTTGTTAGCCTTGCAAACAAGTATTTTTATCGTTTAACGGAACTAGGACACACTATTCGTAAAAGGCCGAACTTTTCAAATAGTTTAGAGAAAACGCTAAGTGAAATTCGCGCTGCGCTAGATGAAATTCTATTGGATGATATCGAACTAAAAGACATGCTCTATCCCCCAAAAGCCCATGGAGAAGGGTCACGTTCAAAGCTTCATCATTATGGATTACGTAATGTTGATACTGATCAAATTGAAATAATCGGTAAATAATCGTAAGAACTTTGTCGATGACGCGTATTATGCTTTTAAGTTTCTGAAGCATATGCGTTTATCGACCTCTAATTTGATAAGTGTTTGAGTTATTAAAATTTGGTAACGCGTTTAATCTTTATTCTCCCAATTTAGTAAAACCGAGTAGACGTGATGCAATAATATGGGCTCTATCATTTTAACGATTGTTATTTGTTAGGTTTCTGGGCTTGTAGCAACTTCAATTTCTACTCCGTCATACCGGATAAAATTCATTTGAGGATCATTCGAAGTTAGATCCGGTAGCTAAAATATCTAATTTGGTTTTTATATTTCTAATTAACTGAAAGACTCAAACCAATTAAAAACTTATTTTCGTAGTAGGGACCAAGCTTGGAAACACAAGCTTTATACTATGAAAGGTAAAAGACGTAAGTGTTAGCTTACGTCTTTTAGCAGGGAGGGTTTAAATCTTAGTGGCATCAACCGGAGAGTTTTGCAAAAAGTAATTTTTCAATACTTCAGCGTCAATTGTGTCGGTTGCAACAAAGTGCGGGTGTTTTGTCATATTCGGGTAGCCATCACCGCCTGCTGCATTATAGCTATTGAGTGTAAAACGATAGCGTTTATTGGCATCAAAAGGTTTGTTCCCAATACTAGTGATGGTTAACTCATCATTTTCTTTTTTAAATTCGATGCCATAAAACTGGCAGTAGGCGCCTGAATCCGGTGGAAAACTGGCAGCTAAACTGATGTAATCAACCAGTTCTTGGCCTTTTAGTTCAAGATAGGTAATGCGGTTTTTAAATGGATGAACCTGCAAAATATCTTTGTAGCTAACGTCGCCCGCTTTAATAGAATCGCGAATACCACCACCGCTAATAATACCGAAATCTGCGCCGACACTTTCACTTTGTGCTTTTGCAATCAAACGGCCTAGATTGGTTTGCACAAAGCGAACTTTATTACGCGAACCTTCTAAATCACCAATTAATTCACCGATCGGCTGTGAAATTTTTGCTGAACCTTTCTCTTGGTACGGAGTTAAAAATGCGAGCATTTTAGGATCTTCCGGGATCTTTTCTGATGCAAGCTTTTTGACGGTTTGACCATCTTGCTTTGTTTCACGCAGCATATTAACCGGAATAAGCTCATAGTTTAGTAGTGTAAGCGCGTTGTTTTTCAATGAAAACTCGGCTTTACCAACATACTTACCCCACTCATGCGCTTGCATAATCCATGTGCCGTTTTGACGGTCAGGACGACATTCATCGCCTGGTAAAAAGTCGCTATCAGCAGTATTGTCACCTTCCATACAAACAGGTTCCTGTGAATGTCCACCAATAATAAGATCCAACGCACCTGCATTTAGTGTACGAGCCAAAGTCACGTCGCCCGGAGCATTAATGCCGTGTTTGGCATCAACGTAATGCCCCATGTGCGTTACGGCAATTGTAATATCGGGTTGGTAGGTTTTTTCGAGTTTTTCTAGTAAAGGAGCCGCTGCATCTGCAGGTGTACGAAAATCAAAATGACCTACATAATCAGGGTTTGCGATTTTAGCCGTATCGACTGTGGTTAAACCAATTACCGCAATTGTTAAATCGTCACGTTTAATGATTTGGTAAGGCTGGTATGCATGCTCACCCGTTTTTTTATTAAATATGTTTGCCGAGAGCAGAGGGAAATTTGCCCACGCAATTTGTTTATCTAGAACGTCTAGTGAATTGTCAAATTCGTGATTACCGATAGCCATGGCATCGTAGCCAATTAAGCTCATGCCTTTAAAATCTGGTTCAGCGTATTGTAAATCGGATTCAGGCACGCCAGTGTTTATATCACCACCTGATAACAACAGCACTTGATGATTTTTCGCTTTTGCCTCAGCACGTAAACGGTCAATAAGCGTTTTTCTTGCCGCCATACCATACTCACCTTGCTCATTGCGCCAAAAGCGCCCGTGGTGGTCATTGGTGTGCAAAATGGTGAGCTTTTGCTCATTATTTGTCGCGTAGCTGTTGTTCATAAACAGCATAGAGAGTGCTAAAAAAGTGAAAGAGCGCACAGTAATCATTATAAATTTCGGCAGTTAATTAACAAACGCTATTATTCTAACCATCACAATAAAATTATGGGCGGACAATTGTCCGGTTGCGAGGGCCGAAATTGCAAAACCTCGTAATTATTGTTAAAGGAGTGTTATTAATTGTAATTCTCACGTGAGTTTTATAGCCATGTTGGCAAATAATCGGTAAGCTGCTTTCGATAAAAATTAACAAAATATTCACGGGAAATTATGGACAAGCTAAAACTATCTCTCTTAGCTGCTGGCTTATTTGCGGGCGCTGCGCAGGCAACGATTGTTGAGGTTCAAACTACACAAGGCAACTTTCAAATAAACCTGTTTGATGAAACTACACCAAAAACAGTCGAGAACTTTCTCAAGTATGTTAATGACGAGCGTTACAATGAAGTGGTGTTTCACCGCTTAATAACGGACTTCGTGCTGCAAGGTGGTGGCTACACCTATAACGGCAGTAAATTTTTACCTATCGATACCTATGGTACCGTGGTAAATGAGCCAGTTTATTCTAACGTACGTGGCACTATTGCTATGGCCAAAGTGGCTAACAACCCAAATAGTGCGACAAGTCAGTGGTTTATCAACCTAAAAGATAATAGCGCTAATTTAGATACACAAAATGGTGGTTTTACGGTGTTTGGCCAAGTAATTGGTGAAGGCATGGATTTAATTGATCAGTTATCTAATTTTGCGTGTAATGAATACCCTCTCGTAAATACAACGGAAGAGCAGTGTACTGACCTTAAAAATGGTAATGCATTGCTTGGTGCAGAACGTTTAATTACCATCGAAAATGTCACGATTATCGATAGCAACACTGACACCGCAAGTGATTTAACACCAAAGGAAAATACCTTAATAAAAGAGCCGCCAAAGCCGCCAGTAACGTCGGATGATTCAGGTGGTAGTTTTGGCGCATTATTGGGCTTAATGGCGACTGCCTTAATTTGGCGACGCAAGCGCAAGCCTGTGTTAGCGCGCTAACGCAAAATCTCATTTGTTGACAAACCGTTACAAATAATACAATTAAAGTATTGCATTTAATCACTGCTTTTTTATAGTGGAATAAATGTATATCAATTCACTTAATTGATTAATCATTCTAGCGGGTTAAATTTTATGCTTCAGCGTTTAATTTATCCAATGCGCTAGGTGATTACCTATTTAGTAGAATTGGTATTAAAAAACGCTCTATGACAAGACACTAGAGCGTTTTTTGTATTTATAACTCTAGGGAACCATTATGAAAAAAGCACTTAGCCTAAGTGCATTAGCACTTGCTGTTTTAGTTGGTTGTAATGCCACTAACCAAGCTAATACCTCTTCGAATAATCCAAATCTTTATGCAGAATCATTGGTTGTTAGCCCGAACGATAACCGCGAATACAAAACATTAAAATTAAGCAACGAGATTGAAGTTGTTTTAGTGTCAGACCCAAGTGTTGATAAATCTGCTGCAGCGCTCAGTGTGGGTGTTGGTTTATTGCATGACCCAATGACACAACAAGGTATGGCGCATTATTTAGAGCATATGCTGTTTTTAGGTACTGAACGTTTCCCTGATACTAACGAATATTCAGAGTTTATGACCAAAAATGGTGGTGCTCATAATGCATATACTTGGTTAGATATTACCAACTATATGTTCAAAGCGAATAACGATGCATTTGAAGAAGGGCTTGACCGTTTTTCTGATTTCTTTAAATCACCGAAGCTTTATCCAGAGTATACCGACAAAGAAAAGAACGCTGTAAACGCTGAATGGTCAATGCGTCGCGAGCTTGATTTCTTTGGTCAGTTCAAACTTGCTCGTAAAATGATGGGCGAACATCCAGCAAACCGCTTTTTAATTGGTAATTTAGAAACCCTTGGTGATAAAGAAGGTAGCAAGCTACACACTGAAACCGTTGCCTTTTTTGATAAATATTATTCATCAAATATCATGAAAGTAGCACTACTTAGCAATAAGCCACTTGCTGAGATGGAAGCGCTAGCGAATAAATACTTTTCAGATATTAAAAATAAAAATATTGAAAAGCCGAGTGTTACAGCGAAAGTTGATTTAACGAAAGTTGGCGGTAAAAAGGTATTTTATAAGCCAAACAAAGACGTTAAACAATTAACACTCGACTTCACAATCGAAAACAACAGCGACCAATTTGCGCTCAAGCCAAATCGTTTTCTGTCATACCTAATTTATTCAGAAATGCCGGGCACACCTGCTACGTTATTACGTGAAAAAGGCTGGATCTCAGATCTCGGTGCTAATGCATCACCTTCACATTATGGTAACTATGGTACGTTCTCAATTGATGTAACGTTAACGGATAGTGGCATGGAACACCGTGATGAGATTGTTGCCATTATCATGCAGTACATCGACCTTATTCGCGAAAAAGGCGTTGATAAGAAGTACTTTGATGAAATCAGAACATCACTTAATAATCAGTTCAAATTCTTAGAAAAAGGTGATGAATTTGGTTATGTATCTAACCTTGCAGGCGCAATGCAAGTTTATCCAACGAATCATGTGATTAATGCACCATATTACTATGGTCAGTTTGATGAAAAAGCAATTGAACAAGTGCTTGATCAACTTACACCAGAAACGTTAAAAATTTGGTACGTAAGCCAAAAAGAAGAAACAGACAGTACACTTCATTTCTATGATGGTAACTACCGCATTGCTGATATTTCACAAGATGAAATTAACAGCTGGAAAGCGCCAACAAACGTTGCGATGAACTTGCCTGCAGTAAATCGTTTATTGCCAGAAAGCTTTGATTTAAAAGCCGCGAGCGATGAAATTAAAGAGAAACCGCAGCTTGTTCACGACACTAAGCATATTAAAGTATGGCAGTTTGCGAGCAAAAACTTCTCGCACCAGCCAAAAGGCATGCTGAAAGTGTATATTAATAACCCAGCAACGCTTAGCGATATGGACACAGCGATTCTATTATCAGTTTGGCAAGACTTATACAGTAAAAATGTCGTTGCGTTGAATACAGAAGCAGGTGTGGGCGGTATGTCTATGAGCCTTTCTGATTCAAATGGTGTGGTATTCACTGTGAATGGTTTTACCGACAAACAAAGCGAATTAATTGTAGCCGGTATGAACGAGTTACGTGTTGCGCCAACTGAGCTTGAGTTTAACCAAGCGAAAGACCGTTTCTTACGTGCTGTTGCAAACAAGAGCAAAAACTTCCCTTACAGCCAAGCATTCAATGCGTTTTATAAAGTAACAAGCCAAGGCAGTTATGAAGACGCTGCATTGATTGAACGTGCTAAATCGCTTTCAATTAGCGACTTAAACAAAGTAATGCAGCAGGTTCTTACTAATAACCAAGTACGCGTATTTATGTTTGGTAACTACGACCAGAATGACGTGAAAACCGTTGTATCTAGTCTTGAAAAAGCGCTACCTAACGAGGTGACAACAACGCAATATGCGCGTGCGAAAGCGTGGTTACCAAAATCTGGTCAAGTATTTAGCGTACAACGTGATATTGACGTAGCCGATGTAGCCTTAGTTGATATGCATATGCACCCAGTAAAAGGTAAGAAACAAGAAGCGCAAGGGCTTGTTTTGCAAGGTCACTTTAGCAATAAAGTATTTGATAAATTACGTACCGAAGAGCAACTGGCGTATGCAGTAGGTGGCTTTAGCACCACGCTTGACGACTATGTTGGTTTTGGTATGTATATTCAAACACCAGTTAAAGGCCCAGGTGAAATGCAGGCGCGTTTCGATGAATACAAGCTTGAGTACAAAAAAGAGCTCGATGCAATTAGCGAAGAGACATTTGCGCAACTTAAAAATGCGGTCCTGATCAAGCTAAACGAGCAGCCGAAAAACCTAGGTGATGAGTTAAGACCATACTTGTCAGATTGGTATGAAGAAAACTTTGATTTCAACTCAAAAGTTGAGCTGATTAAAGAAGTAGAGCAAGTAACACTTGCTGATGTTAAAGACTTTTACGCAAAAACGGTACTTAATAAAGATGCAGCGCGCTTAAACGTGCAAATGCGCGGTACTAAATTTGCGGACAAGGCATTTGGAAAAATCGATAATCAGACGATTATTTCAGATTTTACAAATGCAGGTCAGGTACTTGATTATCAAAAGTAATTGATAGTTTTTTGTGAAAGGCGAGCAAATGCTCGCCTTTTTTATGCGTCATAATTGTTCAATATAAACTCAATATTCGCGTCACATTTGCTTCATATGCTGAACTTAAAACAGCTTTATGGCCAATGTTATGATCCATGTCGACCAAGTAATCGCAAAACAATTTCCGCAACTTATAAATAACCCTTTGCTTTATAAATCAAGCAGCAAATTACTAAAGAATCTAATGCACGAAGGGGATTTTCATCAATTTGAAAATGATTTCCCGCATTTGTCAGGGCTTGATTTTGTAGAGCAAGTACTTGATTATTTTGATGTTAGTTATTCGGTGCGAGATAGCGAAAAACTGCATATTCCCGCATCAGGACGTTTGGTGATAATTGCCAATCACCCAATTGGCTCGCTCGATGCTTTGGCACTGATTAAATTAATTAGTGAAGTGCGTAGTGATATTCGCGTGATGGCAAACCAACTGCTTTATAGCTTAGCGCCACTACAAGAAATGTTAGTGCCAGTTGATAACATTAAAGGCACAACCAGCAAAATTACTGTTAATCGCATAAAAGAGCATTTGAGCGATGAAGGTGTGTTGCTGATCTTTCCTGCTGGCGAAGTGTCACGTTTAAGACCAACAGGGGTGCGCGATACCTTTTGGCAAAAAGGCTTTTTAAAAATCGCAAAAGCGTATCAAGCGCCTATACTGCCAATGCATGTTGATGCTAAAAATTCCCCGATGTTTTACAGCGTTTCAATGCTTTATAAACCGCTTGCGTCGTTCTTGTTAGTGAATGAAATGTTTAAGCAACGCAAACGTAATTTTCCTATACGCATCGGCGCGCTTATTCCACATAGCGCATTTGCTGATTCGCCGCTTCACGATACGCAATTAACTAAACTGTTTAAAAAACATATTTATGCCATTGGTGATGGTAAACCAGGCTATTTTCAAACTGAAAAATGCATTGCCTTGCCAGAGAATAAAGCAAATTTAAGCCGCTTAATTCGTGAAAAATGTAAATTGCTTGGGGAAACCCATGATGGAAAAATGATCTACTTGTATCAGCATGGTGATAGCTGCGTAATTATGCGTGAAATTGGCCGCTTACGTGAAATCGCGTTTCGTGCGGTGGGTGAGGGCACAAACCAAAAGCGCGATATAGATAAATACGATAGCGATTATTTACATCTGATTTTGTGGGACAAAGACGAATTAGAAATTGTCGGCGCATACCGTTTTGGTCGTGCTGATGTTTTAACACACAATGCAAAAAGCGCCGGGTTATACTCGTCAACGCTTGTGAATTATAAAGACGAAATGGCTCCTTATTTTGCAAAAGGACTCGAACTTGGTCGCAGCTTTGTGCAGCCAAAATACTGGGGAAAACGCAGCTTAGATTATTTATGGTTTGGTATAGGCGCGTATTTGCAGCATCATCCTGAAATTCGCTATCTCTTTGGCCCTGTTAGTATAAGCGGTACGTTACCTGAACCTGCAAAAGATCAGCTGGTAAGCTTTTATTCCCATTATTTTGCTCATCAAAGCACATTAGCAACATCAAACAATCCTTATCGCTATACAAACACGCATGAATTACCAAATTACACAAACGACTACAAAGAAGACTTCAAAGCACTCAAAAGCACATTGGCAGGGCAAGGTGTAGCGATCCCCACTTTATACAAACAATATACCGAGTTGTGTGAGCCTGGTGGCGTTAAGTTTTTGTGTTTTGGTGTTGACCCAGACTTTAACAATAGTGTTGATGGCCTTGTTTTAGTTGATTTAAATACATTGAAACAAAACAAACGAAAACGTTATTTAAATCAGTAGATTTACCTGCAGGAATATGTCAGGTTAATAAGAAAACAAAAAGGGTTTTGTTGTGATATCTGTTATTCCTCTTTATGCGGCGCTGCTAGGCTTAATTTACATTTATTTGAGTGTGGCAACGCTAACGCGCCGCAAAAAAATTCTCGTCGCGTTAGGCGATGGCGGTGACAAACTGCTGCAAAAGAAAATGCGAGCGCACGGTAACTTTCAAGAATACGTACCAATTAGTTTAATATTAATCGGATTTGCCGAATACCTAGGTGCTGCATCGCTGTTTGTTCATGGATTAGGTGTTGCACTGCTTGTTGGGCGTATTTCTCATGCCTATGGTGTCAGCATGTTACATGAAAAATTAGTGTTTCGCGTAACTGGCATGGCATTAACCTTCTTATCTATCTTGCTTAGCAGTATCGCAATACTCTATCTTTTATATCGTTAACAAATCGCCTTAAAATTCAGTGAGGTTAGTTATGGCTAATAATCAATATACGCCGCCAAAAGTGTGGAAATGGCAAGCGGGAAACGGTGGCAAATTTGCTAATATTAATCGTCCTGAGTCAGGCGCGACACACGATAAAACCTTGCCTCAAGGAAAACATCCGCTGCAACTTTATTCACTTGCTACGCCAAATGGTGTAAAGGTGACGATTCTGCTCGAAGAACTAATTGAAGTGGGCATTAAAGATGCTGAATACGATGCGTACTTAATTGATATTATGGAAGGCGAACAATTTAGCTCAGGCTTTGTTGAGATTAACCCTAACTCTAAAATTCCTGCGCTGCTTGATACCTCAACATCACCAACCACACCTGTGTTTGAATCAGGCGCGATTTTGCTTTACCTCGCTGAAAAATTTACTTGTTTTATTCCGCAAAATGCAAATGACAGGGCGAAATGTTTATCTTGGCTATTTTGGCAAATGGGCAGCGGCCCCGCATTAGGTGGCGGGTTTGGTCATTTTTACGCGTATGCACCTGAGCCACTAGAATACCCAATTAACCGATTTACTATGGAAGTAAAACGCCAATTGGATTTACTAAACAAACACTTAGCAAACAATAAATACATGTGTGGTGACACCTACACGATTGCTGATATGGCAATTTGGCCGTGGTACGGTGTATTAGTACGCGGTGATTTATATGAGGCTGCTGAGTTTTTAGCGGTAGATGAATACCCACATTTAAAGGCATGGGCAGACCGTATATTTGAACGACCAGCTGTGCAACGAGGCCGTAGAGTAAACCGCAGTTGGGGCGATGAAAGTGAGCAATTGCACGAACGCCATAGTGCGGACGATTTTAATTAGACCGTAAAGGTTAATACGCCCTAGTTATATTTAAAATAAAATTGTATATTTTATTTATTTTTGGTTGTAAGGATAAATGTGAAAAATATCGCGCTACAAGAATTAACCACTGCCGATGCTGAGTTCATTTTTAAGTTAGTAACGCAAGCGAGTTTTAAAGAGCACATTGGTGATAAAGGGGTGTATGACCTAACCAGTGCAGCTAAGCACCTTGAAGAAAAGTACATTCAGCCCTACCAGCAATATGGTTATGGGTTATGGGGTATAAAAGATCTCGACCGTAATTGTTTTGTTGGCGTATGTGGCTTAGTAACACGCCCTGATTTTGACATTCCTGATCTTGGCTATTCGTTACTTGATGAGTTTACAAAGCAAGGTTATGTGGCAGAAGCCGCGCGCAAAACCATTGTACGTGCCCGCAATAAGCACGGTTTTGACACATTAAATGCCATTACTTCACCCACTAATAATGCGTCAATTAACGTGCTTGAAAAGCTTGGCTTTAAGTTTATTAAGCAATTTGAACTTACTGGTTACGAAGGGGTTTCTAACCTTTATCAATTAGCGCTTTAAGCTCAGTTGCAACCGCGTTGTTGACATTGTTCCATGCACTATTTAACGCGCCAACAAGCGGGCCGTAGCCGTCATCGTCAAGCGATACGGCTTGATTAAAGCCTTGGCTATACACGATAGTGGCCGAGGTATGCTCAAGTTTATATACCGTTACTATACCCGCTATTACACCTTCGCCGTTTTGGTTCGCTTGAAACTTGGTCAGGTAATAATCTACGCGAAACGTTGGCAACGTGGCATTAATTGCAGATTCTAACTGTAGGGGAATAACGCGACTTTGCGACAACTGATTATCAAGATTAACCACGCTTGCTTGCAGTAACAATTCACTGGGACTGCTGCTCCACAAATGGCCGTTGGCGCTTTGAATTTGCAATGGAGCAACCTCAACAGCAATACCACGATTGGCAAGATGGCCGGTTAACTTAGGGTTACTGACAATGATATTAGCGCGCGCTTGTTTGCCTAATTTATTTGGCGCAAATTCGCCACCATCAAGCTGGTAATAACTAATAGTGTCAATTTGGCTGCTACACCCGCCCAATAATAAAAAAAGAACTGAAACCAGTAAAATACGCATTGTGTTATTGTTTCCTTGGGGTTGGATCGGTTGCCAATTGTTTATCAAAAATAAACATATTAGGTTGCTCGTTTAAGCCTTTTGACAATGGCTGCAATTGCTCTGCTAACTGTTTTAACTGATCAAGTGTGCTGTTTAACTCATGATAAATAGCTGAACCTTTTTCGTAATCTGACATGGTTTTTTCAAACTGCAACATGGTTTCATCAAATGTCGCCATCGATTTTTCAACTTGCGCTAAGGTTTCATTAAACTCATTAGGCAGAGTTTGTGTGTCTTTACGATTTAACAGTTCGCGCAGTTCAACGGCGAATGTGTTGTATTCGTTCATTGTTTTATCAAAGCTATTTAGCGGTGTTTGCATATCTAAATTATTAAATTTTGCTAGTAATTCCGATACTTGGTTTGCCATTACGCTAAAGCCACTAGAGGTACTTGGAAACACTTTTAAGCCAGCAAATTCAGACTGCTGAAATGGCTCAACATCTTGGTATAAATCAAAATCAATATAAATTGAACCGGTGAGTAAATTACCAGTTTTAAGGGATGCTCTTAAGCCTTTTTCAATCCAGCCATCTAGGCTATTTTGCCAGAACTCTTTGGCAATTTTGGTATCGTGGAAAATACGCTTATATTCAATTTTAATCTTAACCGGTACAGCTGTACTGTCAGTTGAAAAATGGGCAGGGCGATTATCAATCACTAACATCGCAGGCGCTTCTTCAACAGTACCAATACGAATACCGCGATATTCAACTGGCGCACCCGGCGTTAAGCCACGAATTGATTGCTCAAACTGAATAACATAGTAATCGTACTCGTCGTAGCGATGTTCTAGCGCTTTTTGGTAATCGCTGTTTAGTCTGAATGTTTGATTTTGCTTAGCTAAAGCATCGGGTTTCTCGCCCTCAGGAATGGCAAACGAAATACCACCTTTAAGCATTTTTGCCAGTGAACTGGTTTTAAAATTAATCCCGTCAGCCGATAGGTCAACTTCAATCGCTGAGTTTACCCAAAACACCACATTTTCTGTGACCAGATTTTCATAAGGTGAGCGAATAAAAATGCCATAGCGCATAATCTGCTGTTGCCAATCAAACTTAGCAGTTTCAACTTGTCCAACACTGTAGCCGTTATAATAAATTGTTGTACCAACATCGATTACATTGGTATTTTTACTGGTAAGCAAATAGCGCTGACCTTTTATGTTATCGGGAATTTGGGGCGGCGTATCAAGTAGTGTAAATTGACGGGTTCTGGCATCACTTTCACCCGGTAAAAACTCAAAATACACACCAGATAACAAGGTGTTTAACCCTGAAATACCGGTTTCGTCGATGCGCGTTTTAACAATCCATATTTTTGCATCTTGATTAAGTAAATGCTCGTAATCTTTGTCAATTACCGCGCGTGCAACAACTGTGGTTTGATCTTCCGCAAGGCGTACTTGGGCAATGACACCCATTTTTACGCTGCGTACTTTAATTTCTGTTTTGCCGGGGATCACGCCTTCTGCATTTGGCATGGTAATGTAAATAGTCGTGCCTTGGCTTTGTTGGTATTGATAAAACATCCAACTTGCAACAAACACGGCAATAAGTGGAATGATCCAGATAGGTGAGAGCGTTCGCTTTTTACTAATAGCGGCAGTAGGGCTCATTCAGAAAACCTCTTTTTATCCCAGATTAAACGTGGGTCGAATAGTTGCGCAGCAATCATCGAGGTGATCACCATAATTGCAAAAAAGATTGCACCAACACCAATTGTTATCGACATTAAAACGCCTAATTGTACTAATGAAACTAAAATAACCACAACAAACACATCGATCATTGACCATTTACCAACAAGCTCTATTAAAACATAAGCACGTGCTGCTTGTTTTCTACTAATGTGTTGTTTTTTTGTAACTAAATAACACAGCCAAAATAATACAAACAATTTGCCGATAGGAATACAAATACTGGCTATAAAAATAATGATAGCGATTGGGTACGAGCCAATCTGCCACAGTGTAAAAACACCATTAAGAATAGTGGACGGTTCGTCAATAGAGAAAATCCAAGTGTGCATTATCGGGAAAAAATTCGCTGGTATATAACAAATGAGCGACGTGATGGTAAATGCTAAAACCCATTGAATATGTTGTGTATTGCGTACCGACGTTTTGCTATTACAGCGCGAACACGTATCGTCGTAAGTTAATAACTGACAAACATGACACGCCCGCAAATTTTGATTTTTAGCGCGCGATCCTAAACTTTCATCAATTGCTATTTTGTTTTGGTCGGCGAGTTGTAACCACAAACTATGGCTGTCGTAATAATATAGCGTGAGCGAATAACACAGTACAAAAGCGGAAAACGCCCAAAAACTTAAACCAAAGGTAATTTCAGCCATTGCCATAATTTTAATCATGCTGATCAGCACGCCAATTAGGAATATTTCCGACATAACCCAAGGTTTTAAGTAGTAAATCGTTTTTAAGCAAAATCGCGAAAGCGGTTTAGGTAACACATACAAAGCCCCCATATGAAGCGGAATAAACAGTGTTAATAACACAAAAGGCAATCCAATAATGGTGATATCAATCAGTGCAGCGACGAAAAAGTTATCTTGATAAAACAATATTTTTGCCGCGTCGAGCAAATTGATGGTTTGGCTTAACCCTTGATTGCTAAACGAGATAAACGGGTAGAGTAAGGCGCTAAATAGTAAGATAAGTGATGCGATGCTAAGCGCAACCACTTTTTGAGCGCGCGCGTTAATTGTGCGGCTTAATAAGGTATGACAATTTGGGCAATAGGCATGCTCCCCATAGCTGAGCGTTGGGATACTGACTATTTGATCGCAGTGATGACACGCGAGTTGTATTTCCATGCAGGTGCTTACTTTGTCTTGTTACTCTTTGATTTTCTTATATCCTTGATTGTAAGGCAAGAAATTGTGCTAGGATATTTGCTCTAATAACAATAAAAGAGTACAACCATGGCGCAATCAATTGGACTGACTAAACGACTGCTGTATCGTTGCTATCACATGGCGTTACGCCTTGCATTGTTTGTTTATCCTATTCCACGACCTAAGTGCTTTAAAAGCGCGCAACTCGATATCTGGCTTGCTGAGCTAAAGCAGCAAAATATTGAGCGTTTACTGGTGGTTACTGACAAAACCTTGCTTTCACTCGGTATAGCAGCGCCTGTAATTACTGCCCTTGAAAGTGCAGGCATTAGTACGTCTATTTATTCAGATATTTTACCTGATCCCGACATTAACGAAATTGAGTCGGGTTTTACGCTTTATACACACGATAAATGCCAAGGCATTGTTGCAATTGGCGGTGGCTCTGTGATTGATGGCGCAAAACTAATTGGGGTGCGCGCTGCAAAACCACATAAAGCATTAACGCAATTACGCGGCTTGTTTAAAGTGATGCGCCGTTTACCGCCGCTAACGGCAGTGCCAACTACCGCGGGCACAGGTTCAGAAACAACGGTTGCAGCGGTGGTTTCAAACCGCCAGCAGCAGGACAAATTCGCAATTGCAGATTACTGTTTAGCGCCAAAATACGCGTTATTAATGCCAGAATTAAGCCAAGGCTTACCGCCATTTATTACCGCCACAACCGCTATGGATGCGTTAACCCACGCAGTAGAAGCATTTATTGGTATTAACGGTACGCAATTTACTAATCAAAAAGCGTTAAACGCATGCAAACTTATTTTTGATAATTTTCCATTAGTGATGCAAGAACCAAGCGATATTAAGGTACGAGAAAACCTGCTAAACGCATCCTTTTATGCAGGCGAAGCGTTTACACGCACATCGGTAGGGTATGTGCATGCCATTGCCCATCAACTTGGTGCGAAATATCACGTCGCCCATGGCCTTGCTAATGCTGTATTGCTGGATGTGGTGTTAATGGAGTATGGCGAGAAAATACATGATAAATTGGCAGTTATTGCTGATTATTGTGCGCTAGGTGGTAACAAAATTGACGATCGTTCACAAAAAGCGGCGCTGGTAATTGAAAAAATACGTGAATTAAAAGGATTGGCGAATCTTCCAACCAAAGTAGATGAGCTTGATGCTACGGATATCCCAGATATAACAACCGCAGCGATGAAAGAAGCACACCCTGATTATCCTGTGCCAGAGTTTTGGTCAAGCAATCGGTTTGACCATGTTTTACAGCTAGTTTTAGCGTAAAACTCGGGATACTCTTTATGTTGCTATTGGCTCTAGGGGAATGTGCTAGGTGGAGAGCTTTAATGAGTTATGATTTTTTTGTGATGTTGTTCTCAATACTCTGAACCTTCCAATATTTTTCAGATATTTAATGTAAAGAGAGCTCTTTTTATTCGAAATGAGACAAAGGTAGCTACAAAGAATGTAAACGTAGTAGCGTATAAACGATAAGCAAACTCTTATGACGGGCACCGTTTTAATGTAGAGGAATAGACAGAATCGAACGCAAAGCTGAATATTCATTTCTTCTAATTGAGGGGGTATGTAACTATTAAGTAATTTTGTTTGTGCTTTAAATAAGGGTTGTCTATATTTTGTACAGAAAACAAAAGTTTTAAGTTCGCTATAGTAGCTCCAACCATCTCAAGGAAAGAGGCCATAAAATGAAACAAAATATAATATTTTTATTTTTTATAAGTTTTCTTTTTTCAGGGTGCCAAATTATAGAAGAAGGAGAAGTTGACTACGTAAGAACTATTGAAAATAGTGGACTCAACGTAAAAGACCTTACTAGTTGTAATCAAGAGCTCTACGATAACTCTGAATTAACTAGAGCCGGATTAACTCGCGAATGTTATGAAACACTTTATCGAAAATATACAAAAGTGCCTCAGATTGATTCGGGAGAGACAATTTCTGTTCACCTAATGCAGGCTTTTAATGGCGCTGCATTTGAATGGAGGAATGCCTCGGAATTTTTCGGAGGCAGGGGATCTAACGCTGAAATTGTGATTATTGCAAACGTATGCGAACAAGGGAAAGCTGGGTGCTCGCTGTCATTTGGACCTTCTAGCGATAAAAACGGACGAGTTATATTTTACTCGAATGGCGTAAAAGCCCTTCAATATTTGAACTTCTCCTACTTACCTGTTTATGGCCCAATTAAGTATGAGGGCGGGCCTTTAATAATCCAACTTACAATCATTGAACTTGATGACCCTTCAGATCAACAAAAAGCCATACTTAATTCGCTTGCTTCTGCCGGGCAGAAACTGTATCCACCTGCCAGTGAGGTGCTGACAGTACTGGACTCTGTAGGTTCTGCTATTATGTCTAACTCAAGTGATGATGTACTGTTTCGTTATTCAATGACGCTAGTTCCTGCTTTGAGTTCGAATAATTACCAAAGCCCAATAGTTGCTGAAGGCAACTACGCCTTTATTAGAAAGAATACTAATAAAGGCCCGCTTGAAAAGGAAATATTCGATACGCTTTTTTTTGATAATTCTTCAGGTAGATTAGTTGAGGAATGCTCAGATAATGAAAATAAGAAAAATATCATCAGATATGAGGATGATACCTACGAAGAACAAGATTTTATTCCTTGTACGCTCGATCTAAACACAGGGAAGATGTTTAAGGATTATCGAGATAATACATATTTGACATTTCAAGTGAAGTCAGGGTTTGTAGAAAAGACATTGGATAATATTCAAACATTTCAAATGTTACTTAGTGATCTTAATCAAGCTGATGATGAGGGTGCTTCAAAGACGATTGACGCGATTTCAAAGCTGGAGGGCGAACTAAATAGTAAGGCGGTAGAGAATAACCTTCTAAAATCATTAAACTCTTTAAAAAATATAGTAAAAAGTATACCAAAAGATAAGTTTGATTTATTCTCGCTACAGGCATTTAAACTTACTGAACTCTATGACAATGAAGTTGGGAAATTGATCACAGATTGTAATACTGTAAGTGACAAAAAATTATGTGAAAGACAGATTTCTGTCGAACAATTGATGAGCTTTCAATTGAATTAAGAGCTTTTATAAAAAGCGTTAACCCTTCCCCAGCAAAACAGATAAATAAAGTTGTTCCAATAGGTTCACAAGTTTTGGCCAATGCGTCAGATGTACAAACTATCCTCAATGAAGGGTACAAAAAATTCTACAATAAATCTTTATATGAAATGTACTTGGGCGATCTACAGGTGATTAGCAACCTTAGCAAAAACATTAACGCTTTGAATATCAGCGGAGCAAGAAATAAATACATAGCACAAAGAAAGACTTTACTAAGTTCCAAATTAAAAGATTTTCTGTTCAAGCTTGCTTTGGACCATGCGACTAGCGTTTCAGCTAGTTGCAAATCAATAGTAGATGAAGATTGTTACTTGTATTTATCTGGCAGTGAAAAGAAGAAGATTGTGTCTTTGTTTAATCAATTTTCAACAAAATTTGGTGTAACTGCACCTCCCTTAGATGCGTCCAGTGACACCAGTTTGAGTGCTTCGCTGACAGCAGATAAAGTGTCGAGTATTGTCTCTCTCATTATAAGCAAGTTCTAATGTGAGCATTGTTTTAAGCTAAGTTTAACTAGTATCGTAAATAAATACTTGAACGTTAAGCATACGATATAGTTAAGCCAACAAATCTAGTGGCTCTTATCATATTTTGAGCTGTGGTACTAAATAGTGAAACAACTACGATACCAGGCTGTAGCACAATAATTGATACTTTAGCCTTTTGAGACTTGATTAAACCTATTTTACAACTCTTTCAAAACACACTTAATTAGCGAACTCTTGATATCAAACGCGGCGCGCAGTGTTTCACACGATTGCGCCGCGATTGATTACCGTTTATAAGCTAAGGTTACTCGGCAAGAGTTTTTAGTTGAGTAATTTTATAGCCACTTGTTGCGTTCGAATCTTCTTCTAAAATCAAAATGTAATTACCAGTTTGTGAAAAGTCGATATCTGCCATTTGTAAAACACTGATAGTTTGATTGTTTACTTCATAAGTGACGGTTACATCGTAACTTTGCGAGTCTAATGTCAGCGATTTTGTTGCGAATGCGTCAATGTTTTTGATGTAGCTTGTAGTGTCGTCAATGGTTTCATTACCCTCCGTAAAATAGATATCGACTTTCGCGATATTCGTATCATATGGTGAGTGATCAATCAGGTTAACAACTTACACATTGTGCGATACCGCGTTTGGCGTTAAATCCTCAGTAATTGATATCATTGCAGGATAATCGTCAGTATGTTGATAGAAAATACTGATAAGAGACGTGTTTTTGTTAACTGCCTCAACAAAATTATTTACGATAGGGTTATTTGAACTATCTAACATCGACAGTGTAAAAGTACCTGCGTTCGCTGGAAAATAATCGGTTACTGTGTCGGATGGCGTTGCTGGCGTTGTAATATCGTCTTTGGTGCTAAGCGCATTAAAGGTAACGGCTGCGTACTCATCAATCGCGTTGTAAAAACGCATTTGCGACATAGCATCAACATGGGTGAGCGAGGTAACGCTTGAACCATCAGAGACTAAATCAAGTGTAATGCCACCTGGTTGTGATGAAAAGCTCGGGCGCAACATGGCAATGTAGCTGTGTTCATCATCAAGCTCCACCATACTCGATTGAAAAATAACCTCATCGCTGCCAGCGAGGGTGATGTAAAAAGTGTAATGATCTTCGCTTTTTTCTTGTAGCTCAGGTAGTGCTAAATATTGGGTTGAAGTTAATAGCTCGGCATCCACAAAAGCGTAATCGTCTTTAGCAAGGTAAATATCGTATTCTTGCTGGTCTGAAATGGTATTAATGGCGCTGATTTGAATTTTGTCTTCGCCGTCAAATTCGCTAATTGCAAATTCGTCAATGCGTGGCTCGTTGTAGTCGCCCGATACGACCTTTAACAGTTTTACATCGCTTTTAATGGCAAGTGTGTCGTCGTCACTCAGCAGCGGTATATAGTCATCGTTATCGTTTAAATAAACGTAGTTTAATGCGTAGTCGTCACGGTTATAGTTATGGCGGGTGGTTACTTCACCAAACGTTGCACCGGTGCGTACGGTATTGTCGATTTCTAGATAAACTGTTGGGCTGTTGGCACTGGCATTATACATTTGTACGAAACCTGTGCCGGATGAATCGTCACTGCTACCGCAGGCTGCAAGCATAGAAATGGCGAGGAACAGCGTTGTATTTTTAACATTTATCATTATTGTTTTTCCATGAGTTGGGTTGTTATCTACCCTGAGTATGTCATGGGAAAATCAATGCTATAACCATTTTTACCTACTATTACAATGGGTTACAATAAGTCACTTGAGTAACATATTCTCACAGTTTTAGTAAGTAAAACGTACCCCTACATAAAAGCGTCTGCCGTTACGATAAACCGCTTTTGGTGAGTAATGACTGCCTTCGTAGAGGTAGCTAATTTCGTCACCGAGGTTTAACCCTTCAAGATTAAGCGATAAATTCGGATTAATATGATAGCTAAATGTGGCGTCAATTTGCGAAAAGTCGTCTTGCATTTCAAGGCCAACGCCGGTGGCGAATTCTGTGCGATAATTGTGGGAAATTCGGGCACTCAACCATTCATTCTCAAAATAACCGGTTAAGTTAAAGGTATGCTCTGAGGTGCCCGGAATAAATGCTTGCTGCGTGGTGTTACCATCGCGTTTGCCATCAACAAAGGTGTAGTTTGTAATAATGCCAAGGCCTTGTAAAAACTCATGTTGATAGCTCAATTCGATACCCCAAACATTACCGCCTGCGCCGTTAATCGGTCGGTCAATGGTCATTAGTATGTCTTCGTGTACTTCTAATTGACGTTTAAACTCAATAAATGATTTAACGTCTTTGGCAAACGCCGCAACCGATAGCAAACCAATGTCTGAGAAATACCACTCGAGTGACATATCATACTGAGTTGCGCGATATGGGTCGAGGTCGGGATTGCCGCCTTGTCCTTGCGCTTGTGTAACGTTGTAATTGGTTGATGGCATTAAATGATTGTATTCGGCGCGTGCCATAACTTTTGCAGCGGCAAAGCGAAATGCCAGGTCGCGTTTTAAGTCAAAATTTAAATTTAAGCTTGGCAGAATATCCGTGTAATGTTTGCTTTGCTCTTGCCACACAAAGTTAGTTTGCGCACTACTGGGCGATGCGATTTGTTGATAGGCGCCCGCATCTTGAATGGTATTAACAATGCGCACACCCACATTAGCGCGGAATAAATCAGTAAGTAGATTTAGCTTGGTGTATAAAGCACTGGTTTGTTCTTGAATATCAAAGCGACTGGCTTGCTCTACTTGCTGTTCAAACGGGTAATCGCGGTAGGCGTTTGCAAGAGATTGAGTATCGGCAAATGCATAGTGCTTAAGTGTTTCGTCGGAACCAATGCCGTGTAAATAGTCTTTCGGAAAGGGTGCACTAAAATTTGCGAGCGTCCAATCGAGCGTATCTTTAATATCGCTGTAACTGCCATTATTTGAACGTAAGCGTTCAAAATCACGTTGGTGATTGCGATATTTAATGCCAAAATCAACACTGTCGATAAGATTATGAATAAGCGCTTTTGAAAAGTCAGCTTGTAAATACCATTCTTGATCAACGGAGTGTTGAGAGTCGTTTCTAACTTCGCTTATCCACCAGTTTTCAGCTTGGTTTGGATTGAGTTCATAGTGGGTTTTAATGTCGCGTTTGTCTCGGGTATCGACGCTAAACCCTGAATTTGCCGACCACTGCGATGTATTGTCGTCGTACGTACCGCCGCTACCGCGGGTAAAGCCGAGCTGGTATTCATTTTGCCATAAGTTAACAGATTGCATGGCTTTAACGTTAATACTGTTAGTCTTAATGGTTGATTGACGCCAAATTGCTTCCATTGAGGTACTAAAGGGCTCGCTATTTGCCGGGTCTACCTTCGAATAATCGGCGTACGCTAGGGTATTATTGATGATTTGATAGTCGTTAATTACGCCACCACGCGAGAATACGTTTGATGGTTGCCACAAAAAATTTTGATTAGTGTTGTCTGCATCTAACTGTGAATACAAGGCATCAAACTCAAATTGCCATGTGGAACTCGGCTGATAATCAACCGCCATAGTTGCGCTGGTACGCAAGCGTTCTTGTTGAAACACCGCAGAGCCGCCACCACTTGGGGTCCAAATGTTTTTTATGTCAGCGCTGTCATGGTCGCTGTATATCAATTTGCCATCATCGCTTTTTTTAAAGTGTGCTTGATGCCAACCCCAAGACTCCAAACCATCTCGGCGTAAGGTGCGCTGCTGGCGGTTTAACGTAAACAGCATGCCAAAATCGCGATTACTGTTTACATAGTTATAAAAGGCAGCAAGTTGTGGGTCGAGTTCGTTTGATAAGTCGCTATATTGGCTTTGCAGCGTGACAATAAATTGGGTGTCGGTCGTTAATGGCCTATGGGTTTTTATATTAATTGCTCCGCCAAGAGAACCTTCATCTTGGTTCGCTTGTGGCGTTTTAAACACCTCTAATTTGCTAACAAGTTCAGCGGGTAACATGGTGTAGTTAAAGCCACGATTTGGCTGAGATGAAATCCACCAATCCGCTGAAGCGATATTTTGACCGTTTAAAAACGTTCTATTTTGCCCTGGCGTAGTTCCGCGCACACCAATACGCTCACCTTCGCCCATCACACGCGTAAGCGAAATACCGGTAACACGCTGAAGCGCTTCAGCAACATTTTTGTCGGGAAATTTACCGATTTCTTGGGCACTCAGAACATCGCTAATTGCCGAGTGTTGTTTTTTATCAGCAAGTGATTGTAATAAGCTCTTGTGAATGCCACGTATTTCAATGGTGTCGAGATCGATGTCGGGAGTATTTGCAAACGCGCCGTTAGAGAAAAACGCAGTTATCGACGCCAAAGACATTGCGCGTAATTTAAAGCGAAGGTGTTGTGCCTGTTTATTATTGTGTGTTTGCATATGATCCCCTTTGCACTTTAAACGACTGAATTATATGAACTGCGTGTATTTACTGAGCGATTGTTAACGCTTAAAATGCAATCACCATAATACTGTTATACGTGCTATAAGGCTAGACTAATTTTGTCACTCACTTCGTTACCTAACTCATTAATTCAAATAGACAAAATTTTAGTTGATTTCAGCGCAATGCGAATTAAACGAGCGGGTACATGGCATAAGGTTGAAAGCAAGCAGCTGATATTGTTGGCGCTACTGATTGAACAGCAAGGGCAGGCAATATCGCGAGATGAGTTACTCGATAAAATTTGGCCAAATGTGATTGTTAGCGATAACTCGCTCAGTAAGTTGGTAACGCAATTGCGCAAAACGATCGGTGATGATCGTAACGATCAGGGTATTATTCGTACCGTACCGCGAGTAGGCTATCAGTTAATTGCTACTGCAACACAGGTTGAACATAAAGCGGTATCGTTTAAGCAGCAAAATGTCGCGATTGTGGGTGCAATATGTTTAATGTTAGGTGGATTATTTAGCTTACTGCTTTCGCATCTGAGTAAGCCTTATGCGCTTGGCGATGATTATACCGAGCGACGCATTACTCAGCGAGGTGGCGTGGAGCAGGGCGCGTCTTTTTCAAATGACGGGCGATATATGGTGTTTAACTATCGTGCAATTGGCAAAAGCAATACCGACTTAGCGGTGATGGACCTACAGCAACACATTTCCCATGTAATTAAAAATGCCAATTACTCTGAGCAACGCGGTGTGTTTTCCCCTGATCAAAAATGGTTGGCGTATATTCGCAACGACGCGTTGCAATGCAATATTCGGGTGATATCAACGGCTAGTGCGATAGAAACATGGCGTTTATCACTCGATAGTAAATTAGCAGATTGTCCGTCTGGTTTGCATAAAATGGCATTGAGTTGGCCGCAAGATAACCTACTGATAGCTCACTTCAATCACAGTGTGGTGCGTTATTTATTAAACTTTGAACCGTTTCCTCGAGCGGTTGATAGTCCAAACGTAATTGTTGAGAATGTTGATGAATTAAGTGTGACTAACAATCAATTATTTACACTTAATACTGCGACAAATACCGTGGAAAAACGCGATTTTCATGGCAAGCTTTTGACAACGCTGTCTCATGAAGAGCGTGGTATTAAAAAGCTCGCGGCCGACAATAACACGCTGTGGCTTGTATCCAACAAGTTGGCGCTTTATAAACACAATAAGCGTATTGGCGCGATGAATATTGAGGGTGGCGATATTGATGAAATCAGCATTAATAGAAAAAATGGTGAGATCCTATTAAGTAAAAGCCAGTCAAATACGGGGCTATTTTCGATTTCATCCAATCGTGTTGAACAATTAGGGTCGTCAATGAATGCAGTACGTGCGCCGGTGGTATCGCACACAGGTAACAAGTATGCATTTTTAACCTTAAATAAGCGCTCTAATAAGGCTGATGTTTGGCTTAGCCATGTAAATAGTGACAGTGTGCAGTTTATTACGTCACTTTCAAATTCTAACGTGCCAGAACTTATGTCGTTTTCACCAAACGGTAATTTTTTACTTTTAGGTTATTTAGATTCCCACCTTTCGCTGATTGATTTAACAACTAAAAATAGTATTACTATGGCAGAAGGGCAGTTTGACAATGTGTATTGGCAAAAAGAAGGCGATGGTGTGTTCTATGCGAAAAACGACGGCAATAGCAGCACTAATTGGTATTTTGACTTGTCTACTGGGTTAGCGCAGCCGAATGCGCAGTCGTTAGCATTAGATTTTATGCTTGCTAATAAAGAATACCGAACGCTTATGACAACGGGCTTTCGAAATTATTCTAATCATGTGGCTAAGTATTTAGCTGAACGGGTTTTTGACCCCTTGCTAATTGATAATATTTTACCTTCAAGCCAATTATTCACACCATACGTCTATCGAGACGGTATTTATTTTATGGTTAAAAAAGGTGAAACCTTATTATTGTTTGATTATCAATTTGATAGCCAAGAATATCGTGAAGTTGCGGATTTGAGTCAATTTAGTAATGCGCCAAATCATACGCTGACTGTTACCAGTTCTCACGATGGTGAGGTAGTGCTTCTGAATCTCGTTGATAATCTCCAATCAGATTTAGTTTTAATGAGTAAAACCACGGTCAACTAAGCGATGTGATAGTTAGGTTAAACCTTAGCTTAAGGTTTAGCAGCAAGCTTTCGTTTCAGTGCTTTCATTTCACTGAGATCAATTTTTTGCGCATTGGCGTTATCAATTGCTCTGTCTAGCTGTTTTTTTGCACTTGAAATGTCATTTTGTTGATAAGAAAGTTTAGCCTTTAAGTACCAAGCTTCGGCGTTATTCGCGTTTTGTTGTAGCACAGAATCGATTTGCTGATGCAGTGTTTTGTATTCGCTTTCTGAAATATCAGCTTGGCTAAGAGCAAGTCGGGTGAGCGCGGTTTTTGCAAGCAGATGGCCTTTATCACTTGCTTGGGTTAACCATAAGCGCGCTTTTTCCGTATCGTAATGTACTGATTTTTTGACTAATAACTCGATGCCTAAACGGTACTGCGCCGATGCAAAACCATTTTGAGCGCTCAGTAACAGCCAGTTAAGTCCTTTTTTACGGTCTTGGGCGGTTTTATCGCCGGCAAGTAACTGTGTTGCAATACGATATTGCGCGAAGGGATAACCATTTTTTGCAGCATTTAGCATAAGATTTTGCGCTTCGCTTTCTTTTGGCCAATGGTATTTAAGCAATTTAGAGGCGTTGTGTTTATCGGTAGTAAGCCATTGTGCAATACGGTATTGCCACAAAGCATTGCCATTTTCCGCCTGTTCAATGACTTCAGCAATGTGTTTTTGATATTCACGTTGCTGGCGCGAAAACCCTTGCTGATAACGTTTACCTTTAAATGTGGTGAAGTGATAAAGCAAACTGCGACGTTTGATAGGAAGCTGCTCGCTTTGTTTAAAGCGCCAGCGTTTTAACGCCATTAGCATGGCGTTATCAAATGTTTTTTGTGGGTAGCTATCAATGATTTGCGCGTTGATCACGGCTCCTGCACCATCAATATCGTATTCAACCCATACCCATCCTTCAATACCGCGGTCGACCGCATGTTCGGGATAAACAGGATCAACATTAAATGACTTTATTGGTTGAATTAAAGTGTTAAATGTTTCGTTAAATTGGGGTGCTAATGTGTTCACATAGCGTTGATAGCTAAGTTCAGCGTCGAGTTGTTGCTTTGCTTGGTATAAAGCGTCACTGTCTTGTGTTTGCGTGGCGATGTACTCTGCGGTGTTTTTAGCATCGGTTATTCCGAATTCGCCGGCAAGTGAAAACCATGCATATGCTTTGTTAATATCTTTTTTTACGCCTCGGCCGTGTAAATGCATAACGGCAATATTAAACATTGCATCGCTATTACCAAGTTTTGCAAGCTGTGAAAATTCATCTAAGGCTTTTTGATATTCGCCATTGGTATAGTTAACTGACGCGCTCAATAAGTCAGCTTTCAAGCTGAAATGCATAAGCGAAAAACACAGTAACAACAATGTCGTAATTAGATAACGCAATGACAAAACCAAATATCGAGCAAGGGGGTTTAAACGTTTTGCAACGAAAAAACGAAAAAGTGGGTTAAGAATACGCAAACTTACTGCGGAATTGAATTGATATTTCGACTTTTTTAAGAAATTTTAATGGCTTGTAGCGCAATAATTGAAAGCAAAAAAAACAGCGAATATTACATTCGCTGTTTTGGGGGGTTCTGAAGTGTAAGAGTTTTCTAATAGGGGGCAGTCCTGTGTTAGCTCTGCGCAATTAAGCGCAGTGAAACTCTTTTTCAGAATTAAAAGTTAAATCGAACACCTGCAACATAGCGACGGCCATCGGCATAAACACCGGTTAGTGCTTGTTCTACGCCTTTTTCTTGGTAGCTAAAGGTATGCTCATCGGTTAAGTTAATGGCTTCAAATACTAACGTAATGTTCTCGGTTACGTTGTAGTTAATATTGGCATCAATTTGTCCGTAATCGTCTACGTAACCCGGCCAACCAAGACCTGTATCATAGCCTGTGCGGTAGTTGTACGAAATACGGCCGTTTAGGTACTCATTTTCATAGTATGCACTTAGGTTAATCGTGTGCTCAGAGTTACCAGGAATAGTAATATCTTCACCATTTGGACCTTTCGCTTCACCATCAACATAAGTGTAGTTAGCCATTACACCTAGGCCTTGATAAATATCGTGTTGCACCGCAAGCTCTAAACCTTGAATTGTACCGCTACGACCATTTACCGGGCGATTTACCAATATACCAACACCTTCGTGAGTTTCAAGCGTTAGCTGTGAGTCTAAGAAAGATTGAATATCTTTATGAAATAGTGCCGCTGAGAATAAACTTGCTTCATCAAAGTACCATTCAATACTTACATCAAATTGGTTTGCACGATACGGGTCGATATCTGGGTTACCACCTGTGCCGGTTTTAGTTTCTAGGTTGTATGAAGTTGATGGTGTCATTGAGTTATAGTCTGGGCGAGACATTACGCGTGCAGCTGCAAGTCGCATAATAAGATCATCATCTAAATCAATCGCTAAGTTAAGGCTTGGTAGAACGTCAAAATAGTCTTTTGATTGCGTTTGCCAATTTTCACCAACGTAAGCGCCTGTATCTTGGTTTGTTTGTACTAAACGTACGCCTAAGTTACCGCGCAGGCTATCTGCGTCAATATCCGCCTTAATGTAACCAGCCAAGATTTGCTCTTCTACTTCAAAGGTACTTGCTTTTAATAAGTTGTATTGCCAACCTAGGGCATCACCTTCACGACGTACTTTGTTTGAATCAGTAATGGCGTAGTTTTTAAGTGTACCATTTGAGCCTAAACCCGATAGATAATCTGACGGCATTTGGAGCGAATAATCGGCTAATGACCAGCCTAAATCAGTACGTGTTGCAGTTTGACGTTTCTCATTATAGCGACTGTGGTCGCGATATTTAGCACCAAATTTAATATTACTAAATACTGCAACATCAACTGGGCGGTTAAAGTCTACTTGTACATAATGTTCATCGTCTTTGGCGTTATTTTGGTCGTAACGTAAGAAATCAAGTGACCATTTAGTGCCATCAGCGGGATCAGCGCTATAGCTAGTTTTCATATCTTCAACGCTTGACGCATCATATGAATGCACGTAGTTACCACCCCAACCAACACTGCGGTCAGCATGTGAACCACCTGAGCCTTTGGTATAACCTAAGTGAACTGAGGTTTGCCAAATATCACCTTGAAAGTCTGCTTTTAAATCATATGACTCGGTGCTAAGTTCTGAGTTACGTACTTTGGTCTCATCAAGAATATTATTGCCATCTGGCGATAAACCGAGTGTGCCTGCAATAAGCATTTTGCCAACTTTGTCATGATCAATAATCGTCACGTCTTGATATTTTGACCCGCCGTAGCCAGGTAACCACAAGAAGTTTTGGTTTTCATTGTTAGCTTCTAATGTTGAATCAAGGGCATTAAAGGTAATGTCTAAGGCATCACTTGGACGGTATTGTAGCGACGCATTGAAACCAGTGCGGACACGCTCTTGCGAAAACATGGCTGACCCACCGCCACCAGAACTATAAACATTCTTATGAACTGTACCATCTTCCATTTCAATATCGCGATGCGTCCAGCTCCATGATTCAATACCATCTCGGCGTAAATTGCGTTGCTGACGTACCACTGAGATTAGTGCACCAAAGGTTTCGTCTTCATTTTTCCATGAATATAAGCCACTTAGTTGTGGGTCAGTTTCACCTGATACTTCACTGTGTTGCGCCATTAAGCTACCAGCGATTTTATTGGCTTCTAATTCTAGTGGTTTACGGGTACGAACGATCACTGTACCACCAATAGAGCCCTCATCAATATCGGCTTCTGGTGACTTATACACTTCAAGTCCAGATACAATTTCTGAAGGAAGCATAGTGTAATTAAAACCACGACTAGCAGGGGAGTTTGTCCACCAATCTACTGAGCCTACAGCTTGGCCATTTAATAATGTTCTGTTTTGGCTTTCAGACGTACCACGAATACTTACTCGTTCACCTTCACCAAAATTACGTGAAATCGATACGCCGGTAATACGTTGAAGCGATTCTGCTACGTTTTGGTCTGGAAATTTGCCAATGTCTTCAGCGGTTACGGCATCAACAACCGAACCCGAAAAACGTTTAGTATTAAGTGATTTCACTAAGCTGCCACGGATCCCGCGGACCTGAATTACCTCAACGTCGCTTTGTTCAGCAGTGTTTTCTTCTGCAGCCTGTACATATGTTGTGCTTAAGCTCGCTGCCAATAATGCCTGACTAATAGCTAGGCTTAATTTATTCTTAGTAGATATAGCCATTGTTTCCCCTTGCGATGTAAAAACCATCAGTTGTTATTTTTTAACGGTAACTGTTTGCTTAAATCACACACCGTTAACAATTGCCCGATGCGGAATGTGTTTTAAGCTGGGGTAATAGCTACATGATTAGTTGTGAATCGTATTGATTGGTTATGAATAGTTCTGAATTATAGAGTTTAATTTTAAATAAATATTAAAAACAATAGTTTACAGGTTGATTTATTTTTAATAAGTTAAGTTTATTTAACGAAATTTGTAGAAGATCAATTGGTTAATATACTTATTCGATATTGAAATCGGATGAAAAAAGGGTTTATGTGTTATTTATTCGTTAAATTTCCAGTTGTGGCTATTAAAATCCTATTGTTTAGCATGCCGCTTGATTGGCCGTTTTAAAAAATAAACGTTGTAAGTAACAAGTTAGTTGTGTTGTTCACTTTTTGCTTTTACTAAGTTGATGGTAATCAGCGTTTGATATTGTAATACCGTAAAAATGTCCCATTTAGAGCAGTAAAAATTAATCATTCGAAAACACTTGCACTAGTTTTGTGTGTACTGAGTTAACGGGCTATAAAAATGAGAAGGTATTGAGTTTTGTTGTTAATTTTTGCCGCCGATGAAGGTATTTAAAAAAGGCTGAGACAGAAAGCATATATAGAATGCTGAGCCATTACACGTTAGTTGTTTTACATAACCAAAGTGATAACACGATTCGAAAAACAAACATACAGCGTGGTACAACACGTTTTGATTTGAAAGAAGCTTATATTTGAAAGAAGTTATACGGCTAAGAGCAAGGCTGTCTTTTTAATGGGGTTTTCTTACGGTGTTGGTATTTTTTGTAAAATGAAGTAGGAGTAAAAGGCGGGCTCACCTCGTTCGAGCAATGAGTCGTTTGATCTCATGATATTGAATAACGCTATATAAAGCTTGAGTGAACCGCTCCATGGTTAACCAATAAAGCTGGTGGAAAAAGTGAGTCGCCTAAGGTTGGCGACTCGAATATCTTAAAGGCTTTTCTTTGGAGGCAATGCCACGTTTGCAAATATGAGTCCGGCGACCAGAGACATAAAAATAAGAAAGGTTTGTTGGCCAATACCTGTGCTCGCAACAAACTCTTGCCCTGAGATTAACGAGTTTAATCCAATATAGGTTTTACTTCCGGGAACCAATACGATCAAACCTTGCATTGCTACAATACATGCGGGTGCATTGGCAACACGTGTAAATAAGTTACTGTAAACACCAACCGCAAATGCACCAACAAATGTGCCGAGTGCATAATCTAAATACAGAGCGCCCGCAATACTTGCACCATAAGCGACAAACCCCGCCACAATTGACCACACCGCATGTTTCGCTTTGGTACGAAAGATAACGATTAAGCTCATACATAAAATAGCGATGGCAAGCCAAGCAGTCCATTTTGGCATTTGTGGTGGTGCAACAAAGTCGGTTTGCCCAAATAGCGAAAAGCCAACTGCTATACCTAAAAATGCGCCAAAATAGAGCTTAAAGAGCAGCATTAAGGCATCCATTACGCGCGCAGTACCAGAAACTAAGTGACGTGCAGATAACTCAGCCAGGCCAAGTGTTAATGCTAAGCCTGGTATAAATACAATGATGGCGGATAATATTACCATGCGTATATTGATGCCAGGGTCGATGTAAACGCTTATCGCGCACGCTAAGATGGCGGCAACAATAGAAACCACAGCTTCAAGCATATGGGCAACACGTTTCGAACGTTCTGACCACAGCACAAACAAATAAATAACACCGCTAATTAACGTTGACCAAAGTACATCATTCCAACTTGTTCCCATTAGCATGGCAAATGCACCGCCTGACATAACAAATGCAATACCCGTAACAAAGCGGTTGTATGGGTTAGGTAAATTCGCTATTTCATCAAGTGCGTGGTCGGCTTGTTCTAAGGTAATTGTGTAGTCAGTTAGTTTATCAACAAGTTCATCACTGCGTGCAAGCGCGCCTAGGTCTAATTCACCTGGAGCAACACGCGCCGCATGGGTATATTCGTCTTCATGGCCTTCTGTCCAGATAACAAATGTTAATGCGGTTGGTGTAATTATAAACGACGCTTTTAAGCCTAAAAATGTTGCTAAATTTTCTAGATGAGCTTCTAGTCGGTAAGCAGGTGTACCGAATTTGTGCAGCATTTTACCAAGCTTTACAATAAAGCGGCGTTTTTGCGTAAAACTAGCTGTGTTCAAGGTTTTAAATCTACATATACAGTGATGACTCGCAAATTTTATGTTTTATTTACGGTTTGTCTAGTTTTGTTTATGTTAAATATCAACAATTGTAATAAATACGGGTCAAGATCAATAAAACATCCATCAATTTATACATATTGATAACAAAGGTAATTTATAAAATAATTTATTAATTTTATGTTAACGTTAAAGTAACATAGGTCAACGCACAAGGCTGATTGTTATGGAATGACGTGCTTTAATGAGTGTAACTAATTGGTTAGGTATGGCCTATTAGTATTGTTTGCCAACGTATTAATGTGCAAATAGTATGGTGTGGTATGAAAAGGATATTGAGGTGTAAACGTGAACTGGATAGTCAAACTTGTCATTATAACTGTATGTTTTGGTAATCTAGTGCAGGCGTATGAGAATGTAACAGTCACTATTTATACGGAACACTTTCCGCCTTACAACTTTCGAGAAGGCGACAAAATCAAAGGCATTAATCATGATATTGTTGCCCGTGCATGCGAAGTCGCAGGTATAAAGTGCAAATTTAAAATGTATCCTTGGCAGCGTGCTATGGCATTGTCATTATCAAAACGTTTTGCTGGGCTGGTTTCGACCTCCCGATTACCGGACCGTGAAGCACATTTTCAATGGGTTGGGCCATTAGTGTCGAGTCCCGCATGTTTTTACAAGTTAGCTCATCGGAGCGACATTAGCATTGCGTCAAAACAACAGCTTAACCATTACACAGTGGGCTTAAACAAAGGCGATGTTTATGAACACGTGCTGCAAAATTGGGGCATGCAAGAAAACGTTAATTACGTTATTTACTCAGAAAAATTTGGCGAAGTTGACGCGTTTAAAAAAGGGAAGTTAGATTTATTTATTGCATCCGCCAATACACTTCAATACCACATAGACAGCGATAGACTCGCATTGCACGAAGTTGAACCTGTATTTGTAATAAGCGATGAGGCATTACTTGGCAATTATTTAGCGCTTAATTTGGCAATGCCGATTGAAATAGTCGAGAAACTACAAAATGCGCTGGTTGAATTAAATCAAAGTAACGAAATTCAGTTAATTAAAAAGCGTTATATTCCGACAGCCCAAAGTGTGATTTCAGAATCAGAACTATCGTTAACCAAACGCTGTATTTATGGTTAGTTTTTTACGTAAAGTTATCAATTTAGTAATCGTGATTTTGCTAACGCTGTAAATAGTCTTCACCTTTGTAAAATCACATATCTAGTTTTCATACCAGAATCTGACGCAACACGTCATCGGCATAATTTTAAGGGAATAATATGTTTAGAGTGGTATACGAATGGAAAGTGCCAGTAGCGCAGCAACAAGCATTTCAAACCATTTGGCGTACAACAACTGAAACGATTCATAGTACTGTAGAGGGCGCGTTTGGCAGTTTTATGCTGCGTTCAAGTGATGATCCTGAAAAAATACTCACAGTTGCTAAGTGGCATTCACGCGAACATTGGCAACAATTTTGGGGTAATTGTAACCCTCATCAAATGCAGAAGATGCGAGCTATTGCCGAGCGCATTTCGGTTGAAACATATGATGAATTAGAAGATAGAAGCAAGTGATGAGTATTACTTAGCACTGATTTTAAGCTAATAAAGCCAAGCGTAATGGTTATATGCTTAAAACTGTATTGGAATAAGTGCCCAGGTTTTCAAAAGCGGATCACTTTCAAAAACTTGGGCACTTAAATTATTAACTCAGTTTAGCTAAGTTTAAATTTAGACCCGATCACATTTAATTCATCGGTAAGCGTTTTTAGCTGTAAACTGGCGTCAGCAATAAGTTCTGCGCCTGCGGCGTTTTCAAGTGCTGCATTGTTTATTGCGGTAATGCTTTGGGTTATTTCTTCAGCGGCAATACTTTGCTGTGCAGCCGCCGTTGCAATTGCTTCGGTATTTTGCGTCATCATATCCATATCAGCTAAAACATCGTGCATGGTTGCTTCACTGTTTTTAGCCTTTTCAAATGTGGTATTAGCAAGCTCGGTACTTTGTTCTATCGCAGTAACGGCACATTGTGTATCTGATTGTAATTCGTAAATTATTTTCTCAATATTGGCCGTAGATTGCTGCGTTTTGAAGGCAAGTTGCCTAACTTCATCTGCAACCACGGCAAAGCCGCGGCCTTGTTCACCTGCGCGGGCTGCTTCAATTGCGGCGTTTAGCGCAAGTAAGTTGGTTTGCTCAGTAACGCTTTGAATCACTTCAAGCACCGAGTTTATGCCAATACTTTTTCGTTCTACTTGATTAATAACACTGTTAGCTTGGTTTAACGACGTTTCTAACTGTTCGATTGCACTGAGTGCCTCATGAATATCACGGTTCGCCTCTTTGCTTTTAAGGCTTGCCAGCTGTGTTTGTTCAGAGCAATCTTTAGCGTTATTTGCCACTTCTTCGATGGTAATGGTCATTTCGTGCATTGCAGCTGATACGCGTTCAATACTAACGTGTTGTTCCTCTAAGCTTGATTTGGCTTGAATACTGGTTGAGCTTGTTTGCGACGCCATGCCCGTAAGTTGTTGGCTTGAAGAGATAATTGAACTAATAATGCTATGTAAACTTTGGTTCATTTTTTTCATTGAGTTAAGTAAACCAAAGGTGTACTGATTGCCAAATTGGTGTGTTAAATCACCATCAGCAATTTTCATCGCCAGTTTATGAATGTCTTTTGGTTCGCCACCAATTGGTTTTAAAATTGAGCGGGTAATAAGTAGCGCAGTAACAACAATACACACTAAGCTAAACAGCGAAATTATTAAAATCGATGATTTTAATGTTGCGGTTGCAGCAAAGGCTTCAGCTGCATCAATTTCTGATATAAGTACCCAGTTTATATCGCCAAAGTTGATTGGCATATATGCCGATAAGACAGCGTTGTCATTATAGTCTTGAATAATTTCGGTATTACTGATGCCACTTAGTCCTTTGGTTACAGCAAGCGTGCTTACGCCATTATCGGTTATATTACCAGCGAAACTCGCTTTAACGCTGCGACCAACCGGGTCTAAAAATGAGTCAGAGCGCATGCGATGATCTTGCCCAACAATATACGACTCCCCAGTTTCACCCATACCTTCGCGTTGCTGCATTAACGTGTTAATTTTGGTGATTGATAGTTGTAACGCAATCACACCTTTAATTTCGCCGTTTTGTCTAATTGGCTGTGCGATAAAAGCAGCGGGCTCATTGTTACTCGGTGCGTAGGCCGAAAAATCGATAATATTAAAGCTCTGGTTTAGCATTGTTTTGTTAAACAGGCTTGCTAAGCCAGATTGCGCGTAAGGGCCATCAAGCAAATTAGTTTGATAGTCTGATTCTTTTGCAACGCTGTAAAAAATATCACCATTTAGATCAATCAAGAATAAATCGTAATACTGATTGGTTTCGATAAAGCGCTTAAAGTAGTCTTGCTTTTTCTCAGCTAATTCTGCGTTTGTTACATCATCCATGTTGGTCCATGACGATGCAATTAACGATAAATCGGCTTTACTTTGGGCAAAGTAATTGCGTATTTCCGTCGCTTTGATATTTTTGATTGACGTTAATTGATTAAATGCTTGTTGTTCAAGTGCATTATTAGAAATTGTAATTGCGATAAGAGTAATAATAAACACTGGCACTAATGCCAGTGCTAAAAACGAAAATAACAGTTTTTGCTTAAGATTCATACGGTTTGAAACGATTTAGAGTAAAGTAAGTACAATATGTTACATTGTAATATAACTGTCATATAATGAGAATTGTTACTCTTTGTAAATGAGCAATAATGTTAAATTATTAATAATGCTCTTTTTATGTATATCGTTTTTTATTCGTCGTTATGTCGCGATTTGTTTTTTTCAGTGATCCATTGCGACATATATTTTGTGCTCGCATGCATATGATGTTTAAGCATTTGTCCGGTAAAGTTATTTAAACGATGTTGTTCTAAGTCATTATGTAGCGAATTGATTTTTTGAATTAAGTCGCAAGCTAGCGGTGCTTTAGCAAATTTCTCAATCAGCTTGTTATGGCACAAAGATGATTTTTGTTGCCACAGTGCAGTATTCGAATACAAATTTACGGCATCAGTAACAATATTTTCGGCGTGCTCACTCACAAGACCGGGCCAGTTTTCATTGTCGAACATGCCTTCAATGCCAATAGGTGTTGTGATAGAAGGGGTTTGACACACCATGGCATCTAAAAACTTTCCTTTTATACCAGCACCAAAACGCAGTGGGCTTAACATCACTTTGGCATTCTTTATTACTTCATAGGCGTCATCGCACCAGCCTTTTACAATAAAACCGGTTTTTTCATTAGAAATAGCCGTGGCTTTTGGTGGTGGATATGAACCATATATGTGTAGTTCTGCGGTTGGAAGTTGTTTACGGATCTGTGGCCAAATCTGCTGCAAAAATAACACACTATCCCAGTTTGGTGCGTGGCGAAAATTACCTATGGTGACAAAGTGCTGGCGCTCTTGAAAGCTTGGGTTCTCTGACAACTTATCGGTATCAAACATAAAGGGCAGATGATGCAATAAACTTGGCTCAAGCTTATATTGTGCTTGCAACAAGTTCATTTCATAGTCTGAAATAATAAGTGATAAATCACAGCGTAAAATGGCTGCAATTTCACGCTTTGCCAGATCAGATGACCAGTCTTGTGTTGTTAATGCGCGTCCCGCTTTGTGTGCTAAATGGCGTGCGTTTCTAACGCTCTGTAAATCTTCTGTATCAAGAATTTTCAACGCCTTAGGGCAGTATGTATCGACACGCCAGCCAAATTGTTCTTCCATCATAAAGCGGTCAAACATCACAATATCTGGGTTAAGTGCCGCAATATAGTCGTTAAAACTGTCGCAATTTAGGGTAATTTCAGCGCTTGAAACATGAATGCTGTTAAGGTCAAACATATGCGGCGTTTTTTGCGCAGGTGAGGCAAATTCTACCTGCCAGCCTTGCTCTAAAAATGTGTGCATAATCGACAAAATATGGCTGCCTGCAGCTGATGATTTAGGTTCCGGCCACACATAACCAATAACAAGAACTTTCACGGTGTTTCTCAACAAAAATATAATCGGCGCATTTTATCGTAAATTTAACGCAATTGCTTGAGTAAGCTAATTATAATCAATAGTCTTGAAGTCGTTTTACGATTCAAATGATTGAATGGTAATCAATTAAAATAAAAAGTAAGGAAGGGAAGGCTAACGTGGGCTGAAAAATTAAGCTTATATCACTTCTCGTTTGCTTGAATAATAAAATCACTACCAAGGAACAGTAATGAAACTACTTAAATTATTGGTTGTTGCTAGTGTGTTTTGTGGTTCGTTTGCTCATGCTAATGAGCAAGATAGCTATCAAACACCAAGTAAAGCATTAGCCGATTTAGTTGATGCGAAGCTAGCGCCAACAACGCGACTATCGCCCGATAATCAATGGATGGCGTTTTTGGAGCGCCAACGTATTGCAACACTACAAGAGCTTGCTAAACCAGAACTTAAACTTGCGGGCATTAAGTTAAACCCTAAAAACTTTTCGCGAGCGCGACCACGTTCAAAGTATCTGTCTATTACGTTTAAACACTTAGAAAATGGTCAAAATTTTACGGTTAAAGGCCTGCCAGAGGGACGTATTTTATCACCGTCGTGGTCTCCCGACAGTCAACATCTTGCATTTTTTATTGAGCAAGCGCATACGGCACAGTTATACCTTTTTAATATTTCAGAGCGCCGCCTGATCTCAGTTGATAACGCACCGCTTAATTCGGTGATTACGTCACGCCCGTATACTTGGTTACCCAATAGTGAAGGATTATTAATTAACCTTGCCGCGAATGCTAATAACCAAGCACCGTCAGCAGAAAATGCATCGATTGTACCCGTTATATCGCAAACGAGTGGCGAAAAAGCACCAGTACGTACATACCAAAATTTATTGCAAACACCACACGATAAGGCACTTTTTTCGTTTTATGGCTTGGGCCAGTTAGCTAAAGTGTCGCTTAGCGGTAATGTTACAAAGTTGGCAAAGCCGGGCATTATTCGCTCTTTTGTACCTTCGCCTAACAGTGACTACATTTTACTTGGGCAAATAGAAGCACCGTTTTCTTATTTAGTGCCGTATTCACGTTTTGCAACTAACTGGCAAGTAATTGATACAAAAGGAAAGCCAGTCGCAAGTGTTGAAAAACAAACGCTTGCCGAAAATATTCCGCAAGGCTTTGACAGTGTAAGAACAGATCGCCGCAGTTTTTCATGGCGTGCTGATAAATCAGCAACGCTAGTATGGGCACAGGCGCAAGATAACGGCTCAATGAAAACTGACGTGCCATTTCATGACTTCGTTTATAGTTGGAAAGCACCGTTTAACAGTGAACCAAAGCTCTTTGCAAAAGTTGAGCGCCGTTTTGCTGGCATTGAATGGGCGAATGACAATGTTGCTATGTTAAGTGACTGGCGCTTTAGCGACAGAAAAATTCGCACGCAAATTATCAATCCAGAAAACCCTGACGGCCCGCGCGTACTGTTTAATGAACGCTCTTACAACGACGCGTATAACGACCCTGGTAACTTTGTTTACGAACAAACTGAGTTTGGTACGCGCGCGGTGAAAGTGGTTGGCGAGCGCTACATGATGCTAACTGGTACTGGCGCATCAGACAAAGGCAATATTCCGTTTTTAGACCAGTTTGATATTAAAACAGCATCGTCAAAGCGTGTTTGGCAAAGCGAAGCGCCATACTATGAACGTGTGCGTGCGGTGCTTGATGACGCAGGTGAAAAACTGATTACACTTCGTGAATCTAAAACAGAGCAACCGAATTTTTACATTCGTGACTTAAAACAAAATACGCTTACGCAATTTACCGAATTCGCTCACCCTTACCCAGACTTTAAAAACATTAAAAAAGAGCAAATTAGCTATACCCGTGATGATGGTGTGGAACTGAGTGGCACTTTGTATTTACCTGCAGATTACAAAGGCGGCAAAGTGCCTGTGTTGATGTGGGCTTACCCGCTTGAATACAAAGATAAAGCAGTTGCATCGCAAGTACGTGATTCACCATATGAATTCACCTATATTGGCTATTGGGGACCGATGCCGTATTTAGCTAAAGGCATTGCGGTATTTGATGATCCAAAAATGCCGATTGTCGGTGTTGATGGCAGTGAGCCTAATGATACTTTTAGAACGCAATTAGTGAGCAGTGCACAAGCTGCGGTTGACGCGCTGGTTGAAAAAGGCGTAGCCGATGAATCACGCATAGCCATTGCGGGTCACTCGTATGGTGCATTTATGGTAGCGAATTTGTTAGCTCACAGTGACCTATTCAAAACCGGTATTGCGCGAAGTGGCGCATATAATCGTACATTAACACCGTTTGGTTTCCAGGGTGAAGAACGTGATTTTTGGCAGGGACAAGCCGTATATTCAGCAATGTCACCGTTTTTTCATGCGGAAAAAATTAATGAGCCTATGTTAATGATCCACGGTAAAGACGATCCAAACTCTGGTACTTATCCAATGCAGTCTGAGCGTATGTATAATGCGCTTAAAGGCTTAGGTAAAGAAGCAAGATTGGTAATGTTACCGTATGAAGGCCATGGCTATCGTGCAAGAGAGAGTATTTTGCACGTGCTTTGGGAGCAAGAGCAGTGGCTTGAGCAACATTTATTGAGTAAATAGACTCAATAGCGCTTAAAAAATGTAAAAATCGCCAGCATTCGTGCTGGCGATTTTTTATTGTTATTTTGGCAATATTTCTTTTTAAAACATATAACATTGATAATTTTGGTCTATGCTTTTTATACCCAAAACCAAAATAACAATTCATGAAGCTTTCAGATATCAGCATTCGCAATGCACTTATTGCCACCATCACACTTGCACTTGTTTTAAGTACACTTTTCTCAACGCTTTTTAGCAGTAATCAATTTAATTCTGTGTTCGATGAGTTTAACGAGCAAGAATATTTTCCGGCGTTACTTGGCAAAGTAGAAGCCAGTATTCGTGCTGAACTTAATACGCCCATCGCGTTATCGAAAGCACTTGCGCAAAATGACTTTTTAATTGATTGGGCGTTAAAAGGCGAAAAAAATGATGAATGGCCCCGCATTCAACAATATTTTGCCAATGTTAAAAATACCAATGACGCAGCCGTTGTGTTTTGGGTATCGCAGCAAAGCTTAAATTACTATCAAAACGATGGCATTTTAAAAACGTTATCGGCAAGCAGTGATCGCGACAGTTGGTTTTTTCAGTTTATGCGCTCGTCAAATACCCAACAAGTGGCTGTTGACGTAGACGAGCAGTCAAAACGCTTAACCGCCTTTATTAATGTAAAAGTGAACGCTAATGGGCAAGATTTAGGTCTCACTGGTTTAGGTTACGACATCAGTAAAATTATCGATATTGTAAACCAGAATAAAATTGGCAAAACAGGATATGTATTTTTATTGCGCCCAGATGGCAAAATTGCTGCACACCCAAACCAAGCGTTTGTGGGTAAAGATTATCAAGCTATCAACAAATACTCACCATTATCAGCGCTACTGTCTCAATCAGCTTCACAGCAAACGCAATTTGACAAAATTAAACTTGATAACGAAACCTATTTTGCAGCTACGCAAAACTTAGAAGACATCGGTTGGCAGTTAGTTGCCTTGATGCCAACCAGTGAAATGAGCAGCAAAATATCCAAAGCGATGATGTTAACAATTGCAGTGAATAGCGTAATCGCGGGTGTGTTTATTGTGCTTATGGTGTGGATTGCTAATCGCGTGTCGCGCAGTATTGCAAGTATTGGTAGCAAACTGCTTGAAATGGGTAATCAAGGCGGCGATTTAACCATGCGTTTGGATGATTCTCGTCAAGATGAACTCGGTGACTTAGCGCGAGGGTTTAATGCGGTTATTGCTAACAATCAAAAAATGGTGATTAAACTTAAAGACATCGAATTGCAAATGGCGCAAGACATTCAAGCCCTTGTCGACTCGTTCGATCAAGTGACGAGCCTTTCATCAAATCAAGATGCACTAAGTGAACAAGTGGCATCGGCTATTACTGAAATGGGCACTACGGTTTCTGAGGTGTCAAACCTTGCGCTTGATACTGCTAACACCAGCGAAGACGCCGTAAGTGATACTAAACACAGTATCGAACAAATGCAGTCAAGTACATTGGCGATGAACCAGTTAACGCAGGTTATGGGCGAAGCGTATCAAAATATTCAAGAACTTGCAGGGCAGGCAGAGTCGATTAATTCAATTGTCGATGTGATTAACGCTATTTCAGAACAAACTAATTTACTCGCACTTAATGCCGCAATTGAAGCCGCGCGTGCAGGTGAGCAAGGACGTGGATTTGCGGTGGTTGCTGACGAAGTAAGAACGCTTGCAAGTAAAACGCAAAGCTCGACGCAAGAAATTCGCGGGCAAATTGATCAATTTCAACGTTCAACCGAAATTGTGCTCAATGCCATGGCACAAGGCAATGAAACCACCAGTAAAGTAAGTGAAACATCGGCTCAATCGGCAGAAATTTTAACCACAATTGACCGCAGTATTACCGCGGTAAAAGATATGAACCAGCAAATCGCCACAGCGACTGAAGAGCAAAACGTGGTGGTGCAACATATTAATGAGTCGGCAGTACAAATTGCTGACTTATCGAAGCAGTTCAACGATATAGCGGTTGCAGATCAACAACAGCTAAAACGCTTAAATCACTTAGCAAGTGAGCTATCATCGCTCATTTCAGAATTTACGGTATAAAGCAAAAATAAACGGGCTGCCCTGCAATATCGTTTGTTCAGGGCAGCGATTTTTGGCGCTTTATCCATACCAATTCATTCAATTGTGAAGGGTGTGTAAAGGTTATTATTGTATTAACCGCCGTCAACTTTGTTGATGTCAGATAACCTTAAAATTCAACTATTGCTTTGTTTGTACGTTACTTATTCGGTGTGATACGCAATCAGATTGTTGCGTAAATTAACATTAACTGCTCGAAATCTTGTACCAATTATAATAAACTTCAAACCTATTTGCCTGGCAATTGATGCCAAGTGTTACTAATTATCAAACAGATAGCAGTAGTATGATAAAACGTCTCAATATCAGTATTCGCAATGCGCTAATTCTTACCATTACGTTTGCATTAGTGTTAAGCACCTTGTTGTCCACGCTATTTAGCAGTGCGCAATTTAACCGCGTTTTCGAACAATTTAACGATCAAGCATATTTTCCTGCTTTGCTGGGTAAAGTTGAAGCAAGTATTCGTGCAGAACTAAACACCCCGCTTGCACTAGCGAAAGGCATGGAGCAAAACAGCTTTTTGATGAAATGGGTCGAAGAAGGTGAAAACGCAGAGCAATGGCCTGAAATTCAAGATTACTTCGAGCATATAAAAATTGAAAACAATGCGGCGGTCGTCTTTTTAGTATCAAGTGTGACAGGCAAGTACTACCAAAATGATGGCATTTTAAAAACCATTTCAACAACCGATCCGCGAGATGCATGGTTTTATGCCTTTATGCAAAAGCCAATTGAGCAGCAACTCGCAGTAGCGGTTCACCAAGAAACGAAAAAACTGATTGCTTATACGAACGTTAAAGTTCACTTAAACGGTAAAGACTATGGTTTAACGGGCCTTGGCTACGATATTAGCCGTATTACCGATATCATTAAAAGCAATAAAATTGGTGAAGCTGGCTATGTATTTTTGATTAAGGATGATAACACCTTTGCAGCACATCCCAATGAACAATTAGTTGGTTCTGATTTTAATAAAATTGAAAAATACCAACCACTTAAACAGCTTATCAATCAATCTAAACAGCTTGAAAGTGCGCAAATCGACACTCTTGACCTAATGGGTGAACAGCATTACGTGGCAAGCCAGTCACTTGAAGGTACGGGTTTAACGTTAGTGGCGCTATTACCTAGCGCTGAACTAAGTGACCAAATTACTAGCGCGCTATTTAAAACTGTGGCAGTAAGTTTGGTGATTGCGATTGGTTTTATTGTTGTGATGGTGTTGTTAGCCAATCGTATTTCGAAAAATATCTCAGGTATTTCAGATAAACTACTCGCCATGGCGCAGCAAGATGGTGATTTAACGGTACGACTTGATGATAGTCGACATGATGAATTGGGTACTTTAGCTAAAGGCTTTAATGCGGTAATTGAAAACAATCAACGTATGATCACACGCCTTAAAGATATTGAAACTCAGCTTGCAAACGATATTCAGGTACTGGTTAAATCGTTCGAACGAGTCACCGATTTGGCGTTCCAACAAGACGGTTTAAGCGAGCAAGTTGCCTCTGCCATTACTGAAATGGGCACAACAGTAGCAGAAGTATCGCACCTCGCCCTTGATACTGCGAAAAGTAGCGAACAAGCAGTAGACAACACTAAACAAAGCATTAGCCAAGTTGAATCAAATGCCAGTGCAATGAAAGCATTAACGGGCGTAATCGAAAAAGCGCATCAGGATATTCAACAATTGGCAAATCAAGCGGAATCGATTAACTCGATTGTTGATGTGATCAATGCTATTTCAGAGCAAACAAATTTGCTTGCGCTTAATGCCGCAATTGAAGCGGCGCGTGCTGGAGAGCAGGGGCGTGGCTTTGCTGTGGTCGCTGATGAAGTGCGTACATTAGCAAGCAAAACACAAGGTTCAACCCAACAAATCCGCAGTCAAATTGAGCAGTTCCAACAATCAACTGAAACCGTATTGTCGGCAATGGCACAGGGTTTTGAAACGACAAAAGCAGTGAGTGAAAGCTCGGTTGAATCAAGCCAAACGCTTAACTTAATTGATGCGCGCATCACAGAAGTAAAAGATATGAACCAGCAAATTGCCACCGCGACCGAAGAGCAAAATCATGTGGTTCAACACATTAATGAATCGGCAGTAGAAATCGCCGATTTATCTCGCCAGTTCCATGGCATCGCGATGAAAGATACCGAGCAATTAAAGCAATTGAATGCACTGTCACATGAGCTATCTGAATTGATATCACGCTTTAAAGTGTGATATCAATTTATGTAACCTGTGAATCTTTCTAACAAGCTTAATAATTTGCTAACAATACGTAAAACTTACTGTGTAGAATAACTACATAAATAAAACGTTAACTTGTTAGCATTTTTTTAGCTTGTTAACACTAAGGTGTTTTCAAATCCCAACCGTTAGCATGCTTGAAATTCAATTAAACAGTTTTGTACGACGTATCGCCCGAGCGAATGAGTTAAAAGCGCTGATTAAGGCTTCTGGCGCAAAATTAACGCGAAAAGGGCGGTCTCGAAACTGGCAGCTAAAAGGCGAGCGGCCTCAGTTTGCGCTAATTATTGAATTGGCAGAAACGCAAAATGAACCGAGTTGGTTGTGGGTGATTACCCAACTAAAAAGTGTAAAGCCAAAGGCAAGTGCAAGTGAGCTAATTGAGATTGTACAGCAGAACCCAACGATTACCCTTACACAATTAATGGCAAAAACCGATTGCACCCTACTTGAAGGGCGACAGGCACTCGATAGTTTAGCGTTTGATTAAATGTATTAACTCATATTTGATGTTGCAGTTTCTATGAATAGGTTTGGACTTCACCTGACAGGCTGCCATGAGCGAAAAGCAGCCGGTGAATAAACCATTCCATTTCTTAATGATTATTTCCCCCTTAATAATATTAACAGGCAATTTGCCTGTTTTCTGAAACTTATAAAATGTTAATTTTCAAATAACTGTTTGACTAGTAACAAATAATTATTAGTGTTATAAATTGATTCAGAATGTAAACAGGCGATGTTGCGGTAGAAAAAGAGGCAACTTGCCTCTTAATAAACTGTTATGTGACTTGGAAGGTTTAGTGAAAATATTTAGCGTATTTTTAGTTTTAGTCGTGACTTTTGTTATGCTGGTCACTTTTAGCAACAGGGTTCAAGTGTTTTTACTTTACAATATGTATTCTCTTGGCTCTGGTATGGATGATGGTGCCGCAGAGTTGTTTATTCAAAACAAGCATCGCTACAAACCAGTGGTCTTAGACTTACTCAATGCTGATGACCCAAATACTTACAAAGCCCAAGCATCATTCTTATTTGGTGAATTTTTGTTAGATGACCCTGACATTAATAAAAAAACGCAAGAGTTATCTCGGAACCATACAAACAAACACATTAGGTGCTTTTGGTCTGATGTCTTAAATGGTCGTTTTGAACAAGTTCGTATTGGTGGAGATGAAGGCGATAAATTCGCTGCTTACGTTATGAAAGATAATGGCAGTAAATGTAAGTAAACGTCACATAACAAGGCAAATCAAAAGGGCGGACAAAAACCAGTTGGCTTTGTTCGTACCTCACAAATTATAGCCAACTAATTTTTGCCGTTTATTTGCGGCGTTAGCAGCCAATCCATACTCGATAATTCAGCGCCAAGGTTTTAGGGCGCACGCCCAGTGCTATTTTTCCAAATATTGGCTTGCCTCAGTGTTTCATTTGGCTGGTGTTCAACTTACTAAAGTACAAAAACCAAACTCAGGTGTTTGCAGGTTTTCTTTAATCAGTTAAAGTACTTACATAAAAATAAATTGGGTACATGTCGGTTGGCATTAAAGGCTGTTTAAGCTTTGACAGCTAACAAACCAATAATGGTAAGGACGCAAAAAGCATGGCTGCGCTCGTACCTCGCTAATTATAGCCATGCATTTTGCGCCCCATATCGGAGCGTTAGATTTCTATGTTAATTTCGATAATTATAGTTGTAATATCTACTGCACTCTTAAGTTTGCAGTTCTTTAAACAAACGAAACGTTCATGGCAAATAGCCATGATAATGTGTTCGATGCTTTTTATTTTGTCTGTTTGGAATATTAAAAACCAAAATGATATTCAAAATTTCACTATTTATAGTCTAGAAAAAATAGCCGGGCGCATTTTGTGGGAGGAGAGTCCTCTTACTTTATCACTTCAAAATGAATTAAAAGAAGTTGAACCTTCAACTCTAAGTGCTCAAGTGAAAATACTTTCTTCTGAATATACTACTGTTCCAAAAGACAAAAAATCATTATCGTATTTCTTTGACAAGTGTGAAAAAGACAGCGTATTTGAATACTCTTTTCTACCTGCTGAAGATGCTAGAGAGCTCTTCAGAACTTTCGCCGAAGAGAACGGTGATATTTATGACAGAAAAGAAGATCTTGCTGGTGTTGAGCGCTTCTGGTTTAACGGCTTAAATTCAAAATCGACTTACTCAGATCCTGTGCTTGTATCTACAAAACTAGTTACAGGGGCGAATGTCAATTCTAACTTTACTAGTCTAAGTGACTTAAACGGTTCAATAATACTGGCTTACCTTAATCCTGGTATCCAAAAGCACCGTTTGTGGCCTACTGCAATAAATTGGAAACTTAAAACGAATGCGGGGCATATGCTGGTGCACATGCCATTGACTATAGATCTGAAAGCTGAGAACAATAGTGCACGTATACACAATTATGTGGGTATATGTATCCCTACTGGTTTCTTTGATAGTGCTCAAGAAATCTAACAAGTCGTTCAAGCGGGACTCGTTACAGTTGGCTCGGTTCCGCTTCGCTACACATTTTAGCCAACTATTTCTCGCCCCTTAACGAGGCTACATGGACTCCCCTTTGTCAAGCAATAGGCGTCTTCGACAACAAGAAGATCTGACAGCAGCTCTACATTCGGCGTTTATTAGCTTTGCTACGCTATCGCCCTGATGATTTGCGCTTGAGCAATGACCTCATTCGTTAGACAGTATTTGCTACTTCCCGGCTAAACAGGTTTTATTGCTCTCGGTCTGACCGTGTTATCGTCAATTGCTATTGCTGAGACTCGGTGGGGTTAACCGTTTTGGTGAACCGCGCTTAGCTAATTAAATTACACATAATCCAACTGATATTCTTTACCTGATTGTAATAGTGCCCATATTAAACGGGCATTTTTTGCAGCCAATGCTACAACCGCACGTTTAAAACCACGACGTTCAATCAAGCCTTGCACCCATAGACTGGTTTTGTCTGTTTTCGTTTTGCAGTTGGCAATCACAGCACGAGCACCATGGATGAGTGACGTTCGTATGTGCTTTTCACGACGTTTACTGATACGACCTAAATGAACGTTGCCACCCGTTGTGTATTGCCGAGGCACTAAGCCAACCCATGCTGCGAATTGACGGCTAGAACTAAAGTGCTTTGCATCATTAACAGTCGCAACAACAGCGGTTGCAGTGACTTCACCAATGCCAGGAATGCTCATTAGTAATTTTGCAGCAGGCATTTGTTTGGATAGTGCATAGAGTTTTCGGTCGTATTTTAATATTTCTTGATTAAGCCCTTGTATGCTGAGCCAAACATCGGTTAATAGTTCACGAGCAAGCTGGGGTAAACCATTTTCAGCGTCCTCTAAAATACTGGAAATGGTATTTTGTGCTGGATAGCGGCCTTGGGGCATCACGATACCAAACTCAGCAAGTAAACCGCGTAAGCGATTAATGCTGGCAGTGCGGTCTTTTATTAAGCCTTGGCGAATACGATGCAAACACAACACCGCTTGTTGCTCTTCACTTTTGATGGAGACAAAACGTGTTTTAGGACGAGCAACTGCTTCACAAATGGCTTCAGCATCATTGGCGTCATTCTTCTCACTTTGGCGATAAGGAATAACAAACTTAGATGCCATAATGCGTACAGTATGACCGAGTTTAGTAAACGCTCTTGCCCAATAATGAGCACTTGAGCATGCTTCCATGCCAATTAAGCAAGGTGGCAATTTAGTAATTTCAGCTAAGAGGTTGTTTCGTTTAATAGTTTTACGCAATTTGCACTTGCCATGCTCATCAACCCCATGGATACTAAAAACATATTTGGCTAAATCGATGCCAACAACTTTAATTAAAGACATATGGACTCTCCTCGTTTTGGTTCAACTACCACTATGGCACATTGTGGCTAAGTGGTTGGGGAGTCCATATCATTCGTTATCAACGGCCGTGTTTGGCACAGAACAGTTCAGGAATTAAATGAAAAAGGAAAAGTTGTTATTCGCTTTAGATGTTGATGATGGATGGCCTCCTGTGGGGGCTGAAGGCGTTTGGTGTGAACGTGTTGATGGTAACTATAGATTAGTCAACACTCCTTTCTTTATACCTAACTTAGCATTAGGAGATATCTTTTCAGCTATACCAGATGAGGTAAATGACCACGTATTTGAATTTGAGGTTTTGAAAGAGTCAGGTCATTCGTTGATATGGGTAATGAACAATAAAGGTATCCGAACCGATGTATTCATCGAAGTTTTAAATAGAGTTGGCTGCAGTGTGGAAACATTAAATCAGTTTTCCTTGATGAGTATTGATGTTCCGCCTGAAGTTGATATGGACGCTTTAGATCCTTTATTAGACATATATGAAGAGGAAGGGCTAGAGTATGCTTTTCCTGTATGGCGACACCCTGACTAAAATGAATGGCAGCTAATGGCACAAATCAGAGTTTTAGGGAAAGCAAAATGACTAAAGTATTGTTTCTGGCCTTGTTATTGGGACTGTTTTCCCTTGAAATAGTCGCTATTGAGAAATCTGAAAAAGTAAAGATAGTCGTGCAAGAAGAACTTGAAGATACATGGAGTTACAAAGAGTTTGAAAATGTAGATAGCAAAGCTATTTCTTTGTTTAGAAAGAATTTAGGGGTTGAAAAGTTTTCTGGAAATTCAAAGTACACTGAGTTGGTATATCTAACAGTTTTTTATGAACCGTCTAATGCTCATGGTTTTCCTGGAAAAACTGAATACGAAAAAATGTCTGCATTCGAAGAAAGCGATATACCTCTAATAGCGGATATTTCCGATTCTTTTCATGTTGCTAGTGTTGTTCAAAATGGAGTTATGGATTTTCTCTTCTATATCTCTGATAATGAACTTTTTATTGACGCTGTAAACCAGAACAACCAAAAGATCCAAGACTTCAAAGTTGAACTGGAGTTGGTTAATGATCCAAACTGGGATATATAAAGACTTCCCATAGCGATAGTCCGTTATGGGCACAAATCGGCTATTCACTGTTAGATTTGATTAAGTTCTATAAATCAAGTCTGGTAGTTCGAGTTAATACTTATTCAGATTAAACGACTTTTTGGCTCGACGACAAAGCGTATTCAATGCCTTCTAGTGCTTCGCAATACGCGTCTTTATCGTTATATTTCAGCGCTTTTTCAAAGTAATCTGCGGCTTCTTCAATCGAATGATATTTGAACATAGCCGCCGCACCGCGCAGTTTATGTAACGCTTGTTGTAAATCTTCCCAGCTTTCGTTGCTGTAAAGCGATTTTATTGCGGCTTTTTCGCGTTCAAGCCCTGCTGCGAAATTAGCAGCAAGATCACCCGTGTCGACTGTATTTGAAATATTAATTGCTTTGTGACTGCGAGATTTACTGTCATAGCTAACGTATTTTCTAAGTGTCGAGATAAAGTTTTCTTGTTCGAGCGGCTTTTTAATGTGATCAGCAAAGCCCTGCTCAAGATAACTCAATACTTCGTGTTGCATGGTATTTGCCGTTATGGCGACAATAGGCTGCGTAAACCCTGAACCTTGAAGTTGCTTTAATGCACCTATGCCATCTAATATCGGCATTTGAATATCTAGCAGTACTAAATCAAAGCGTCCGTGTTTGCATTCTTCAACTGCTTGCGCACCGTTTTCCACTGCAACCACTTCCAAACCCAAATGTCGCAACAAACGTACAATTAATTCGCGGTTATCATCGTGATCTTCTGCAATCAATACGCGGCCTTCAAAAATGGCTTTGTCATCGCGTTGCGCAACGGTAATTGGTTTCGCGACTTTACTTTTCTCAACATTTAAATGAAGTGTAAATTCGCTGCCTTTGTGCACTTCACTGGTGACAGAGATTGAACCGCTCATTAAATTGGCGAGTTGTTCTGATAGGCATAAACCTAATCCTGAACCACCAAATCTGCGGGTAATACTACTGTCGCCTTGGGTAAAGCTATCGAATATCTCTTCAAGCTGTTGCTCTTCCATCCCAATGCCAGTGTCAATAACGTTAAACCGTATGCCAGTAAACGTTTCACGAATTGATAAGGTAACACTGCCTTTGTCGGTAAATTTAACAGCGTTAGAGCATAGGTTGAGTAATATTTGTTTTAACCTGAATTGATCAGCTTTAATTGCAAAGTCATCATCAAGGGCATTAATAATGTAAAAATCGATATTCTTTTTATTGGCCAATGTAGTAAACATTGTGCCAATTTCTTCAATCAAGCCACTTACATTAAATGTACTGATATCCAGCTCTAATTTGTTTTCTTCGATACGACTGATATCGAGAATATCATTGATTAAATCAAGTAAATGCTTGCCATTGTTATTTATGATCGCCAGATCTTTATTAAAGTTACGCAGATCATAATGGGCATTACTCATCGCCTCTGAATGACCGATAATTGCGGTGAGCGGGGTGCGTATTTCATGGCTCATATTGGCAAGAAATTTTGATTTAACTAAGCTTGCTTGGCGTAAATCTTCGCTTGTTTTTTGCAGTTCTTGCGTGCGTTGCGTCACGATAACTTCGAGCTGCTTCTTTGCTTTACGCTCGTGTGCACGGCGCTGGGCTGCAACTATCAACAAAATGCTTAAAAGGCCTGCAACGATAAAAAATATGCGCTGTTGCTTTGATTTCTCTATTGCGAGTTTTTGAATTTGTTTTTCTTTTTCAAGTTCGGTGACACGTGTTTCGAGTTGATTACGCTCTTCGAATGCTTGTTCTTGAGCGAGGCGTTCTTTTAAATTTTGCTGTTTGATTTCCGTGTTGACCAGTTGTTGCTGCTTGCGTACGCCATACGCTTGAGACACCATATTATTGGCGCCATAAATGATCAGCGCTTGGGAATAAGCTTTTTGTAAAAGTTGTTTGTTACCCGTTTTTTTTGCGATATCGATAGCGTTATTGATTTGCTCAAGCGCCATTTCCGGCTCTTCTAACACAATAGCGACGCGAGAAAGGTGATATGCAACGCTAAAATTAACTGTCGGGTTATTTAGCTTCTCACCGATTTTTGCTGCATTAGCAATATGCACGCGCGCTGATGGTAATCCGTTAACCAAATATAGCTATCCGCGAAGTTTAGTTCGACAGACGCTAAGTGATAGGCATCATCTTTATTGACTAAAATCGCTTTAGCATCACTTAAATGTTTTATTGCACGGTTATATTTACCAAGCGCGTTTAACGACACGGCTACGTTGCTGTGCGTTAAAAATTGCGTGTCTTCATCTAACTCGTGGTAATGATTGTTAAGTAGGTCATCGTATATTTCGACCGCTTTATAATTGTGCCCGAGCTTAGCAAGCAAGCCTGCGCGATTTAGTTTTACATCCAGTACGTCTTGTTTTGTACCGTATTCAACGTAGCGAGGTTCGGCTTGTTGATAATAATCGAGCGCGCGCGAGAATTGGTTGAGTTTTTCGTACGCAAGCGCGATGTTATTTTCAAGGTGAGCGGCTTTAACTTGGGCATTATGTTCTAAATGAAATGCTAATGCTTTGGAATAGTAGGCAATCGCTTCTTCGGGTTGATCGCTGTAGTAGTAAATTAATCCAAGCAGTCGGTTAATGTCTGAGCGTTTACGCGAGTTTTTTGTTAACAGTAGTGCGCGCTTAAGTGGCGCTATTGCGTTTTCTAGCTGACTGATTTTTGCGTAATTAGCCCCGATTAAATGTAAAACTCGCGCGGTTTGTTCGTTACTGAGCTGATGCTGTGTTTGGATTGCGTGGTATGCGTCAATTTGTTGGCTAACATCATCAAGTTGTTTGATGTTGTCAATTTGTTGTGTCAGCGTTTCGTCTTCTAGCGCAAAAATCAATTGAGAAAAGCAAAAGCCAGCAATAATTACGAAGCGTAAAATTCCTTTTTTTATAATGCTGTCCATTTTCACGTCTTTTGCTTGATTTAATAAGCGTTTACTGTAAGCAAGTGCGCGCCAGAGTTCAAGCAAATTCGGTAAAATAGCGCCGCTGATCTAGCGCTAAAGTATGATTAAAAAGGTATATAAATGATGGGTTTACAAAGGCATGTCATTGGCACTAGAATTGCTTAGATGGAAAATGTTAACAAATTATTAAAATAAGTAAGGATGCGTCGTGAAAAAATTGTCGTGGCTTAGTGCAATTTTTTTATTGCAGGTAAGTGTTTCACTGTTTGCAAAACAAAATTTTGAGCTTAAATATATTAACCAACCGATTGTTGTCGATGGCGTATTAGACGAGGCTCATTGGCAAAATGCGACGTTTGTAGACTTAGCTTGGGAAGTAGAGCCGGTAGAAGGAATTCCCGCGTCGCTTGAAACGCATGTGTGGATGTACCAAGATGGCAACAACCTGTATGTTGCGTTTAAGGCAAGTGACCCAGAACCGGACAAAATTCGCGCGTCCATTCGTGACCGCGATGACTTGTGGTTTGATGACAATGTCATTGTGATGCTCGATACCTTCAATGATGAGCGCACCGGTTACCAATTTTATGTAAACGCCCTTGGCGCACAAGCCGATGCACGTATGACTGATTATGGTTCATGGGAAGAAGACTCATCATGGGATGCAATTTGGGATGCGAAAACCCAAATTACGGATACGGGTTATACCGTAGAAATGGTTATTCCATTTACGGCAATTCGTTTTCCGCTTGTCGATGGTAAGCAAACATGGGGTTTATCGCTATACCGTAACTATCCACGTGGTGTGCTAAATCAATTCTCAAATATAAAATTTGATTACGACATTAAATGTAGTTTCTGTCAGTTTGATAAAATTACTGGTTTTGAACATGCAAAACCAAGCCAAAACTTACAATTAACACCGACACTAACGGCAAGTCGTAGTGATGTACGTGAGAACGATAGTTGGCAAAATGGTGATGCCGACATTGAGCCTGGCTTAGATATTCGCTACGGCATTTCATCGGATGCGGTACTTAACGCAACGATAAATCCCGACTTTTCGCAAGTTGAAGCTGATGCCAGCCAGCTTGATGTAAACAGTACATTTGCTTTGTTTTATGAAGAAAAGCGCCCGTTTTTCTTGGATGGAGCCGATACATTTGAAACGGAGTTATTTAACTTTGTTCATACCCGAAATATCGCTGACCCAGATGTGGGAGCAAAATTAACCGGTAAATCGGGTAATCACACCTATGGCGTTCTTTATGCTAATGACCAGCAAAGTGCGCTGATTTTACCTGGCACGCAAGGGTCTAACCTAGCCGTTGTTGATGAAAAAGCGCATGCAGGGATTGCCAGTTATCAACTTGATTACGGTTCACGCGATAATTTAGGTATGTTGGTTACTAGCCGCCAAAGTAGCAACTATCATAACAATTTAGCATCGGTTGATGGTGCAACGTATTTGTCTGAACAAGACCAAATCCGCTATCAATTTGCTTATTCTGATACTAAAAACACCGAACAGTTAGTCACTGACTTTGACCTTGCTAAAAATCAACAAGGACATACCGCGTATGTTGAGTACCAACGAAACACTAAAGCATATGATTTAAAAGCATCATATCGACAAGTTGATGCCGATTTTCGTTCGGATTTAGGTTTTGTAACACGTGCTGGTTATGAAAAAGCGCTGGTTGGTGGCGGCTATCATTGGTATATGCCACAAGGCGAGTCGGTAACGGATTATTGGCTGAAAGGCGATTACGATATCAATTACGAACGACACGGCGATAAATTAGCCAGCGAACTTGAAATATACGCAGGCCTTGAGGCTATCTACAATATTTACACAGAAGTAGGGTATATCGCAGGTGAAACGAAATATGGAAATCGTTATTACGATGAACAATATGGAGATTGGTGGTTTTCAGGTAAGCCAACGGGTGATGTAAAAATATCACTTTATGCGCGTGAAGGTAAACGCATCGATTACCGTAATGCGGAGCTTGGTGATTCATTGTATTTAAACCCAAAAATAACATGGGATTTGAATCAGTATTTACAGTTTAAACTTGCGCATACTTACAGTGAAATGAAGCTCGATGACGCCCTGTCGTTTCGCGTTAACCTAACCGACTTACGTGTAAACCTTAAATTTAATATGCAAAGCATGTTGAAGCTTGTTGTGCAGTATGAAGTGGGCAAGTATGGTGATTCACCGCTTGAGATCACTAATCAGATCAATAAAGAACGCGATTTTGCCACTCAGTTGATTTATTCATATAAGCTTAATCCGCAAACATTGTTTTATTTAGGGTATTCAGACAACGGCTTTAGCGATGATGACGAACAACGTCTAAAAGCTAATGAACGTACGTTCTTTACCAAATTTAGTTATGCATGGCAGCTTTAAGCTTATGTATTAGAACTTGTTGATCTTTAAGGATCACATAAACACAAAAAAGTGGGCAATGCCCACTTTTTTATTTTTAGCGTACTATCAAGTCGTACTATCAAGTTAGTTATTTAGTTTGATTCTCAACCCACTGAGTCAATAAACGTACGCTGTAGCCTGTACCACCTTTTGGCACTTCATTTTTAGCTGATGATGCAAGCGCATTACCGGCTATATCAATGTGCGCCCACTTAGTATCGCCCACAAACTGTTGTAGGAAAGTCGCTGCAGTTGTTGCGCCCGGACCACCTGAACCGATATTAGCGAAATCTGCAATCGGGCTTTTAAGCATATCTTTGTAGCCAAGTGGTAAACGCCATAGGTTTTCATTTACTTGTTTACCAGCAACTGTCAGTGATTCAACTAGGCTGTCATCATCTGAAAATACGGCAGCATAGCGATTACCAACGGCACGTACTTTTGAACCAGTAAGCGTTGCAATATCAACCATAACTTGAGGTTTAAATTGCGTACGTGCATACCAAAGCGCATCAGAAAGTACTAAACGACCTTCAGCATCAGTATTTAGAATTTCTACCGAGTGACCCGCTGCAGTGCGCACTACATCGCCAGGAGCAACAGAGCTTTCTGATACCATGTTTGCGGCCATGCCCATTACTGCAACTAAGTTAACTTTCGCTTTGTTTAACGCAAGCGCTTTTACCGTACCAAGCGCTGCTGCTGCGCCTGCCATATCAGATTTCATGCGCGCAATTGATGAACCTGTTTTAATGCTGTAGCCACCTGAATCAAAGGTAATGCCTTTACCAACAAGCGCAATGGGTGCATCGTCGCTGCCTTTATAATGGGCAACAACTAAACGAGAACCTTCATTGCTGCCACGGCCAACTGCTTCAAGCGCACCCATGCCAAGTTCTTTGATTTCTTTTGGTGTTAATACAGATACTTCGACACCAATCTTTTTCAGTTTTTTCGCTTCATTTGCAAAATCAACAGGCGTCATTTCTGTAGCGACTTCAGAAATTAAGTCGCGTGCTAGAAATACACCTTTTTCAATATTAGCTAAGTGAGCGTATTCTTGTTTTGCTGTGTTTGCGTTTGCTGAAATAAAGGTAAACGCTTTTTCTTCACGCTTTTCTTTTTGGTATTTGTCAAAACGGTATGCACGTAAGTTAATGCCGTGAGCAAGTTGCGCAAGATCAGAGCTTGCAAATGATGACGCATCAACAGCAATATTCTGAATGTATTTTTGTTCTAACATGCCAGAAAGCTTACCGCCTAATTTTGTCAGCTCTGATTGTGTCAAGCTGTTGTCATCGCCAAGACCGATAACCATTACGCGCTTATAAATACTGTTTTGTGGCGCAACCACTTCTAACTTAGTGGCAAACTTACCGCTAAATTCATTTGCGGCGATTGCTTGATTAAGTTGGCGTGCAAAAGGGTAGTTTGAAAACACGTTTTCGTCTTGCTTTTCATGGGTGAATAAAACAAGTGTATCTGCGTCGGAGGTCGTTGCGTTTGAAAAGTTAAACTGCTCAGCTGCTACAGGCATTGCAGCACTCGCCGTTAGCGCAAGTGCTAATAAAGACTTTTTCATGTGAGATCCTTCAAATATAAATTTGTGCATGTTTACATTAACGCCGGCAAAATGTTAATCGATAAACGATTAGTTGCCAGTTTAGCGAGGCGAATAACAAGAAAAAAGCCACTTTGGTAGTCGTTTGGTTACATTTTGTCAAATATACATTACAAAAATAACGCAATTTTGTTGATTAAATACACAAAATCACCGTCGAAACATTGAGTTAAATCAAAAATTTCGATAAAGTTTGCACTACTTTATGGGGACATTTGTTACCTAGAGCCCATTCTCCTCTATAAAAAATTAACAATTCATACGTGGAAGGCTCTAAATACAAGAAAGGTTGGGGCATGGAATTATCACAAGAAGAGTTAGCTTTTTTCTCTAATATGTTTGCAGACAAATCAACACCTGAGCAAACTGAAGAGTCAGGCCATGCGCTTAGCATTAAATCTGAAATTCCAAGCAATCTTTATCAAGTATTTGAGCAATCTAAACTGACATTACTGGCTGAGATTAGTCATTATCAGTTGTGGTTTCCGCTCGAAATGACAATTGAGAACGGTGAGTTTAAACCGGTTCTCGGTACTCCTGAAATCGTCGATATTCAAAATGGTGAGCGCAGTTGGCGTGGCGGTGATTTTGTTAATGTGGAATTGCAAGACCAAAAAGGCAAGGCACACGACTTATTGTCACTTTCAAGTACCGGCATTGCGTTTCGAGTGAGCGACCGTCGCAGCCTTAAACGTATTTTAAACGAAAAGTCGTTATGTATTAGCTTGCCTAACGAAGAACAAGTAGCACTAGAGTTTGAAGCAGTGCGAGTAGAGCGCGATGTTGTAGCTGCGAAAATTGCCAAAGTTCAACGCGGACGTGACCGTTTAAGAAAGTTTTTGTTTAATTTACACCGTAACGAAAACCAACAACTCTATCAGGGATTGCAATCATAAAGCGCAGCTTATTCTAGCAAGCTGCGCCTTTGTGTTGTTTATGCCAAACCAAATGGGTCATCCACGCTATGCGCTGGCTCTGTAAACCACTTTGGACCTTCATCAGTCATGTAAAAATGATCTTCAAGTCTAACACCAAATTTACCCGGTAATACCAACATCGGCTCGTTACTAAATACCATACCTTCAGCAAGTGGTGTGGTGTCGCCTTTTACCAAATAGGGTGATTCGTGAATATCCATGCCGCAACCATGCCCAGTACGGTGCGGTAAACCGGGAAGCTCGTATTCTGGACCAAACCCAGCAGCATCGATTACCACGCGGGCAGCCGCATCGGTCACTTCACAAGCTTGTCCAATTTTGGCAGCATTAAATGCCGCGATTTGCGCATCTTTTTCTACTTGCCATACAGCACGCTGTTCATCAGTTGCTTCACCATACGCATAAGTACGCGTAATATCAGAATGATAACCTTCAACAATACAGCCGGTATCAATCAGTACCCAATCATTTTCTTGTAGTACTTGAGGATCTTTTACACCATGGGGGAAAGATGTTGCTAAACCGAACAGTACAATGCAAAACGATGAACCTGATGCACCAACCTTTTTATGAGCTTGGTTGATAAACGCTTCAACTTCGCTTGTCGTAATACCTGGTTTTAAAATGCTTGCTGCGGCTTTATGCACTTCTAATGTCATATTTTTCGCGGTTTGCATCAGGGCGATTTCCGCATCAGATTTACATTCACGGCAAGGCGCGGTGATAACATCAGCGTTAATTACTGTAAGTTGCGGGTTTGCTTTTATAATACCGTCGACAAGAAAATAACCAGCGCTTGGGTCGACAGCTAGTTTGCCTTCGTTGATCCCCTGTTTTTGCAGTATTTCTGCAATTAACGCGTAAGGGCTCTGATGTTCATGCCAGCCAAAAAACTCGCCATTTAGCTTCATGTAATCGTTCAGTGAACCTTGTTCGAAATGCGGGGCGACGTAACATAGCTCGCCTTTTGCTGGCAAAATAGCGCCAACTAAACGCTCGCTTTTATACCATTTTAAACCGGTAAAATAGGTTAGGTTAGTACCCGCATCAATATACATAGCTGCAATGCCTTGCTGTTGCATTAGTGATTGCGCTTTTTGTAAACGGGCGTTGAGTTCGTCGTTTGAAATTGGCGCAACCTGTTGCGTCATATTATCTAATTTGGCTAAAGCTTGTTCTATTGTGCTGCCACCTACACCTATCGTCATATGAAAATACTCTTTATTGTATGCAATATGCAAAATCTATCATTTTATTTTAGGTTTTAGAAGCGCTAGGAGTGATTTTATGAAAACTAACCGTTATAATTGAAACACTATAACATTTTAGTTTCTAACTTATCCCCATTCATGACAGATATCACCACCCATAAAACTGCAAGGCGCCGTTTACTCATCGCCCTTTCTATTACAAGCACTTTTATGGTGATTCAATTTATTGTTTCGTTTTTTGCCAACTCTATGGCGGTACTGGCTGATGCCGGCCATTTATTTGTTCATAACAGTTCGTTGGTAGTGGCGTTAATCGCCTCAAGCATTGCGATTCACTTAGCAAAAAACTATAACGCGGGTTATAAAAAAGCAGAGCTCATTGGTGGCTTAATTAATGGTATTTTGTATTTAGCCATCGCAGCGACGATTATTTTTGCTAGTACTAATAAGCTTGTAAATCACGCAGATCACTCTCATGAGGTAAATACCTTTTTAATGACCGCAGTCTCTGGCCTTGGTTTTTTATTTCATGCGGCATCGGCTTATGTGTTGTATCAAGGACGCAAAGAAAGCGTTAACGTTTATGCGGTATTCTTACACAGCTTTTTAGACTTGTTATCGACGGTATTAACATTTAGCGCCGGTATAGTGATTTACTTTACTGGTTGGGTCGATATCGATATTTTCTCAAGTTTAATTATTGCCACTTTTGTACTGATAACAGGTTTTCGAGTGATCAAAAAGTGTATTGATGGCCTAGTTGAAACTGATAGCGCATTGCCAGCGGCGACAGATATCGAATCACGATTAACCAATCTGGAGCACATTAGCAGCGTTCACAATGTAACGGTTGATAAGCAAGGCAGTAAAACGATCGTCGGCGCACACATTGTTCTAAAGCCGAGTTGCACCAAAGAACTTCATCACGATTTATGTCAATTAGCCGTCGAAAAGTGCTTGTTGCAAGAATTTTTGGTGAAGCACAGCGTACTGCAAATTGAAGCGCATCAGTGTAAACATTGTTGATTTATTAATACGTTAATCGTAATCTGATGTGTAAAAGGGCCTTAAAGGCCCTTTTTTGTTTGTTAAAGAAACTATACCAATGGTTTAGAGCGCTTAACGAGGTGGATTATGTTTACTCTAGCGGTTGATAACACGTTAAAACTAGCGTTAGTTGATGCCAAGTTTGCAACTACGTATTTTGATATCGTAACAAAGCAACGTGATTATTTAAGTCGTTGGTTGATTTGGCCAAGTCATGCCGACAGTATTGCGTTTTTCTCGAATTTTATTACTCGCTCACTGATTGATTATGCTAATGGAAAGTCGCTGGTGTGTGCCATGATTTATCAAGGCGAATTAGTGGGAAATGTGAGTTTTAATTCCATTGATCATACGCTTAAAAAGGTAGAAATTGGGTACTGGCTTAGTTGTGATTTTCAGGGCAAGGGCATTGTTACGCGCGCCGTTACTAAATTGATTGAACTGGCGTTTACGCAATACGAAATGGAAAAAGTTGAGATTGCAGTTGCCGTTAACAATACTGCAAGCCGAAATGTCTGTGAGCGTCTTGGGTTTTCGTTAGAAGGGGTTATTACACGTGCCGAGAATCTTAATGGCAACATAGTCGACCATGCTATTTATGGTTTACAACGCTAGTTAATCAAAGCGTTCGGTCAGTGATTATTAAAGGTTGGGATTGCGCTAATCTCGCGCACAATCCCGAATTGTTGGGTTAGCTTAATACCTTAATTTGTTCAAGTGACGACACACGGATATGAGTTTGAAAATAGTATTTGCCTGTTCTTTTGCCATTTGAAACAAAATCGATAATTTCGCGCTTTGCTTCACCCGTAACTTCAATCACTTTGCCTGTGAAAAACGCGTTAGGCGCTTTGCCATAATTTTTGGTAAATTCTGGTACCACTGAAGGCGATAATACAATGGTTACTGCACGTCGGTCGCGATAATCGTGTTCAGTATTGAGATAAACTTCACCATGGCGTGAACTTCCGGTAGCTTTAACTAAAAATTTAAATGTACCTTGTACACCATCAGGCGCATTGTCTTCGGCTTGCGCGATTAAGTTCATGGTGTCTGCAACGTCAATATTTGTTGTTGAGTTACATGCGGTTAAAAATAGACTAAGCGATAAAATTAGATACTTCACCAGTTACTTTCCTTGTATTTAATGTATAGAAAGTGCACGTAAAACTGATAAGAGAAAACGTGCACGTGACCGATATTACATCAGATTCAAGTAATCAAAAAGCCTAAATAGAGTAAAAACTCAATAATCATTGTCATGCTTATCTGTTATTTAACGCGTTTTAATCGCTCTAATTGTTTAATATTGGCAAGTAAATCACGTCGTGTTGGGTTTTCACGGTACGCATTATTTAATAGTGTAATCGCGCGCTCATATTGTCCTTGGTCAATTGCGATTTGCGCGCTGAACAACCACGCTTGCTCTTTATAATTATCAAGGCTACTTGCCCGCATATAATAATTATTTGCCTGCGAGAGTTGTTTTTGATGTTGATAAAGTTGGCCAAGTTGAAGTAAAGCTTTTCCGTTACTGGCATCGGTTTCAATTGCCCGAGTTAAGTATTGCTCGGCCATAGTTGTCTTACCATTTCGCTCTGCTAACAGCCCTAGATAAGTTAACAACATGCTTTGATGTTTAAAGTTAAGCTTAGTGCTGTGTTTTTCAAGCACTGAGGCAAGTACTTGTGCTTGCGAAACGTTATTTTGGTTTATCAAAACCGTTAATGCGTTAACGATTTGTGTTAAATGAGCGGGGTCACCTTTGTTGATTATTTCTGTTAATAATTTGACAGCGGCGTCACTGCTACCGTGGTTTAAATGGAGTTGGGCGTTAAGTAATAGATTGGTTGGGTTATTATTGCCAAGACGTCTTGCGACTTCAATGCTTGCTAGGGCGTTCTTTTCTTTACCTTGCTGCAATTGAATCTGGCTAAGATGCAACCAAAGATCAGCCTCATTAGGCGTGTTTTCAATTAGTTGGTTAAGTAAAACCGTTGCTTCGTTTACATCGCCGGCTTGGGTTAACGCCCATAACAATCCTTTTTTGTAATCAAGGCTATCTGGCTGTAAAAAAAGCGCTTGTCTAAAGCCAGCAATGGCGGCGTAGGGTTGAGCTTGCTGCATATGCAAATAGGCTAATTGTGCAAACAAACTTGCATCTTGGTCACCTAATGTTAATGCACTCGCGAGATATTTTGCTGCTTTTTGATTATCTTCCAACTTTAAATAGATTGCGGCAAGTGCGCGGTGGCTCGGTAGTAAATCGGGTCTTTTTGATAGTGCATGGCGAAAAGCACGCTCGGCGTGCGCTAGCTGTTTTACTTGTAGTGCTATTTGACCAACCGCTTGCGCGAGCGCAGGGCTTAATGTGTTAATTTCTAACTGCTTTACGGCTAGCCACGCGCCGTTGTAGTCGGATTTAGCAAGCAGTGGCTTTATTGTTGTCGCAATGGTTTGTTCGGTAGCCGTGAGCTTAGCAGCATCTTGTGATAATAAACCGTATTTAATTTCAAAATCCCAACTCGGTTTAGTTATCGCGATTTCGACGTGTGCATTGCTCGAAGCTGCACTAGTACAAACAAATAGCAGTGTTAAGAACAGAGTAATTTTCATATGGTTTCTACTTCAATAGGCCAGTTAAAGCGCGCTTTTACGTTCTCGCCATTTTTTTTAGGCGGGGTAAAGCGGGCAATTTTAACAATACGTTTAATTTCTTTTTTAAAGCTGGGAAATGGATTCTCTTTAATATCAATTAGCGTCACTTTGCCTTGTTCGTTGATTAATACATCAAGCACAATGTCAAAACGCTTTACGCCGCTGCGTCGTATCTTTTTGGGTACGTTGAATTTGAGATTCGCAAGTGATCGTGGCAAGGAATCTAAGTCACTCAAACCAAATGCCTGCCAATCAACATCCAATGAGTCGCTCCAGTTGATGTCATCTACCTGAAAAGTGATATCAATTGGCTGTTGTGTATAGGTTACCTCTGGTTTTACTAAACTCATGGTGATTTGCGGGCCCTCACCACTTGCGTTCATGGCAATTTGGGGTGTGTCTACTTGTGGCTGCGTCATTGGTGGCGGAGGAGGAGGGGGCGGGGGAAAACTCACGGTCTCAATATTGCGCACTGTTAGCGATTTTTGCACGCCGGTAGTCAAAAAACGCGAAAGCATTACAAGGGAAAGTGCCGATGTGAGAATTGCAAAGGCAACCAGTAAAGCAATTGAATGCGAAGTTACTTTCTTCATTGTGTGGCAATGCTCACATTGCTCGCACCCGCGAGTTTACTTTCGTCAATTACTTGTACCAAAAGCTCGGTTGGTACCAGTTTATCAGCCTGAATAACCACCGCACGTTGCTTGTCTTTTGTCAGCTGGCTAACAATCGAACGGACGCCGGCAACGCCAATATTACTGCCATCGTAAACCACTTCTTTAGCGTTAGTAATGGCAATCATAATCAGGTTGCGCTCTAGTTTTTGTTGCGATAATGCCTGAGGCTTATCAACGTCTACCCCTGTTTCTTTTACAAAAACCGTGGTAACAATAAAGAAAATAAGCAATATAAACACCACGTCTATTAATGGCGATAAATCGATGTGTTGCTGTTGCTCGTTTTGCAATCGTTGTTTTAGATTAGCTTGCATGGCGCTCTACTTCATTTAAGCTGCGATTAACTAGGCTGTAGAGGATCCAAGCAGGCACGGCCAATAACAAACCAAGTTGTGTTGTAAATAGGGCGTCTGATATGCCGGCGGTTAAACTGTTGCCCAAGCCCATTGTTTCACCATAAGACATGGCAACAAAGGCATCTAATAATCCCATAATTGTGCCAAGCAAACCTAATAGCGGTAGCGCGCAAATGCATAAGTTGAGCGATTGTTGCCAAAAGCCAAGACCGCAACAACACACCTGTTTACGTGCAATAAAGGCATACACCAAACGGTAATAAACAAACAGCGCGAGCGCTAAAATGGCGATTACAATCGGATGAGATAATTCGTTTAATGTGATCATGCCGCGCCTTTATGTAATTCTATGTTTTGGTTGAAGTTAAATTGGCTAAGTGAAATGGCACACTGCTCAAGTTGATGATAATGGCTTTTAACTTTTCGTGACAAAAATGCATGGCAGAGTAACGCTGGAATAGCGACAACAAGGCCGAGCTCGGTCGTTACGAGCGCCTCTGAGATGCCACCTGATACCGCAGCCGGGTCGCCTGCGCCAAACAAGGTCATTAATTTAAAGGTTTCAATCATGCCGCTTACTGTTCCTAAAAGGCCAAGCAGTGGCGCAACAGCAGCTGTTACAGCAATTGCGCCAAGTAGGTTGTCGAGTTGCTTCTTTTGCTCGTTTAAGGCATTGAAAAGCGAATCATCTCTCAATTGGCCAATTGGAGAGCGTTTACAAATTTCGACCAGTTCGGTTTGCCAGCTGCCCAGTTTCAATGTGCTGTGCTCACCATTGAGGTTAGTTAAGCGCTCTGTTACTGCGGGCACGATTTTGTCGAGCCTTGCAAGCTGAACCAGTTTGTAAATTGAAATAAGTAACGCGAAAAGTGCAAACAGTAATATCGGTGCGACCCAAACACCGCCTTTGCTGATGTGCGAAATAATGCTCTCTTGCTGTTTTAAGCTCATGGTAGCGCGGCCGTTACTCGGGTCGATTGGCAAAAACGCACTGCCGGTGTCTTTTAACTGCGTTAATGCATCATGCGCATTTCCTAGTAATACTGCGACTTCATTGTGCTGGCTAGATTTATCAATTAAACCCGCAGTGCTATCGCTTTTAAAATAAGTGAAAGGGCCAATATCAATTAGTTCTGCTTGATGTGTATTCCCATCGCTAAATACAACCTCACTTTGATAAAACAGCCCCTGCCTTTGTTGTGTTTCACTAAAGCTTTTTTTCGCAAGCGCTAATAATTCTGTTAAGTCGTCACTTTTTGGCGTGATTTCGCTTTCACTTAAATAACGAGTTAACAGGTGTGTTTGATATTGCGACTGTTGCTGCCATTGTTTTAAGCGATTTTCAACGTCTTCTATCGACAGTGCTGCTTCATCTTGTGCGCGTACTACGCCTTCAGTTTCTTTACGCAGTAACAGAACAGCGTTTTCAGCGTTAAGCAATTCGCGGCTGAGATTACTATTCTCACGTGCCAATTGTTTTTCGGTTTTGTTGAGCGCGGCTTGCGCGCTTTTTATATCGTGTTGTAACGATTGAATTACGTCGTTTGCTTTAAGCGGCGCAATAACACAAAGCAACGCAGTGACTAACCATAAATTTAGTTTCATTGTGATTGCTCCAAGGTTACCGGCAAAGCGATAAAATCCGCTTCTTGTCGGTGCTGCAATATGGCCTTTGCTTTTACAAAGTCGGCATAAGGCATTTCATTATTGAGTTGCCATTGCCACTGATTGTTTGCAACAAACCCGATGCCAGTCTGTGTACCATCTGGCGTACTCACATAGGCAAGCTTTTCACCGATGTAGATTTGTTCAAGTAACACGTGTTTACCTGTTGCTAGTGTGATTTTGGACTTTTCAAAACTTATGCGCTGATTAAACGCTTGGCGTTTGCTTTGTAGTAGTAACAAAACTTCAAGGGTTTCACTGTCAGTCGATGCATCGGTAATTTGTAAAAGCGATTGCCGCCATGTGTTTGCTAAAGGAGGGGGCAGGCTTGTTATCTGGCTGTGAGCGTAACTAATTGATTGTTCAAGCCACAATGTAAGCTCATGTTGCTCAGATTCAAGTTTAGATTGCGCGAGTAAAATCTGATTTCGGCGCTCACTAACTTCATCATTGTGCTGCTTGCTTTGTGCGAGTTTTTCTTTTAATCGCTGTTTTTCAATATTTAATAAACGTAATCGTTGCTCGAGCAAAGGTTTTTGGCTTTGCCAATCGGCGATCAGTTGATTACGTTGTTTATGCAAGTTAAGCCATTTATCGACCAATAATTGATAGTCCTTTATGGTACTTGCATGGCTTTCAAACAGACACGCAGTAGCAATTAATAGCACCAAGGTTATTTTTTTTGGAGTCTTCATAGTGACAAAAAATTCGCCAGTAGTGACTTAGCGCCACACCAGCGTTAGTTACAAATCAAATATATTGCAAATGATAACCGTTATCATTAGTATCTACAACTAAAATAAACTCACTATTAAACTTAAATTCTTGAATCGTGCATTGCCTTTACAAATAAATAAGCAATGGTGCGAAAACCACACACTTAACAAGTGTTCCCTTTACTTGTTTAGAAAAAGGAGTTTCAACAGATGATAGCGTTAAATAATCAATGGCAGCAGTTTGCGACTGATTTTGAAAATCGTAACAATTATGTCGTGGGTAAATCGGAGATAGACCGTATTAAAACGCGTCTTTCAAAGTTTTACGGTACGGGTCATGTGCTAGAGCTCGGTTGTGGTAATGGCACTTTTACTAAAGTGATGGCTGACAATGCACAGTCGGTTACTGCAACCGATGTAAGTAGGGAAATGTTAAATGTATGCCAAAAGCGCTTATGTGATTGCGATAACGTAAAAACCCAGTTGGCAGATGGCTTTAATTTACCTTATCGCGATAACAGCTTTGATACCTTGTTTATGGCTAACCTATTACACGTTGTACCTGAGCAAAATAAGCTACTTAAAGAGTGTCATCGCGTATTAAAACCGTTTGGTCAGGTGATTGTGATGAGTGTTACCATGTATAAAATGTCACTGATTAATCGTGCAAAATTATTGTATCGTTACCATAAAACCTATGGTAAAAAGCCGGCGCACAGCACAGTACTCACCCCCGATTTATGTCAAAGCTTATTTAACGCTTCTGGCTTTGAACTTAAAAGCCAAGAGTTGTTAGGTACTAATACCCATGCTTTGCTGTGTCAGGGAATTAAACGCTAATTTAAAGGGCGGTTTTATCAAGAAACCGCCTTTAGTCTAAATGTTGTTCACGTTAATAAATTGTCATTATCAACTAGCTAGTAAAGATCCACTCTAATGCGTTTATCCTCGATAAGTGATTGGTAGACGTGCTCTTCTAAAATTGATTTAAGACAGCTGATAACTGTGTCGCCAAACCCTTTTTGCTTTCCGCATAAATAAATCATTGCGTTATCGTCAAGCATCCACTTTTTAATACTGCTAGCATGTTGCTCTAGCTGCTCAGTAATATAACCGTCACCGTCGCGCGACCAGGCTGGGGTAAAGTAAGTCAGTGATTTATCGCTAAGCATGGCATTAATTTCATCTTTAAAATAAAAATCGGTGCTCTTTGATTGCTCACCGAAGAATAACCAAGCAGGTACACGCTGCTCTTTGACTGACATACCTTTTAGTAAGCTAATAAGAGGCGCAATGCCCGTGCCAGCACCGATTAAAATGGTGCGGCAGAGGCGTTTAGGCAAATGGAAGTTTGCATGATGCCTAATGCGAGCACTTATCAGTTGATTTTCACTCAGATCACACAGATAATTTGAAGCAAGTCCCGGCTTACCTAAGTCATCGAAATACCTGCGCACAAAAATCTCTATGTTAGATTCGTGTGGTGCACTTGCAATTGAATAAACCCGCGGCGGTAGCGGCGTTAACACATCGACAAGTTGCTGAGCTGATGTTGCGCTTTCACCAAGCCAGTTAGATTGCCTTACCGCTTCAAATAGTGGCATATCAATATTTTGAAAAATGACGGGTTGCTGACAATCAAAGCCTTTTTCACGTAGCATTTGTTGACACTTAATTGCGTTGTATTTGGGTATTACTTCCAAAAGATCGCCAGCCTGATAAGCAAGTCCCTCGTTTTTAAAGGTTATTCTATGTGCAGCGCGCTTAGGCTTTTGTGAGTTCACTAGCATGTTACTGTGGGTACTAAGAAGGTGATAGTTATCAGTCAATGAAACGGTCGATTGCTCCTTGCCAATAAAGTGGCTAATTTGTTGCCACCAATTGCTAATGGCATCTTTATCACCGCGGTCTACCTCAATCACATCGGTAATTGGCTTTGCCCCTTTTGATGATAATACGTGTGCAAGCTGGTGGCCGAATGCACAAAAATGCTGATAGGTACGATCGCCAAGCGCCAAAATTGAGAAATTCACCTTGCTAGTTAGCGTTTGCGTTTGCTTCATTTTATTAAGAAATGTCACCGCGGTCTCTGGCGGCGCACCTTCGCCATAAGTGCTGGCGATTAAAAGCACTTGGCGATACTGGCCTAAACAATCGGGTGTGAGAGAAGATAAACAACGCAGATCAAAAGTATTCGGTAGCTGTTTATGAAAGCGCTCTGCAATCGACATCGCAGTACCTGATTGACTGGCGAATGCAAGCAAGGTACTCGCTGTTTGACTACGGGCATTCAGTAAGCTGTAACAGCTGGCATAAAACACAAAACACACACTCAATATACCTATTGATGTATACAGTGATAAGCCGTTGTTTACGTCTAGGTTAAACAAGGTAAAGCAGCCACTAAATAGGGCACATGCAACAAAGCAAAAGGCAAAAAGCGATAGCCTTTGCTGCTCTTTTTGATGCCAAAGAAGCAATGAAATAACCACAATTACAGCACAAAACAATAAGCCGATTTGTTCTAACAGATGAGCAATGGCGAGTTGGTTGCTAGACAGATAATTGATTATCTCAAACTCTTGGTTAAGCACAATTAAGCGAGTTTCATCGAAAAACTCAAGTTGTTTAATGGTAAAACTATCGAATACTTTCTCACCATTACTGTGTTGCGTAACCCCCTCAATTGAAAAGCGTGTTTGAGTATGGCTTGAATTTAAAGAAAACATCCACGCCCATAAAACAAAGCCCAATAGAAAAAGCAATTTTATAAATAAATTCAATAAATACGATAAGTTAGCGTGCTGAGAGTTAATAAGGTTTTTGCCATATTTGACTAGCTGAAACATGTTTAATTTACAAATCTAAATGAAAATAATTATCATATGCTATTGCAAAGTGTCAGCGAACGCTAGTAGAATTTGCCCGACAAATAAGTAGACCGAAGATTTTTTAGTGGTATGGCAAGGTCAAATAGCCAAATGCAATTCGATGTTAGTTATGTATCTCGCATTATGCGCAAAATACACATTTTCAGTGCAATGCCGGTATTGGTGTTGATGGTGTTTTTTGCAATTACGGGCATTTACCTAAACCACCCCGATTGGAAAGGTGGTGACGTTGAAAAGCAACAGCAAACCATTGCGCTGCCAAAAAGTCTTACCGATTTACCCGACTGGCCAACTCATTATGCGAGCCACAGTTTAACCTTGCTGCATTGGCTTGATGTTGAACATGGCGTATCGGGAGTTGACTTTGAAATCGATTGGGATGAATTAGATAGTCTGGTCATTTTGAATTTATCTGGCCCAAATGGCAGCACGCTAGTTGAGGCATTTATTGAAGAAGGGCAAGCACATGTTGATACACGACGCTTATCCCTTATCGATATGCTGAATAATGTACATCGGGCAAAGCACGTATCGGGCTTATGGCGCGTGCTTTCAGATATAAGCGCAATTTGTATGGTGCTGTTTTCGATCAGTGGTTTTTGGCTGGTTTTGGTTAACCGTATGGAGCGCAAAAACGCCAACATCGCTTTGCTACTCGGCAGTAGCTTGTTTGTCTTTATCATTACTTTAATGCATTAGGAGACGTATCGATGCTTAAGCAGTTAATTGCAGTGACTTCCCTTTTTTTTGCATCTGTCGCTGCGCATGCAAATACCTTAACAGTTGAATTTGAATTACCGAGTTTTACCACCGGCGACTATCACAAACCTTACGTTGCAATTTGGGCTGAAAGTAAAGCGCAAAATCAAACGTTGTTGCTATGGCACTTAACTAAACGAAAAGAAGATAAATGGCTGGTGGATATTCGTCGTTGGTGGCGCAAACAAGGGCGTTATGGTGACACGCCTGATGGTGTGACTGGCGCGACAAAAGGCCCAGGTAAATACAGCGAAACACTCGATGTTGGCGAATTAAGCCAATTCAAACTGTTTATTGAAGTGGTACGTGAAGACGGCGGCCGTTCACTGTTAAAAATGCCAATCGACTTCTCAGATAACCAAGAACGCTATCACTTAAACGCTGATAAAGAAATTGGCGCTGTAACAATTATCAAAGGAAAATAATAATGAAATCCCAATTTGTTAACGTAACCGCAGGGCTAACACTTGCTTTGGCATCAGGTTTAGCAAGTGCCCATGACATTTATATTTGGCCAAGTTACTTTACGGTGAATAGCGAAAAGGCGGTTGACGTGCCGGTTCAAATCACTGCGTCACACACCACATACAGACCTGATTTTGCAATGCCAAGTGAAGGCGTAAAAGTATTCGCTGCCGACGGCAAACAAGTTCGTCGTATTGGCAGCTTTTATCAAGGTGCGCGTTTTTCAACATTCGATTTAGGTGTTGAGGGCGAAGGAACATATGCACTTGAATATCATCGCGGTCCAAACTATCACTCGCGCTACAAGATTGGTAAGCGAGACACCGAAAAACGCATCCGCGGCAATAAATCACACGCAAAGGCTAATGCACCAAAAGGTGCGCGAGATTTAGAAACGGCATCATATACAACCATTGCAATGTCGTACGTTACGAATAAAGCACCCACCAACGACGTACTCAAAGCAAAAAATAAAGGTTTTGAAGTATTACCAATCACCCATCCGTCAGATTACGTAACCGGTGAAGATTTAACGGTAAGCTTGTTATTTAACGGCAAGCCAGTGGCAAATCAAGATGTGGTGATTGAGCTCGAAGCCCCTCAATACAGCGAAAATCCTAAAGCCCTTGAACTGAAAAGTGATGAAGATGGCCTTGTGAGCTTCAATTTCGCAAAAGGCGGGCGTTACATGCTAAAGGTCAATCATAAAATCGATAGTACCGATCCTGAGGCGGATGTAGAAATTACCCGCGTGTACTACGCATTTGAAGTGATTTTTGAGTAAATCACGATGAAAAAGCTGATTTCCCCTGTGATTGGCATGTTGTCTTTAGCGCTATGCGCTAAAGCAGATGCCCATTTTCCAACGCTAAACTGCCATGTAAGCAATACGGATGCAAAACTGCTTAGCTGCACCGCAGGTTATTCTGATGCAAGTCTAGCGGGTGAAGTAATACTCAAAGTGTACTCATACGATGAAGCGTTATTACGTGAAGTAAAAACCGCGAGTGATGGCAGCGTGTCGTTTAGTAAACCAAACGGCGAGTTTTATATTGTGTTTGATGCGGGTCATGAAAGCCCTGCTGAGTTTGATTATGCCGAACTTGAATAAACGCGCGTTTTACCAAGCTGGCTTTGTGGAAATTGTGCCGCAGCAAGATGGGCGTAAGGAAAATGCGTATTTTGTCGTGGCTATTGTATCAATACTTGCGCTTGCAGCATTACTTCTTGTGCTCACGGCAGGCGAGCGAAGTAAACGTGTTGCGCTGCCGGCAAATATTGTAAGCCTTAGCACCCAATTACAAAATGCCGCAGAAGAAATCGCTATTTTATCCAGCGTAGGCGAATTGGCTATGAGGCCTACATTAGACGAGCTGATCACATACCAGATTGAACCTTTTTCCGAGCGTGAATTTGAATCACCGAAATCAGGTTGTTTTATACATCGACACGATAACCACCAATTACGCCTTAACTTTCAGGATTCGGGCTGGCAAGTGATGTGGCGCGAACAACTCCATAGCGCGACAGCGCACGCACATCATGACGATAATGCGCTTTGCAATAACAATAATAAATGGCAACACGTAAGTAGCCAGACTAACCAAAATTAGAGGTTCGCTTGTTTTACAAAATTATGTTTAGTGTGATGGTGTTTTGCATCACGTTATCGAACGCATATGCACAGCACGGTAAGTTGCATGTCGGTACGACCTTACACCCTTATTATGCCTATGTGGCAAATATTGTGGGTAACCAAGGTGAGGTAATTCCGCTAATTGAAACGGGATTTAATCCACACAATTACAGTTTAAGCCCTGCCGATATTAGCCGTTTAAAAAACATGGACGCACTGGTCGTTAACGGTATTGGTCATGATGATTTTGCACTCGATGGTTTTAATCGCATAAAACCGCAAGGCGTTACACTGATAAAAGCCAACGACCAAGTGCCGCTGCTGCGCAAAAACCATAAGGTGAATCCTCATACCTTTGTTTCTATCGATGCGGCAATTCGCCAAGTTTATGCCATTGCAAAATCTCTTGGTCAATTGGCACCTGAGCACGCTAAGTATTTTAGTAAAAACGCTTTTTTATATGCCAAAAAATTGCGAGCGTTAAAAAAGCCAGTGCAAGATATTTTAATCAATCACGATTTATCGAATGTGCGTATCGCGAGCACCCACAACGCATATGGTTATTTATTGCAAGAGTTTGGCTTAACGGTTTCAGCCGTTGTTGAGCCTGCGCACGGGGTTTCCCCAAGTGCGTCGCAGTTACAGCAAACGATTAATGAAATAAAAAAAGCCGACATAGATGTGCTGTTTACAGAACTGAATATGGCAAACAGCTATGTTGATGTAATTGAAAAAGCGACGGGCATCAAAGTGTATCACTTTTCGCATATGACCCATGGTCAGTACAGCCAAGATTTGGTTGAACGGGAAATGAAGCACAACCTAACAATGCTCGCCAAAGCGTTGACATTTGCTGCATCAAAATCAGGTAACACGCTATGACAATTCATGCTCCTATCGTATGTGTTAGTGACTTAAGTGTCAGCATTAACAACAACCTGCTGTTAAATGACGTTAACTTGTCGGTACCTGCGGGAATTTGGCTAGGTGTGGTTGGGCCAAATGGTGGTGGTAAGTCAACATTGATTAAAGCCCTTATGGGGCAAGTGCCGCACCGCGGACAAATCGCCTTAGATTGGCCTGAGCAAAGTGCGCGGCGTATTGGTTATTTACAACAAATTGCGGTTATTGAGCCCTCTTTACCGATAACCGTAAGCGATTACCTCACTATGGTATGCGATACCCGCCCAGTTTGGTTTCGGCATCAGCAAAAGCAAGCAATACGAAATGCTATGAAGCGTTTGCAAATTGAAATCTTTAATAACAAACGCCTTGGTACATTATCGGCTGGCGAAAGACAACGCGTTTTACTTTGCGCTGCGCTAATTAATCAACCGGATATTCTGGTGCTAGATGAACCACTTGCCGGTGTAGACAAACAAGGCCATGCACTAATTCTTAATGTGTTATCAGAATTTCACCAAGCTGGTGGCAGCGTGATTATGGTTGAACACCACTGGCACGTAGTGGAGCAGTATTGTCAGTTTGTTGCCGTGATTGATGGACAACTGGTTGACTATGGCCCGATTGAACACGTATTTGGCCGTTTAAAGCCGAATGTCGCACCATTTGAGTTAGCAACATCAGCGTAGGAACATTATGTTGGACCTAGTACATACATTCTTTTCAAATCTAGTGAATATTGGTCTGTTGCCAGAAATGTTCAGCTATGGTTTTTTGGTTAATGCCTTTTTAGCATCTTTGCTAATTGGCCCTTTGTTGGGAGCATTAGGCACTTTAGTGGTGGTGAAACGCTTAGCCTTTTTATCAGAAGCAGTTGGCCACTCAGCACTCACAGGCGTATCGATTGGTATTCTACTTGGCGAACCAATTACCGCACCTTGGATCAGTTTATTTGCGTTTTCATTGTTGTTTGCTCTGTCGTTGCAGTGGGTGCGAGGGCGTACGACCGTACCTTATGACGCACTAATTGGTGTTTTTCTGGCGTTTGCCTTGGCAATGGGAGCGGCGCTTTTAATGTTGGTTGCGCAACAAGTGAATGCCCATTTAGTAGAGCAAGTGTTATTTGGCTCGGTACTTACCGCCAATGAACAAGACTTACTCATTTTAGTAGTGATGTTTGTCATTATTGTGGTGCTTGCATGGCGTTTTTCAAATCAAGCATTCTTAACCGCAATTGCGCCTGAAATTGCAAAGAGCCAGCGCATTAACACTAAGCTGCATGATTATGGCTTTGTTGTACTTATTGCCCTGATGACCGTCGCTGCCGTGAAAATCATCGGTGCAATTTTAGTTGGTGCATTGTTGCTTATTCCTGCGGCAAGTGCACGGTTGTTAGCCCATAACTTACGCAGCATGTTGTTATGGTCAGTAATGATTGCAACAACCAGCGCATTAATTGGTGTGTTGTTGCCAATGTATATGCAATGGGCTGTTACAACAGGTCCTGCAATTATTTTAACTGCTTGTTGTTGGTTCGTGTTTGCCATTAGCGTGCACAGCGTAAAAGGAGTAAGCACCCGTGCGTAATCTTATGTTAGCCATGTTATTAACCTTAATGCCTTTAGCTGTAGGTGCGTCAGAGGCAAGCGAAAGTAAGCCTTTGAAAATTGTCACTGTGAGTCCAATAAGCCATAGCTTAGTAACTGCAATGGTTGAAAATACGCCTATTCAAGTGACTTATTTACCTCCAAAGCGTTTACCTGTAAGTCGCATCCCAAGCTGGATTAAGAAAAACAAAACGCGCAAATTTGATCAGTTTGATGCGTATGTATCAATGCGCTCGATAAAGCCGCAATTTGATTTATATGCCAGTGTGCGTCAAAGCAATATTCGTGTGGTTGAAATTGACATTGCCGAGGCCCTGTTACCAAAGGGCGAGAAAGTCGTGTTACTAAACCAACAAGAGTATTTTTGGCTTAACAATAACAACTTACTACTTATGCTAGGCATTTTGAAGCGTGATTTAGTGAGCCTTTGGCCACAATTCTCTGCGATGTTTAATGCCAATCAACAAGCGCTATCGTCGCAAATTCGCAGCATTAATCGCGCGAGTAATGAGCTGTTAATTAAACACGACGTTGCATTTATGGTGGCAAATGCGAAACAGGCGCCGTTTGTTAATGGCTTTGCGACAGATTTAACGACCCAGCAAGACGCACAAGCCATAGGCCTAAATTACTTATTAGTCGACAAAGTTAAGAAAACGCCATTGCCCAACACCTGGCATATTGATGATTTTAGTCGATTTAACAAAGCGCCATTTATTGCGCGCTTAAAAAACAATCATAACGCATTATCCCAAACACTTTCTCAATTATAAAAGAGGTTGAAAATGAAAGGTCCAATTAAAACCTTATCGGCCATTGCTGTGATTGCAGCAATTAACAGTTTTTCAGTTGTAGCAGCAGAAAAATCCCATTTTAGCTATAGCTGGATTGATACTTGGGATACAGATAACAACCAACAGGTCACGATTGAAGAGTTTTTTAAAGCGCGCAAAGTTCGCTTTGACCTTGCCGATGAAAATAAAGACGGTCTAGTGAACTTAGATGAATACCGTAACGAATACGAAAATCGTCTCGATAAAAAAATTGCACAAGAACGTAAGCAAAGCGTAAAGCAAACAAAAATGCGCTTTAACGCAATGGATAAAAACGACGACGACATAATGTCGAAAGACGAATACATGGATGTTGCAAAGCGTGGTTTTGATTTTTTTGATACGGATAAAAACGGCATGATCACCGATGAAGATCCGAAACCAGAATACAAACCGCGTAAAAAAGCTAAGCAAAAAAGCGAAGAAGAAATTAAAAAACAACAACGCGAGCGCAAAATAGCCAGTGCGAAACGTGTTGTAAAAATGCCAACAACGCATAATAAAAAGGGCATGGTTGCGATCTACGACGCTAATGGCAATGGCAGTGTGTCTTGGCAAGAGTACATGGCAGTGCGTGAAGAAATGTTCGCAAGAACAGATGAAAACGGTGACGGCCAACTGGTATTTGACGAATATTTAGCCGAATTTGAAAACCGACTTGATACGCAAATTGCAAAAGCCCGTGAAAAACGCGTAGCACGTACCGATAAACGCTTTGCAATCCTTGATGTAGACAGCAATGGTATGACATTTGAGGAGTTTCAATTGTCAGGTGTGCGCAGTTTTGTACGTTATGACAAAAACAAAGACGGCAAAGTAGAGTTTGACGAAAAGGCTAACACACAAGTAGCTAACCGCGATGCCAAAAAACAAGACAGTAAACTGTAACGGTTGCGGGTCAAAAATTCCAAACATTCAGGGGGAGTAATCCCCCTTTAAATTTAAAAAAGGTAAATGATGCGTTTTGTGGTTTTAATCGCAGCACTTGTGTGCGGATTTAACGCAGTGGCAAAACAGTACGCCACAACGGCCTATTTAGGCACATCTGTTCAGTTTACTATAGAGAATGTATCAGCGACTGAGCAAGACCAAGCGTTTGAGCTAGTTAAACAAGCGTTAACACGCTTGGACACGATTTTATCGCGCTATAACAACAGTAGTTCCCTGTCGATTTTAAATCGTGAGAAACAACTAAAAAATGCACCTGTTGAGCTTATCGACGTACTCAAGTTATGTCAGCAATGGCAAGTAAGTACCACTAACCACTTTAGTTGTCGACTAGGCAGTGTTTTACCAATTTGGCAACAGGCTGAACAAACGCAAACTATGCCATCTCGCATTGAGGTAAGACGCGAGGCCCGTTCGTTACGCGATAAAACAATCTTAATTAATGGGTCACACATCACCCTTGATGAGGAGCTAACCCTTGATGTTAATGGTATCGCGAAAGGGTTTATCATAGATAAAGTGTATGACTTACTTGTTGCCCGTTATAGTGAAAGCCGCTTTAAAATTGATATTGGCGGCGATGGTCGTCATTACGGCGCGTGGCCAATCGCATTTACAAACCCAAATGTTAAGAACGCAACGCAGGTGATGTTAACTAATTTGGAAAATCACGCATATGCAGCAAGTGGCCTTGCGTTTCGTCATTTTCAAATTAAGCACAATATGTTTAGCCATATTTTTGCCCCCCGCGATGGCTGGCCCATTAAAAAGCCTATCGGTGCTGCGGTAATTGCAAAAACAACTGCAAATGCCGATGCCATTGCAACCGCGTTAACCACAATGAATGGTGTAAATGCCATTGATTGGCTTAATAAGCATGACGTATCAGGCGTATTATTTCTACCTGACGGACGCGTTGTTTATTCAAAAACATGGCAAAAACGCGATGTATCAAAACACAAGGCAAAGCTGACATTTGATTACACGTTACCTGAATTTGATATTGCCGATTACCGCAAACCTTATGTTGCGATATGGCTATCAGATACAAAAGGGAATCCAATAAAACAAATGGCTATTCTTGGTGATAGTGAAAGATGGTGGCAGCAAAGCAGGCGTTGGTGGCGAAAAGTAGGGCGCAAGGAAAATAGCGTTTTTCCGCACCTTGCCCATGCAACGCGAAAGCCAGGGCAACACAGTATTAGCTGGTTTGGCGAGGACGATTTTGGCCAAATTGTCACTGAAAATGAATTGATATTGCATATTGAAGTTAGCCGAGAGCATGGTGATACCAGTTATCAAAAGTTGCCATTTAATCTCACGAAACAAGCCACAATAACTAAAGATGGCAAAGGGGAAATAGGGCAACTTAGCCTGACGATTACGCCGTAAAACTCAAGAATGGAAGAAATAGGCAATACAGATCAACACGCTCTAGCGTAAATTACATAAAAACGGCATACGGATTTGCCGCTTACTTTCTCAAAATACTCACTTCACTTTGATGCTGTTTAGCTCAAGTTACTTAAGTTTTATGTGCCATCTTGCTTTAACGACAAATCACTACACTTCTTTTTAAGGTTAGTTTAGACATATCAATTGGTTATCGATTTTGCTGAGCTGGATTTAGCGCGATTAAGTATATTGCGAAAAAAAGTATAATTTACCTTGCATTAAAAACGCGAATCATTATCATTACGACCTGAGTGCGATGACTATGAATTTTAAATGTGAGGATACTCTTTTGCGCTTTACTCTATCTAAGCTAAGCACCGCAATTTCATTTGCATCAGTTGTTTCAATCGCGGGCGCAAGCCCATATGCGTTGGCAAATACGCAGGTCACAACGCTAGAAAAAACAAAATTATCTGCCAACAAGCGCGTTGAATCTAAGTCACAAACGGAGCTCGACAGCGTGTCAGTTTCGTCAAACCTAATGCAGGATATTAATGATGTCGCTGACTACATTCCAGGTGTAGACGTTGCAAGCATGGGCCGTTTTGGTAATAACGGTTTTAATATTCGCGGTATGGAAGGCGATCGTATTGCGATTACGGTTGATGGCTTAACCCAAGGTGAAACATTAGATCCCCCTTCATTTGCGCCTTATGAGTATTTTCGAGCGAGTCGTAACTCCACTGAAATTGAGCATATGAAAGCTATTCAAATTGTTAAAGGTGCAAACTCAGTAACCAGTGGTTCAGGTTCGCTTGGTGGTGCAGTGATGTTTACTACCATGAGTGCATCTGATTTACTTGACGGTGATGAAAATCAAACCCGTGGTTATTTCAAGTTTGGTTATGATGAGCGCGATGAACAAGCGCAAGGCACAATTGCAGTGGCTAACAAGTTTGGTGGGCTAGAAACACTACTAATGTACACAAAACGCCAGGGCAGTGAATCAAGTAACCACTCTGGAAACCCAGATACAACGGGTGCATCGCGAGAAAAACCAGATCCACTCGATTTTAACAGCGACGCACTGTTATTTAAAACCCAGTATCAGTTTAACGACGTTCATGAACTAGGCTTTGTTGTTGAAAATGACGATAACCTTTCGCAAGTAGAAAACCTATCGCGCGTTTCAAGCAGTATTCAACGTCGTTTTTCTGATGATGAACAAAATCGCGCCCGTTACGGTGTATTTTATTATTTAACGCTAGATACCATCGCATTTGATGAGCTGGAGGTACGTTTTGATTATCAAGATATTTTCACCTCTGGTGTAACGAATATGCACTACGCGGCGTGTCTTGAATACTCGCCGAGTTACCAATGCTTAGCGCTAGGAGAAGCGTATTTACGTCAAGAGCAGCGTGAACTTACACAACAGACTTCGACCCTTGCATTTGATTTTTCAAAGCAACTTGTTACCGGGCAAATGCGCCACGATATTGTTTACGGTACAAGCTTTGAAACGCGTGAACTTGAAAATAATATGTGGGATCACCGTTACAATGGGCTGACAACTGATTCAGGTTATCAACAATTAAGACGCCCTCTTGCTGATGGCACAACCCATTATCCAATAAAAGATGCTAATTTTATTCCTCAAACAGACGTTGCGATTTGGAATGCGTACTTACGCGATAGCGTAACTGTAACAGACGCGTTAACGTTAGCTGCAGGATTGCGATATGACGATTACAGCTATCAGCCAGAGTTCGACCAGTATTTCACAAATGATCAAGGCCTTGTCAAAGACGTTGATATGAATGCATTTACTTGGCAGCTTTCAGCAAACTACGAAATAACACCAAATCACTCAGTGATTGTTGACCTTGGCACAGGTTTTAGAGCGCCATCTGTTGAGCAAGTTTATTATGGCTCACGCGGTGCAACGGTTGACGATTGGCAACTTGTACCAAACTATGATTTAAAACCTGAATCGGCATTTAATATGGAACTCGGTTATCAATGGCAAAATGATAACGGCCGAGTACGTGTGTCGGTATTTGACAGTGAGTACACAGATTTTATTGATAATGTTACTTATACCCGCGATTTAGCGACACCAACAACAAAGCGCGTGTACGACCCATCATGTGGTTGTTACAAGCAAATGGAGGTCACTACAGATGACTATCAACGACCTGAAAACATCGGTGAAGCAAGTGTTCAAGGTGTTGAGTTAGATGCGCTTTATCGTTTTAATAATGGTTTAGAGCTGCGCGCTGCTTACACCCATTCTGAAGGTGAATATGACAATGGCGACCCAATGTTAACTGTTTCGCCAGACTCGGCAGTTGTCAGTATTGGTTATGATTCACAGTCACTATGGCGTGTTATGGCGCAAGTTCGTCACCAAGCTGAGAAAAAGGCAACTGATGCATACACCACAAATGCACAAGGTGAGCAGGTTCAAGCGACCGATTTCCTAAGTGATACATCGACCGTAGTTGATTTAATCGCTAATTTCGATATAACAGATAACATGGTGATTAATATCGCGGCACGTAACTTATTCGATGAAGAGTACTACAACTGGCAGCGCATTCGTTTTGTTTCAGAAGGTTCAGGCGGTTTTAGAGGCGGTGTTTCTAACGACGGCATTAAACGTTACTCAGAGCCGGGTAGAAGTGTTTCTGCGAACATTAACGTTAGATTTTAAACGTTAATCAATCATAAATTTCCCGTTGGTTTAATAACAAAGCCTGCACTGTATGCAGGCTTTTTTATTTATATTCAGCCGTTACATACTGGTAGAGTGTTGTAAGTACTCAATAGCCTTGTTTAGGGCTGGATCAGCACCTTGATGATCTCTATCTGTTGGGATAACTAATATATGTGGTTCAAAATCTTCTCTAAAGGTGCCATTTACATGATATAAACGCTCAAATGCCATTTCTAGCCAGGCATCACTTTGTTCTAAAGTCACTGTTTTAATGCCACCGAGTAAATCGGCCATGGGAGCGCCAATCACCGTTTGTGCGCCAAGAGCGTCAAATCCAATAGTCATACCTTCACCCATACTGCCGGTCCAACGACCAGCAAGCACAATAAATGGTTTTGCATAGTGCGGTTTAGTTGGCGTAACAAACGCTGTTTGCATTGGTGCTTTTTGATACGCCATGTTAAGCGTTTGCGTGCGGTAGGTTTGATACGGTGTTTTTGCACTAACAAAGTGACCCAGAATAGGCTCTGCAATGCCAGTATTGCCGCCACTTGGCGTATTACGCAAATCAATAATCAGTGCGCGTGTATGCTTAAGTGCGTTAATGGCTTTTTTAAACGAGGCCGCCGTTTGGTTGTTACCAAGGGAGTTATTAAAGCGAATATAGCCAAGACCATCTAAATTACGATAGCTTAATGTCGGACCATCGTTGAGCGCATTAATCGCATCATAACTGGCGGCAAGCGTAATGGTTTGTTGAGTCCCTTTGCTGCTTGTAAAGGTAATCACTCGCGTTTGTTTACGAAGGCCCCCAAGTACAACATTTACCCCGTACTCAATTTGTTGTGGTGATAAGGTTTCAAACCCTTGACCAAATAAGCTGGCGACAAGAGGCTTTATTAGCTGGTTATCCATTTTGATAATTGTCGAACCTAATGTGAGAGCACTTTTATCTGCGGCTGAACCAGCTTTGATATCTTGCACAATAAATTGGTCGTTCTGATAAATAGCACGGATATCTGAGCCGGTTGGAAACACACTAAAATCGTCTTTATCGTAGGGACCAAGGTTTAAATGCGGGTCGGAAAAGGCACGCATAAGCTGCTGGCTAATGTCATTAAACTCAGCCTTGTTTTTAGCCTTCAACGCTTTACTTTTAAACTGGTTCAATACTGTATTTGCATTGTTTAACCTATCAAAATAGGCGTATTGCTTTGTCAGTACGTGTTCAACCTCTTGCCATGCGCTTGTTGCATTAAACGCTATGGCAGCGTTTATATTAAACGTAGCAAGCGTTAAAATCGGCAAGCTCAGGCAAAGTGGTGTAATTAACTTAGTTTTTAGTGATGAAAGCATGTATCGGTAAACCTTTGTTATTGTTTTATTTGTTGTGTCGTTGATTACAAATTGTAGAGAGCGCGAGCTAGTTAAGCGAAGTAGTAATGTGCTGCTCTGAGACACCGTAGTAACTGGCTAGCAATAAACATTTTTGTTCGATGTAATCGGGTGTTAGGTCAAAATCGGCACGCTGTTTTTTAAATCGCTTTAATGCAGAATTTAAGTTGTCGCTGTTTAAGGTGATTTGGCTACGCTCTATTTCACACAGCGCAATAAACGCAGTGAGTTCATGATTTGGTAACACTGTACCTTGAATGTTTAAATGCAGGTAACACTCCAGCGGCGTTAATCCATTAGATTCACGTTGGCTCAATGCTTTTGGTAAAAACACATTACTTTCGAATAATAGGAGTGAGCGAACATAAGTAAAGGGCACGTTTGTGTGTTCACCGCGGGCAACAAATAGGTAATGTAAGACATTGCGCTTCATTGTATCTTGCAGTGAAAAGTTTGCCATTTTCTGCAATAACGGCGTAAAAAACGATAACGCTTGGTTATTTTTAAGTTGCGATACTAACGGAGTGGGCATCGGGCGTTCGCCGTTTAGTGTGACGCTTAAACGTTGAAAATAATCAAAAGACTCTACGCTTTTATTGGCCTGCAAGTTTAAAAACAGCATTATGTGTGCTTGACTCTGAGGCGTTTGCGTTAAATAAAACGAGGTGATTTCTTTTATATTGCCTGTTTTAAGCAAGCCTATGAAATGGCTAACAACTTGATCCATAATGTAATTCAATTAACTTTATTCGCGTTTACATTAACACAGAATACAGAGCGTGTTGACCTTTGCTGTCTATTTCTGCAGCGTATGGCTTAGTGAAAATAGTAACCGTTTATGTATTTTCGCTAGATGATAACCACGATACATGCTGTAAAACTAAATCAACACGCTTATTACTCATCAAACTGAAGATTGTAATCAACTTCATCAAAATGCAGGTAAATACATACGCCTTCACCTTCGATACTCTGAAATTCGATTTCACCTTTAAGGCGTTGCGTGACCAAGTTGTACACAATACTCAGCCCCAAACCGGTTCCGCCTTTTGCGCGTTTTGTTGTCACAAAGGGTTCGAAAATTTTGTCGAGTAATGATTCTTTTACACCTGCACCGTCATCCATGTAACGGAAATGCAGTGTTGCCCCCACCATTTTTGCCACGATATTAATGTTTAAGGTTTTATTTGGCTCACTGCCGTGACGTAAACTGTTAACAATAAGAATTGTAAAAATCTGATTAAACGCACCTAAATAGCTTTTAATAACCAGCCCATTTGTCGCTTCGACGCTAACGTTAACATCGTATTTATCAAGTTCGTGTTTTAGGCTATCAAACAGGTTATTTAAAAATGTTTCGACATTAAATTCGACTAATTCATCGTATTCTTGATGGGACGCAACTTGCTTAAAGTTGTTAATTAAATTAGCTGAACGGTTTAAATTTGACTCCATCAAACTTAAACAATTTTCCGCATCCAAGATCATTTGTTCAAGGGTGTTTTTTTGCAATGTGCCTTGGTTAAAGGAGTGTTTTAGTTGCTCTACTTGATCTCGTAAATGGGACTCGCTGGTAATAGCAATGCCAAGCGGTGTATTTAATTCATGGGCAAAGCCTTTTACCATAGTACCAAGACTTGCCATTTTCGCGTCTTCAATTAAGCGCTTTTGCGCCAAACTTAATCGATTAATTAGTTCCTCAATATGGGCAAGTAGGTTATCAATATTTTTAGCCAGATCGGTTACTTCATCATCACCGCGTATATTACTACGCATTGAAAAGGTATCAGATTGGGAAATTGAACTGATAAATGCATTTAGCTTAAATAATCCGTAACCAATGCGTCGGTTAATTAAGAATGAGCTTAATAAGCTAAATGTTAAAAATACAAATGTAACGCTGAATGTGATGAACAACACTTGATTACTAGCGTCTTTTGCGCGCTCGTTTAATAGTAAAGATAGGTTTGTAAAACGCTCATTGATAACTTGTGACAGCACTTTATTTTTACCGGCAACACCTAGGGTTGACGACTGGCCCATGGTGTCTAGTAGTGCCGTATATTGGGTAAAGTTGTAATCATAGTCTTTCAAATTATAAATTAACTGGGTTTTTAACTCGCTGTTATGGGTTTGTAGATACACCTTTATTTGCACTAATGTTTGTTTATGTAGTTCTAAGTACTTTTTATCCCAGCGTAACAAGTAGTCTTTTTCTCGGCGTCTTAATTCTAATATCATTATCTCGAGTGTTTGGTCGTTAATTTTCTGACTAACGGCTTGAATTGCATGAATGGATTTTCGAAAGCTACCACGAATACCTTGATCTTCATTAAAACCAAGTTGTTTTTGAATGGCGATTTGCTTGTTGAGATTTTGTTCAAACTGGCGCATTGCTTCTTGAATTTGCGTAAGCAGTCGCGCTGCAATTTCGATGTCTGCCACTTGTTTAAATAACGCAAAATGCAGTTGTGAATAATCGTCAAACTGCTCTTTTGACCATTCCAGCATTTGCTCGTCTTTATCAAGGGAAAACTCTTGTTGTAAATTAACGGTGTCAGACAATACTTGTTTAAAGTCGGTTAGCGATTGCGTAATACGGTAGTGATTAGCGACTTTTTGATAAATTATGGCGCCACACGTGAGCACCACAATAAAACTGATTAACAAAGCGACTTGCGAGCTTATAAAGGCTGTTTTTAATTTCATATTTGGCTGCCTGATCCATTTTTATAAAGTGTAGGTCAAAATATTTAGCTGTAAACGCTTGAACTTATGTTAGTTTCAAAGGTTAAATTTGGTGCGCCAGTTAAATGGCAAGTAAACGGTACTTTTCTTCAGCAAGCGATATGGCAGTTGGCAGCTGGTTTAACAACTGTGCAAAATTAGCGTGCTGGTTTTGCCAACTAAATAGAATCTCATTGCTCGCAATTAACTCATTCAATACATCAAGCTCAAGTGCCTGATGCTTGCAATAAACTTGGGTCGTTAAATCACAAAACTGCACACGGCGGATTGTCTCTAACAAAGGATAAACTGTTTAAATTTATCGGGCAAGTTATCGTGGTGATGGAAATAAATAATCTCGGGAATTGGACTTGGGATATGCCATGTTTTACAAATTTTCGCGCCATTAAACGCATGTTGACGCTGTAAATAGGCAATACGGTGCTTTTCATAAGGCTTTGGTAAATACCAAGTTAATTCGTCGAGTGAATCAAAGTACTTGGCATACAGTTTGTGGTTTAATGTGATGTCTATATCATGTAATAAACCAACTAAGTAAGCCATATCAGCGGTGATCACGCTGCGTAACAGTACGTCATAGGTGGTTTTTAGTAATTCCGCTGAGATTAACGATTGACGCCACAATTGTTTTTCAAATTGACTGGTGGGCACGAATACCTTGGTTAGCGCCACTAAGTTTATTAAGTTAAATACCTCTTTTGTGCCCATGCGCACAATCGCATCTTTAATACTGCGAATGGGTTTAATAGCGGCTTGTTTAGCGGTATTGCTTAGTTGAATTATTTTGAGGGCAAGGGGCGGATCGCGCTCTGCAAGTTTTTCAATTTTATTGAAGTAATCTTTATCATCAAGCGGAATGCTCAACAATTCGACCAATATTGTCGGTAATATTGGCAAATCGGATACCTGTTCTTGTGGTGATGCTTGGCGTGTTGCCATTCACAGACCTTAAGATAAAAGTCATTTCAATTTGCCAATAAGTATAGTTAACCAAAACTCGAGATAACAAATTACATCATAAAAGTAATGTTTACTTACTCAGATGTTTGGGGATTTTAATAAGCTTACGATTGATAAGCACAATTGCCTTTTAACCTAATAACTTATTAAGTACTAAATCTGAGTATTTAGCTAACTAAAATTGCTTAACGTGAATCTAGCTTCATGAAGCTATTAATAGGCTGGTTGCTTACTTATAAACTTCAGCCACTTTAAGTAAAACATCCTCATGTAACCTAACTTTAAAATTAGGGTTTACGTAATTAAACTGTACTAACCCTTTTTCATCAATCACGTAAATAGCGGGTACAGGTAATACTAATCGAGGTTCACCGGCTTTGTTACGCTTTAGCGGGTTGGTTAAATTAAGGCGTTTAACATAGCGCTGAGTTGTTTTGGCGTCAGTAAAAAATGCAATACCAAAGGCTTTGCTGATCTCGCTGTTATAGTCAGATAATAAATCGTATTGCAGTGACATTGTTTCAACGCTTTTGCTTAGGTCTTTCGGTGCGTCAGTAGAAATGCCAACGAGTTTAAAGCCAAGTTGCTTTAGTTTTGGCTCAATCTTTTTAAGTTGCCCCATTTGGGTATTACAAAACGGGCACCAGCCTCCACGATAGAAAAATAAAATCGCTTTATCGCCATTTAGATACTCTTTTAGTGATGTGGTTTTACCGTTTATTTGAGTAACGTCAACGTCAGGGATAACCTGTCCGTTCAATAAAGGGGTAACTTCATCACTCGATTCAGCAATTGGCTTTGCACTTAGTAAAAATGGAACAATAAGCACAAGGCAAAGTAAAAAACGTTTCATATTTTGGGTCCTAGTTATTACGTTACTTACTTGACCCGACAAGTACTTATTTAATTTCAAATGCTTTTAAAAAGATAAAAAAGGCGCTAAGTTAGCACCTTTTTTAGTGATATAAATTAAACCAGCTCCTGCAGCATCTCTTCGCTGTATGGGGTAAGTTCTTCACCATTTTTTATGCGTTCAACGTAATTTGGGTTGGCAATAAATGGACGACCAATGGCAAGCAAGTCAAAACGCCCCTGATTAATTGCCAACTCACCCGATTGGGCACTAAACCCACCGTTACCCACTAATGTATGCGGATAATTTTCGCGCACATAGTCAGATACGCGACCATCTAGGTACTCGAAGCGTTGCTCATCATCAAAAATACCAATGTGTAAATAAGCTAGTTCGCGCTCTAAAAGTGCATCTAGCAAATAGTCAAATACTGCGCGGTCGTCTGAATGGGGTTCAAGATTAAAATAAGCTCCTGGTGAAATACGAAGCGCTGTACGTTTAGCGCCAATTCGCTCTGAAATAGCGTCTACCACAAGCAGAGCAAAGCGTGACATGTTTTCTGGCGAGCCACCAAATTCATCAGTACGATGATTGCTATTGTAATGTAAAAATTGGTCGATTAAATAACCATTTGCGCCGTGAATTTCAACACCATCGAAACCTGCATCTATGGCATTGCTTGCCGCTTGCGCATAGTCTTTTACTAATTGCTCAATTTGCGCAACAGTAACAGGGGTCGGCTCAATATATTCAAGTTCACGCATCCGTGGCACAGTACCTTCAACTTTTAACGCACTTGGCGCTAATACATTGTTGCCATTAAAAAAGTGAGGGTGAGCAACACGACCTGTGTGCCAAAGTTGTGCAAAAATTTTGCCGCCGTTGTTATGTACTGCCTTTGTAACGCGTTGCCAACCTTGGATTTGTTCCGCGGTGAATAACCCCGGTGTATTTGGATAACCTTGGCCGTCGGCGCGAATAATAGTCGCTTCTGAAATAATCAGGCCCGCCTGTGCGCGTTTTGCGTAATATGTTGCCATTTGCTCTGTAGGTACGAGGTTTTCATCAGCCATACAGCGTGTTAATGGCGCCATTAAAATGCGGTTTTGTAATGTGATTTCAGCGTTTAACGCAACTTCATCAAAAAGTGATTTAGCCATGTGTTTATGTCTCGTTAATTTGAATGCTTATTCAAGTTAGCTTTATTTGAATGTTCATTCAAGTACTTTTTTGAACAAATATTCAAATTAAGTTATATTGGCAAACTATTGATTAAGAGGTCCGCTATGAGAAGTGCTGAATTTGATCGTGAAACGGTTTTGCGATCTGCGATGAATGCGTTTATGCATAAGGGATACAACAAAACCAGCATGCAAGATCTAAAGGCCGCAACGGGCTTGCATCCGGGTTCAATCTATTGCGCTTTTGAAAATAAAAAAGGGTTACTGCTTGCAGCAATTGGTCAGTATAACCAAGACAGCACTGCATTTTTTAACGCCTTCTTTGAAAAAACGCCATCGCCTTTAGCAGGTTTAAGTGCGTATCTTAACCATATTGTTGAGCAATGTTTAAGTTGCGAACCTGAAGCGTCGTGTTTATTACAAAAAGCACTTAATGAATTGGCGGAACAAGATTCTGACGTGCAAACGCTGGTTACAGAGCAACTTCATCGTTGGCAAGCAGGGTTAGAAGCAATCATTGAAAAAGGCATTCTCGCGGGTGAAATTGTTGGTTTGCGTGATGCAAAGTGCAGGGCACGTTCGTTGGTGATGAGTATTTATGGCTTGCGTACGTATGGTTACACACATCCAGAGCCAGATGAGTTAAAAGCATTAGCAAAACAGGTGATTAACGATATTTCTGTGTAGTTATTTGCGTTCAATAATAGGCTTTAATAGCGAAATTAAACTAGCTGGAAATTAATAAACGAGCACTTAATTACTGCGGCAATGAACCCGATTGAAAGGTGCTTGTTTAAACTTAATGTTTACATGCGTACGTGAGGCTTTCTATAAACTAGGCAGAACTTACCCAAAGCAAAAATTTAATTTGCTCAAGTATTGTGACTAGTATGAGTTGTATTAGGCTTGGCTTTACTGAGTGAATATAAAAAACAGACACAAAAAAAGCGAGTTAATAACTCGCTTTTTTCTTGTAGTGACTAATTAAAGTACTACAACGTTCGCAGCTTGAAGACCTTTTTGACCGTCTTCAACTTCGAAAGAAACCGCTTGACCTTCAGCAAGAGTTTTGAAACCTTCTGACTGGATTGCACGGAAATGTACGAATACGTCTTTGCCGCCGTCGTTTTGTGAAATAAAGCCAAAACCTTTTGACTCGTCAAACCATTTTACAACGCCATCTACTTTGTTAGACATGTTTTTAACCTTTTTTAAAAGTGTATATTTTGGTGATTATCACCGTCGGGCTTAATTTATATTTCAGCTAATATCGCATCTAGCATCTGGTACAACTTTTAAAAAGGAGTAACGAAGGAACAACGCAGTAATAGGGATTGATCTATGTTTTAAGCGCTTTGAATATTAGTCCTTTAAGGGTGTTTTGTCTAGTAAAATTGGCATTTAATAGGTCGGATTAGTTAATAAAGGCGCGATTTTGCTGCGCTTTACACAGGTGTTAAGCAAAAAGTACACATTTTAATAGCACGGTATTAGGCAAACACTGACATATTTTATTCAACATGTTTTAATTACGTGCGTCTCTAAGATATGCTTTTGGGTTATATATCATCGCATATGTTAGGCGTAATCAAACACATGTATAAAATAGCGCCGTATAACGCATAATAATAATTTTTGGAGCTTAGCTATGTCGTGCCCACATCATAACTTTCGTGAACTAGAAAAAGACATTCACACCGACTTTAAAGACGACATGTCGTATGGTGATTACCTTCAGTTGTCACAAATCCTTACCGCGCAAAAGCCACTATCAAATCAGCATGATGAAATGCTGTTTATTGTGATTCACCAATCGAGTGAACTTTGGTTAAAGCTGGCAGGGCATGAACTAAGTGCCGCGATAGACAATTTAAACAATGGTGATTTTGGCCATGCGTTTAAAGTTATTTCGCGCGTAAAACAAATTTTTAATCAGTTAACTCAATCGTGGAATATTTTATCAACATTAACACCGGTTGATTATTTAAAGTTTCGCGATGCTCTTGGTCACTCGTCAGGTTTCCAATCGTATGGTTACCGCAAGCTTGAGTTTTTACTTGGCAACAAAAATCACAGCTTATTAAAAGTACATGAGAGTGATGAGCAAGTGCACACAGAATTATCTAATATTCTTAATGCGCCGAGCTTATACGATGTCACTTTATCCATTCTTGCCAAACAAGGGCTAGAAATTGATGAAAGCCATTTGCAGCGTGATAAAAGTCAACCGTATGAAAAAAATGAGTCCGTACTAAATGCATGGCTTGAAGTATATAAAGACGCTGACAAGTATTTTGAGCTTTACGAACTTGCTGAAAAGCTAGTTGATATTGAAGACAGTTTCCAACAATGGCGCTTTAAACATATGTACACAGTACAGCGTATAATCGGGAACAAGTCGGGTACAGGTGGATCATCAGGCGTGGCGTTTTTGAAAAAAGCGTTGGATATTAGCTTTTTCCCTGAGTTATTTGAACTTAGAACTAAACTGTAATAGGAGTAAAAACAATGACAACTGCACACCAGTTACAAGAGTTTTATTCTGAGTTTGATGTGACCAATCGTATTCTTTTGTCAGGTCACTCGCATCAAGCGTGGCCTAATGCAGCAAAACAAGGATTACTTGATTGTTTTAACGATGCGGCAAAGCATATCGACGATAAATGGGGCGCGGCGTTTGAAAAGGCTGATAAAGTGCGTGACTTTTATCGAACTTTACTCGGAGAATCACACGGTGAAATTGCGCTAGGCCAATCCACTCATGAATTGATTTTACGTTTTTTATCTGACTTAAGCTGTTTTAAGCATAAAAAACAAACACCGATAAAAATCGTCACCACTAATGGTGAATTTCATTCAATGCGTCGCCAGTTAGATCGTCTAAAAGACGTCAATATTGACGTTAAGGTGATTGATACTCAACCGCAAGACACCTTGGCAGAGCGTTTAATCAACGCATTAGATAAAGACACAGATGCCGTGTTAGTTTCTGCAGTGTTTTTTGCATCCAGTCGTATTTTCCACCAAGTTGGCGATGTTGCGGTTGCTGCAAACACGTTAAACATACCGTGTTTAGTGGATGTGTATCACGCGCTTAATGTCATTCCATTTAGTTTAGCGAGTTGGCAACTTGAAACTGCTTTTATTGTTGGCGGTGGTTATAAGTATTGCCAAGCCGGTGAAGGGAACTGCTTTATGCGCATTCCAAAAGGGTATAATGGTAGCCCAATTATTACCGGTTGGTTTGCTGAATTTGAAAGCCTTGATCAAGCCCCTGGAAAAGTCGGGTATGGCAAAGGGCAAGGTGCATTTGCCGGTTCAACATATGATCCAACAAGTCATTACCGCGCTGCGGCTGTATTTGATTTTTTTAATGCGCAAGGATTGAGTGCAGAACGACTTGCTGACATTAATAAACAGCAAATAACACGCCTTTGGCAAGGCATTGAAAGTATGGCGTTAACCGCAGGCGTACTTACTTTGCCAGAGCATGGCATTGATAATAATGCAGGATTTTTGTCATTGACGACACCTGAGGCTGCAACTTGGGTGAAAAAGTTAGCTGAGCAGGGAATTCAAACCGATAGCCGTGGAAACCAATTACGTCTAGGGCCAGCACCTTATGTAACAGATGAACAGCTTGATAATGCACTTGATGTAATAGCAAATATCGCAAAAACAATGGTATAAACATGTGCTTCTAAGCAGTATTGCCGTCTTTTTTAGGAAAAGGCGGTAATGCACAACAGTTAGATTTGTGAGGTTGAATTACGTTTAAATCATGTCTCTAAATCCTGATTCTTCGATTAGTTAAATAGAATCTCAGGTAAAAACTCTAAACTTCCTTCTGACACGTTAGCCCTAAACACCTTATTAGACTAATAGCTAAAGGCTAATGTTGTTACACTAATTTAAATTAAAAATATACTAAGTTATTGATTTAAATCTACTAAATACAAGCTTAGATAATAACTGATTAAATTTAAAGCGAAAAAAGGCCGTTTTTCAAATAGCTACTCGACTTATGGCTAACTTTCATTACGCAACGACTCCGTTATGGTGTTTTCATAATAAAAATCTCATCTGTAGTAGGAGATGCAATGACAACACCAACAGACACCAATTACGATTTGCATAGCGCAAGTTATGAATCGCTTCACAAACCAAGTTCTGAATTCAACACGCGCGATGAGTATTTAGAGCATGAATTACAAATTATGCAGCCCAAACGATGGCGCCCTAATTTACCGTTTCGTGATTATCGTTTTGAATTAGAAGATACCATTCCAGCAATGGCAGGCACCATAGGCAAAGTGGTTATGGTAGGTGCAATTGCAGCGACGTTTGCTGGTCCATTAGGGTTAAGTGATAGCTTTATACTTGAAAACGTGCGCTACGAGTTATTACTGGTCTCACTATTTATTTTATTGTTTTCTGGTTTTTTATTACCTACTGCTAACCTTGCAGGTACCCATGGACCGCTTATTCCGCTTATTCCAATTGTAGTTGCTGCTGGCGGTCACCCAATGGCGTTTGGTTTGTTAATTGGCGCATTTGGTTTGCTGCTTGCGATTAGTAAGGGCGGCAGTGTGCTTGCGGGATTGACCAGTCGGGGCGTATGTGGGGGCTTGTTGCTTTACCTTGGTTTTATTGGCACAACGTCTCAGGTTAAAAAGCTATTTGCCTGGGCTGAAAGCATCAATATGGCGCATATAGCGTTTGTTATTATTTTCACCACGATTTTACTTTATGCGTTACTTGAACATTTTAAGAAGCGCTGGCTCGCTGTGCCGCTAAGTTGTTTGCTTGGTGGTGGCCTCGCCTTTATGTTAGGTGCGCCGTTTGAATTTAAAACAGGTCCAGGTTTACCAAATATGGATCCGATGTATTGGTGGGGTGAAAGCACCGGTTGGATGTTAGGCTTACCCACCTTAGAGAGCTTTATTGTAGTGCTACCATTTGCTGTGCTTGCAGTGGCTATGTGGTCTCCTGATTTCTTAGGTCATCAAGTTTTTCAGAAAATTAGTTACCCAGAGCGCACTGAAAAAGTACAAATGAACATTGATGATACTATGTTAAGTGCGTCGGCACGCCAAACATTCGGTTCAATTATGGGCGGTGCGAACTTTACGTCGTCTTGGGGCACATACATTGTACCTGCGGCTATTGCTAAGCGTCCTATTCCAGCAGGTGCCGTGTTAACTGCGCTATTTTGTATTATTGCTGGTATTTGGGGCTACCCAATGGACCTTGCTATTTGGCAACCTGTGCTATGTGTTGCACTCATTGTGGGTGTGTTTATTCCATTACTTGAAGCAGGCATGGAAATGACGCGCGAAGGTAAAACCACACAATCAGCAGCAATTGTCGTGTTCTCATCTGCGTTGGTTAACCCTGCATTTGGTTGGTCTTTAACCATGTTACTGGATAACTTAGGCCTGATTGGCTGTAAAGAACGTTCTAAAGAATTAACGTCAATGAACCGCTGGATTATTCCACTTATTATGTTTGTTGTGCTTACAGGTGTAATGGCATTGGTCGGGTTGTTACCGGGTCTTCCGGCAATTATGCCGAGCTTTCGATAATTAAAAGGGTTATTTCGCCAAACGTAACTGGTTTGGCGTTTTTCCCGTTAAACGCTTTAACAAGCGACGAAAATTGGTTAAATCATTGATTGCCAGTTTTTCGGAGATGGTTTGATTTGATGCAGAAGTTTGCATTAAGTGAAACAAGGTCACGTTTTTAAGTACCTGATCTTTCTCGTACTTAAAGCTGGTATTGTGTGCTTGTAATTTGCGTTTTAATGTTGCTGGACTCATTGATAAATGGGCTGCGGCAGTTTCTAATGTTGTATTTGGTTTACACGCAATGTGGCGCGCTAGAACGGAAAGTAAGCTGTTTAATTTTTGTTTTTTAGTCAGCTTATAAAATGCTTGGCGCCTTAATATAGTGCTGCTCTCTTTAGCTGGTATATTCAACTGTTCGCTCTTTATCGATATCAACAGCAATGGCTTATCAAATATCACAGGGTGTTTTATAAATGTGTGGTAATACTCAAGATGTTTAGGTGCTTTAAATGGCAATTGTATAGTGATATCAATTTCTGGAAAACGCCAATAAATAAAGTGGCACACAATACTTATTAACGTTTCATAAAAGAAACGTTCAACTCGCTCGGGGCAATGTTTAATTCCCACATCAATAACAAAATGCCGCTGTTGTTCGTTGTTAAATTCGCTAAATTTACATACCGGAAAAAACTCACTACTAAAGCACCTGAGCAGCTTGAATACATGGGTTAGATTGCGTGCGTTTACAATTGCGGTTTTTATATCAGAGTTGTATTGATTAAAAAACTGTTGACCAATTTGAAAGCTAAAATCGTTATGCGGCAATAAATTCAAACTATTGTGACAACAGACTGCTAACTGATCAAAACTAATGTTTATGTCGCTTTTTAACAGGTCGTAATAAGCCAACTTGCTGCCGTTTAGCACTTTACTGGTATCTACGCCTTGCTGCTGGCAAAGTTCAAGCAAAGGCAATAACAAAAGTGCACTTGGAATTACGTTATCGCTGCATTCAAAAAAGGTCACGTTTGCCAAACTATGCCACCTGCTTTTGTAGCGTTAAGGTGTGGTTTAATCGCATCAGCAAAGAGGTCACATCATCGCCACGCGTTACCTCGATACTTGACTGATGAATTGCGTTAAAAAGGGTTTTATTGTCAAAGTACAAGACGTGTTGCTTAACCATATTCGCAACGTGGGTGTTAATTACTTGGGCTTGATGCTGTTTAGTATTTGGCATCAGTACAATAAAGCGATCTCCAGCGTAACGGCAGGCTAAGTCGCTATCGCGAATGTTTACTTGAATTAAACTGGCAATATCATGTAATAGTTTATTGGCAGATAATCGGCCTTGTTCGCGCAAATAAAGATTAAACGATTTTATGTCGAACACACTTATACAAAATGGTGTGTTATGGGTATTGAAATGAACAAGCTCAGCGGCAATTTGCTTTTTCATATAACTTGCTGAATACAGTCCCGAAATCATATCGTAAAAACTGTGTTCTCGATAAAAACGCTCGCTTTTAATTAAACGATTATTAATTATTTGCTGTTCTTTATGCCAGTAGTAAAGGGCGAAACTCATCATCACGAGCCCAAGTACTGCGGGAATTGCCTCAAGCCGTGAAAACCACGCATACTCATTTTTGTAGCGAAAAAATTCATCGAGCAGGTCAAGTAACATGGAAAAATGCACCATGCTTATGCCAATGAATAACAGCGTGGTTAACTTTCCTTTCGGGCGGGTGTAAAGCGTAACAATTAACCAGCATAAGGTAATTACAGCAATACCGCCCTCACCAATAACATCGAGCCATTTAATGCTGGCAACGGGTTTTGCGTTACTCATGTGAATAAACGAACTGACCAAGAGTAGTAAGCAAGTGAAAAAGGCAAAGACCAAATGTTTGTGCAGCGTAAGGTTGGTGATTTTCATAATAATTGAACAGGCTTTTTGTTCATTTTCTTGGGTTTAAAGCTATATGAGTAGGGTTAGATTAGCTCATAAAAGGTATCAATTTTATGACAGAAATTGAGTCCTTACAGGGATAAAGGCATTTTAGGTTGATGCAAGGGGGTTAATTTAGCTCATAACACAGTAAACCAAGTGATTTTTAAGCCATATCAGTACTTAGTTGATTGTACTGCAATATTTTTTTCACATCTCCCAAGTAGGGTAGCGCTGTCTCAGCAACGAGCGCTAGACAACAGAATCTCTCGGCATATGCCTTAACCCCTGAAAGAGAATAATAATGGAAAGTAATAAACCGTCAGTTTTTAAGCGTACGCAACTTACTCTTGCTGTACTTGCTAGTTGTTTATCCTGCCAAGTAGCAGCGAATACCGTTTCTGGTCGCGTTAGCGATGCTAATCAAAAAGTGTATTTCGAAGGTGCTAAAGTCGAAATTCAAGAACTCAATAAAAGTGTTGTGACCGCGCGTGATGGTTCGTATTCGTTAACTAACTTGCCTGCGGGTGACTACACGTTAGTCATCTCGTACCTTGGTGCTTTGCCTAAAACAATCAGAGTAACAATTAACGAAAGTGGCATTGTAGAGAAAAATGTGCGCTTGTCGTCGGCTCAAACCGCAATAGAAGACATGATAGTAGTTGGCACCAGAGCGGGACAAGCCGGTGCTATTAACCGTCAGAAAAACGCATTAAGTATAAAATCGATTGTGAGTAGTGACTCTATTGGCCAATTGCCAGATCAAAACGCGGCAGAAGCACTGCAGCGTTTACCTGGTATGTTTATTCAACGCGACCAAGGTGAAGGGCGCTTTGTTGGTATACGTGGTATTGACCCGAATCTAAACAACGTAACGATTAACGGTGCTAACGTGCCATCGCCAGAAGCTGGCGTGCGAAGCGTAGCAATGGATGTGATCCCAAGCGAACTAGTGCAAAGTTTAGAAGTTAGCAAAACCGTGACACCTGATATGGACGCAAGTGCAGTAGGTGGTTCGATTGATGTTAAAAGCTTAAGTGCATTTGACCGAGAAGGGCAAAGCTACAGTGCCACGGTACAAGGGTCATACAATGAGCAAGTAAGTGAGAGCAGCCCAAAAATATCAGCAAGCTTTACTGACGTATATGAATTAGATAACGGCAATGAACTCGGTGTTGCAACTGCGATAAGTTGGTTTGAACGCAAGTTTGGCTCACACAATTCAGAAGTTGATGGTGGCTGGAATGAGATGGAAGTTGAAGGCCAATCAAGTGGTGACGACATAAACTTTTTCGGCGCTGAAGAGATTGAACAGCGCCATTATCTAGTAACCCGTGAACGCTTAGGCGCTGCACTTAACTTAGATTATAAAACAACGGGCAACTCTGAATATTACTTGCGTACTTTGTGGAGTGAATTCGCTGATGATGAATTCCGTTTACGCAATGAATATAAGTTTGATAAAGGTACTGTGCTTGAAGATAGCATCAGCGACAACTCAGCGACATTTGTTGACGCAGAAATGGACCGCGATACAAAAGACCGCTACGAGACACAGCAAATTCTGTCTATGGTGTTAGGCGGTAAAAATCACCTAAACGATTGGTTTGTTGAATACGATTTAGGGTATTCGAAATCAAATGAAAAAGAACCCGATCGCATTGATGCGGACTTTGCCGGCGAAGGCTTCATTTTAGGCTATAACACGACGAATGATGCACCTGATTTAGCTCATTCACCCAACGCACATGATTTACCAAACTTTGAGCTTGATGAAATTGTAAGTGAAAACAATGTGTCGGAAGATGAAGCGCTAAGTGTGAAGTTTGATGTCAGTAAAGATTTTGTCTGGCAAAACAATAATGCTGAGTTGAAATTTGGTGCAAAATACCAAACGCGGGAAAAATTTAACGATGTAAACGTGGTTGTTTTTGATGGCGGCTTTAACGATGCATTAGCGAGTCAATTTGCAGTGGGTGCACCAGATTATGATTTGGGCTCATTTGGACCAGGATTATCGCGCAGTGATATTGCACAATTTGTTAACGCTAATAAATCAAACTTTGATGTAAACGCCATTGATTCAAAAATTGATAGCTTTGGGCAAAGCTATACCAGTGATGAAGACATTCTAGCGGCATATGGCATGATCACGATGGATATCAATGCATGGCATATTGTTGCAGGTGTGCGTTATGAAGACACGTCATTTTCAACCGCAGGTAACCGTGTTGAATTAGTTGCTGATGACATTAATGACAGTGAATTTGTTGAAATTTCACCGTGGCAAGTAGATAAAGATTACAGCCATTTTTTACCTAGTTTAAATGTTAAGTATGACGTAAACGAAAAGCTTATTACACGTTTTGCCTATACCAATACCATTGCTCGTCCAACATTTGGCGACAGCGCTGCGTATCAATTAATTGAAACCGAAATTGTTGATGAAGATGGCGAAACAATCACTGAGCGTAAGGCTGAGGTGGGTAATCCGGATCTAGACCCGTACGAGTCACTTAACCTTGATGCATCAATTGAATATTACCCAGGCAATATTGGCGTAATGTCGGCGGGTTTATTCTACAAAGATATTGATAACTTTATTGTAATGGCCGAAGTGCAAGACAATGGTTCATGGAACGGCTTTGCAGAAGTAATGCAGCCAATCAATGGTGGCAGCGCGTCACTCACAGGTGTTGAATTAGCGTGGACCAAGAACTTTAAAAATGGTTTGATGTTTTCAGCCAACGGTACCTTTGTTGATGCTGATGATAAGTTGCCAAATCAATCTGATACCGTTGCTAACCTCATGTTTGGCTATGAAACCGCTAAAATTAGTGCACGTTTGAGCGCTAGTTACAAAAGCGAAGCGTATCAATATGAGCTAGGAGATAAAGGGGTTTACGAACAAGCTCATACCCAACTTGATTTAAGTACTAAATACTATATTAACCAACAAACTCAAGTGTACTTTAACGCTGTGAACATTACCGACGAGCCATATTACTTGTCGCACGGTAATGAGCGTTACAGCCTACAATATGAAACATACGGACGTTCGTTCGAACTCGGATTTACTTTTACATCTTTCTAAATGAGGTGCCGCTAGCCAATCGCTAGCGGCGATTTATATGAAAAAAATTACCATTTTAATTAGTTTATTATTGGCAACGAGCGCATTGCCAGCGTTTTCAAATGAGCGAATCTCGTTTTTAGCATTTGGCGATGGCGGCTACCACCCAGGTTATCCAAAACAAAAACATATAACAAAGCCAAAAACTAAGGCTGAATTTATTGCCGCTGAAAAAAAAGATTGGCTAGAAGAGCACCGCCCAATCGAAGAGTTTGGCCACGCCCCAATTTATGTTTATCCGGGCACCGAGATTGCCACTGAGGACACAGGCGCTGCAAGTGTTGGCAAGGCAATGGCAACATTGTGCCAAAGCGTCGCGTGTCAGTTTGGTATTCAGCTGGGTGATAATATTTATCCTGATGGCGCCGATGCGAATGATGGAAAAGACGACCAGAAACGCATGAACGACCTTATTTTAGCGCCGCTAAAACCTTTGTTTGAGCAGCAACCTGAGTTAGTTGTGTACTCTGCATTGGGTAACCATGACTGGAAAACATCGCGTAAAGGGGTTGCATTACAAACAGCTTGGATGGCAAAACAGCCTAATTTCCACATGGATAAACAAGGATATTACCGTTTTACAAAAGGCTTGCCCGGGAATGATGTGGAATTTTTTGTGTTAGACACCAATATGTTGTTATCAGGTCAGCATTACTATGAAATCCCACTAGCAAAAGATGGCAGTGAGCAGGGTTTAGCAACGGCGCTTGCTAAAGGGCAAGCAGAAGTCGAAGACATTGAAAAACACGAAGTACCGCTTGATGGTGAAGATCATAAACAGCTTGCGTGGCTGGCTAAAGGCTTAAAAACCTCAAAAGCAAAATGGAAAATTGTCTATGGTCACCATATTTTATGGTCAATTGGCGGCACAAAATACGATGAAGGCCATGTATTAAGACGCTTAATTTTGCCTGAACTATGCCAATACGCAGATGCGTATATTGCAGGGCATGAACATGATTTAGAGTTATTAACGGATGATTGTTCGCGTGTTTCATCTGATAAAAAACCACCATTACCGCTTATAATTAGTGGCGCTGCGTCTAAAATGCGCGGTGTGCATCGCGGACTTGCAAATTATCAAGAGCGTCAATATCAAGAATACGATCTCATTTGGAATAAGGCTTTCACTTGGGGATTTGCCCATATTGAAATTGATAATCAACAAGATGAGTTAAACGTTAACTTTTATACGACACCAACAAATAAAAGTGGTGAGCTAGTAAAAGAGAAAAGCTTTAGTTTTAAACATCGCAGTCAATAACGTGATTTTTATTAATTGTTTTTAAAACATTCTTTTTAAACTTAAGTTTTTAAATTAGCTCATATCAAACTTAGCATTTTGGATATGGGCTTTATTTTGACCGACAGGTAGTTCTGAATGAGGAGTAGTTGCTGATATAATTTTGCTCAAACCACAAGTAATAGAGTGTTATGTAGGTAACCCGTTTTTAAACTTAGTGGGTGTACAAATTAGTCCATGAATTTTAATTCTCACACCATCTATGATGCGCTCTGTTCATGTTTGTTACACGACAAAAATGAACCCAAACGTACCCCTAAATCAAACAATTTTTCATCTATTACTTAAATGTGAATACAAACGCTATGATGCAACGCTTAGCAGCTTGAGCAAGTGAAATCATGGGTGACCGATGTAACCAAATCTCGTAGATGAATTTTAAAGCGTAACGGTTTGGTAAAAATTGGCTTTTCATAGTCTGGGCACTGCGAGGAAATAACCCTTGGATTTAATTATTTATCCGGCAGCAATGAGCAAAAAGTGGTCGTTGCTAAAGAAGCATCAAATATGCCTATTTCATTTCTTAATGATTTTTCCCCCTTAATATTATTAACAGGCAATTTGCCTGTTTTTTGCAACTTATAAAATGTTAATTTTCAAATAACTATCTGACTAGTAACAACTAATTATTAGTGTTATAAATTACTTCAGAATGTAAACAGGCGATGTTGCGGTAGAAAAAGAGGCAACTTGCCTCTTAATAAACTGTTAGCTTACAAAGGATTAACTGCAACATTATGAAAGATAAAACATTGAAACTGACGGCTCTTATATGTTGTGTTGTTATCTTTCTATTTGAGTTCCATTTTTCAGATGCACCAGAAGTTTTTCGTGGTGGTGCTAAGCTGGCTGATCTTTCAGTGGGTTTATGTATATCCTACCTAGCCGCATATGTTTTTTACTTAGTAACAATACTATACCCTCTCAGCAAGAGGAAAAAACACTTATCTGAATATCTTGCAGCCCTTATTATCGATGTGAGAGACCAGCTGGATTTGGTCGTTTGTGGATTTTTAAACCGACGTTCTTATAATTATGAAAATTTCAATGTTGATGCGAGTCGTAAAGAGATAAGTAGCATTCTTTCTAAAGTTTATTTACACACGGAAAGCACTAAGTCTAAAAATGTATTTGGTGTAGAGAAGCAGTCTGTCGGTGATTACGTTACTGTTAATCTGATTGCTTTTGAGCACTCTATTCGCGAATTGGCAAATAATGCTGATTATTTGGAAAGTGAAGTTGTTAAAATTATCAGTGAATTGATAAAGAATCCAATCAAAAAAGAAGTATTATACTTAAATGACTGTAAGCCTGAGAAAATTGGTAAAGGGGTATATCAAAATGCCCAGTCTTTAAGGGATTTGTCTTCTTTAACAGATGATTTAGTTCAATATATTAGCGTAATACGCCAGTTAGACACCTTGTTGAAGGATAACTATTCCTCTACTCGACTAGTAAAAGAAAAGTATGAAAACAAATGGAAGAAAATGTTTGGAAAGTAAGCTAACAAGCAATTCAACAGGGATAAAAAACTTGCGGGCTATTCGCTTCGCTCAATTTTAGCCCACAATTTTTTACCCGTTAATCGGGCGTTATCGACGGCCGTGTTTGGCACAACGCTGTCCGTTGACTCTAACTCATAATTGTCAAAATATGATTAGATAAACGTCTTTTTTCAATTGAGTATAAGAAATGACGTCGTATTTGAGTGGCGTTAATTAGCACACATACAACTAACAAATGTCAATCTAACAAAGCAAGTTAGGCGTTTTTAATACAATAAGACCTAGTCGCTTGTTTTAGATAGCGTTTAGTCATACTGCGCATTAATAATATTTAAATTCTGTTTATCAACAAAAAAGCCGGCTTGTGTATAGGCTTTCTTTATTTCGCCTTGGTTTCGTAACATGTTTAGCCCTTTTTCAAGGGCTAGGTATGCTTGTGAGCCAAGAGGGTGATTGCGGCTAATAACAAAGTGACGACTGTCTTTTAGCTCTATTGCAACATTTGGCACGGGTAACAAATTGATTTTATCAAGTTTAAAGCTTTGGTCAGTAGTTGAATTAAATGGCATTAACATAAAGTCAACCCAGCCGGTATTGACCATACGCGCCATACTGATCCATTCGTGCTCAATGACTAACTCTTTGAGCGGTAAATCTGAGAGCGTTTTCCAATCGGTGCGCCATTTTGGTGTTGATACCGCACTTAAACGCTTAAAATCGCTAATTTGAGTTAAACCAAGGGCTTTTTCTCGTCCTGCTTTAGTATAAACCCCAGCAATATATTCACCTTGACGGATCACGGGTTTGCTAATGTGCAAATATTTGGCTTTAGCATGTGCGTCAGATAACCAATAAGTATCGAAACTAATCAATAACTTGCCGGTTTCTAGCATGCGGGTATTACGAAAATTTACTTTGCCTGGAATGTAATTGAAACTGTGGTGAAAGCCGCCTAATTTAAGCGCCTTTTGGGCAATTATCATATCGACTACGTCGCGTCGAATTGCATTTCCTTGAAAATTTGAGATTGTGGCAATGTCACGGCCATTTACAAACGTTTGATAATCCTTGTACACATCATCGCGAATATAAATATCGATGATCTGAGCAAAGGCAAAACCATGGTTGAAAAGTAACAAGCTAAAAAATACTGCGCGCATAGTCTCTCGCGGTTAGGTTAATACGCTCCTTATTTAACAAAATCCCTACACAATAAATATGGCACAAACGACGTGACAAATGAATACACCATAGGATTGATACGGTATAAATCTACTTAAGATCATTGTCGACGTGTTTTTGTGTATTGCACCTAAAACTTATATGATTTTAGGTGCAATATATTAGAAGGTGTAATCCTGTACGTGCTAGTATTTGCGTCTTTCTAAACCGGTTTCGGCGAGGATTTTCGCGGAGATTTCTTCAACTGAAAAGTGCGTTGAACTTAAATGAGGGATTTTATTTTTCTTATAGAGCATTTCAGCTTCTCGCACCTCAAGGCGGCACTGCCTTAGCGATGCATATTTGCTGTTTGCCATACGTTCGTTACGAATTGCCGCAAGGCGCTCAGGATTTATTGTTAAACCAAACAGTTTCTTTTTGTGGTTTTTTAGCGCGTTCGGCAAACGCATCATATCCAAATCATCTTCGGTAAGTGGGTAATTAGCCGCTTTAATGCCGTATTGAAGTGCTAAATATAAGCTGGTAGGCGTTTTACCGCTGCGACTCACACCGACCAATATAATATCGGCTTCATCATAATCTTTTAAATTGCTGCCATCGTCGTTTGCAAGTGCATAGTTAACGGCATCGATTCGGAAATCGTAGCTTTTTTCATGGATTGAGTGAGTTCGGTGTGTACGTGGCACAGGTTCAACGCCAATTGTGTCTTTTACTTGGCCGCTGTAAGCAGTTAAAAAATCAAAGCATTGGCCTTGTGACGATAAAATAATGTCGCTCAACTGAGGATCAACAAAGGTAAAAAACACTAATGGCTTTTCACCACTTAATTTAAACGCTTTATCTATTTGTAACTTAACTTCATATGCTTTTTGTTCAGTTTCAACAAACGGGATTGTGATGTGTTTAAATTCGACAGGAAATAACGACAAGGTAGCATGACCAAATACTTCACTGGTAATTGCGGTACCATCGGATATATAAAATGCGCTGCGCATAATAACCTTATTTTTTTGTTGTGAGAGCGCTTATATAAGACCAAATAATTAAACACGACACAACATTGTGAATGTAGATATTAAAATATAACTACATTGAAAGAGAATATTTTCTAAAGCTTATTTGTTTACACTTGTTTAATTGATGATTAAATAGTTCTTTGTTCAAGTTTAATAAAATTATATAGTTACGCACATTATGGATCTAGAAATAAGGAAATCAATTAAGTGCTACTTAAAACTAAACTAAAAGAATCAATCGGTGTGGTTCTTGCTTTGTCTGTGTTTCTGCTTGCGCTATTTGGCCTCTTTGCATTAAGCCCGTATATAACGATTTATGGCTCGGCGGCAATATTACTTTTAATGATAGGTCTTTTTAAATATGTTTAAACCTAGTATTGAAGTTAATACTGCAGTAAAAGCGAATGCGGTTGTTAAAGTTAATCCACTTTTAAATGACAAAATAATTGAGAAATTAAATACAAGTTTTGACGACATTTTCGCAAAACAAAAAGCAAGCAGACGCTATGTTGATGCGAAGCACATGCAAGAGCTAGGCCTACTTAATGATATATTTAACAAGGAAGTGTTATCACTAATTTACTCAATGTTTGACAAACCTGTACTCTACCACTGTCATGCATACGAAATTGATGGAAATAATAATAAATCGCATATTTCATCAGGTAATTTTTTAAGAGGTTGGCACCGAGATGTAGATTGCAGGCACCGTCAATCGGATAAAAAGACGCAACATGTTAGCCTATTCGTTTATCTTACCGATGTAGGAGAAGCCGATGGCGCGTTTGAAATTTCAGATAAACCTTTGAGTTTTTGGCCTTACCTTTTTAAGAGTTCGCGATACTATCGTTTAACAGGTCAAAGAGGCTTTTCATTCTTATTCAATCGAACAGCTGTTCACCGCGCTAGTCCTAATAGAATGAACAAACAAAGGCGTGTTTTAAAAATATCTTTTCAAGATTCAACTACAGTGATGCCACCGTTAAAAGCGACAATCAATTCTAATGATAAAAAAATTAGATTATCTAAGGTGTTGGAGACACTAGACCCTCAAGACTTCCTAGTGCGTTCGCTGTTTGGCGATAAAACAGTTGCAATAGATGACCTTCAACGTGCAAAAGACGCTTTTCTTTTAACTTTAAACAAAGATGCACTTTCATCATGCGAAAACTATGAAATATCAGAGAAATTTAGTTTAGTAGACGAGTTTAGAGGTATCATAAAAGACTATAGATATTTAATACGACTTAAACTTCAATAGTTTTCAGCAATTGAATGCACAGCTGTTAAATATCAGGTATTCGCCAGCGCTGTACTTCGCGTGGCGAACAAATATGAAAAATGCATTTCGGTAATAGCTTTAGTACAAAAATCGCAGCAATTATTAACATAAGCGCGTGATTATTTAATTGTAAAACGGCTGCTACGCAAAGCACTGAGAGTAAAAACCATGGCATAAATCCCATAATCCGTGATTTCTTATTAACGCTGTGAATAAGGTGCGCGGGTAGATGTTGTGCGATTTGAGTTAATGCGTGATGTTTTAACCCGTAATTCATAAAGCTAAGTTTATAGGCTCGATTTGCGGTTGATACCAATAATTTTGGTGAGGCATATTCACTTTCAATTGCGTTAATATCTGCGATATCAATTGCGTAAATATTAGGACGCTTAAGCTTGGCAATTAAATCGTCTAAACATGCTTCTTGTTGATATAACTGAGCAAGCATTTTAGTTTGATGTTTTTCAAAGCGGATAACGATGATTTGCGAATGGGTTAACCAAATTAGTACATTGTCGTTTGTATTTAACCAAGAGTGCTTAGTATAAAACCCTTTGAGCAAGATATTTGCGCGAGTTCGAACAAATATCAGCATTAGCAACGCGTGAAAAATTAAAGATACCGGCACAGTAATGACGGCGGTTTTAGATAAATAATAAATAAGATGTGATTGCGCTAGTTGATCATCGATATTGCTCTTTAAGTTGTGCTGTTCGCCATTTTTTGCAATGTATACTGGAACCGATTTACCTTCGCTCAAACTTGCATACACGTGCTGATCTACATAGGCATTTTTTTTAAACAGTGCGTTATTGATTTTTACACTGTAGGTAATTGCGAAAGCGGTATGAAGTCTTGCCCGCTGCAATAGAGTATTAAGCTTACTTGGGTTGTTATCAAGATTTACGATTGTTCCTTGTGCTAAATAGCCATTTTTTACCCAAGCTAGGGATTTCTTATGCCATTCTGCAAGGATTAAACTTATTAAAATAGTCGAGATGACAAAAGCGGCGCACGATGCCAAATGCACCATACGTTTTCGGTTGTAAAAGTCTGCGCGTCTCATTGCATGTTCCATGTTTTTCAACTGCTTGCTAATGAATTATTTGTAAGGTTTTGGTGTATTTAAACGGCGACTCCTTTGCCGAAATACACGCTAACAGAAATGTTAAACCAATTAACATATCCTGACAAGGCACTTTAATCGTTGCTGCTCAGACAAAACGTTGCTCGCAATTACTCGGCTTAGGCGCGATTTACTGGCTCTAAAATATCAACTCTTTGCATTAGAACGTATTAATGTGTTTGGAGGGGATAAGCCAAAAATAATCGGGTTGTGCTTAAAGATGAGTCTATTGGTTTAAAAGCTGTTTTAACTTCAAATTGGGTCTTTAAACACTTATTTAATATCATATTTAAAAAAAATTTATTGTTATGATTTATTCTAATTTTGCTATTGGCACCGGTGTCACTAGCATAAAAATGCAGTTTTAACGCATTTAAGGTTAATTTTTACTGTTTTTCGGGTATTTGTCCTTGATTTTGTCGTTTTTGCTCGCTTTACCTAGTTTGTTCATCTATGTAAAATCATGCTCGCTTTAAACGAAACCTTAATCCCTGCTACCCGTTCAAATTTATCGCAGATGTAATAGGCGTTCACATTTAGCAACTTGATGTTATCTCAACTAGGATTAGATAACACACTCTCACAACCTTTTGCTTATGGAGAATTTCCGTGCAATATATACTTTGGTATCAAGAACTTGGTATGAATGACGTACCACGTGTTGGTGGTAAAAACGCTTCCCTCGGTGAAATGATTTCTAACCTAGCAAACGCAGGTGTAACTGTGCCTGGTGGTTTTGCTACAACATCTGATGCTTTTAATGAGTTTTTAGACCAATCAGGCCTCAACGACAAAATCCACAATGTACTTGATACGCTTGATGTTGATGATGTAAACGAACTCGCACGCGTTGGCGGCGAAATTCGTCAATGGATTATCGATACACCTTTCCAAAGTAATTTAGATTCTGAGATTCGTGAAGCGTATGCAACGCTTCATGGTGATGAAAATCAAGATGTTTCGTTTGCGGTTCGCTCTTCAGCAACTGCTGAGGATATGCCAGATGCGTCTTTCGCAGGGCAACAAGAGACCTTCTTAAACGTGCGCGGTATTGACGCAGTAATGGTGGCAATTAAGCACGTATTCGCATCGTTATTTAATGACCGTGCAATTTCGTACCGTGTTCACCAAGGTTACGATCATCGTGGTGTTGCACTGTCAGCGGGTATTCAGCGCATGGTCCGTTCTGATAAAGCCTCATCAGGTGTAATGTTTAGTATTGATACCGAATCTGGTTTTGAAGATGTGGTATTTGTAACATCAAGCTATGGCCTTGGTGAAATGGTAGTGCAGGGCGCGGTTAACCCTGATGAATTTTATGTACACAAACCAACACTTGCGGCAAATCGCCCTGCGGTTGTGCGCCGTACGCTTGGATCAAAAGCAGTTGAGATGATCTATTCAAGCGATGAATCTCACGGTAAGCAAGTAGAAGTAGTGGATATTGAACAAACCCGCTCAAATCAATTCTCGATTACTGATGAAGAAGTAATGGAACTTGCTAAACAAGCAGTGATCATTGAAAAGCATTATGGTCGCCCAATGGATATTGAATGGGCTAAAGACGGTAATGACGGCAAGCTATATATTGTACAAGCGCGTCCAGAAACAGTGCGTTCTAACGAAGACGCCAACGTAATGGAACGTTTTCAACTAAATGGCTCGTCAAACGTGTTATGCGAAGGTCGTGCTATTGGTCATAAAATAGGCAAAGGTGTAGTACGCGTACTTAGTTCAATTGATGAAATGGATAAAGTACAGCAAGGCGATGTGCTAGTAACCGACATGACCGACCCTGACTGGGAACCGATTATGAAGCGTGCAGCGGCGATTGTTACAAATCGTGGTGGCCGTACGTGTCACGCAGCAATTATTGCACGTGAGTTGGGTATTCCTGCAGTAGTAGGTTGTGGTAACGCAACTGACACCATTGAAAACAACGCAGAAGTGACAGTTTCTTGTGCCGAAGGTGACACTGGCTATATTTACCAAGGTTTACTTGATTATGAGGTATTAACATCTCGCGTTGATGAAATGCCTGAACTACCAATGAAAATTATGATGAATGTGGGTAACCCAGACAGAGCATTCGACTTTGCGCGATTACCACATGCAGGCATTGGTTTAGCACGTGTTGAATTCATTATTAACCGTATGATTGGTGTACACCCGAAAGCACTACTTAACTATGATGCTCAGTCTGACGACGTAAAATCTGATATTGATTTTATGATGGCAGGTTACGAAAGTCCGGTTGAATTTTATATCAGCAAACTTGTTGAAGGTATTTCGACACTAGGTGCAGCATTTGCGCCAGAGCGCGTCATTGTGCGTATGTCCGATTTCAAATCAAACGAATACGCGAATTTAGTGGGTGGTGAGCAATACGAACCGGAAGAAGAAAACCCAATGATTGGTTTCCGCGGTGCATCACGCTATATCTCAGAAGATTTCCGCGATTGTTTTGCCCTTGAGTGTGAAGCGATTAAACGTGTTCGCAACGATATGGGTCTGACCAATATCGAAATCATGATCCCATTTGTGCGTACGTTAGAAGAAGCAGCACGCGTAATTGAGCTACTTGAAGAGCACGGGTTAAAGCGCGGTGAAAATGGCTTAAAAGTAATTATGATGTGTGAACTGCCATCTAATGCATTATTAGCAGATGAGTTCTTAGAGTATTTCGATGGTTTCTCTATCGGTTCTAATGACTTAACTCAGTTAACGCTTGGCTTAGACCGTGACTCTGGATTAATTGCTCATTTATTTGACGAGCGTAATCCTGCGATTAAAAAGCTATTAGAAATGGCGATTCAAACAGCTAAAGCTAAAGGTAAATATGTGGGTATTTGTGGTCAGGGTCCATCAGATCACGAAGACTTTGCAGCCTGGCTTGTGGATCAAGGTATTGATTCTGTGTCGTTAAACCCAGACACAGTGCTTGAAACTTGGTTATACCTAGGTGAGAAGCACGCTAAATAAATTGTCTTAACCAGTTCCTTTAACTGATATGTCATCAGTATAAAGCTGACAAAACAAAAGGCGCTCAATGCGCCTTTTTTTCATTTCATAAAACTATTTCTTCTTTTTCCCTTGTACTGCTTTAAAACGTGGGTTTGATTTACAAATTACAAATAAACGACCGCGACGCTTTACGATTTGGCAATCAGGGTGGCGTTTTTTAGCGCTTTTTAACGAACTTAAAACTTGCATTATTTGCTTCCTAATTTACCAAAACGCTTATTGAATTTCGCAATACGGCCGTCAGATTGAGCAGCGCGTTGCTTACCTGTGTAAAACGGGTGCGATTCACTCGATACATCTATCGCTACATAAGGATATGTTTTACCTTGATAATCGATTGTGCGATCGGTTTTGATGGTTGAACCAACTAAAAAATATGCATCTGCTGCTGTGTCGTGAAAAACCACTTTACCGTAATCAGGGTGGATACCAGGTTTCATATAAGCTCCAATTAATATGTTACAACATTACATAATATAAAGTGTTATATTGTAACAATCAATATCAAATGATAATTATTATCAAAAAAAATAACAAATTAGTTAGCTAAGAATTTCAATTAATTCATTTACAACCTAATCTGTTAGCGTATTTTTGTTGTATAACGTTAAAAGCAAGTAACACAGAGGCAGTATGAAACATATCAAAGGTGTAATTTTCGATTTAGACAGTACTTTAGTAACGTGTAACTTGTGTTTTAAAACAATGCGAAAGGAAATTGGCTGCCCATTAGAGCAAGATATTTTGCAGTTTGTTGCATCGTTAGATGAGCCTAAACAGTCAATCGCGAATCACACAATAAAGCGTTTAGAACTTGACGATGCCCACAGTGCAAAGTGGATTGAAGGGGCAGAGCACTTCGTGCGGTATTTAATTAATAAAAACTATCCCACTGCGATTATTACGCGAAACAGTGTTGAAGCAAGCTCTATAAAAATAGCCAACAATCAAATACCAATCGAAACCGTAATAACCCGTGAGGATGCACCGGCAAAGCCCGATCCTACAGCTTTACTTATGCTGGCAGAAAGGTGGAATATTGCCCCCGCCAACTTGTTATATATAGGGGATTATCTTCACGACATTAACATTGCAAAAAATGCAGGGGTAGAAAGTGCACTGTTTTGCGAGTTCGAAACACCAGACTACGCACATCAAGCAGATTATGTATTTGAAAGCTATGCTGAGTTACTGGCACGTTTCGCTTAACTTGCTTTGCAGTGCGGAATGAGGGGAATTTTAAATGGATTACGGTTCGAATCGTTACGCTGCTAGTTAAGCTAGCAGCTTGAATGTATGTTTTAAAACCGATTTTAACTTAACGCCTTGCTAATTTTTTATCGATAAACTGGCAAGATGATTTAAGTGCTTTTTGAAAATGGCTCAAATAGCGTCTTGCCCAAGGATAGTAAAACGCCAACAACAGTAAACCAGCAATAAAAAAGATCAGTGATGGGCCTGGCACCACCATAAAAAGTAAGCCAAGCGCTAGAAACATTACTGCAAACACATGGTTTATCATTTTTTTCATCTGTAGCATCCTAAACGAATAAATTCACGTATAAACACGATATTTATTCATAGTATAAAAAATTTGGTTTAGTGCGCGAATAAATGATGTTACAAACTGTAAATATGAAGCAAAACTCGCTGTATTTCTTTGATATAATGAGTGCAAACCCTGTTCCCCGTCACCGAGCAAGTAATGATTGAAGTAATAGATCAAAAAGATACCTTATCGCCTTTAGCAGAGGCGTTTTTAGCTGAGTTAAAAACGACACACTACAGTGGTGAAATCGACATCAGCTATGCAACGCGCATTGTAACCGCAACTGACAACAGTATTTATCAGGCGTTACCGCAAGGTATTTTATTTCCAAAAACAAGCCAAGATATTCAGCAGATTTTTTCACTTGCAAATCAAAGCAAATATCAGCAAATCAAATTTACACCGCGTGGTGGCGGCACAGGTACCAATGGTCAATCGCTAACACACAGTATGGTGATTGATTTATCGCGCCACATGCGTGAGATTTTAGAGATCAACGTTGAAGAAAAATGGGTGCGCGTACAAACCGGTGTGATTAAAGATCAGCTTAATGATTTTCTACGCCCTTATGGTTTTTTCTTTGCGCCGGACCTTTCGACCAGTAACCGTGCAACGGTTGGCGGTATGATAAATACCGATGCGTCGGGTCAAGGCTCGCTTGTTTATGGTAAAACATCCGATCATGTACTTGGCTTAAAAACCATGCTGGTAGACGGCACTGAACTCGATACTGCCCCCGTTGCTGTTAATACCGCAAAAACATACGCCGAAGAACAATCAACACGCGGCAAGATTTATCAACAATTACTCGATACCGGTATAAATTTACGCGGCCAAATTAAAGCGAAATTTCCCCGCTTAAACCGCTTTTTAACAGGTTACGATTTAGAAAATATTCTCAATGATGAACTTACGACGTTAGATGCAAGCCGCATTATTACCGGCTCAGAAGGTTCGTTAGGGGTTGTTTGTGAAGCCAAACTCAATATTACGCCGATTGCCGAATTTAAAACGCTGATCAATATAAAATACGATAGCTTTGACTCAGCGCTTCGTAACTCACCGTTTTTAGTGGACGCCAAAGCGACTTCGGTTGAAACCGTTGATAGCCGTGTACTTAATCTTGCCCGAGAAGACATAATTTGGCATTCAGTTTCAAGCTTGATTGAGGATGTGCCGGGTAAAGATATGCAGGGCCTCAACATGGTTGAGTTTAATGCGACAAATCAGGCGGATATCGATGATAAAGTAAATGGCTTGTTGGCAAAGCTGGATAGCTTAATGGTAAATAACCAAGCTGGGATCATTGGTTATCAGGTAACGCATTCTAAGGCCGACATTCTAAAAATTTATGCCATGCGTAAAAAGGCGGTAGGCTTGCTTGGCAATGTAAAGGGTAAAGAAAAACCGCTGGCATTTGCAGAAGATACGGCAGTACCACCAGAAGCACTTGCGGACTTTATTGCTGAATTTAGGCAATTACTTGATTCACACAACTTAAACTACGGCATGTTTGGCCATGTTGACGCTGGTGTATTGCACGTAAGGCCTGCTCTTGATATGTGTGACCCAACGCAAGAAAAATTGCTACGTCATATTTCCGATGAAGTGGTAAAACTAACCGCTAAATACGGCGGTTTAATGTGGGGTGAACACGGAAAAGGTTACCGTAGTGAATATGGCCCAGATTTCTTTGGCGATACTTTGTTTACTGAACTGAGAAAGATCAAAACAGCATTCGATCCGCTTAATCGGTTAAATCCAGGTAAAATTTGTACGCCACTTGACTCAAATGAGCAGCTTGTTAGTGTTGACGATACTAAGCGTGCGCATTTCGATAAACAAATCCCGATCACCATTAAAGACAGTTTCGATAACGCCATGGGGTGTAACGGTAATGGTCTTTGTTATAACTATGATAGCCACTCACCTATGTGCCCATCGTATAAAGTAACAAAAGACAGACGTTATTCACCAAAAGGGCGTGCCAGTTTGATGCGTGAATGGATGCGTTTACAAAGTGAAAAGGGCATAGATCTACTCGAAAGCGAAAAAGCGATAGCGAAAGGCGAGACTAAGTCGTGGTGGGAAAAACGCATTTTCGCAAAACAAAAAGCCAAAGGTGCTTACGATTTTTCACATGAAGTGAAAGAATCGATGGACGAATGTTTGGCATGTAAAGCGTGTACAACGGCATGCCCAATTAAAGTGGATGTACCGACTTTCCGTGCACGCTTTTTAAACCTATACCATGCCCGTTATAAACGCCCACTTAAAGATTACTTAGTGGCTAATATTGAGGCGCAAGCGCCGCTTTTAAGCAAAATACACTTTCTAGTAAACCCTATTTTAAAAGTAGGGTTTGTAGAACGCTTTTTGAAAAACCAAATCGGCTATGTGGATTCACCATTATTAAGTGATAACGCCATTATTAAGCGCGTGTCTACTCAGTTTGCGTTTAATCTAAATCAGCTTAAAACACTTGATGAATCGCAAAAGCAGCAAACTGTTTTAATTGTACAAGACCCGTTTACCAGCTTTTATGAAGCTGAATTAGTGGACGATTTTTGCCAGTTACTGGTAAAACTTGGTAAAACGCCAGTGCTATTACCGTTTAAACCAAATGGTAAGCCACAGCATGTGAAAGGCTTCTTAAACGAATTTGCAAAAACAGCGAAAAACAGTGCCGCATTTTTGAACCAGATAGCAGAACTGAATATTCCTATGGTGGGTTTAGATGCATCGCTTGTTATGTGTTATCGCGACGAATATAACCAAGCGCTTGGCGAACAACGTGGCGATTTCCATGTGTTATTGGCCCACGAATGGTTTGAAACGCAACGCTTTGAGCAAAAAGAAGCAAACACTGATAATCATTTTGTGTTACTTAATCACTGTACTGAAACTACAGCAATGCCAAATGCCAGTAAGGTGTGGCAAAACCTGTTTGCAACTTTTGGTTTAACACTCAATGCAAAAGCTACTGGCTGCTGTGGTATGGCGGGCACTTATGGCCATGAAACGCAAAACTTAGATAAATCTCGTGCGCTTTATGAAATGAGCTGGCAACAAACGGTTGATAACACACCAATTGAACAGCTTGTTGCGACTGGTTTTTCGTGTCGTTCGCAAGTTAAGCGTTTTAATAACGGCAACAAACCAAAACACCCAATACAATTGTTAAACAGTTTGCTTTAGCTAAATGGCTTAACGCATAGAGGCAAGTAATATGATACGTATCACCCTGTTAATGTTTATGGTAACTTGCCTTTATGGCTGCGGCGGCAACAATACCGTGCAAATTAGCCCATACGCTAACATTGTGGCGTTTGGCGATAGCCTTACGCAAGGGGTTGGGGTAGATAAATCAAATAGCTATCCTGCAAAACTGGCAAGCGAGTTGGGTATTGAAGTGATAAATAGCGGCATTTCAGGCCAAACCAGCAGCCAAGGGCTCGCGCGTTTAAATAATGTGTTAACCACGCATACGCCGAGCCTTATTATTATTTGTTATGGCGGTAATGATGTGCTGCAAAACAAAAGTAAAACCCAGCTCGAAGCAAATTTAAGGCAAATGATTGTCCAATCTAAGCAACACGGTGCGCAGGTGATGTTAGTTGCGGTACCGCAATTCGGGTTGTTACTTTCACCGATGCCAGTGTATAAAAAACTGGCTGATGAATATGATTTGGTGCTTATTGAAGATACTTTGCCCGATTTATTGGGTGATGCCAGCAAAAAATCCGACCGAGTACACCTCAACGCGCAAGGCTATGCGTTATTAGCAAGTGAAATTGCTAAGCACATCGAAATTACCAATTAAAGCGTAAAAATAATAGAAACTAATTATTCCTTCTTTCTCAAGTGTGTACTATTTTCAAAGGGTTAAATACCTAATTTTGATTTGCGATTTAGAGGGAAGACTATGGCGCAAGCACCTTTACAACCCAACTTTATTCAATTTCCGGGCAATGTGATTGCCGAACCACCGTGTCGCATGTTGAATGCCAATCAATATGGCTTTTTCGTTAAAGGCTGTAGCGAAAAAATTCAACACTATATCGATATAACACTCAACGCGGTTAAATCAGATGAATTTCGCTTTAAGGCGCTCAGTGCGTACACCTTGCTTACCTTTACGGATATCGAAAACATCGCATCTAAAGTACCTCCGTTTAGTGAACAAGGTTGGATGCAAGAGACCGACATTATATTTTGGTTACCAGTCGCCAAAATGGTGAACAAGCGTGGTAAAGAAAAAGTTGACCATATTTATTGGTATCCTGCGTTTATTACCGTAAACAATATTTATGCACTGATTAATGGACGCGAGACCTGGGGTTATAACAAATATTTGTGTGACTATAAGATGCCAAACATTGGTGAATTACCTCAGTTTTTTGAACTTACCCTTGATGCCTTCCAGCCTTTTTCGCCGAATACCAAAATGGCAAAGCATAAACTGCTTGAAGTAAATTTAGTTGAGCAAGGCGGCGAACACCCTGTGAGTGATTTTGTCGAATTGGTGAAAGAAGCGTTTGAAATTTTAAAGTCCGATACTGATTTTTTTGATCTTGATTTAAACGCTATAAAGCAGTTGCTTGATGGTTTTGTAAACCCGCAAATGGACCAGATCCTATTTAAGCAATTACCAAATGGTGATGGCAGTAAAGCAGTTTACCAAGGCGTTGTACATTCTCCGTCAATTATCAAGAAGGTACACAGCGCTAAAATCTTTAAGCATGAATTTGATGTGACCGTGTATCAGCTTGATACGTTTCCGCTTGGTGAGATGTTTGGTATTTATCCCGGCACCCATCGTGCGCTATTACCATTTAATGTTGTAATGGATTTTGACCAAGAAAAAGCGTGTGAAATTATCGCTACAAAAGGACTTTAACATGGCAAAAGAAAAAATTGTGATACTTGGCGGTGGCGTGTCAGCGATGACCGCCGCGGTGTATTTAACAGACGATGAAAACTGGCAAGATAAGTACGATATCACAGTGTATCAGCAAGGTTGGCGCATTGGTGGTAAAGGCGCCAGTGGCCGCAACCCGTATTTGGGTCAACGTATCGAAGAGCACGGACTTCACGTATGGTTTGGCGCTTATGTAAATTCTTTTAAAATGATTCAATCAGTCTACGAAAAATTAGCACGCCCCGACAGCATGCCGTTAGCAACCTGTCAAGAGGCGTTTAAGCCTCACAGTTATGTTGTATTACAAGAGCTGATTGATAACGAGTGGCAAACATGGCCTGTTGATTTTCCGCTAATTCCGGGCAACCCAGCGGATGGCACATTGGATTTACACTTTTGGGAAATCGCACGCTTATTATATTTTTGGATAAAAAAGTTTGTCGGCGAATTAGAACACAAAGCGAACTCATTGAATAAAGTGCGCGATATTAAAACGCCTGAAAACGATGAAGAACAAAACCTTTTTGCCCACTTTATTGATGAAGTAAAAGAAAAAGTCGACGATATCAAAGACGAATGGCAAGAGTTTAAAGACGATGCCGAAGATTCGTTAGAAACGTTCTCAAAACATATTCAAGTTACGCTAAGCGAGCTTAGTTACTTTTTTGATAAGCGTGCTAGCGATAAAAACCTATCTAATACAAAACACCCATCCGCGATTCAGTGGGTGATCCGACGTTTTAAGCGTTGGTTAAACGAAGAATTTGAAGACTTACTTGAAGATAACGCTGATATTCGTCGCCTTTATATTTGCGCTGATTTAGCCCTTGCCATGATGGAAGGCTTAATTGAAGACAAGGTATTTGAACGTGGCTTTGGCGCAATTAACAATCTTGATTTTAGAGCGTGGTTAGAAAAACACGGGGCAAACACACAGTTTTCAGTTGATTCTGCGCCGGTCCGGGGGTTTTACGATCTTGTCTTTGCATACCAAGACGGGGACTTTGCAAAACCCAATGTGGAAGCTGGCGTAGCTGCGTTGGCAATGCTGCGTTTATCGCTGTGTTATCACGGCGGAGTAATGTGGAAAATGCAAGCAGGTATGGGCGACACCATATTTAGTCCGATTTACGAGTTACTCATTAAACGCGGTGTTAAGTTTGAATATTTCCATCAAGTGACGCAACTTTTGCCAACGCAAAGCAATGATGGCGAAAACTGTGTCGATGAGATTAAACTGATAAAGCAGGTTGCACTAAAAACAGGGCGTTACCATCCGCTTGTTGATGTAAAAGGACTACCATGCTGGCCGTCTTTCCCACTATATGAGCAAATTAACGATGAACAAGCAGCGCTAATTAAACAGCACAATATTAATTTAGAAAGTTTTTACAGTGATTGGCCAAGTGTGTATCAGCAACACTTTGGCGAAGCTCTGCCTGAAGTGACGCTAAAACAGGGCGTTGATTTTGATAAAGTCATTTATGGCATATCGGTCGCCAGCTTGCCTCATTTATGTGAAAAGTTACTAGCAAAAGATCAAGGATTAAGTTTAACCTCACAAAAAGTCAAAGCCGTAGCAACACAAGCGTTTCAATTGTGGTTAGACAAACCACTCGATGAAACAGGTTGGGCGTATACGCCCGCAAGTGGTGAGCAACCAATTTTAAGTGGCTTTAGCGAACCCTTTGATACTTGGGCGTCAATGGATCAGCTGATTAATAAAGAAGATTGGCAAGGTGATGTCGAGCCGAAAAATGTCGCCTATTTTTGTAGCGCATTTACGCAAGAAAGTTTTGCACCAAGTACCCAGAGTGATTTTCAAGCCGTGTGTAATGCACGCGTAAAAGCCAATAGCGTTTTTAAACTTACGCAGCAAATGTATCCACTGTGGCCAGATATTGCTAAACAAGGTGAATTTGATTGGCAAGCACTTATGGATACGACAAATGCGGTAGGAGAGGCCCGTTTTGATAGCCAATATTGGCGCGCAAATGTCGATCCCAGTGAACGTTATGTAATGTCGGTGGTTGATTCTAGCCAATACCGTTTAGCAACGGATGGGACGCAATTTGCTAATCTGCTGATTACCGGAGATTGGATCAAAACCGGTGTTAATGCAGGTTGTGTAGAAGCCGCAACCATGGCGGGCATGGCAACATCTCGCGCTATTTGTGGTTATCCAAATCATATTAGTGGTGAATTTGGTTTTGAGCCTGACGAGCAATAATAAATCAGTTTTAACGTGGTCTTTCAGATTTGATTAATAGGATTCAATCAAATCTGAAAGTCACTTAAGTGCAGTGAGTTCAAGCGGACAGTCGTAACGCCTTAATAAAAGGCTAAAATAAGCGACGAAGGAGCGCAAGCCTGCTGTTTTGTGTAACTTGATTAAAGTGTGAATCTTTAGACCTTGGCTGACACATTTTTATATATTTATGATGTGTTAGTTGAGGTTTTAGATGAACAGAAAAGAAGAGCAAGAA